>CATXEA010000009.1 GCA_958367245.1 uncultured Blautia sp.
ATTCTTAGGGTCTAAGAGATCCATGTTTGCTTCCCATAAGGAGTCGATAGTTCCAACATCTTTCCAGTAGCCTTTAAACTTATAAGCGTAAAGACCTCTGCCGTCTGCCAGCATGGTAGGGATGATGTCCTTACCGAAGTCATGGTTGGAATCAGGATTTTTAATATCTGCAAGGAGCATTTTGCGAAGGAGCTTCCATGTAAAGATATAGATACCCATAGAAGCAAGATTGCTCTTAGGATTAGCCGGTTTCTCTTCAAATTCTACGATACGTCCTGTTTCTGTATCTGTATTCATGATACCGAAACGGCTTGCCTCTTTCATAGGAACTTCGATAACTGCGATGGTTGCGTCAGCGTTGTTCTCTTTATGATAGTTGAGCATTGCATCGTAGTTCATTTTGTAGATGTGGTCGCCGGAAAGGATAAGTACATATTCCGGTGCAAAGGAGTCGATAAAATCGATATTCTGTGAAATCGCATCTGCGGTTCCTCGGTAAACATTCAGGTTCTCGTCTGCTTTTTCACGAGGCGGAAGAACATAGACACCACTCTCTTTCGCATCCAGACCCCAGCGTCCGCCTGCAGCAACGTAGCTGTTGAGGAGAACGGATTCGTACTGTGTGAGCACGCCGACAACATCAATGCCGCTGTTCGCACAGTTGCTCAGTGGGAAATCTACGATACGATATTTTCCACCATATGAAACAGCCGGTTTAGCAACTTTATTTGTTAAGTCGTGAAGTCGGCTTCCGCGTCCACCGGCCAAAATCATAGCTAACATATTATTTTGTTTCATAATAAGCCCTCACTTTCTTTTGCTATGAAATATTATACAACTTTTTAAAAAGAATTACCATCTTTTTTAACAAAAATATTGGGAAAATATAGGAAAAATTTTCAAGAAATGTCAAAAGTTATTTGCTTATCAAACTTTTTTGAAGAGAAAATTTGTGCTGGTAAATTCTATAAATTTACATGAATAACTGGACGGCGCAAAACTCTTACGTTATAATGAGGTAGTTAATCGAAACTGCAAAAAACGATAATACATATAAAATAGGATAAGAGGGATTTTTGTGAGTAAAAGAGAAGATTGTAAACGCTCCATAGTATTTTTTCTCGCCGGACTTCTGATTCTTGCCGTAACTCTGGTTTTTGCCTATGTATGGTACGACTATTATCTGGAGCGTCTGGCGTGGAAGCCGTTCTGGAGAAGAGGAAACTGGGTTATGATTGCGGTTTACGCTGTAATCTTTACTATGATTGCCAGACTGTATGGCGGGCTGAAGGTTGGATATTTAAAGAAGATAGATGAATTTTATTCTCTGACTCTGACTGTAATCTGTGCGAACATTGCAGAATATGTTCAGATTACTCTTGTCAACCGTTATTTTCTGGATCCGCTGCCTCTTGTAAAGATGACAGGCGTTCAGATTGTTCTGGTTGTTTGCTGGATTTTTGCATCCGGACATATTTATTCAAGAATATACAGAGCCAGAAGGCTTCTTGTGATTCATGGAGACAGAGACCCGGGTGACCTTATTGATAAGATGAATTCACGTAAAGATAAGTATAATGTCAGCGGAAAGGTTCATGTAAAAGCGGGAGAAAGCATCATCCATGAGATGATGGAAGATTACGATGGTGTGATTATCTGGGATTTGCCGTCCTCAGAGAGAAACAGATATTTGAAATACTGCTTTGCACATTCCATTCGCTGCTATATGAGTCCGAAGATTTCAGACGTTATTATTATGGGAAGCGACCGTATCCACCTTTTTGATACGCCTCTTCTTATGTCGAGGAATATGGGGCTTTCTCTGGAGCAGAGGGCTGCCAAGAGGGCGGTAGATATTCTGGTTTCCGCAATGGGAATCATCCTGACTTCACCGATTATGCTTGTCATTGCTATCCTTGTGAAGCTATATGACGGAGGTCCTGTATTTTATTTTCAGGACCGTCTGACTCTGGATGGGAAAACATTTAAAATCTGCAAATTCCGCAGTATGTGCGTGGATTCCGAGAAGAAGGGCGCGCGTCTTGCGTCACGCAATGATTCCAGAATCACGCCTGTGGGAAATGTGCTTCGTCGTCTTCATCTTGACGAACTTCCGCAGCTTTTCAATGTGTTTAAGGGGGATATGTCTCTGGTAGGACCCCGTCCGGAACGAAGCGAGATTATGAAAGAATATGAGAAAGAGCTTCCGGAGTTTTATTATCGCCTGAAGGTGAAGGGAGGGCTTACCGGATACGCGCAGGTGTATGGTAAGTACAATACTACGCCTTATGATAAGCTGAAGCTGGATTTGTTCTATATTGAGAATTATTCGTTCCTTCTGGATATCAAGCTTTTGTTTATGACAGTGAAGATTTTTTTCCAGAAAGAGACTTCAGAGGGTGTAAGTGATAATCAGGTAAATGCGCTGAAAGATTCTGCGCGCACTTCTGAAAAAGAGGAGGAAAAATGCCGGTAATTTCTGTAGTTATGCCTGTGTATAACGGGGAAAAATATATAAAACAGGCTGTGGATTCCGTTTTTGCCCAGGAGGTTCCTCTGGAACTTCTTGTGATTGACGACGGTTCTACAGACGGTACGGAGGAAGTCCTGTCTGCTTACAATGGCAGAAAGGACTTTCGATATATAAAGAACGAAAAAAATATGGGAGCAGCAGGTTCAAGAAACCGCGGTGTCCGCGAGGCGGAAGGAATGTATATTGCATTTCTCGATGCGGACGACTGGTGGGCGGAAGGGAAACTGAAAGAGCAGCTTGAGGTTCTTAAAAGAACGGGAGCTGTACTTTGCTCCACTGCAAGGGAAATGATGAATCCGGATGGGAGTTCTACAGGAAGTGTAATTCCGGTAAAAGATACAATTACATATCGGAGACTTTTAAGCCACAACAGTATCAACTGCTCTTCTGTGGTGATTAAGAGAGAGGCTGCGCTGG
Source organism: uncultured Blautia sp. (assembly GCA_958367245.1). Lineage (GTDB taxonomy): Bacteria > Bacillota > Clostridia > Lachnospirales > Lachnospiraceae > Blautia_A. Next base: position 2,951 of record CATXEA010000009.1, read on the forward strand.
AATTTCCGATGGAACACGACGACAGCCATGAAGATTATATAACATGGCTGAAGGTTTTGAAAAAGTATGGATTTGCTGCAGGGATTAACAAACCTTATCTGAAATACCGCCTGAGTGAAGGAGGAAAATCCAGAGATAAAAGAAAGTCTGCTGTTATGACCTACAGGGTTTACCGCTATATGGGATACGGATTTTTTAAGAGCATGTTATTTTTTGTTTCCTATGCATTTCATGGTATTTATAAGTATTTTAATGTTTTTAAAAATATATTCCAAAAATCATAAAAATATGTTATAATTTCACCGAAACTACGCGGGAGGGGAAGTGTAAATGAAAAAAAAGGCAGAGCGGCCCAATGTGCCGTATTCCTATTTGATAGATAATATTAAAGTTTTACTTATTTTTCTTGTTGTATTTAATCATATTATTGCTTTTTGCCTTGTCAAAGAGGATATTGTGATTCGATATATATGGTATGCGATTACCATTTTCCACATGCCGGCTTTTATTTTCGTGTCAGGATATTTGTCCAAGAAGCCGCAGAATGTTATGAAGAATGTGAAGAACCTTCTGATTCCATATATTCTGGGGTACAGCCTTACCTGGTATTCGCAGATCTGGCTGGGAAAGAAGATTGATTATGAGCTTTTAAGACCGTCAGGAACGGTTATGTGGTTTGTTCTTGCGCTGTTTATTTACAGGCTGACGATAGAGGCGTTCGGTAAGATGCGCTTCATTGTTCCGCTGAGTATTATTTTTGCATTGTGGGCAGGAACAAGGGCAGAGTTTACCACTTACCTGTCATCCTCAAGAATTGTGGTATTTTTCCCGTTCTTTGTGGCAGGGTATCTTTGGAAGAGCGAATATATTAAGGCAGTTCGCGAGTTTAAAGGGAAGTGGATTCTCATTCCTCTGACGGGACTGATTCTTTTTGCAGTTCCCAATTATATGATTACCAATTCCATGCCGGTTGATATTTTCAGAGGAAATCACAGTTACATGATCTGTGGTCTGGAAGTCGGAGAAGGTATTGTCATCAGACTTCTGATGTACCTGATTTCATTCCTGGTAATCTATACAATGCTGGCTGTAATGCCGGATATCAAGCTTCCGCTTACTTTTATCGGAAGAAATACAATGGGAATTTACTTTTTCCATTATCCGATTATGATTATTATGAATGGATTGTTTATCCTTCGTATTCCGGAGCTTATGAATGTATGGGCGCTTCTTGGTGTTTCTCTTATATTTGTGCTTGTTCTGGGAAGTCTTCCGGTGGACTGGCTTTATACTAATTTCCTGAATCTTTTGACCTTTATACTGTTTAAGAAGGATAAGACGGTTCGGGATGAAGGTCTTGAAGAAGAGTTTGACAGTGATGAGGATGAGTTCCAGAGCCTTCTGCGCAGAAGAAGGGCGATTGAGGAGCTTGCGGCTACATTGGAAACAGACGATGCGCCGGATGAAAAATAGAGCTTGCAGCGGTTTTTAAACACGATTCAAAGACAGTCTTTCGGGGCTGTCTTTTTGTTTGGGAAAAAGATGACGCATGATGTAAGTTATGCTATAATAAGGGGAAGTATAGATATGTACCGAAATGAGCCGGTACAGGATATGGGAATACTATAGACGGGGGAAGCTTCTACAAAGAAAGAACAGGGGTATATTTATGAAAAAAGTTATAACCTATGGTACCTTCGATTTGTTTCATCGGGGGCATTACAATATTATAAAACGAGCCAAAGCGCTTGGAGATTATTTGATCGTTGGCGTTACAAGTGAAAGCTATGACATTGAGCGGGGTAAGCTTAACGTCAGAGACAGTCTGATCAAACGAATCGAAAATGTGCGGAAAACAGGTCTTGCAGACGAGATTATCATAGAGGAATATCAGGGTCAGAAGATTAATGATATCATCAAATATAACATAGACCTTCTGGTGGTAGGCTCCGACTGGAGAGGGAAGTTTGATTATCTGAAAAATTACTGCGATGTGATGTATCTGGAGAGGACCAAAAATATTTCCAGTACAAAGATACGAAGCGAGGGAATTATTTTTAATATCGGAGTTGTCACGGATGATATTAATGACAATGGAATCGTATCAGAGACCAAGTTTGTAAGCGGGCTTCATGTAGAGCGTGTTTATTCCGATGAACCGGAGGTGGCAGAGGCTTTTCGTGACAAATACGAACTGGATTCCTGCTGGACGGACTACGATGAATTTCTTTCGGATCTTGACATTGTTTATATCAAGTGCAGCCAGAAACGAAGAGCAGATTATATTGAAAGAGCCATTGAACAGAATAAATATGTAATCAGCGATACGCCGATGACCCTTTCTCCGGAGAAGCTTCAGGCTCTGTTTGATAAGGCGAAGGAGCATCAGGTGGTTCTTGTGGAAAGACTGACGCTCGTTTATCTGCGGGCATTTAATCAGCTTGTGTGGCATGTTCACAGCAATCTGGTGGGAGACATCATAAGTGTGAAGTGCGCTATCTGTCAGGACGATTTCGAGGGCGGTAAGTCCTTTAATGAGACAGTGAGTCATGCAATAGGCGCGATTATTAAGCTTTTGGGCAGAGAATGTCTGGATGTGAGTACAAATGCGGTTACAGATGCGCAGGGCAACTTCGTGTATGATGTGATTACCATGAAGTACAAAAACGCTCTCGCGACTATTGAGATTGGCTCTACAGTTGATGTGGAGGATGAACTTGTAATTATCGGAAGCAGCGGCCGTGTGACAATACCAAACGACTGGTGGAATACAGGGTATTTCGAGGCAAAAATAGAGGGGAATGAATTCCTGAAGAGGTACAGCTTCAATTTCGAAGGAAACGGTCTTCGTTATCTGCTTCAGGAGCTTCTGATTATGATACGAGATAAGAGAACAGAATGTACAAGACTTTTCTACGATGAATCACTGCTTTTGTCAGAGATTTTAAAGAAGATAAATCAGAGAGGATAATAAATGTCAGAGAAACAGGAGCAGCTTCTGAAACTGTTGAATGAAATAGAAAAAGAAGGCGGGGAACAGTCGGAGCCGGACGGAATTGATTTCGGTGAATTCAGGAAAGATTTTCTGGCGGCTGTTGATACTGGCAAAGCCCGCCGGATGCTGGCTCTTGAAGAAAAGAACAGCCGGCTTTATGCGAAAAAGGAACAGGCTCTTATAAGACAGGGAAAAGAAATCAAGGGGCGTGTTGTGGCAGCGGATTTAAAGGCGCGGATAGAAGAAAGCGGCCGCAGTCTGAAAGAAATGATTGAGAACAAAATGTTCTATAATTTAGCTGCCCTTTTTGAAGACTACTATCGTGTTCAGTTAAGTCCGGACTTTATTGGCTCTATGGAAGAGCCTGAGGAGGACATTTTCTGCCATCCGGTCTTGATAGAGCTGGATGATGAGACGTTTCTGGCTGCGGTAATGACGCTTCTTTATACAGAGCAGTTTTACAGTGCAGACCGTATCCTGCAGATTCGTGAAGAGAAAGGGCAGACAGGTCCGGAAATGCAAACGATCAGAAGTGATCTGGAGCGGTTCAGGAAAGCAGCGGAGCATTATGAAAAAAGAGAATTGCAGGAAGCAGAAGAGGTTTTTGGAGATTTACCGGACAGATATCCTGAAAATTCCGGTTTTTTGAAATTTAAGTGTCGTTTTGTGATGGAGCGCGCGCAGGAGAAACAAAGAGAAGCCGAACGGTTCATCGACAATTGCCTGAGGCTTTTTCCGGAGGACGGATACTTTATAAAATATAAGGCAGACCTTCTGTGGATGAAGGGGAGCTGCAGGAATGCGCTGGAGCTCTACGCGCAGGCAAGAGCAAAAACATCAGATTCGCTTCCGCTGATGGAGATGGAAAGACTTCTTGGCACATGTAAACAGGAGGTGCTTGATACCTGCGAGAGACTTCTGGAATATAGGGCGAAAGAGGAAGCCGGACAGCTTATGGAGCTTTGGAAAAACCTTATGCCCGGCGACGAGGAGGTAAAAGCCTGTCTCTGTCTTACGAAGGTCGAAAGAGCCCGTACACAGGGAGAGCTGGAAGCTGTTATCAGAGAGATTCTTGAAAAAATAGAAAAATCTATGGCAGCAGCGTCTGTCCGTAAGGAGGGAGAGACGCCGGAAATGAAGCAGCCGGAGCAGTGGTATGATTATTATAAAAAAGCTCTCACAAGGGCTTGGAGGAGACTGGGATATCCACAGGAGCTGGCAGCGCTTTATACGGAGGTGAAATGCGCTTCCGAGGAGAGTGAGCTGGAATGGCTGGCTGAAGAAATCAGGAGTCATCGTATTAAGAAAGAGATGCGGGCAGAAGCGTGTAAGCTTGTGGGAGACGTTCGCATGAAACAGGGGCGGACGAAGGCGGCTTTCGAAAGTTACCGCAAAGCGCTGGAACTGGTGAATCCTTCCTATATAAAGACGGAGCTTATCAGGATTATTCTTTCAGATCTTTCCCGTGGGGACAAAAAAGTGCGTTCCTTTGCGAAAGATTCAGATGCAGCCCCATTTCTTGACGGCTGGCTTGACAAATACGGTACACTGGAGGATATCAGCCAAATGGCAGGCAGGCTGGTGTGACGGAGAAAGGGAGAAATGAGTTTGTTAAGAAAAGAACAGCAGGTAGTTCTGTCTCTTTTAAAAGAGATAGATAAGATTTGCCGGAAAGAAAAAATAGATTATTATCTGTCGCCGCGTCTTACTCTGTGCGCGATAACGGGGCAGTCCCTTCCTTCCGACCCTATGGCAGGGGAAATTCTGATGAAAGTAGGAGAGATGGAGCGGTTCCGTCTGGCTGTTGAGGACAGAATCTCAACAGGAAGAGCGTTGGAATCTATGAAGAGCCATAAGTGGTTTCCGGGATTTTATCTGCGTTATGAAGATACGAATACGCTATGCTTCAATATGGACGCAGGGCGGGATTATGAAATTCCGGCAATTGGAATTAATGTCCTTCCTCTGAGAACGGAAATTACGCCGGGGAATTTAAGGAGACAGAACGCCAGAGAAGAAAAAGGCTGGCTTCAGCTCTGCGGGAAATTATCCGGAGAAAAGGATTTTCGGGATCTTTCTGCAGAAATGGCAGTGACCGTGCGCTGTACAGGAGGTCAGGAACGGCTTGGAAATAAGCTTTACGATGAGTTCTGCAAAAGACAGCAGAATCCGGATGCAGACGCTTACTTTTTGAAAGAGGGGAAAATGACGACAGTTTTTCCTGCAAAGATATTTCTGAAGACAGCGAAGGTAGAGCTGGAGGGAGAAGAGTTTTTTGCTCCCTATGATATCAGAGGATATCTTCGTATCTGCTATGGAGACGATTATTTAAACAGGAAAGAACCCGATTATACGGAGCCTTCGCAGATGATTGTGAGCGCTTACATGAGCTGGGAAAAATTCAGCAGAGAAAATAACGGACTGGAACAGATGATTGCTGCGCGTCTTCGCAGGCAAAAACGTCTGGAAAAGGACAGGAAAAGAGATAAATATCTGGATGAGTGCTGGGATTATGCCCGTTTTTGCGCAGAGAGGCTTCGGCTTGGCGCATACTATAAGAAGAAAAAGGATTACATCCTTAATTTATATAAGAATGAAGATTACCTCACTCTGGAGCAAGTTTTTAAACCATATTCAAAAATGATGCTGAAAAGCCTCCTTAAAGAAGAGGTCTTTCTGGAGGATGAGGAGATTTTTGATATTTATATGGACGTTCTGGATAAAACAGGAAAGGCGGCACAGAAGAGTCAGATTCGGGAACTTATCTGATATACTGTAAGAATGGAGGAGATTATGAAGCTTTCAGATTATATTGTTTCATTTTTAGAAAAAAAAGGAATTTATGATTTCTTTGGATATCAGGGAACCATGATTGCGCATCTGGTAGATTCCATTGAAAAAAATCCCAATACAAACAATCATTCCAGCTACAATGAGCAGGGAGCGGCATTTGCAGCCTGCGGTTATGCTCAGGCAAAAGAAGACTGCGCCTGTGCATATGCGACCAGCGGTCCGGGAGCTGTAAACCTGCTTTCCGGCGTTGCCAACGCGTATTACGATTCTCTGCCTGTAATTTTTCTTACAGGACAGTTAAATACTTATGAATATTCCGGAATTGAAGGGCTGCGTCAGCAGGGATTTCAGGAGACAAACGTGGTTTCCATGGTTGATTCTATCACCAAATATGCAGTGCAGATTCGGGAACCGGAGGATATTGTAAAGGAGTTAAATAAGGCGTATCACATTGCGACAACAGGAAGAAAAGGCCCTGTTCTCATTGATCTGCCGATGAACATACAGAGAAGCGAGGTAGAGCATCCGGTTTATGATATGGATGTGAAGGAAATGGGGCTGGAAGAGTTCCGGGCAGATGAGGCAGAAGCAGAGAAAGCAGTTGAAGCTGTCACAGAAGCTCTGCGTAAGGCAAAACGTCCTGTGATTATGCTTGGACACGGGGTGGACAGCCCAAGAAGCCAGTCTATGCTGATTGATTTTGCGGAAAAACTGCAGATTCCTGTAATTACCAGCGTTTTGGCGAAATCGGTTCTTCCTTATGATAATCCGGTGAATTTCGGATGTATCGGAGGAGCTTACGGTCATCGTTACGCAAATATGATTGCCAATATCAAAAGCGACCTTCTCCTGTGCTTTGGCATTTCCCTTTGTACAAGACAGATTGGAACGAAGGTTCACGAATTTGCGAAAAATGCAGAGATTATCCGCATCGATATTGATAAATACAATCTTCAGAGAGATATTCACGAAAATGGCGCAGGAGAGCAGAAATTCTGTACAGATACGGCTTCCGTTATTGAGGGCCTTGCGAAAAAAGCTTTTGTAGAACAGCCCCGTCCAAGTGAATGGATGGTTGTGTGCAATGAGATTAAATCCAATCTTCAGGCTGTAGATGAGAATACGCCGGAGCGATATCCGAACCGTATGATTGCAGATTTAAGCGATATTCTTTCAGATACTTCTGCAATTGCAGTGGATGTGGGACAGCATATGGTATGGAGTTATCAGTCTTTTAAGAATCACAAGGGACAGAAGCTTCTTTTCTCCGGCGGTCACGGCGCTATGGGATATGCGCTTCCGGCAGCAATCGGCGCTTATTATGCCACCGGAAAGCCTGTAGCATGTATCTGCGGAGACGGAGCGTTCCAGATGAATATTCAGGAATTGCAGTGGGTGAAGCGTGAAGCGATTCCTGTAAAGATGATTGTTATGAATAACGGGGCGCTTGGCATGATTCGCCATCTGCAGAGAGACTATTTTGACTGCCTCTTTGCGGGAACTTCTGACGGCTGCGGCTTTTCATCCTGCGAATTTGCAAAGGTTGCTCAGGCATATGGAATCCGGTCAAAAAAAATGTGGTGCAATGAGGTTGCGGAAAAAGCTCCGGAATTCCTTAAGGAAGAGGGAGCAGGTCTTCTGGAGGTAACTCTGGAGCACGGAACCTTCGCATATCCAAAGACCTGTCTGGGAGAACCGATTCATAACCAGCAGCCATATGCGCCGAGAGAAATTTATGACAGACTGGTGGCGCTGTAGGAGGGAGTCAGATGAGCAGAGTAACAGTAGTAACAGGCGGTACTTCCGGTATAGGAAGGGGAATTGTGGAAAAGATTCTTGCAAATTCCGCAGAAGGAGACAGAATCTTTGTAAACTATGCCCACAATGAACAGAGGGCAAAGGAGTTTCTGGACAGCCTTGCGCCGGAAGACAGGGAGAAGGTGTGCATTCTCAGGGCAGATATGTCTTCCTATGAAGAGATGCAGAGCTTTGTCCGTGAGGTGATTGAAAAAGCAGGTCATGTAGACTGGCTGGTAAGCAATGTGGGAATCAGTACCTACGCGAAATATGAAGATTATACCTTTGAAGAATGGACAAAGATTGTAAACACCAACCTTTCCATTCCTGTATTTATGATAAAAGAGCTCCGTCCTTATATGACGGAGGGGGGAAAGGTTCTCTTTATGGGTTCCTATGCAGGAAGGCAGGCGTATTCTTCTTCCCTTGTGTATGGTGTGACCAAGGCTGCAATTCACTTCCTGACCAAGTCTCTTGTGAAGGAATTTGAGCCGAAAGGGATTACAGTAAACGCCATTGCACCGGGCTTCATTGAAACTTCATGGCATGAGAACCGCACACAGGAAAGCTATGACAGAATCAATAAAAAGATTGCCCTTCACAGATTCGGGGAAATCAGGGATGTGGCAGAGCTGGCTTATTGTATTCTTACCAACGGATATATGAATGGAAGTATTGTGGACATTCATGGAGGATATGATTATTTTTAGGCATACGAGGATGCCGAAGGAGGAACTATGATATACGAAATTGAAAATCAGTATTTAAGAGTGCAGATTTCTTCCAAAGGAGGAGAATTCCAGTCAATCAGAGATAAAAACGGAAGGGAATATCTCTGGCAGGGAGACGAGGCTACATGGACAGACAGAGGCCCGAACCTTTTCCCTTATATTGGAAGAATGACAAACAAGTCCTATACCTATAAGGGTAAGACATATTCTATGGATATTCATGGATTTTTGATGTATTCTGAAATGAATCTGGTAGAGCATACGGCAGACAGACTGATTATGAAGCTTGAAAGCAGCGAAGCTACCAGAGCGCAGTATCCTTTTGAGTTCAAGCTGGAAATCTGCTGGGAATTAAAGGACGAAACACTGGAACTGACCTATTGTGTGGATAACTGCGATGACAAAACCATGTACTTCGGAATCGGCGGCCATCCGGGATTTAATATTCCTGTGGAAGACGGGCTTGCTTTTGAAGATTATTATATTGATTTCGGTGAGAATGCTTCTCCGAGACTGGAGCTTCTTTCTGACGACTGTTTTATGCTCGGCAAAGATAAGGAGCTTCCATTAAGAGAAAACAGATATCTGGATCTGCGCCATGAGCTTTTTGACAACGATGCGCTTGTACTCAATTCTATGCCGAAACAGGTGAAGATTGAAAGTCCGAAAGGCAAAAAAGCGATTATCGTAGAATTCCCGAAGATGGATTATCTGGGAATCTGGCACTGGCCGAAAACAGAGGTTCCGTATGTCTGCATTGAGCCGTGGAGCTCTCTGCCGTCCGGTAAAGACATTGTAGAGGATCTGGAGACTCAGAAAAATCTGATTTCTCTCGAAGAGGGAAGACATTACGAGAACAAATGGAGTATTACGATTGCTGATAAATAAGGGAAACCCTTGTTATTCAGGGAAAAAGCGTTCTTGAATTAAGGAAAAAAGGCTTGACTACATGCGTTGCCTGTGATAAAATTTACTGGCGACATGGAAGTTAGGTCTTTTTTTTATGCCGAAAAATGATAACGGATATGTCATTCTTCGGGGAACTGAAGACCATGCAAATGAAAACACTGGAGGTGGAAGTTGTGCGCGTTAAGATTACATTAGCATGTACTGAGTGCAAGCAGCGTAACTACAATATGACAAAGGAGAAAAAGAACCATCCTGAGAGACTGGAAACTTCTAAATATTGTAAGTTCTGCCGCAAACACACTCTGCATAAGGAAACAAAATAATCCACAGGTAACTGTAAGGTTTTAACAGTTACTCACAGAGAAATTGTGAGGTTAGGCTATGGGAAAAGAAAAATCTTCTGAAAAGACCCAGAAGAAAAGTTGGTTTCAGGGACTTCAATCAGAATTCAGAAAGATTATCTGGACCGACCGTAACACCCTGATCAAGCAGACTGTAGTAGTCGTTATTGTTACTATTATTTTAGGCGCTATGGTCAGCGTTATGGACGCAGCTATTCTGGAAGGAATTAATCTTTTAGTCAAATAAGGGCAAAGGTGAGATTGTATGTCAGAAGCGAAATGGTACGTTGTTCATACCTATTCCGGGTATGAAAACAAAGTAAAAGCCAACATTGAAAAAACCATCGAGAACAGACATCTGGAAGACCAGATTCTGGAGGTTCGTGTCCCGTTGCAGGACGTAGTGGAAATGAAAAACGGAACTGCCAAGCAGGTCCAGAAGAAAATGTTTCCCGGCTATGTACTTCTCAATATGGTAATGAACGATGATACATGGTATGTCGTTCGTAATACCAGAGGTGTTACAGGATTCGTTGGACCGGGGTCCAAGCCTGTGCCGCTCACAGAGGAGGAAATGTTACCACTGGGTATCCAGAAAGAAGATATTCAGGTGGATTTTGTTGAAGGCGATATGGTAGTAGTTACCGGCGGTGCATGGAAAGATACTGTTGGCGCTATTACATCTATCAATGCTCAGAAACAGACGGTTACGATCAATGTTGAGCTGTTCGGTCGCGAAACACCGGTAGAAATTAGTTTCGCAGAAATAAAAAAAGCAGATTAATGGTTTCCGGATGAACCGGAGACAGGTAACACATTATCGTGGGAGGGAAATAACCCCCGCCAATACCACATAGGAGGTGCCGAAAATGGCAAAGAAAGTTACAGGATATATTAAATTACAGATTCCGGCTGGTAAAGCAACTCCAGCACCACCGGTTGGTCCGGCTCTTGGACAGCACGGTGTAAATATCGTTCAGTTTACAAAAGAGTTCAATGCAAGAACAGCAGATCAGGATGGTATGATCATTCCTGTAGTTATCACTGTTTACGCAGACAGAAGTTTCAGCTTCATAACCAAAACTCCGCCGGCAGCAGTTCTTCTGAAAAAAGCTGCTAACATCAAATCCGGTTCCGGCGCACCGAACAAAACAAAAGTTGCTAAAGTTACAAAAGCTCAGGTTACAGAAATCGCAGAGCTTAAAATGAAAGACTTAAATGCAGCATCCATCGAAGCAGCAGCCAGCATGATCGCAGGTACTGCAAGAAGTATGGGTATTGAAGTAGTAGACTAATTACTGATTAAAATATAAAGAGTGGGAGGGCAATCCCCGCAAATACCACAGGAGGTTATAGAAATGAAACGAGGAAAGAAATACGTGGAAGCTGCGAAAGCAGTAGACCGCGCAACATTATATGATACCGCAGAAGCTATCAGCTTAGCAAAGAAAGCTGCTGTTGCAAAATTTGACGAGACAATCGAAGTTCATATCCGTACAGGCTGCGATGGCCGTCACGCAGATCAGCAGATCCGTGGTGCAGTAGTTCTGCCACATGGAACTGGTAAAAAAGTTCGTGTTTTAGTATTCGCGAAAGATGCAAAAGCAGAAGAAGCAAAAGCAGCAGGCGCTGAATTCGTAGGAGCAGAGGAACTGATTCCGAAGATCCAGAACGAAGGATGGTTAGACTTTGACGTAGTTGTTGCAACTCCAGACATGATGGGTGTTGTAGGTCGTCTTGGTCGTGTACTTGGACCGAAAGGTTTAATGCCAAACCCGAAAGCTGGTACAGTAACAATGGACGTTACTAAAGCTGTTCACGATATCAAAGCAGGTAAGATTGAATACCGTCTTGATAAAACCAACATCATTCATGTTCCGGTTGGTAAAGCATCCTTTACAGAGGAACAGTTAAGCGACAACTTCCAGACGCTGATCGAAGCTATCATCAAGGCTAGACCAAGCACACTGAAAGGTCAGTTCTTAAGAAGCGTAACAATCGCTCCTACAATGGGACCTGGTGTGAAGATCAACCCAATGAAATTAGCTTAATAGATTAAGAATAAGAGCTTCTGCGGAATTTTTCCGCAGGAGCTTTTTTTATAGAGATTTAATAGAGGCTGGTATGTTATACTTGGAAAAGCAAAAAAGAAAAGGGGAATAAAATTGGCTAATAAACGAAAAAGACGCAGAGCGCGCCGAAGAAAGAGCAGCGGTTCAGGGAAGATTATACTCTGCGCTGTAGTGGAAGTTCTTGTAATGCTTACTTTAGTGATTATCATTGGCTGGAATAAAGGGGTTAAGGAGTGGTTCGCGCAGTTTCAGATACCGGTCGTGAAAGAAGTGGATATAAGCGGAATCAACAGTCCTTACGGAATCCTGATTGACGCCCGAAGCGGGAAAACACTGGGAGAAAATGGAGCAGACGAGAGGATTTATCCCGCGTCTCTGACAAAGATGATGACTGCTATTGTTGCGATAGAGGAGCTGAAAAGCCTTGATACAGAGATTACACTGAGCAATGAAGTATTTAACGGGTTATATGAACAGGATGCCACACAGGCGGGATTTCAGCCGGGAGAGACTGTGCGGGCAATAGACCTTCTTTATGGAGTCATGCTTCCTTCAGGAGCAGAGTGCTGCATTGGACTTGCAGACTATATTTCCGGCTCAGAAGAGGGCTTTGTACAGTTGATGAATAAGAAGGCGGACAAGCTGGGAATGGAGAATACCCATTTCATGGATTCTACCGGATTGCACAATCCGGAGCATTACAGTACGGTTCGGGATATGGCGATTCTTCTGAAGTACAGTATAAAAAATGATACCTTCCGGGAAATCGCAGAAAGCCCCTGGCATTCCACAGGACTTACCAATGTTCATCCGGACGGAATCACCTATTACAGTACCATGTTCAAGAATCTGCCTGACCCTTCTGTGACAGGCGGAAAGATTCTGGGTGGGAAGACAGGATTTACCAATGAAGCAGGTCTGTGTCTCGCCAGCTTCGCAGAAATTGAAGGCAGAGAGTATATCTTTGTTTCCGCCGGTGCCGCAGAAAACGGAGGCGCGCCCAATGTGCAGGATGCAGTTACGGTTTATAACCGTGTAGGGGCGATTGTACAGGGGGCAGAGTCATAATACAATAAAAATGCCGCTCCATAATCGGAGCGGCATCATTTTTATTAGAATTAACCGAAGTATCTTTCAAGTAAGCCTTTGAATGCTTTACCGTGACGAGCTTCGTCTCTTGCCATTTCATGAACTGTGTCATGGATAGCGTCAAGGTTAGCTGCTTTAGCACGTTTAGCAAGGTCGAATTTACCTGCTGTTGCGCCGTTCTCTGCTGCTACACGCATTTCAAGGTTTTTCTTTGTGCTGTCTGTAACAACTTCGCCTAATAATTCAGCGAATTTAGCAGCATGCTCTGCTTCTTCGTAAGCAGCTTTTTCCCAGTATAAACCGATTTCCGGGTATCCTTCTCTGTGAGCTACTCTTGCCATTGCAAGGTACATACCAACTTCAGAGCACTCACCTTCGAAGTTTGCTCTTAAGTCTGCAAGAATATCTTCGCTAACACCCTGAGCTACACCTACAACGTGCTCTGCTGCCCAAGACATTTCAGCGTCCTGTTTTGTAAATTTGTCTGCCGGTGCTTTACAGATTGGACATACCTCCGGTGCAGCATCTCCTTCATGAACGTAACCACATACACTACATACCCATTTTGCCATAATTGTAATCTCCTTTTCTTTTAATAAGTTTTATTTTTATTTAGTTTTTCTTTTGATAACAGTAATTATTACTGTTTTAAATTTAGCATATAAATCTGGACTTGTCAAGTACAAAAATGTTAATTTTTTGTGTCCGCCGCTGTGTGTTCTTCTTTGGCGCATTCCTCGCAAAGTCCGTAAAATCTGGCGCTGTAATCAGAAATCTCTCCATTGAAATTCTCTCCGGCAGTTTCCATGATGTTATCAATCTTCTTGCTGTCCAAATCAATGATCCGATTGCACTTCGTACACATAAAATGGCTGTGCCGTGCAGTTCTTCCATCGTAGCGATCAGCTCCTGCGAAGGATGAGAGCTTCTTGATTTCGCCGATATCAGTAAGCAGGGATAAATTTCGGTATACCGTGCCAAGACTGATATTGGGATAAATAAGCTTCATATTTTCATAAATTACATCCGCAGTAGGATGATCGTTTCTTGTGGAAAGAAATTCTTTGATCGATTCTCGCTGGCGGCTGTATTTCAGTGTTGCCATGGTTGCCTCCCTTCCTTTTGATAACGATAATCATTACTGATATTGGAATTATATAATACTTAACCTGAATTGTCAAGATACTTCGCTGAAAAATATAAAAAAAATTCAGGAATGCTTCGGAGTTCTCACTGCGGCTCCTTCCGTACTTGCGGATTTTTTTCAAATAAGATAAAATAATTCATAGAAAATAAGGAGGATGAAAGGATGAACAGGGAGGAAGCAGAGCAGTATTTATATTGCGCCATGTCTATTGGAGAACAGCTTCTCATAAGTGGGGCGGAGGTTGGCAGAGTAGAGGATACAATCTGTCGAATCTGTAAGGCTTACGGCGCAGAACGTGTGGATGTTTTTTCCATTACATCAAGTATTGTTACGACCATGTACGGGGAGGAATTCGGAGCCTGCACTCAGACAAGGAGAGTGTCCGGCATGGCAAATGATCTTCATAAGCTTGACTGCCTGAACCAGCTTTCCAGAAAGATATGCGCCCTGTGTCCGGAACCTTCGGAAATAAAGGCGGATTTGGCTGAAATCATAAATGGTCCGCGATATTCTTTCGGAATGCAGCTTCTGATTTACGGACTGGTTTCAGGTTCGTTTTCTGTATTCTTTGGAGGAGACTGGAAGGATATGGCTGTTTCGGCTGTAATTGGCGTATTACTGAAATTCCTGGAGGCTTTTGTGAAAAAGGGTGCGGTAAATGGGCTTATTACGGCGTTGATCTGTTCTACAGCAGGAGGATTTCTGGCGAATCTGGCAGTTCGGGCGGGGCTTGGAAATCATGTGGATTTGATTAGTATAGGAAATATTATGCTTTTTATTCCGGGGCTTGCGCTTACCAATGCGCTGAGAGATATGTTTTCGGGAGATACGATTACAGGGCTGATAAGGTTTATGGAGTCGATTCTGCTTGCAGTTATTATTGCTCTGGGATTTGCAGTTTCGAATTTTTTGTTCTGAAAATCTGGATTTGGGAGAAAAATTATGCAGGAAATCATTCAATTATTTGCAGCATTTCTCGGTTCTCTGGGGTTTGCAGTTCTGTTCAATATCAGAGGGGAAAAGCTTGTTTTTGCAGCTCTGGGCGGACTTTTGTCATGGGGCGTGTACCTTGGGGCGGGATATATTGACAATAACCCGTATTTCTGCGGATTTACTGCCTCTGTACTGCTTACTCTTTATGCAGAATATATGGCTCGTGTACACAAAACGCCGGTTACGGTTTTTCTTGTATCCGCCGCAATTCCTCTTATTCCGGGAGCAGGGCTTTACCGCGCTATGAGCAGCCTCATGGAAAGAGACTGGGGGCGTTTTTCAAACGAAAGCAGTTATACCCTTTTGTTTGCAGCAAGTATGTCTGCCGGAATCACATTCACTACAATCATCTATCGTATGATAAAAAGATGGTCGTCAAGGCAGACGCGTATATAATAGTAACATTTTATTTAAAAGACCACACAAATCAGGCGTTCTGCCATCCTTGTGTGGTCTTGGTTTTATATAGCCGACAGAGCTATCTTTTCCAATGCTGTCTTGAACTGTTCGACAGTCATGTTTGCTTTTTCTGCTGCTTTTTCGATAGTCAGAGAACCGTCTCTTACCAAATCAAAAAGCATAAGAAGTTTCCCTTCTGTACGACCTTCGGCTCTTACACCCTGACTAAGATTACACATATCAAGCACCTCTTTCTCCAGTTCTTCACTCATTTTAATACCAAATTCTTCTTCCAGTATCCTGCTTTTGTCTTTACCTGCTCTTGTTGATGAAAACAGAACCTCGTCTATTGTGATTTCATGTTAACATAAATCGTCTGCGTTATCAAGGCGGCAAAATATCACAACAGCCTTTTATTTTATATTTGTAAGGAAACTGTAAGTTTCATATGTTATTCTGGATACAGGAAGGGGGAAACTAAATGCAGAAAGAATTATGGAAACTGGCAGTTTCGGGAATGAAAAAGAGGAAAAGAAACAGTCTTCTTTTATTTGGCGTACTGGTGATTGCTTTTTCTTTTTCCATAGTAGGGCTTTCTCTTGTGGAGAGCATGAACGTATCCAACCGGGAATACAGGTATGACAATTACGGAACGTGGCATACTGCTGTTTTTCAGGGAAAAGAGGAGGACGCTTCCGTTTACAGAAAAGAAAAGGGCGTAAAATTCGGTATTCTGACCAGTTGTGGAAATCTGAAAACTGGAGCAGGCGTGGGAACAGCAGACGATGAACTGCTCAGGATGGGAAGAATCGGACTTCAGCAGGGACGTTTTCCAAAAGAAGCAGGAGAGGCTGCAATGGAGGCAAATGTTCTGAGCAGATTGGGATACAGCTATGAATTGGGACAGGACATTACTTTGCAGGTCTTTATGGAAGCAGAGGAGACAGAAGGGCTTTCGGAAGAAACGGTTATGACAGAAATGACGTTTACCTTGTGTGGAGTGATTCGTTCCTACAGCAATTTATGGCAATCAGAGGGGCATACGCTTCCGGGAGTATTTGTCACAGAACAGGCAGAGAAACAGATGATGGAGGACGCAGCAGAGGTATCCGAAAGAGAATTAAAAGAAAAAGAATTAATGTATTTTTTTAAAACGGCAGGCGAACAGGAAGAGACAGCAGAAGTTATCCGGAGTATAGAAGAGGAGTTAAACAGAAGAGATGGAGGAAGCCGTAAGCTTGTAAATAATACACATGCGTATCAGGAGACAGAGACAGAAGTTTATCCTTTTTTATATCTGGGAATCATTTTTGTGACTTCCGGAATTGCAGTTGTTTGTATTTATTCTGCGAGGATCAAAAAGCAGATTCAGCAAATTGCTCTTTTCAGAAGTATTGGAATTACAAAAAAACAATTAAGGCTAATGATTTTTTATGAAACTATTTGTCTGGCGCTTCCTGCCATTGTGGTGGGATTTTTCTGCGGTTGTGCAGAAACATGGCTTGCGCTGCGCTTTTTATCCGGAATGAATGAGAAGATTATTATAAAAGTTCCCTATCAGGCTCTTGGTGTTTTATTTTTTCTGCTGATTCTGGAAATTGTGATTGTTCGTACTTTTGTACTGCAGATTGCGCTCAGGCAGCCCCTTACAGGTAAAATGTCTCTGAACGGCAGAAAAATACGAAGGAATAGAAGGCTGCATCAGATTTTGTATGCCGGTTTATCTGTTGTTATTTGCACAGTCAGCTTTTTTACGGTATTTCAGGCAATACAGGTATATGAGATAAAAAAATCAAGACAGAGGATGCCGGACTATAGATTTCACTCTTTTTCGTGGGAAGACAACAAAACATCCGAACAGGATTTAAGAGAGGTTCAGGAAATTCCGGGGATTCGGGAGCTGCACGGATGGGGGAATATACAGGTAAATATAAAATTTCCGGATATGGAAACATGCGAATTGAATAAAGAACTAAAATCAAATACGTCATTTTTGACAGCTCAGGATGAAGAAGGAATTACTTGCAGCTTATATGGAATCAGGGAAGCTGACTGGGACTATTATCTGGATTTCGAGGAACTTTCCATAGACAGGGAGGCTTTTCGAAAAGGAGAGGAAAGCATTGTTCTATTTTCTGTAAATACATATGGAGAAGTAGCAGTAAACGGGAAAACCTACAAGGATGTGGGAATCGCAAAAGGCGACGCCGTTCAATGTGATATTTATGGGACATCATTAAAAAAGGACAGCGCAGGGAATGTATATCCCGGAGATATGGCGGAAAAAATGTTTACCTTTCAGACAAAGGTGGGAGAGGTGGCAAAAATTGTAGACCAAGATCTGACAAATCCACTGCAGTTTTTTGCCACAGTTCCATATACCATTCTATGTTCCTCAGACGCTCTGGCCGGCATTTTAGAGGAAATTCCGGAAGGAAATTTCGTTCATCCGTATGAGACAGGGAAAGAATTCGGATATTCACAGGGAGAAATGTATGCTTCGGAAAATGCAGGATTTTTATCTACAGATGTAATTGTGGCAGATATTTTTGGGGAAAATCATGTCCCTGTTGAAAGTGTAAGGGAAGAAAATGCCGTGATACGGCAGGAACTTCAAAATAAACTCATTCTCTACACAGCAGGAGGAGGTACTGTAATCCTCATTGCCTTTCTTATGCTCTGGAATATGCTGGCGCTGGCGGCAGAAGATGAAAAAAGAAAAACAGGAATCCTGATGGCAATAGGATTATCAGAGAGACAGATTCAGAAGCGTATTTTAACAGAAGCTCTTGTGTTGGGAGCGTTTTCTGCTCTGGCAGGCATTCTCTTATTTGGGGGATATCTGTATTTGTATTCATGGATGGCGTTCCGTTCAGAAATGGCTCTGTATCAGGAGTCAATGAGATCAATCCCGGATATCTTCCTGTCACAAATAGAAGGGTATCGTGTGGTCGGACTGCGCTTTTGGCATTTACTGTTCCTTGGTCTGTTATCCGGCGGAAGTGTTGCGCTTGTTTATTACAGGACGAAAATGATACTGCAAAAAGCAGACGTATCCAGATTACTCAGGGAGGAATAGAATTATGGGAATTGTGTTAGAGGCAAAAGGGCTGACGAAAAGTTACCAGTCAGGAAAGCAGAAAATAAAGGTGCTTAAAAATATAGATGTTGTATTCGAGGAGGGGCTTTTTTATGCGATCACAGGAAGAAGCGGTTCCGGAAAATCTACACTCCTGCATATTCTGTCAGGTCTGGAAAAGCCGGATACAGGAAGCATCTTAATGAAGGGAAAGAAACTGGAAAGTTATTGCTCACAGGAAATGGCAGAGTTTCGGCGGCGTCATATGGGATTTATCTTTCAGCAGTTTAATCTGCTGGAAGAGTATGATGTGAAAACAAATATCTGTATGCCGCTAAAGCTGGATCGCAAAAGAGAAGACAGTATTTTTTTTAAAGAAATAACAGAACATCTTGGCATAGACAAAATTTTAAAGAAATATCCGGATGAGCTGTCAGGCGGAGAACAGCAGAGAGTGGCGATTGCCCGTTCTCTCATTGCAAAGCCGGAAATCCTGTTTGCAGATGAGCCAACGGGGAATCTTGATAAAAAAACAGCGGATGAGACTCTGGAGCTGCTTCTTGAATGTTCATACAGGTACGGCCAGACGCTCATACTGGTAACTCACGATATGGAAATCGCAGAGCGCGCAGATGAAATATTGAAAATAGAGGATGGAAGAATCTGTGAAACACAGTTTCAGTGATATATTTTTCCATCCAGAAAAAGCGGAAGAGAAAGAAGGAAGCTACTTCCTTTTTCCGGAAGATTTCTGGCAGAGAGTGTTCCGTGATGGGCTTTTACGATATCCTGCGCCATAGAAAGGCCGATGCCATATCCGGATTTACTGATATTGCCGCGGTGAAAACGAAGAAAAATGAGGGGGAGTTCCTGAATAGGAATTCCCTTTCCGCTGTCTGAAATTGTCAGAAGCACATTCCTGTCGGATTCTTCAAGAGTTACCTGTACAGAGGTTCCTGAGGGGGTATGCTCGATTGCATTTTTCAGAAGGTTTTCAATTGCCTGTGAGAGCCAGAATGAATCTGCACTGATCATACACTGAGCAGGAAGCTGACACTTAAAAGAAACCTTCTTTTTTTCAGCAATGGAAGTAAGAGAATGGATGCAGCGCTGTATACAGTCCGGGTAGTTAAAGGTTGTGAAATCCATATTTATTTTGCCGGAAGCAAGCTGACTGGATTTCAAAACACGCTCAATTTCCGCAGTCAGCCGTTCCAGAGAAGCCTGACTTTTGGTAAGATCTGAAGAGGATGATTTTGTCTGAGCAAGGTCAAGGCGAATCTGAAGAACTGTAAGCGCCGTTTTAATCTGGTGTGCCATATTTTCAATAAACTGCGTCATTTCTGTTTCGCGTTTGTGGCTGAATTGCTTTTCGTAGAGAAGCTGCTCTTCTAATTTTCGTATTTGATTTGTAAGGTTGTAAAGCAGACCTTCTTTCAAGGTTTCAGGATGTGACTCCTGATATAGAAGAAAATGATTTATTTCTTCTGTGAGTTTTTGTATTTGTTTATGAAGATAAAAAATATAGCCTGTGAGAAGCAAAAACAGGATGCTTAGTATGAGAGTAAACAGCAGCATAGTAATAAGACCTTTCTGATTCTATTTCTTTAAAGGAACAGTCCAGCGGTATCCAAGTCCGCGCACTGTCTGAATATAAGGCGTTCCCTGCCATTCGCCCAGCTTTTCACGAAGGCGGCTGATATTTACATTGAGCGTATTGGAGTCTACATAAGCATTGTATTTGTCCCAGACCTGATAAAATAAATGTTCCCGGGTTACTGTGGAAAGCGCCTGTTCCATCAGGCAGCAGGCGAGGCGGAGCTCAGTGAGGGTCAGTTCCAATGGAAGATTGCAGCGGCTGAACTGTCGGCTGCGTTTATCGTAAACGATATCTCCGCTTTTCAGCAGAAAACTGTCTGAAGAAACCGTTCGCTTCAGTAAAGCCTGAACCCGCGCAAGCAGTTCACGTATGCGAAAAGGCTTTGTCACATAATCGTCTCCTCCTGATGAAAAGCCCTGAATGATTTCTGATTCACTGCTGCATCCGGTAAGAAACAGAACAGGGATATCGTAGGCAGTCCGTATTTCCCGGCACAGGGCATAGCCGTTTTCACTTCCAAGATGAACATCAAGGATAACAAGGTTTATATCTGAAGTGCGGAGCAGCTTCATAGTCTGGGAAAGGGAGGAGGAATAATAGGTTTCATATCCGGACTCCCTGAGAAAATCCGAGAGAGCTTCTGCAAGATTTTCATCGTCCTCGATAATTAAGATATTTGACATAGGAGCGCTCCTTTCGGTTATTTATAAGATACATCCGTTTTCCAGATGAAAAATATGGTCTGTTTTTCTGGCAAGGTTCAAATCGTGTGTGGCAAGGAATAAGGTCTGCCCGAATTTTCGCATACAGAGAAATAGAAGTTCTGTCGTTTCTTTGGAGGTCTGTTCATCAAGGTTTCCGGTAGGCTCGTCTGCAAAAATAATCTGAGGCTTTGCAATCAGGGAACGGGCAATTGCCACTCGTTGCTGTTCGCCTCCGGAAAGCTCTTTGGGAAAACGGTGGAGAACGTCTGTCAGACCAAGTGTATCTGTGAGCTCCTGCAGGAAACAGGAATCCGGTCGGATTCCATCCAGAAGAAGAGGAAGGCAGATATTTGTTTTGACATCGTATTCATCCAGAAGATTAAACTGCTGAAAAATAAATCCCATATGTCTTCTGCGGAAAACAGCTTTTTTTTCATCAGAATAATCTCCAATATTCTGTCCGTTTAAAAAGACAGCGCCGCTGTCCGGGGTATCAAGTCCGCTTAATATATGAAGGAGTGTGGACTTTCCGGAACCGCTTCTTCCGATAAGGGAATAAGACAGACCTTTCTCCAGAGAAAGGCTGACTCCTTTTAAAACAGGGTAAGTTCCGGAGGAGAGGGGGTAGGACTTTGTAATGTTTTGGGCAGTCAGAATATTGGACATAATCGTAATAATGCTCCTTATAAGAAAATGTTTTCTGGTATTTATTATAGGGAATTTATATTGGAAAAGCAAGGAAATATGGGAGGATGACGGAATTGTAAGATGATTGTAAGGTTGGAATGTTACAATGTAAGTATCAAATAAACAGGGAGGTGTCCGGTATGAGGAAAAAGTTATTGGTTATAGCAGCAAGTGCCTGTCTGGCTTTAAATTCCTGTTCAGTAATAATAGTAGCAGGAGCGCAGCAGTGTGGAAACTGCGGCAAAATGACGTTACATAATTATACAACCTATGATGAGTGGTTTTTGACAGGACAGCAAAGGGATAAAAAACAGTGGAATTTGTCAGATGATATATACGAAAGAACTATTATGAAGAGAAATGTTATAAAGGGGTACAGATGCTTCGGCTGTGGATACGATTATATTGACTCAATTTCTACAGAATCAAAAGTTGTTTCTAAACATTAAAAAATGGTAGTGAGACTTGACACGACTTGAAGAGGAGGGGGAGAAAGAAAATGAAGTAGCATATAATGAAATTTATGGTTTGATATAATGAAAATATTATTGTGAAAAATATTCAGAAAGGAATGTCGATTATGGAGAGCAGAAAATTTAAAGTATTAATTTGTATGGCTATGGGATTAATGTTGGCGCCAAATATCTGTCATGCATCTGATTACATGGATGAGGAATATGTAATAGGCTATGATTTTGAAAATAAGAAGACGACATATTATGGATATGATCAAGATAAGCATAATTTTTTTGAGGTGCAGGAACCGGCAGTGACAACTTATAATAAGACAGTATCGGAAGGAACGGCAGATATAGCATATATTGATGATGAGGAATACGCATGGGTGAAAGCCGGAAATATCTATATAGATAAAAAGTCGGTAAAAGAAGATGAGGATAATCCATATACAATTATTTTTTCAGCAGACAATGTTCCGATTGTTTATAAATGTGATAAATCTGAGAAAGAATCTTGGAATGTAGTTGACCAAAGTGAAGTGATTCTGTTATCTGGTACAATAAAGCAGATAGATGACACAATTATAGTTTTTACGGACGAAAAAGAACGTGATTTTAAGGTTAGTATTAAAGAGAAGGAAGATTGGGAAATAGGTGATCAGATTCGTGTAATTGGTTCATCAAAAATAAATGAGAAAGAGGGAACATTTGATACAGTGTATGGATACTTCCGTGTGAAAGAAAAATAATAGGACAAAGAGAATATTGTACAGAGGGTTAAAGCGGTTGCTGCTCTGAGTAAGAAATACTTGGTTGGTAAGAGATTTTTATGTTGTGCATTTGAAACTTCCCTCCAGAGCGTTTACAAATACTTGTAAATATGATAAAATTTTGTATTTAGATAGAAGAAAAACACATTATTTATAATGGAGGAGATAGACATGGATAAGCAGAAATATTATATTACAACTGCCATTGCTTACACATCCGGCAAGCCTCATATCGGTAATACTTATGAGGCTGTCCTTGCAGATGCCATTGCCCGTTATAAAAGACAGCAGGGCTACGACGTATTTTTCCAGACAGGAACTGACGAGCATGGTCAGAAAATTGAGCAGAAAGCTGCAGAAGCAGGCGTTACACCGAAGGAATTTGTTGATGGCGTAGCCGGAGAGATTAAGGGAATTTGGGATTTGATGAACACTTCCTATGATAAATTTATCCGTACTACAGACGCTGACCATGAGAAACAGGTTCAGAAGATTTTCAAAAAAATGTACGCAAAAGGCGATATTTACAAAGGACACTACGAAGGAATGTACTGTACTCCATGTGAATCCTTTTTTACAGAGTCTCAGCTTGTAGACGGCAAATGTCCGGACTGCGGACGTCCGTGTGTACCGGCTAAAGAAGAGGCGTACTTCTTCAAGATGAGTAAATATGCAGACAGACTGATCGAGCATATCAATACACATCCGGAATTTATTCAGCCGGAATCCCGTAAAAATGAGATGATGAACAACTTCCTTCTTCCGGGACTTCAGGATCTCTGTGTATCCAGAACTTCCTTTAAATGGGGAATCCCGGTAGACTTTGACCCGAATCATGTAGTTTATGTATGGCTTGACGCTCTGACAAACTATATTACGGGAATTGGCTATGACTGTGACGGCGACAGTACAGAACAGTTCGGCAAGCTCTGGCCTGCAGACCTTCATCTGATTGGAAAGGATATTATCCGTTTCCATACCATTTACTGGCCGATTTTCCTGATGTCTCTTGATCTGCCGCTTCCGAAGCAGGTGTTTGGTCATCCGTGGCTTCTTCAGGGCGATGGAAAAATGAGCAAATCCAAAGGAAATGTTCTCTATGCAGATGAGCTTGTAGATTTCTTTGGCGTAGATGCAGTCCGTTATTTCGTTCTTCACGAAATGCCGTTTGAGAATGACGGTGTGATTACATGGGAATTAATGGTAGAGCGTCTGAACTCTGAGCTTGCCAATACACTCGGAAACCTTGTAAACCGTACTATTTCCATGTCCAATAAATACTTTGGCGGAGTTGTTGAGAATAAAAATGTCTGCGAGCCTGTAGACGACGACCTTAAGAACTTCATCCTTTCTGTTCCGGCAAAGGTTGACGCGAAGATGGATAAGCTTCGTGTGGCAGATGCTATGACAGAGGTATTTACAGTATTTAAACGCTGCAACAAATACATTGACGAGACAATGCCGTGGGCGCTTGCGAAAGAGGAAGATAAGAAAGACCGTCTTGCAACTGTTCTCTACAACTTAGTAGAGGGTATCTGCATCGGCGCAACTCTTCTGAAATCCTTTATGCCTGAGACAACAGACAGAATCCTTGCGCAGTTAAACGCACAGGGAAGAGAGTTAGAGGATTTGAAGACATTCGGTCTTTATCCGTCAGGAAATAAAGTGACAGAGAAACCGGAAATTCTTTTTGCACGTCTTGATGTGAAAGAAGTTATGGCGAAAGTAGAAGAACTTCATCCTCCTGTAAAAGAGGAAGAGCCTGCCAAGGATGAGAATGTCATCGACATTGAGCCTAAAGCAGAGATTACTTTTGATGATTTTGAGAAATTACAGTTCCAGGTTGGAGAAATCATTGCCTGTGAGGAAGTGAAGAAGTCCAGAAAACTTCTCTGCTCTCAGGTTAAGATTGGAAGTAAGGTGCGTCAGATTGTGTCCGGAATCAAAGCTCACTACAGCGCAGAAGAGATGGTGGGCAAAAAGGTTATGGTAGTTACCAACTTAAAACCTGCCAAGCTTGCGGGAATCCTCAGTGAGGGAATGATTCTCTGCGCAGAAGACGCAGACGGAAACCTTGCTCTTATGACACCGGAAAAAGAGATGCCTGCAGGAGCAGAAATCTGCTGATAAAAGGAGAACACAAAAAGTTCATATTTTAACTCTTGACAGAATGTGATTAAAAACATATAGTAATCACATAAATAAGAGGGAGTAGCTGGCACGTAAGTGTTTGCGATGTCGTCAATCTCGACAGGTGAACAGCCTGTCCGTATCGTGATGAAACAGCGAGACTTTTATTGCATAGACCGATATGCAGTAAAGGTCTCGTTTTTTTCTGCATAAAGGAGATGCTTCTCAGAAGAAGGAGAAATTTTCTGCATACCGGAAACAATAGCTTATGAAGGAGGAAATGCTTATGAAGCCTTATTACAATCAAAGCACCGAAGAGATACGTACAAGTATCAACGGAAATTCAGAACCCCTCACCGATGCTCAGGTAAAAGAAAAACGGGAAAAATTTGGCTACAATGAACTTGTAGAGGGGAAAAAGAAAAGTATTCCCATGATTTTTCTGGAGCAGTTTAAAGATTTTCTCGTAGTGATCCTGATTATCTCAGCCATTGTTTCTCTGTTTTTAGGAGAGGCAGAGAGTGCAGCGGTAATCCTTATTGTTATCACAATGAATGCTATTTTGGGAACGGTTCAGACGGTAAAAGCGGAACATTCCCTGAACAGTCTGAAACAATTGTCAGCCCCTACAGCGAAAGTATTGCGTAATGGCGTTGTAGTGGAAATCCCAAGCCGTGAAATAGTTGTTGGCGATGAGGTCTGTCTGGAAGCAGGGGATTACGTTCCTGCAGACGGTCGAATCCTTGAGAATGCCAGCATGAAAATCGACGAAAGTGCATTGACAGGTGAAAGCCTTGGAGTGGACAAGACAGCAGAGACTTTAGAGGGAGAGCTTCCTCTTGGCGACCGAACCAACATGGTATTTTCCGGAAGCTTTGTTACTTACGGCCGTGGTAAATTCCTTGTAACAGACACAGGAATGAATACAGAGGTAGGTAAAATCGCAGGACTTCTGAAAACAACCTCTGAGAAAAAGACGCCTCTTCAGGTAAACCTGGATAACTTCGGAAGAAAGCTTTCCATTATCATCCTTGTTCTTTGCGCCGGACTGTTTGGTCTTCAGGTAGTAAAGGGCGGAGATATTGCAGATGCCTTCCTCTTTGCAGTTGCCCTTGCAGTAGCGGCAATTCCGGAAGCATTAAGTTCTATCGTAACAATTGTTCTTGCTTTTGGTACACAGAAGATGGCAAAAGAAGGCGCGATTATGCGTAAGCTTCAGGCTGTAGAAGGTCTTGGAAGCGTATCCATCATCTGTTCCGATAAAACAGGTACTCTTACACAGAACAAGATGACAGTAGAGCATTATTATCTGGATGGAAAAGATGTTCCTGCAAATCAGGTAGACCCGGAGAATCCTCTTCACAAACAGATGCTTCGTTTAAGTATTCTCTGTAACGACTCCACCAACATTGACGGTCAGGAAATCGGCGATCCTACAGAGACAGCTCTTATTAACATCGGCGATAAAGTAGGAGTTCCTGCACAGCGCGTAAGAAACGCATATCCAAGACTTTCGGAGATTCCTTTTGACAGTGACCGTAAGCTGATGTCCACTCTTCATAACCTGAAAGACGGCACAACTATGATTACAAAGGGCGCTGTAGACGTTATGATGAATCGTGTGAAATATATTCAGAAAAACGGCGAATGTGTTCCTATGATACAGAAGGATATAGATGCTATTGCAGCAGCCAATGAGGGATATTCCAGAGAGGGACTTCGTGTTCTTGGCGTAGGATATCGTAAATTTGACAAGGTTCGCGACCTTACAACAGAGGATGAAAACGACCTTGTATTCCTTGGCCTTATTGCCATGATGGACCCGCCTCGAGTAGAGAGCGCCGAGGCAGTTAAGGATTGTATCAGCGCCGGTATCCGTCCGATTATGATTACCGGTGACCATAAGGTAACAGCGGCGGCAATTGCGAAACGTATTGGTATTTTAACAGATGAATCACAGGCATGTGAAGGCTCTGAAATTGATGGTTTAAGCGATGAAGAACTGAAGGATTTCGTAGAAGGCATCAGTGTTTATGCACGAGTAACACCGGAACATAAGATTCGAATTGTCCGCGCATGGCAGGAAAAAGGAAATATCGTTTCCATGACCGGCGATGGTGTCAACGATGCTCCGGCTCTGAAGCAGGCAGACATCGGTGTTGCAATGGGAATCACCGGTACAGAGGTATCTAAGGATGCATCCGCTATGATTCTGACAGATGATAACTTTGCCACAATCGTAAAAGCTGTAGAAAACGGACGTAACGTTTATGCAAATATCAAACGTGCGATTCAGTTCCTTCTTTCCGGTAACTTTGCAGGAATTCTTGTGGTGCTTTTGTCTTCCCTTTTAGGACTTCCTGTACCGTTTGCGGCAGTACATCTTCTGTTTATCAACCTTCTGACAGACAGTCTTCCGGCGATTGCCCTTGGACTGGAGCCTTATAAACATGCGGTTATGAAAGAAAAACCAAGACCAATGAGCGAATCTATTCTGACAAAGACATTCCTTACAAGAGTCGGAATTGAAGGTAGTGTAATCGGACTGATTACGCTGGGAGCGTTTATGATTGGTTATCAGGGAGGAAATGCCCGCCTTGCCAGCACAATGGCGTTTGGTGTTCTTTGCCTTTCCCGTCTGGTACATGGTTATAACTGTAAATCTAAAGGCAGAATCCTCTTTACAGGAAGATTCTTCAATAACAAATATATGCAGTATGCCTTCCTTGCAGGTTTTATACTTCTGACACTGGTACTTACCGTACCTGCGCTTCAGGGCTTCTTCGCAGTTCAGACACTGAATCTCACTCAGCTTCTGACTGTATACGGACTGGCATTTTTGAACCTGCCAATCATCCAGATTATGAAGTCTCTTAAGAAGAGTAAATGATGGCGTGTGCATCTGTAATGAATAAATAATAAAAAGAACAAAAACTCCATTCCATGGTTTTTGAACGCATGGAACTGGAGTTTTTTTCATTAAAAAAGGGGACAAAAAAGGAAGCGTCCGGTGTGGAACCGCTCCCTTATTAACAGACTGGTATTTAACCCTTTTTGTTTTTCTCCTCCAAGTATCTTCTCTTACGTTCCTCCCTTACCTTTGTTCGCACTTCCATCATGGTCTCATATTTTTCTTTTTCCAGCAGATTTTTTCCCTTTTCTACGTTTACACCACACTCCATCAAATAATTCAGAACACTTTCCTTGTCTTTGTCATCCAGAAAAAAAATATAAAAGCATTGAAAAATGTCATGTGATAAACGAACATCCTTTGGTGTAATTTTTTTCCATTTTAAAATAACCGCATCCAGAATTATATATGTCATAGGAATATTTATAAAAAAAGCCCCTATAATACCCTCTCTGCCATCTGTAATCCCCAACCCTACAAGACAGAAAGCCCACAAAGTTCCAAATACGATCAAAAATCCATAAGCTTCATATGGCTTACACTTCATCTTACCACACCACTTCCTATACATCTGCGACTTACCCGGGAAGGTCTTGTTCAAGAAATTCCTGCATCTACAGCAGAAGATACAAGGTTTCCCCCTAACCCCGCTCCACCGCTAATAACTCCACCAATGACACCTCACACTGGATTTATAGATGCGAATGCTGAAGCGGCTCCTGACGCAGCAGCACCAGCTATTTGTACAAATCCGTATTTTGAGCCTGTTACCTTCGCTGCGATTCCGCAGGAAACTACGTTTACAGCAGTTCCAATAAGTCCTGCTTGGCTTCCAGAATTTCCAGTCTATCCATACTGATAAACCTTCTCAACTCCGGATCATAATATCTGCTTTTCCAGTACATGGGCAAAATTGTTGTAAGAGGCATAACCACGATCCGCGATAGTGCATCATTTTCAGGTGTTTGTGAAAGTTCGTCAATGGATGCCATAAGCATTTGTTTTACAAAAGCCGCACAAATATGATGTCCATATGATACCACAAGAGGTCTCAGGATAAAACAATCTGATGAAAAATACGTCAAATCCCTTTATACCAGGACATCTTTTATTTTCCGTGAAAATTGAAAAATCGGTTTGTTATAAAGTGACTGATAACACTATCGGAAAAATCAAAAATAAAACAAATGTGTTAGAAAGCATAACAGAACTGATGTTCACTAAAGAACAACAGTTTGCTATCATGAGGATGTCGACAGGGAAAAGGAATATTCCAAAAAATAAAAGAAATAAGAGAGGCAAAATCATGAATAGAAGAGAATTAAAAGAAAAAAGAACAAGAAACTCAAAATTATTTGAAAACCAGGACCATTCCTTTACCAGAGAAATCTATCTGGATGCAGTGCATTATGAAGAGGACGGATCCTGGAAAGAGATGGATGACACCCTGAAGGAAGAACCTGATGAGGGATCGGCGCTTCTGGATCAGGGCGGAGAGGCAGGACTTCCGGAGAGTGAGAAAAGCGGTCAGAAAGACTTTGTAAACAAAAAAGGGTTATGGAAGGTGCGTTTTTCCAACAAATACAAGAAACAGGGAGCCGTGATCCTTACAAAGGACAGATACCGGATCTCCTGGGCAATGGAAGGCGCAGAGAAGGTAAAAGCCAGAAAGAACGGCGCAAAGAAGCTTATATATCCGGGCGTGATGCAGGATGTGGATATCCATCTGCGTGTATCCGGGGAAAACGTGAAAGAGGACATCATAAGGATCTCCAGAGAAGCGCCGGAAGGATTCTGCTACATTTACCAGATGAAAGACCTGGATGCCGTACAGGACGGAAACAGGGTCGCCTTTGTAAATGAGACCGGGGAAGAGATCTTTGCGGCAGCAGCCCCGCTTATGAAGGATGCGGACGGAAATATCTCGGAAGCGGTCACTGTTACATTGGAAAAAGGACAGGAATCCTGCAGGATCCGTTTCACGCCGGACAAAGCATGGATGGAAGCGCCAGAGCGCAGCTATCCGGTCGTCATTGACCCGGTGATTACAAGTTCTACAAAAGCCAAGGACATTCAGGACGCCCATGTAGATTCCAGAAACTGCGGAACAAACTTTTTTAACAGCATCATCCTGAAGACCATGGGTGGGGATAACGTACAGAGAAGCTTTCTGAAATTCAAGCTTCCGTCCCTGGAATCCGCAGAAATGGTGATCAACGCCAGTTTCGGGATCGGCATCCTGTCGGGGAGCACAGCACAACGTACCGTACAGATCCACAGAGTCCTCCAGGATTGGGACAGCAGGACTATCACGTGGAACAACAAGCCGGTGTATGAGGAAACGGTACAGGACAGCTGCACGTATCAGGCGTCCAAAGATAAATGGATTTCCTTTGACATCACCCGTATGGTAAAGGAATGGTACCAGAAAGGCAGAAACTTCGGCCTGATGATGAAAGATGATTATGAACTTGCGGGATATACCGAATTTCTGGCATCAGACTGTGACGACAGCTATGCAGAACTCCGCCCGAGGATCGACATCACATACGTAAATTATACGGGGCTTGAGGATTACTGGACCTACCACAGCCAGAACGTGGGCCGTGCAGGGACCGTCCATATAAACGACTACAACGGAAACCTGATCCTGGAACGTGCTCTGGTATCCACATCCGGAAGCCGGATGCCGGCAGCTGTGGGGCTGGTCTATAACACCAACGACCGGAAAAAGAACCTGGGCTGCGGCTATGGCTTCCGCCTGAACTATCATCAGACACTGGAAAAAGTAAAGATCGGAACCATTGATTATTACAAATACACAGACGGAGATGGAACGGTTCACTATTTCTACAAAAACGACAAAGGCGTATGGAAGGACGAATCCGGCCTGGAACTTACGCTTACAATGAAGACAAGCGGCACAGAACCGCTGGAGATCCAGGACAAAGAAGAAAATACCATGCTCTTTGACAGCAGCGGCCATCTGGTAAAAGTAAGGGACAAAAATGCCAATGTACTGACCATCACCTACAGCAGCGACCGGATTACAAAGGTCACAGACGGGGCAGGAAAGGTGATCACCCTCACCTATGCAAAGGACAGCAATGGAAAACTTACAAACCTCAGTGAAATGACAGACCCCTTCGGAAGAAAGATCCTCCTCACTTACTCCGGTGGGCAGATTGTAAAGATCCTGGACTGGGACGGTGAGAGCAGCAGCTACAGCTACAACAATCCGCTACATCTTCTGAAAAAAGCGACGGACCCTGACGGCTATGGGGTGCAGTATGAATATACGGAGACAGACCCTTACCGCGTGACGAAGATTACAGAGTACAGCGGAAGCACAGAGGGAAACAGCCTAACCCTTATCTACGGATACAACAGTACAGCCTACGTGGATAAAAAGGGAAGAAAAGAGGTCAGCCGTTTCAATGACCAGGGAAACCTCCTGAACATCCATGACGGTTTCGGACACGCGGCAGGCAGCCGTTTCAGTACAAAAAAAGGCAGCAAGAACCGTCTTGAAAATACCACAAAGCTCCAGAACAACATCGTACAGCTGCTGAAAGACCCGATCCTTGAGGCTGCCACCTGCGGCTGGACACCAAGTGCAGACACTGCGACTGCTTATGCAAAGATCAATACAGACCCGGCGAATGTCAAGGTGGGGAGCAGGTCCCTGGAGATCGGCTGTTCCGATGATGCAGATTCCATGTGCTGGAAGCAGACCGTGCAAGTAAAGAAAGGGGAGACGTATACCTTTTCCATGTATGTGAAGACACTGGTGGAGAAAGTGGGGAGCAATGGAAGATGCTTCGTGAGGATCCATTATTATGATAAGGATGGAAATCCTCATAACAAAGACAGTGCACAGATCATCAAAACAACAACGGACTTTATCCAGTTACATACGACTTATACGATTCCGGCAGATTCTGCCAAAGATACAATCATCGTTTACCTGTACCTGCACCATATAAAAGGAAAAGTGTACGGGGATATGGCACAGCTGGAGCAGGGAACCACACCGAGCCGCTGCAACCTGGTGGATAACGGGGATTTCCATTATGGAAAGACGACCGGGTTTAGAAAGACCGGAACCTCCGGGGACGGGCTTGTCAATGTAGGGGAGGAAGTCAGACTGCCCATCCAGCATGGGATGATGGTGATAAAAACATCTGCGCCACTCTATAAATCCCCGGACCCTGCATCTGCCCAGACAGGGACTGCATCCAAAAACGAGCATCTTGCGACGGCATTCTCCATGAAAGGAACAGACGGAAAAGACTGGTACTATGTCAAGAACGGAAGCGGGAGCTGGGGCTATGTACAAAGTGGGGACGTGCTGGCTTATCTGCCCAACGGGAACAGTACGGCATCCGGCGTTGTGATCCCGAAAAAAACTTATGCAGTTTTAAGAAGCAGGGCATCCCATACATCCACTCCGGTGGAGGAGGCGATCCCGAGGGGAACCTGCGTGGTGATCCGGAGCAAGACGACGGATGCGGATGGAAACAGCTGGTACCGTACGGCTATGCAAATCGACAACAAACGCTACAGCGGTTATCTCCCGGGAGCAGAAGTCCTCCGCTTTGCCAGAAACAAAGCATCCGGTATCGTGAAAGCACCAGGGGCTTACTATAAGCGTCCAGATGAAGCGGATGCGGCGGGAACCCTTGCAGAAGGCACGAAAATGGGAGTGCGCGGTGTCCTTTATAAGACCGGGGGAGAAAAATGGTACGGGCTTTTAAAGGAAAAAGACTACATCTTTATACCGGAATCCGGTATCGAACTGGTGGAAAAGCCTGCGGTCTCAAGTCTTACCACCACAACGGTGACTGAGAAAGTGGGCGGACTGGATGAACATATCCTGAAGCTCATGGGGGAAGCCTCCCAGGACAAAAAGCTGACAAAGACCCTGGACCTGAAAGGAAAAAAAGGCGATACCTATATGGCAAATGCCTGGGGCAGGGGAACGGCGCTGCCGGAGACCGAGAAGGATAAGAAACGCAGGTTTGGCGTGGAAGTGACCTTTGTCCCTGCAAAGACCGGAGAAGCGGAAGACGTCCATTACATGAAGTTCAGCCCGGACCTCACAGACTGGCAGTTCTTAAGTGAGGCGTGTGTGGCGAAGGTGGATTACAAGGCGGTTAAAGTCGCTTATACCTACAGCCATAATGCAAATCTTGCCTTCTTTGACGGCCTTGCCCTGTTCCGGGAAGAATTCGGGCAGACCTACACCTATGATGACAAGAACAACCTGATCTCCGTGACAGACGCCCAGAAGCAGGCGCAGAAATTTGAGTACAACGATGTGGATGACCTGACCGGGATCGTGGATGCGAAGGGAAACAAGTTTACTTTCACTTACGACAAACACCACAATGTGACGGAAGGAAAGAGCGCAGAGGGCGTATGCTACCAGCTGAAATACGACGGAAACGGAAACGTCGTAAAAAGTGGATGTGTGGAACCGGCTCACCCGGAAAACGGAACCTGGCTCACCCGGGTGATGGATGACAAAGGCAATCACGTACAGAGTGTGACCGATGCAGGCGGAAATAAAATTGAGTATTTCCGTGATGCAAACGACCGCCTTGCACGTGTGAAGGACGCCAGGGGAAATGACCTGACATACGGCTATGACTCCATGGACCGTCTCACTTCCGTAGAGCAGCAGGTGACCTCCGGCGGTGTGAAACGCACCGTGAGAAATGAATACACCTATGAGAAAGACAGGCTCACAAAGATTCTCCATAACGGCTTTGCCTATGGCTTTGGTTATGACGGTTTTGGAAATACGACCCATGCTTCCATCGCGGGATCCCAGATCGTGTCTTACGAATATGAACCGGGCAACGGCAATCTTTTGAAGACCACGTATGGAAACGGCGATACGATCCGCTACACTTATGATAAGCAGGATCGTCTTACTTTAAGCTACTATAAGAAAGCCGCTGACACTGCAGAGCAGAAACTCAACGGGTACGTCTATGACAAGCATGGAAACCTGGCAGAAGTAACGTCCCATATGTCGGGAAAAACCTACCGCATGTCTTACGACTTTCTGGACCGTCTGATGCGTGTAACGGATGAGCAGGGCACAGGCTATGAGTATACCTATGATGTGAACAACAACATGGTCCGCATGGAACATTCCAGCGGTGCGTCTGCGGCAGTAACCTCCTATACCTATGACAAGGACGGCAGGGAAGTGACTTCCAGACCGGCAAGCAGTTATGCCCGTACCACTGCGTACGATGTCCTTGGCAGAGTAAAGAGCCAGAGTTGGAACACAGCGGCAGCTTTTACCAGCAGTTATACTTATTTTGACGAAGGGGTGAACCGCTACGGCCTTCCAAAGACGGTGAAGAACGGAACGGAAACACTGGCGTATACCTATGATCCAAATGGAAATATCGCCAGCATCCGGGACAACGCAGGAACCAGCACATTTGTGTATGATGAGCTGAACCAGCTGATCCGCGAGAACAATCATATCTTGGACAAAACGATCATCTACAGCTATGACCTTGGCGGCAACTTAACTGAGGTAAAGGAATACGGGTTCACAACTGCAGCGACGCTCTCAGGAGCTCCGGTTAGAACTGAAACAGGAACCTACGATGCCGTATGGAAGGATAAGCTCCTCAACTGGAACGGAACCGCCATGACTTATGACGAAGTGGGCAATATGCTGACCAGGGGAAGCACCACCTTTGAATGGACTGCAGGCCGCAGACTTTCCAGCGTGGAGAACGGAAAGAAGACCCAGTATCTTTACGACCATACCGGCGCCCGTGTGAAGAAAGTGGTGGACGGTGTGGCTACGGAATACCGCATGGCAGGAGACCTTCTTTTATCTGAAAAGACAGGTACCCAGACCTACTGGTACCGCTACGATTCCGGCGCAAATCTGATTTCCGTGACCATCAAGGGAAAAATCTACTTCTACGTAAAAAATGCCCAGAATGATATCATTGGACTGATTGACGCGGAAGGAAACATGGTAGTACAATACAGTTATGACAGCTGGGGCAAGCTGCTGGGGATCACCGGAAGTATGGCGGACACCATCGGTGTGCAGAACCCGTTCCGCTACAGAGGCTACTACTACGACAATGAGACAGGGATGTATTATCTGAAAAGCAGGTATTATGATCCGGAGTTGAGAAGGTTTATCAGTATAGATAGACTGGAAATCCTGGAAGCCAAGCAGGACTTATACGATAAAAATCTGTATGCGTACTGCGACAATAATACGCCAGCCAGAGTGGATGTGGATGGAAACTTATGGATTGCAGCACTTATTGGAGCTGCTGTAAACGTAGTTTCCTGTGGGATTGCAGCGAAGGTGACCGGACAATCTTACACAGGTAAAGATATATTTTGGGCAGCAGTTTCTGGTGCAGCATCGGGATGGAATCCTTACGCTGGTGGAATAGCAAGTGCTTTGGTCGCGTCAGTGACCATGTGGAAAGCTGGAGGTTCAGTCTTAGAATGCGCTATTAGTGGAGTCGCCGCTTTTGCTGGAACTACATGTGTTGGGAACCTGAGTGGGATCATAGGTGGAAAAACATTAGAAAATAGTATAAGTGCTAGTTTTAGCGCTACATTTGGAACGGGAGGAAATTTAATTTCTGCAGGAGTATATGCAGGGGTTTCTCAAACAAGACCTTCTCAACCAAAACTTTCCCCAATAAAACCTTCTCCGGTAAACCGTAGATGTATAGGAAGTGGTATGAAGTACAATGGAAGAACAGGACAAAGAGATTATTTTAAAATCTATCAGACAGACAAAGGGGAGATATATGAAGAATATGTGTAGTATAGTAATCTAATTGAAAGGTTTTTGTTATTAATTTTCCTGCCATATTGTTTCTATGTAATATGGCAGGGAAAGAAAACCATTTTTAGAAAAGGCAGGGCTAATGTTATGAAGAAAATCAGATCAGCAAGGCTTCCTTCTTATATTGTAATGTCATCTTTGATGTGGCTAATTGTTTTGGAGGCGCATGACTGTATAGTAGCTGCTATAGGTGCAGTTATGCTTGCTTTATATATGACCATTGTGTATGTATTTCCGGAACTGAGAACCATCACTATGGACAAAGACGGGTGTACAGTTACCTGGCTAAAATGGAAGAAAAAACACAAGTGGGAAGAGCTTGCGATTATCAGAGAAGACACCTGGGGAAGACAAAGAGAAGGTTTTAAGGGGGTAGTTTTTTCAAAAAGTGCTGTTAGAAAAAATGGAGAAGCATATACAACAGAAAAAATCTTTCGTTCATTAGAGTATTTAGACTGTTTTTATGTTGTATTTGATAACATTAAGGAAGACGAATTTCTTAAACAATTGGAAGAATGGGGAGTGAAGGTAGAGAAAGGGGAAGAATTAAGGAAAGAGCAACAGTATCAGGAAATGGTGGAAATAAGAAAAATGGCAAGAGAACGGCGAAAGAATGCTATAAAGAAAGATGGTAGTAGAACGAATAAGAAAAAAGGTTAGCAGAAGATATTGATTAATAAGGGAGCGGTTCCACACCGGCCGCTTCCTTTTTGTACCCTTTTTTAAGAAATTTGGGAGGAAATGGAGATGAAAATTTATGAAATACAGGATCTTAACAACAATGGCTCTGATCGGAAGCGCTGTGGCGGAATTGTTTGGAGGATGGGATCTGGCGCTGCAGACCCTGATGCTTTTTATGGCTGTTGACTGGGTGACAGGGGGAATCCTGCTCCCCGGAGTGTTCCGGAAAAGCCCTAAATCCCCGAACGGAGCCATGGAAAGCCACGCCGGGTGGAAAGGGCTTTGCAGGAAATCCATGACCCTGCTCTATGTGCTGATTGCAGCACAACTGGACGCCCTGATACATACAGACTATCTTCGGGATGCAGTCTGCATCGGATTTATCGCAAACGAAGCGCTGTCCATTGCTGAAAATGCCGGTCTTATGGGGCTGCCCATGCCGGATGCCATCCGAAAGAGCCTTGACCTTTTGAAAACAGAAAGCAAAAAAGAATAAGAAAAAATGGAGGTGACAGAGATGGGAAGAACAGCAGAAGACTATCTGAAGGTATGGCGGAACTGGATCGGTTACAGCGAAGCCAACGGAAAACACAGAGAGATCGTAGATCTGTATAACCGCACAAAGCCTTTGCCAAGAAATTATAAGGTAAGTTATCAGGATGCCTGGTGTGACGTTACAGTTTCAGCGGCAGCGATCAAAGCCGGAATAACGGATTTGATCGGAAGGGAATGTGGGTGTGAAGAACACATTAAAATCTTTAAAGAAAAAGGAATCTGGATTGAGGACGGAACCATTACTCCGAAGCCCGGATATCTCATTGTGTATAACTGGAATGACACCTCGCAGCCAAACGATGGCTACGCAGATCACATTGGAGTTGTGGAGAAAGTAACGGGAAGTGCAATCGTCTGTATCGAAGGAAACCGGAATCATGCAGTGGAAAGACGCACCATTTCCAGAGGCTGTGGCTGTATCAGAGGCTATGCAGCACCGAAGTACAAATTATCCGCGCCATCGGGGGAAGAACCGCCAGTGAACAAGGGAGGTTTAGATAAGACCGTGAAAAGAATTGGAACTGTTGCGGTCAGGGATGGAGGTTTAAACATCCGTACCTGGGCTGGCATAGAATATCCGCCCTGCAGCTTCAGTCCCCTTGTAAATGGTACAAAAGTGTTTATTTGCGATACTGTGAAAGCTTCAGATGGCGCTCTCTGGTATTACATAAAATATAAAGAGCGCTATGGATTTGCTCATTTTGCGTATATAAAATAAAAAATGTAAAAAACACTTGCAAACCAGAACATAAGTTTGTATAATAAAAACAAACATATGTTTGCGAAAGTAAGATAGGAAAAAACGATAGAAATTGGGGTGAATTTATTGGGGAAAGTCACAAATAAGGAATTAATACAGATTGGAGAAAGGATCCGTTTTATTAGAAAATGCAGAGAAATGGGACAGGAGACACTAGCAGAGAAAGCAGAGGTGTCAGGCATTACGATCTCCAGGATAGAAAACGGTACTACGACCATGAACGTCCTTATCTTAAAAAAGATCGCCGCTGCGCTTGATGTTTCCGTAGAGGAGATCCTGTCACAGGGGGAGGGGAAATACCGCATTGTCATAGAATATGAATGACATTTATAAACAAAAAACATTTGACAATACATCATATTTGTGCGGCTTTTTATCACCAGCGTGCAAAATTAAAATGGATGATCTTAAGGAACTCTATCACCTTCGCTGGTCGCAGGAAACCGCATACCGTGATTTAAAGTACTCATTGTGTCTAAAAGCATTCCATAGTAAAAAATATACATATATCATTCAGGAAGTATTTGTCAGATCGATCATGTATAATTACTGTTCCGAGATTTATAGTTGCCATAAAGAACTGTTTTTGCCAAAATAGAATCCCGGCTATTTCAAGTAAAACCTTAAATACACGAAATTCATGATGGTTGTCGAATGAATTTTTATTATTTGCCTTCTAACTAACTGACATTACGGAGTGAACCAATGTCAGTTAGTTAAAGTCTGATAAAAAGAAGAGGGAGTATCTTTAAACGGAAAACAGACAGGCAAATTGAATATTTCTATAAAAAAAGTATAGGAATATTCTGCAGATATTGTTTTTGCATTTTTTGATTGCATTGATTGTATGACAAATAAGCAGATTTACATCTGCTTCAAAAAAAGGTAAAATAATTGTCGGTGAAACTGTTTTATGCTGCGCGGTATATAAAATATCGCGGCCTTCGGAAGTGTGCCGTTTTCAACCTTGGGTACTGACGCTCATTCCGAAGAGGGATCAGTTCTTTGCAGAGCAGGGACATCACATCTATTGAGTCTTTCTCTGTGGTCAGACGGAGAAAGACTCTACAAATATGAGCTGCTATGCTAAAATTCACTTTGTATTCGTATTTTGTATTTCCCTCTTTTATAATGGTCTGATTGATTAATGTTTCTGTCATGTTGTACGCTATCAGTTTTGCCCAAATTTCTTGCTTTATGTATTCCGGTCTGTAAGCATGGAAGTTGCTCAACCCAATGGTATATTTTAATTTACGGAAGGAACCTTCGATCGCCCATCTGGCGTAGTATAGAAGTTTTATATGTTCCGGTGGAAATTCATCCGAGGGCAAATTCGTAACAATGCATTCATAAGAACTATCTTGTATCGGAAACCTTACGATTCGGAAAGACAAGTCATAGGTATCCGGGGAAGCATAAGCAATGTAATCAAAGGATGCGGCAGCATCCACAAAACGTTTGTAAAAGCCTTCTTTGATTGGGATGCATTTCTTATGACTGCGAACCAGTGTGACATGAACCTGGATATCAAAGGAATCTGTATCAGGAAAATCAAAATTTCCAACAAGACCTTTGGAATGGATGTTTTTGGTACGAAACAGAAAATACTGGCCTTTTTCTATCACATGCGCCATGTTATTATAAGAGCAATATCCCCTGTCGCCAATAAAGACATCTTTGGTGCCAGGCATTGTGACATGGCGGTCTGCCATGTCACAGAAGGCCCGGAATTCATCCTTTTGATGAACCGGTTGGATCAGAGCATCAGAATAAGTATGTTTTTGCAGATCATATAAAGCATTTAGATGCATACTGAAAAATCCTTTAGCCGAATGCCCTTCTGAAACAAAGTATTCCGATGGGGAAAAAGAAGGTTTGCTGAAAAAAGTGAAGGTGGAACCATCAGCAGCAAGGAAACGATAGTCAGTCTTTTTTTCTATAGCCAAGACAGAGGAATTGAAGTGACGAAAAACAGCTTCCAGGGCATCAGGCTTTAGTTTTGCACGTTGTTGATTAAAAGCAGAGGCAGATGGGGCGTTTGCATCCAGACCAAAGAAATCCAGAAGTTCTATTTTGGTACTAGAAGAACCACAGGAGACCATGAAAGAGAGGAGTTTATCAGCTCCGATTTTTCTATTACGAGTTAGATCTCTATCTGGGTCAACAGTATAGAGGAAAATATTGGCAGCAACATGATTGATGGCATCTGAAAAAGCCGCTTTAATTGATTCGTGTGACATAAATGTGTGTACCTTCTTGAATTGAAAAGACTATACTTACAATTCAAGGGCCGCTCTTGCTGCTTCTGAAATAAATAAGTAGCAAGAGCGGCCACACATTAGTGGAAATCTGTCAACCCCTTTTAAAAATTTTTTTAATATTTTGGTTAGACCACACACACAGAATTTAACCTTTCAACTTAACTAACTGACATTGCTTCATCTTACCACACCACTTCCTATACATCTGCGACAACACCGCCTGCAAAAGTTTCCGCCACTGTTTCCATTATTTCACCATAGGTCTCGTTCTGAACATTTCTCACATGGAAATAATTCTTTGCGACATTCCCAGCATTCGAAGCAATTCTTTCCGCATCTTGCGATACATTTTACCTCCATGCCACTCTCTATAATTTGCCAAAATATCCAACGAAGAATGTTCGGAATAAACAAGTATCGCCGGTAAACGATACCTGCCTTTTGCCTGATCCACGCTTAAAACGGACAACAGCCTCTTTCTCAAAGGTGTATTATATTCATCTATACACAGCAAAAAAATAATGCCGTAGGAATCCTTTTTTTCCGAATTTTCTACATATTTTTTCCAGTAATCCACAAAAATTTCATTCAATTTTTCCATCCATTCATCAGAATATTCTTTTATATGTATCAATTCAAAGAATAAATTCCCTTCTTCTTCCTCGCGCATAAATAAAAGTGCTTCCTGTCCGTCTTCCATAAGGTATTCTTCCGGAAAACGATACCCGTTTTGTTTACATTCCTTTATCAGGCTTACCTTCATTTCTTCATAATCCATCTGATATTTGCAATGAAAAGGCTTGTACGATCCCCAGTTTGGAGGTTTTGCAATATAGCTGAATGGTTTCCATATTCCATTTTTGCCCTTCACATATCGAAAATCCCGGTTATAGCAACAGCAATAATAACTTCTGAGAACCATCCAGACCAAAAATAATCCCCAAAAATAGATTATGAAAATTATGTCTATCCAAAATACATGACCAAAATCATGAAAATAAATATACAGCATATATATGCAGGCACAGCCCAATGGCAGAATTGTTGCTTTTTGACAATAATAAAGTCCTCTCAAATCTGCCAAAACTGCTTTGCCAGACGCATTTTTCCGCATAAATCCCCTTGCATAAAGAGGATTGCTGTTATTCAATTCATCTGCCATGGAATAATGAGTTCCGTCCGCCAGCTGATTAATTCCCGGAAGCCACAGAGCAAGAGCAGATGCCGCGGCACCCCCTACCGCTCCAAAATATCCTACTAATATTACAATTGCTCCTAAAAAAACAACGGGCATGCCCAAAAACACTATATAAAGAATCATGTTGCTCTCCAACTCCTTCCAGATAAAATTTATCACTCTCCTCTATATGGTTGTTTCGGCAGATCCTTGTTTTTGAGATTATAGTGTCTGCGCCCCTGATAGCACCAGACAGTTGGAAGACGCAGACATGGGCTCAGATCCCCGTCTTCCACATTCACGTCAAAGCCAAATACCTGAAGGTTCTTTAACTTGTCAAGAAATTTTAAATTAGGGATAGAATTATTTCCCTCCAAATACAGAACTTCCAAATTCTCCAGTTCTTCCAGTACGGAAAAATCCTTAATCTTGCCACAGCGATCGATATTAAGATGTTTTAGCGTACTTTTTACTTCTGCTAATGCTCCTATATCTTCCAGAGAGCGGCAATAAGCAAAACTTACATCTTCTATCTTCTTTGACTGGCTCAGGCCTTTTAAAGATTTAATTCCACAGCTTATCATGTCCAACTTCTCCAGTTTTTCTGAACAGAACAAATCTGTCAGATCCCTGTTCTTTCCCCGAAAATCCGACACATCAAGAAATTTTAATGTAGATATCTTCTCAAAGTTCTTCATTCCACTGGTAACCTGAACACCAATAACCTCCAATCCGTTGATCTTGGAATAATCCACCTGACTGATATGTTCTTCCCTCTTTCCGTAATAAGCACTACACCGTAATTCCCGTATACAAGACAACCTATACAGCGGTGAATAATCGTATTCTCCTTCAAATCCAATCGGTGGTGCGATCTCCAAAGTTTTTAGAGTTGGACATTGTTCCAAAAAAGAAAGATCACTTACCCAGACAATCGCTTCTTCCAGCCTTCTTTCATTGATATACTTTATGTAGCTGTCCAAATCCTTCAAGGGTGCACGAAATCTTCCTCCTACCGAATTTGCCCATTCATTTTCGCGAATAATAATTATAGCATCTTCATCAGGTCCCGCATACTGATAGCTAAACCCATCTATTATTTTTTCTAATTCCCAGTATCTGTATGCCATTTGTTCTATCTCCTTCTTGAATTGAAAAGACCATACTTACAACTCAAGGAGAACACATTACTGGAAGTCTGTCAACCTCTTTTAGAAAATTTTCAATATTATGGTTAGACCCCACACATAGAATTTAGTCTTTCAGTTTAACTAACTGACATTGCGGAGTGAACAGTAACAAATATTGATAGTTCACACAACTTTCCCAGTCACAGACTTGCTATTATAGCAGGTGAATGCTAAAATTGAGACAATGGGAAACGATAGAATTTCATAAAGGAGAAGAAGCATGAGCGAAGGTTTTACTCATTTCGATAAAGACGGAAACGCAGTGATGGTGGATGTTTC
The DNA here is from genome assembly GCA_958367245.1 of uncultured Blautia sp. Lineage (GTDB taxonomy): Bacteria > Bacillota > Clostridia > Lachnospirales > Lachnospiraceae > Blautia_A. Next base: position 45,314 of record CATXEA010000009.1, read on the forward strand.
CGGAAAAAATGTTACATACCGCACTGCTGTTGCCGCAGGAGAAATCCATGTAGGAGAAGAGATTATGGCTGCGGTAAAGGGCGGTTCCGTAAAAAAAGGCGATGTTCTCGGCGTAGCGCGTGTTGCCGGAATTATGGCTGTGAAGCGCACCTCGGATCTGGTGCCGATGTGTCATCCGCTGCCGATTCAGAAGTGTTCCGTAGACTATGAGCTGGACGAAGCTGCCGGAATTATCCGGGCTTTTTGTACAGTTAAGACAGAAGGAAAAACAGGCGTAGAAATGGAAGCGCTGACAGGGGTGCAGATTACGCTTCTGACGATTTATGATATGTGCAAGGCGATTGATAAACACATGGTTATGTCTGATATCCATTTGGTAGAGAAAACAGGGGGCAAAAGCGGAGACTTCCATTTCGGGGATAAAGAATAAGAAAGAAGGGTTTACTTATGAAAAGAGTTGCGATTATTACTTCAAGCGATACAGGATACAGAGGAGAAAGAGAAGATTTAAGCGGACCGGTAATTCGTGAAATAGTAGAAGAAGCAGGATACGATACGGTACTGATGGAGGTTCTTCCCGATGATAGAGAAATGCTTTCCAAGAGGATGGCTGAAATTGCAGACAGCGGCGCTGCAGAGCTGATTCTTACAACGGGCGGTACCGGTTTTTCCCAGAGAGATGTGATGCCGGAGGCGACAGAGGACATTATTGAACGCCGTGTACCGGGAATTCCGGAGGCTATGAGGGCTTATAGCATGACCATTACGAAACGTGCCATGTTAAGCCGCGCCACAGCAGGAATCCGTAAGGGGACGCTGATTATCAATTTGCCCGGAAGCCCGAAGGCAGTAAGAGAAAGTCTGGAATATATTATAGATGCTCTTGGACACGGAATTGAAATTCTTACAGGAGAAGCGTCCAACTGCGCAAGAAAATAAGAGAGAACAACAGGAGACAGACAGATGATTTTTGATACACATGCACATTACGACGACGATGCTTTTGACATAGACAGAGAAGAGCTTCTTGCATCTATGGAGGCTGGCGGAATCGGTACAATCGTAAACTCCTGCGCATCCATTGATGGTCTGGATAATACCATTGCCCTTATGGAAAAATACCCGTTTATTTACGGAGCGGTGGGCGTTCATCCGGACGATGCAGGAGAGATGACGGAAGAGGTTCTTGGGAAAATCAGCCGTATGGCAGACCATGAAAAAGCTGTTGCCATCGGAGAAATCGGACTTGATTACTATTGGCATAAAGAGAAAGAAGAGCATCTTATTCAGCAGAAATGGTTTCGCGCCCAGATGGATCTTGCAAGGGAGAAAAAAATGCCTTTTATCATCCATAGCCGTGAGGCGGCAGAAGATACTCTTACTATTGTGAAAGAATATATGCAGGGCGGTATGTACGGCGGAATTATTCACTGCTTTTCCTACAGTAAGGAAATTGCGGCTGAGTATCTGAAAATGGGGCTTTATCTTGGAATCGGTGGTGTTGTTACCTTCGAAAATGCAAAAAAATTAAAAGAGGTTGTAAAATACGCTCCTCTTTCACAGCTTGTACTGGAAACAGACTGCCCTTATCTGGCTCCCAAGCCAAACCGGGGAAAACGCAATTCCTCTCTGAATCTTTCATATGTAGCCCGGATGATTGCAGAACTGAAAGGCGTTACTCCGGAAGAGGTTATCACAGTAACTGAGGAAAATGCAAAGAAAATATTTGGAATCAAATGAGAAGAAAGTAATTAGAAAAAATGCTGGCTCCCGGTAATGATGGGGAGTCAGCATTTTTTGCATTATTTGAATTTAAAAGAAATCCTGTTACTCAGAATAGTCTCCTTCGCCGGAATCTTCATAGCCGCCGGAATCCTCAGAACTGTCTGTCTGGTCAGATTCCCCGGAGTTTAGCTGCTCATAATACTGCCATGCCTGAATGGACTCTGTATCTTCCACAATATCGCCGGAAGTTTTATCAACCATATTTCCGTCCCAGTCGAATTTCACATTGAGAAGATTGGTTCCTGTGGATGGTTTTACATTCATGGACATAATCTCATCAAATTTATTTTTCAGATTGGAAAGGCTGAATTCTTCTCCGATAATATCCCGTACACTGTGGCTGGAAGCGAGGGTTTCTGTATAATCATCCAGCAGATAAGGTCCGAATTCTCCGTTTGCCGTATCATAGTGCATAACAACAGGAGTAAGTTCAGGTGTCAGGATTTCAACATTTTCCACACCGTCTTTAACGGTTTTCTGGACAGTAAAGGAAGCCATACCTCCAAGAAGCTTATTCAGGCTTTCCTGACCAGTGACGAAGTTGCCCAGAGAGTAGTAAACCAGCATACTGTTTCCGGAATCGTCAAAGATGCGCCCGTATGGCTGGAGCACATGAGGATTTCCGCCAATGACAACATCGACACCCTGCTCCAGAAGAAAAGCTGTCCACTGTTTCTCGTATTCGTTGGGCATTGTTTCGTTTTCGGCGCCCCAGTGTGCGCAGACAATGATGCAGTCGCTCAGTTTTTGGGCTTTCTGTATATCTGCGGCAACCTTATCTTTGTCAAAAATATCAATCATATAAGGCTTGTCTTCAATTGCGGCATTTCCGCTGTTTGTTCCATACGTATAATTGAGAAAGGCAATTTTGATTCCGTTTACTTCTCTGACTTTAACAGCGTCTGCGTCCTCCTGGGAGTCGTGGATTCCCAGAAGAGTGATATCCGGATAATTGTTTTTCCAGAATTCAAGAGTCTGGGCGAGATTGTCATAACCGAAATCGTCAATATGATTAGTTGCGGAAGTGACAATATCGAAGCCTGCATCTACAAGAGCGTCTCCAACCTCAGTAGGTGTTGCAAAGGCAGGGTAACTGCTGATGCTGCCGTGGTCTGTGGTAAAGACTGTCTCCTGATTGACAATCGCCAGATCGGCTGCCTGAATCTGGTTCTTCAGATTGGCATATACATGCTTGTAATCCCACTGACCGGATTCATACTGACCGGACTCCATAAGGCTGGTGTGATAAAGATTGTCGCCCACTGCGAGAATAGTTGCCTTGCTCACGGCAGGCTTGGCAGCCTCTTCCTCAGCTTTCTTTTTTTGAATCGCAGCAGCTTCTGCAGCCTCCTTTTCCGGCTTTCGGACAAGACTGTAATCTATCTGGTTAAAAATCAGAAAAAGGACAGCAAGCACAGCAATAGAACTGATCAGGCTGATCTTGGAGTTATTCCTTTCTTTGAAATTCAGTGGTATATTATATTTTTTCTTCATAAACGCAAAGTCCTTTAGATTAAGTAAGAATATATTTTATGATAACATTTTAATTATATCAGACTTTGTCGGGCAAAGAAAGATAAATTAAAAGAAAAAAACTTTGTGTACCAAAGAACTATAGTGTATAATACATTATATATAAAATTTTATGGAGGGGCAGCATGAATCATTACGAAACCATTAACGATGTACTGGTAAATCTGTTCAATGAGATTATGGACATTGAGCAAAAAGCTCTGGCAACATCAGAATATAAAAATATTTCTGTCAATGATATGCACATTATAGCAGCGATTGGAATAAATGAACCGAAAAACATGACAACTGTTGCAAAGGCTCTTTCTGTCACAGTGGGAACATTGACGATTGCGGTGAATAATCTGGTGAAAAAAGGCTATGTTCAGCGTGTGAGAAGCGAAGAGGACAGGCGTGTAGTGCTTATATCTTTGTCCGAAACCGGTAAAAAGGTATATTTTCATCATAAAGCTTTCCATGACAAAATGGTAATCGGAATCCTTAAAGGTTTAAGCGCGCAGGAAACAGAAGTGCTGACAAGGGCGCTTCAGAATGCGCAGGAATTCTTTGACACTTATAAAAAATGAGGGAGAAGGAGTAGAAGTATGGCTGGGATTAAGGATGTTGCGAAACGGGCTGGCGTAGGGGTTGCGACCGTATCCAGAATGTTAAATGACAGCGGCTATGTTTCCGCTGATGCAAGGCTTAAAATTGAAATGGCAATGAAGGAACTGGATTATATTCCAAATGAACTCGCCAGAAATTTATACCACAAAAAGAGCGGGATTATAGCAGTGCTTGTACCCTATGTATTGAATCCTTTTTTTGCAGAATTTATTGACGGAGTCGAGAGAGAACTTTATAAAGCCGGATATAAGATTATGCTTTGCAATACGCAGAAGGACATAGAGGCAGAAAAAGAATATCTTGATATGCTGAACAGGCATATAGTGGATGGTTTGATTTCCGGTATGTCTTCATTGGATGAAACCGTATATTCCAAAATCAATAAGCCAATTGTGGCATTGGACCGCTATATTGGCGAGAACATCCCTGTAGTGGCAGTAGACCACAGAGAAGGCGGTAAACTGGCGGCAGAAGCGCTGGCAGACAGCGGATGCAAAAGAGTGTTGCATTTCCAGAGCGCAGTGCAGGGGGAAGCGCTGTATCTGGAGCGGCATGTAGAGTTTCAGAGAGTAATGGAAAAAAAGGGAATTGATACTTATTGCTATAATCTGGACTGGAGCCGTCTGGACATTGAATATTACCATCAGGTAGTTGAAGAAGTATTTGAAAAAGATATCGAATTTGATGGGGTCTTTGGAGTAGACAGACTGGCAATAGAATGTATGAACGGGCTGATTCGACGTAAGAAAAGGATTCCGCAGGACGTAAAGATTGTATCTTATGATGGTACTTATATAACAGATCTCGTGGAGCCCAAAATTACAACCGTAGTACAACCGATTCGTGGAATGGCTCAGGAATCTGTTCGACTGCTTTGTGAAATGATTAATGGCAAAAAATACAAAAATAAGCAGGTTATTTTGAAAACAAAGCTTCGAAAAGGCGGGACAACCTTGCTTCAGGATATGTGAGAGAGGGGATATGGTAAAAATAAACAATAAAAAAATGATATGAGATAAAATAAAGATATAAAATTAGATATAATAAACAAAAAAATATTAAATAAAGAAAGTGTATTGACATATTTGATAAGAGTATTATAATGTAATCATACAGAGGGAAACCTCATTTTATTTTAAAAGATATGGAACGGGTTCCATTTATGAGAAAAAAACGAACCGTTCTATATTTTTTGAAAAACATGGAACGGGTTCCATAAAGCAAAAAGAGGATTTCTTGTGTGAGCCATTGATGATCGAATAACTCCGGAGAAGATCAGAAGGACAACGGAAAAAAGAGGTTTTAATATTTAAGGAGGATGGAAAATGAAGAAAAAAATGGTGAAGTCTTTAATTGCAGCAATTCTGGCAGGAACAATGACAGTGGGATTACCGGCAGCATGTTTTGCTTCAGAAGGTGAAAGTATTACAGTTCTGGTAGAAAGTGGTTCTCCGGCAGAAGCTCTTGCAAATGAAACCGCAGCAGCTTTTGAAGAAGAGACAGGATGCAAGGTAATTGTTGATGCGGTTGCATATACAGGAATGTACGATAAATTAGTAACGGAAATTAAGGCAGGACAGGCAGCTCACGATGTAGCATGTATGGACTTTGTATGGCTGGCTGCATTCGCAGACGCTATCGAACCTCTTGAAAATGCAGATACCAGTGATTTTCTTCCAACACTGGAAACCAGCGGAACAATTGACGACAGCCTTCTTGGATATCCAATGTGGGTAAATTCAAAAATTTTGATTTACAGAAAGGATTTGATTCCGGAAGATAAAGTGCCGACAAATTGGGATGAGTATAAAGCGCTGGCAGAAGAGCTTGCAACGGAAGATATGTACGGAACAACTGTATTTGGAAGCGGCTCAGACGCTGTATGTTCCTTCCTTGACTTTGCATGTCAGGCAGGGGCAGAAGGGCTTGTTTTTGATAAAGACGGAAATGTAAACATTACAGATCAGGCTTATGTGGATGCTCTTAATTTCATGGTAGAAACTGCAAATGCAGATTATACTCCGGCAGATGCTCTTGCAACAGCAGCAACAGAATCACAGGAATTATTTACAAATGAGAAAACTGCAATGCAGATTAACTGGAGTCATCAGTATCCGGCGGCAGTTGAGGCTCTTGGCGCTGACAAAGTAGGCTGCGCTCCTATACTTGCAGGAAGCGCCGGAATTGGAGCAACAACAGGTCCGTGGTATGAATGTGTAATGAAAAATTCTGAAAACAAAGAAATGGCGAAAAAATACGCTGAGTTTATGTATGACCACAATGCTGATTACATGAATCTTACTCTTAAAATTGCCGGAAGAACTTCTGTATATGAAGAAGCCGGAAAGACAGAAGGCAATGAGCATACAACGGCTGTTCTGGAAACTCTGGAAGGACCGCAGACTCAGGCAAGACCAATGGTAACAACATGGTCTCAGATTGAGGAAGTTCTGATTGGAGTTGTAGAATCCTGTCTGGGAGGAGCAGATGTAACAGAAACACTCGAATCTGCCAAGGCGGAAATCGAAGCAATCGGATATTAATCACAACTGTTATTTGGAACGTATAGAATGAGTGGCAAAGGGTGATTTTTGAAGTCTTGTAACAGAAAAAGTCGCCCTTTGTTAAAAAAGAGGTGGTAAATTAGAATGAAATTAATATCGAAGAAAACTTTACTGCTGTTCTTTCTGCCCGGTGCAATTTTTATGGGTGCGTTTTTAATCTATCCTATTTTTAAAATGGTATTTGACAGCTTTTTTAAGATAGGGCTTACGGGAGACAGAACTTTTATTGGACTTGACAATTATATAAAAGCGTTCACAGGAAGCGGAATTCTGAAGCAATTAAAAAATACACTGATATATATTGTAATTGCCGTAGGATTTGAGACTGCGTTTGGATTTCTGTTTGCGCTGTTATTTGAAATGGAATACAAAGGAAGCAAGATTGTCCGCTCTTTAATGATGACTCCATTAATGATCGCTCCGTTAGTTGCCGGACTTACATGGAAGTTAATGATGAGTTCAAGCTTTGGTATTGTTAATGAACTTCTTTCCCGAGTGGGAATTCTTGCAAATTCCAGTGATATTTTATGGCTGGCAGATTCGAAATGGTCGTTGCTTGCCTGCTGTATTGCTGATATCTGGCTGACAACGCCATTTATGATGCTGATGATTCTGGCAGGACTTCAGGGACTTGACCACAGTACAACTGAGGCTGCAAAAATTGATGGTGCAAATCTTTTGCAGGAAATTTTCTATATTAAACTTCCGGGAATCAAACCGGTTCTGCTGACTGCATTATCTGTACGAATCATTGACGCTGCAAGAACATTTGATATTATTTGGGCCATGACAGAGGGGGGACCGAACAGCTCTTCAGAGACAATCAGTATTATTATTTATAAGACGCTTGTAAAATATAATAATACAGGATACGCAAGCGCTATGGCAGTTGTCTTTATTGCAGTTCTGGTAATTTTTACGCTGGTATTTATGCAGAGTCTGTGGAATCCGAAAAAGAAAAACTGATGTATAGCTGGCCTGAGAAGGAGACAAAAAAGTGACAAAAAATCATAATATGAAAAAAATAGGAATTGTTATTTCTGTTATATTTACGGTGTGCTGGCTTTTTCCGTATCTTTACGTCATCTGCTGTTCCTTTAAACCGGGGGCGGAAGTCATTGCGGTACCACCTGCTTTCTTTCCAAAAACTTTTTCTGTAGATAGTTTTGGACAATTGTTTTCAAGAATGGATGCGGCGGGATATCTGTTTAACAGTCTGATTACTGCATTGGGAAGCACTGTAATTGCATTAATCCTTGGTTCTCTGGCAGCGTATGCAATTCAGAGATCAGGAGCGAAATTATCTGTGTTTCTGGTAGTGCTGGTTCTTTGTCTGAAAATGATACCGACATCAAGTATTGCTGTTCCAATCTACGAACTTATCTGCAATCTGGGATTATATGATACGAAAATAGCATTAATTATTGTATATGCCGCAGTAAATATGCCGTTTGTAATGTGGACAATGCTTAGTTTTTATGAGGGCATTCCATCAACACTGGATGAAGCTGCTTATGTGGATGGGGCATCAAGCCTGCAGACCTTCAGAAAGGTAATTCTGCCGATTTGTGCGCCGGGACTTGCAACAGCATTTATTTTTACTCTGTTTCTTGCATGGAATGATTTCCTTTTATCATTACTTCTGACAAGTACAAATGCAAAAACATTTACAGTAGGTTTAGCCGGATTCTTATCTGCATATAATCTGGATCTTGGTCCGATGTGCGCAGGAGCATTTCTGTTTAGTTTCCCGGTAATGATTATTTCCATGTTTGCACAGAGATATATTGTCCAGGGTATGACAGCAGGGGCTGTGAAAGGTTAAAAAAGAGAAAATGGAGGTTTCACATGTCTGGAGAAATCATGCTGCAAAAAATTCAAAAGGCGCAAATTGAGATTGATGATAAAAAAGCGCTTGTAAAAAATGGTAAAATGCGTCAACATTATCATTTTATGCCGCAGACAGGATGGATGAACGATCCGAATGGACTGATTTTTTATAAAGGAAAATATCACTTCTTTTTCCAATATAATCCATATGATGGATTTTGGGGAAGTATGCACTGGGGACATGCTGTCAGTGAGGATATGATACATTGGGAATATCTTCCGCTGGCTCTTGCCCCAAGCGAGGTGTACGATGACCACCCGAAAGGAGGCTGTTTTTCCGGAAGTGCCATTGAATGTAATGGAAAGCTGTTTTTGATGTATACAGGAACTGCAAACGAGGGAAATGGATATGTGCAGTCTCAGTGTCTGGCATGGAGTGAGGATGGTATTCACTTTGAAAAATATGAGGGAAATCCGGTGATTACTGTTCCGGATGGAATCGAACCGGACTGTTTCCGGGATCCGAAAATCTGGAAACATGAGGATTTTTATTATATGGTATTGGGTGCAAGCCGCAATAAGCGTGGAATGGCTCTGCTGTACAGGTCTTCAGATATTTTCCGGTGGGAATTTGTAAGTATATTGGCAGAGAGCAGAGGAGAATGGGGCTTCATGTGGGAATGCCCGGATTTTTTCCAACTGGGCGATAAATATGTTCTGACATTTTCACCAATGGGATCGGGAGATCATACCTCTGTATATCTGGTGGGAGATTTCGATTATACTTCCGGAAAATTTGATTCTCATATAAGCGGCGAGATAGACTGGGGATTTGATTATTATGCTCCACAGTCATTTCTGGCGCCGGATGGCAGACGGATAGCCGTTGCGTGGGCGAATGAATGGGAATGGATGCCGTTGTTTAAGGATTGGGGACCAACCTACAAAGAAAACTGGTGCGGATTTTTTAACATTCCAAGGGAAGTACGCCTTTGTGAAGACGGAACTTTGCAATTTGTACCGATAAAAGAAATTGAATGTATACGAACGGATTCTGAATTGAAAAAGTGTATAACTGTTTTTGATGAGGATGTAGAATTGAAAGCAGGAGACGGGGTAAGTTTTGAAATCAAATTCAAAATTGATCTGGACGCATCGGATGCTGAAAGAATGGACTTAAAGCTTCGTTGTGGTGAGGGAAAAAAGACTGTATGTACTTTTGATTTCAAAAACGGTGAAATACGTGTGGACAGAAATCAGTCAGATGGATGGAGCAGAGGAGTATCCGGCAGCATTATACATCTGAAGGGAAAACACGTACTGGATGTTCATATTTTTTCAGATCAGAGTTCCCTTGAAATTTTTTCGGATCAGTATCGAAATAATCACTCGAATAATATTTTTGCAGAAAATGCACAAAGAGAATTGAAAATTTCTGCGCAGAAAGGCAAAGTAGTAATCAGAGATTATGAGGCATATGGTTTGAAAGATTGTTTCAGATAAAATACACATCATTTTTCAGGAGGAAAGAAAATGACAGGTAAGAATTATTATGATGTGACCCAGTGGCATACTGGGGATCCATACTCAGATATCGGAGAGGTAATCAACAGTATTATTAAAGATATCAAGAGCAGACAGACAGATGCGGATGTCAATGATGGAGGAAAGCCGGGGGCGGTGATTTATATTCCTTCAGGGGATTATCACTTACGCACTCAGGTTCTGATTGATATCAGCTATTTAAAAATTATGGGGTCAGGGCATGGATTTGTATCCTCCAGTATCCGATTTAATGTTCCGCAGGAGAAATGGGGGGATTTACATGAAATATGGCCGGGAGGAAGCCGTATTCTCGTTGACCTTATTCCTGAACAGGGAAATGAAGCAGCCGGGGCTGCATTTTATGTAAGCCGTAAGGGTGAGCCGCGAATCAGTTCTGTTGAATTTGAGAATTTTTGTATTGACGGACTACATTTTACAGATGATGGAACAGGAGATCCGGAAAACAGTTATATCAATGGAAAAACAGGTATTTATATAGATTGTCCGCAGGATTCTTTCCGGATTACAGGAATGGGAATGGTATATCTGGAGCATGGTGTGACGATTTATAATGCGGATGCACTTTCTATACATGATAATTTTATTGCAGAGTGTGGAAACTGTGTGGAGCTTCGTGACTATGGACAGGCGTCAAAAATCACGGATAATCTGATAGGCGCCGGATATAAGGGATATTCCATTCTTGCGCAGAATTTCGGCGGCTTGATAGTTTCTTCAAATAATATTTTCCCGAGAGGAACAAGCAGTGTTCATTTTTCCGGAGTATTGCGTTCCACAATTACGGGTAACCGCTTCCATTCTTTTTATCCGGGAATGTTGGTGTTTGAAAATAATTGTACAGAAAATCTGGTTTCTTCGAATCATTTTCTGCGGGACCATGAGCCGTGGCCTCCGATGCTGGCATATGATAACGGACTGACGGACGATTATGGTTTATTGTACATTGACGGGACAAATAATTCGGTCATTGCAAACCATATTTCAGAAACGATTGACCGTAAATACCTTAAGCCTCTCGGAACTGTGCCGGTTATAATCCGTCTTGTAAAAGGAAAAGGAAATTATATAGCAAATAATCATATCGTGGCAACGACAAAGGATGCTGAAGAGAATTCAGCAGAGGGAGATTCTTGCTTTGAGGCTCAGGTGGGAGCTCTTCTCACCTCTGATAAATTAGAAGAACTTCCGGTTACGGCTGTGCTGGTTGAGAAAGAATCCGTAAATAATATTGTTCTTGATACAGGAACAGACGCGCAGCTTGTAATGGATAAAAAAATAAATGTGTGCAGACCGATTCCTGCACTGGGAATATAAATTCCTGATCAATAAAGGGTAATACGAGGTATCTCCGGCTGAGTGTGTCAGCCGGAGATTTTCTATTCGTCTAAATCCGCATTCATGTATTTTTCCAATACCGGAAATGGTACCGGGCCGATTTGCAGGATTTTTTCGTGGAAGTCTTTCAGGCTGAAGTTGTCGCCGAGCTGTTCCATGTGATGGTGTTTCAATTTCTGGAAGTGAAGATTTCCAAGATAGTATTTCAGGTAGTTTCCCGGGGTTTCTGCGATGTAACGGTAAATTTCGGAGGCAGCAGAGGCGCTTCGTATACCAAAACTTCTAAGAAAGGCAGAAGAGCGGGCTTCGTCCCATCCGTCATAGTGGATGCCGATATCAAGAAGAGAATAAATGCACAGGTTCAGGCTTTTGTTGAGCCATGCAAGCCGCGCAGCATCGGAGGCATCCGAAAGAGAGGATAAGGCTGCCGCATACTGACAGGCGTAGGATTCTATATAAGTCGCCCAGCCCTCCACATATCCGCCGGAGGTAAAAAGATAACGAATCAGCGGCGGTTTCTGTTGGGCAAAGGTTACAGTCTGGTATAGATGCCCCGGAAATCCTTCGTGTGCAAGAGTAGTGAAGATGTCGAGATTGTTTGTACTTTTGGCGCGGTTGAGATAAATCACATTTGGGGAACCGGTATCTGCGGGAGGAGTCAGATAAAAAGCAGGGCTTAAAAAGTCCTTCATGGAATCATGGACATATCGAAGCTCGTAAGAGGGCGCTTCAAGCACAGGGAAATCCTGTTCAATCTGCTTTTGAAGGGTTTCCAGCATCTGCGAGGGAGACTGAGAAAGAGATGCTGCCAAACGGTGCAGACTGGAAAAAAGCGAAGGATTCTTCTGCGTAAGCACAGAAGCTTCTTTAAAATCCGAAAGAAGCTGGGAAGAGAGCCATTTTCGAATCTCCTCTACAGAAAGGAAAGAACCTGTCTGGCTTCGGATAAGATACTGGTAGTAGGCTCTTCCCCCTTCAAAATAAAAAAGTCCTTTGGAATTTTTTCCTGTGCCCTGAAGTTCTTCCAGACCGTCTATAAGGGACTGGTAAGCAGGAAGAACCTGTTCTTTCAGCAGTTTTTCGTGATATGTAAGGAGTTTTTTGCGTTCTTTTTCCCCGATATATCCGCAGGCGGCAAGCTTTTGGGCAAAAATATCCTGCATATAATTTGAGTCAGGGTCTTTTATAAACTCACGGCACTGAGCCTGAATCCGGTTCAGGGTTTCGTCGCACATAAAGAAACCTGAGAGAGATTTCTGCTTTTCAAAAGCAAGAATACTCTGAAAGTAAGGTTTTATCTGAGGGAGGAGCTTCAGATAGTCTGCAATGTCTTCTTTCCTGTAAAAGGCATATTCTGCCAGAAGAACAGGGAGCTGCGCCTGAATCCCGAGGCTTGGGCTTAAATGTTCCTCCAGAAGATAATGGTCACCAAGAGAACGCAGGGTATGAAAATGGAGAAGAAGATGATCCAGAGTAATTCTGTTTTCCTCAGAAAGACGTTCAGGAGAAAAGGACTTCAGCCGCTGCTCGTAGGTTTCGCAGGTTTTATAAGTCTTTTTCATATCCGAAGGAACGCTTCCCAGAGAGGGGGAGACATTGGTGATTCCCTGTTTTTCGGGACGGGCAAGGGTATAGTGGAGAGTGAGCGTGTTTCCGCTGACCTCAGAACGAAAAATCTCCTCTGCAAATTTTTCGAAGCGGGCATTTTCTGAAAAACCGTAATTGAAGAAAAAACCAAAGAAAATGCCGAAAATAAGAACAAGAAATAAAAGAATTCCCCTGCGCAGGGATTTTTTTTGAAGAGGAAGCATAAACAAACCTTTCGGGGTTTTCTACTATTTTATTGGATTTCGGGAGATTCTATGCTATGATGGTGAAAAAGTTACGGAGGAAGAACAATGGCAGAATTATATGATATAGCGATTTTAGGAGCCGGTCCTGCAGGAATCAGCGCGGCAATCTATGCAGCGCGCGCAAGACTTAATGTAATCTGGCTTGATAAGCAGTACGCCACAGGAGGACAGATTATCAATACAGGAGAGGTGGACAACTATCCGGGGCTTCCGGGGCTGACAGGATTCGATCTCGGAGAGACAATGGGAAAACATGCAGAGAAGCTGGGACTGACTCCTGTAAGAGAGAGCGTTCTTTCTATAGAAAATATAGAAACAGAAGAAAACGGAAGAGAAAACATTATTCGCACAAAGAAAAATGAATATCATGCGAAAACCCTGATTGCAGCTTTTGGCGCAGGACACAGGAAACTGGGAGTTCCGGGTGAGGAAGAATTCAGCGGTATGGGAGTTTCCTACTGTGCAACCTGCGACGGCGCTTTCTTCAGAGATAAAACAGTGGCTGTTGTAGGAGGAGGAAATACGGCAGTAGGCGATGCAATCATTCTTGCCCGCTTCTGCAAAAAAGTATATCTTATCCACAGACGTGCAGAGCTTCGCGCAGATAAAATTCTTCAGGAGAATCTGTTTGCCTGTGAAAATGTGGAAATGGTATGGGACAGCGGTGTTTCTGAAATCGTTGGAAGCGACCGTGTGACAGGAATCCGCGTTCAGAATAAAAACACAGGAGAGGAAACTCTGCTGGAAACAGATGGTGTTTTCATTGCTGTGGGAATTACGCCGAACACAGAAAAATTACAAAATGTAGTAGCTCTTGACGAAGCCGGATACATGATAGCGGGTGAAGACGGCATTACAAACGTACCCGGAATCTTTGCGGCAGGCGATATTCGTACGAAATCCCTCAGACAGGTGGTTACTGCAGTTTCAGACGGCGCAAACGCTGTGAATTCTGCACAAGAATATCTTATGAAAATTGTTAAAAAATAAAAATCAGTACAAGGGAGTGAAAAAATTCCTTGTGCAATGTGATTAGAATGCCCCCTTCTGACAGGGGGCTTTTAATTTGACAAATAAAAATCTCTGTGATAATCTACACAAAGTTTTAATAAATGTAATTATTATGTAACAAATAAACTTGGAAAGGAATCAAAAATAAGATTCACAAAAACAAGGAGTGTAGATATTATGAGAAATAAAATGAAAGCAATTTTACTGACACTGGCAATCGCTTCCGCAGGCACACAGAGCGTAACTGTTCTGGCTGCTCCTGAGGCTGTCTTTGTATCAGAAACAGATAAGGAAGAGAATGCAGAGAGTACAGAGAATACAGAGCAGTTTACAGACCATGCTGCTATAGAGGAGCTTCGCCAGAAGAAAGAACAGGCAGCAGAGGAAAAAGCAAGAGAAAAAGAGGCTGCAAAGGCAAAGGAGCTGGAAGAGAAAAGAGAAGAGCTTGTAGAGTTTGCTTTACAGTTTGAAGGAAATCCTTATGTATACGGCGGAACAAGCCTTACAAACGGCGCTGACTGCTCCGGATTTGTAATGTCCGTATTCAAAGAATTCGGTTATGAGCTCCCGAGAGTAGCGGCTGCTCAGTTTGAGTCATCCGACCAGAAATCCGTAGATGAGATTGAACCCGGAGACCTTTTGTTCTACGGTGATTACGGAATCGACCATGTGGCGCTTTATATCGGAGATGAAAAAATTATTCATGCAAGTACCTCTGCAACAGGAATCAAAATTTCTGATTATAATTACAGAGAGCCTGTTGGAGCCGGAAACTACATTAAATAAATATAGAAGTGCAAAAGGAAGTCTGTACCATATGATGGTACGGGCTTTTTTCTTTTGAAAAACTCTTTTGGGGGCAGGGAGCGGACACAGTTAATGTCGAAAAAAGAAAGAATTTGGCAATGTGCACAAAGTTTTTAATCCTGTGTGGATTGTGGATAAAGTTATACAGATTCTTTCCACATATTACAAAACCGCAAAACCCCTATAAATAGAGTTATACACAAAGTTATCCACATTATCCACATGAAAGCTGTGTGGAATACTTGATTTACATAATAAAAAAAGAAACAAATGTTTTGTTCAAAATGATAAATCGACAAAATCAGGCAGAAAAAACGAAAAATCTATTGACTTTTTCAATGTCTAAAAAACATGTAATATTTTGTCAGAAAGATAAAATTCGATGAAATAAAGATAAATAGTCAGATAATTACAAAAATAAACATGTGTTCAGACACCATTATACAGGATTTAGTTGTCGAAAAAAAGAGAACCACAGGATATAGTTTCCGGGCTCTCTTTTTTAAAACAGTTATAAACATTTCGGGGAAGATTTTGTGGATAACAGGCAGTTACCCACAGAGGAGAGAGGGATAACGTGGGGTTATCCACTATCCTTTTTGTTTCATCCTCTTGATTACCTTTAATCTTGTGAATTCCTCGCGTTCTTTTTCTTCCAGAGCGTTCTGAATATCTCTGGTAAGCGTTTCGTACTTTGGAATCGTGATATTTTTCAGGGCATTGGCGCGTTTCTGGGTCTTTTTAATGTTCGTGGCAAGACGGATGGCTGCGTTTTCCACCATAGAAAGGCGGATGGAAAGCTCTTTTACCTTTTCGAAGGCAGCCTTTGCCTCGTCGAGAGACATTCTTGTGGTGTAGTAAGCATAAGTCGGTACGTTGCTTGTCTTGTCGTATTCCACAAGGGGGATTTCAGTACCCATAACGCTTCGGCTCTTAATTCTGATGGAGTTTTCCACAGGAACGGTACAGGCAATCTGTTGTACAAATGCAATACCAATCTCCATATTGGCTTTCTGTAATGCGGCATAGGCAGTACGGAAAGTGGTGTCAATCTGGGTCTGAATATCCTTTGCCTGATCAATAAGTTCCATCATTTCGCGGATAAGAATGTTTCGCTTCTTATCCATAAGCTCGAAGCCCTGTCTGGAAAGCGCCAGAGAATTCTTTGCAAGAATGAGGTTTCCCTTGGTGGGAAAGGTATTGGGATCCATGAAATCACCTCACTTACTGACGAACGGTTTCGTGATAATACTGGTCAAGAACTTTAGTGTCAATTCGGTCAAGCTCTTCACGGGGAAGAAGCCCCAGAAGTTCCCAGCCCTTGTCCAGAGTTTCGATGATGCTTCGGTTTTCTGTTTCTGTCTGACCTACAAACTCTGCCTCAAAGGCTTTTCCAAATACCAGATACTTTTTGTCCAGAGGGGAAAGCTCATCCTCGCCGATAACAGATGCAAGGGCGCGGGCATCGCCTACCTTGGCGTAGCAGGAGAAAAGCTGGTTAGCCACATCCTGATGATCGGCTCTTGTAAAGCCTTCTCCGATACCGTCTTTCATAAGACGGGAAAGGGATGGCAGTACATTGATCGGCGGGTAGATTGCCTGTCCGTGAAGTTGGCGGTCAAGAACGATCTGACCTTCGGTAATGTAGCCTGTAAGGTCAGGAATCGGGTGGGTAATGTCATCGTTGGGCATTGTAAGAATCGGAATCTGCGTAACAGAACCTTTTCCGTCTCTTACGATACCTGCGCGCTCATAAAGAGTGGCAAGCTCACTGTAAAGGTATCCCGGATAACCCTTTCTGGAAGGAATTTCACCCTTTGAAGAGGAAACCTCTCGCATGGCCTCGCAGTAAGAGGTCATATCAGTCAGAATAACAAGGATGTGCATATCTTTTTCAAATGCAAGGTATTCTGCTGCAGTCAGCGCAATCTTCGGGGTGAGGAGACGCTCAACAACCGGGTCGTTTGCAAGGTTCAGGAACATGACAACGTGGTCGGAGGCGCCGCTTTCCTCGAAGGTACGGCGGAAAAATTCCGCAACATCATATTTAACGCCCATTGCTGCAAAAACAATGGCGAAGTTCTCGTCGGAACCCTCGCCCAGAGAAGCCTGCTGTACAATCTGTGCAGCCAGCTTGTCATGGGGAAGACCGTTTCCTGAGAAAATAGGAAGCTTCTGACCACGAATCAGTGTAGTCAGACCGTCGATGGCGGAAATACCTGTGTTAATATAGTTTCGCGGATATTCACGGGTTACCGGATTCAGCGGCAGTCCGTTGATATTAATGCTTACCTCGGGAGAAATATCTCCCAGACCGTCGATGGGCTGTCCGATACCGTTGAAGGTACGGCCCAGAATTTCCGGTGAAAGACCGATTTCCATAGGATGTCCGGTAAGTCTTGTATGCGTGTTGCTTAAGGACATGCTGTCTGTTCCTTCAAATACCTGAATGACTGCCTTGTCCTCATAAATTTCGATAATACGGCCGATTTTCTGTGTTCCGTCGTCCATGTGGAATTCCACGATTTCTTCAAAGGAAGCGTTTTTTACTCCTTCTAAGACGACCAGAGGGCCGTTTATTTCACTTAAACCTAAATATTCAATTGCCATAAACGAAAACCTCCTGTCAGCCGTTTTTCTTTAATACGTTTTCATAAAAGGTGTCGATGTCCTCTTTGTACTTCTGGAATAATTCCGGCTGTGCGTTGGGAACATCATATTTAATGGAAATGATACGTTCAAAAATATTGTCTTCTTTTAATACAGAGACCGGCATACCGCGGTTGATGAGGGAGAGACACTTCTCGTAGAGATAAAGAATAGTCTCCATCATAAGGAACTGTTTTTCCATTGGTACACAGGTATCGTCTTTATGAAAGGCATTCTGCTGTAAGAAGCCCAGTCGGATGACTCTTGCGATTTCCAGAGTCAGCTTCTGGTCATCCGGAAGAACGTCGCTTCCGATAAGTTTTACGATTTCCATAAGAGAGCTTTCCTGATTGAGGATTGCTACAAGCTGGTTTCTGTCCGTGGTGAACTTCGGAGAAACGTGTTCTCTATACCACGGCGTCAGGTCTTCCAGATATTCACTGTAGCTGGTCAGCCAGTGGATTGCCGGGAAGTGACGGGCATAGGCAAGAGATTTATCCAGTCCCCAGAAGCAGCGGACGAAACGCTTGGTATTCTGGGTAACAGGCTCTGAGAAATCGCCGCCCTGAGGAGAAACTGCTCCGATGATGGATACAGAGCCCTCAGAACCGTTTAAGTTCTGCATCATTCCTGCGCGCTCATAAAAGGCAGAAAGCTTGGATGCCAGATAAGCAGGGAAACCTTCTTCCGCAGGCATTTCCTCCAGACGTCCGGAGAGTTCACGCAGAGCCTCTGCCCAACGGGAGGTAGAGTCAGCCATAATCGCTACATCGTAACCCATATCGCGGTAGTATTCCGCCAGAGTGACGCCTGTATAAATAGAAGCTTCTCGAGCAGCTACAGGCATGTTTGAGGTATTGGCAATCAGGGTAGTTCTGTCCATCATAAGGTTTCCTGATTTCGGGTCGATCAGTTTGCTGAAATCCTCAAGAACCTGTGTCATTTCATTTCCACGCTCACCGCAGCCGATGTAGATAATGATATCTGCGTCAGACCATTTGGCAATCTGGTGCTGTGTCATTGTTTTTCCTGTACCGAAACCGCCCGGAATCGCTGCTGTGCCGCCCTTTGCAATGGGGAAAAGCGTATCAAGGATACGCTGACCTGTTACAAGGGGAACGCTTGCCGGAAAACGCTTATAAGTAGGGCGCGGCACACGGATTGGCCATTTCTGGGCGAGAGCCAGCTCTTTTGTAGTGCCGTCTGCAAGAGTAAGGGTTACAATTGGTTCCAAAATCGTGTAATCGCCGTCCGGAGCTACTTTTGTGACAGTGCCTTCCGGTATGTTAGGAGGAACCATAGATTTGTGAAGGATGGAGCTTGTCTCCTGAGTTTCTGCGATGACAGTTCCTGCAGAAATCAGATCCCCTTCCTTTACGGTAAGATGTACGTGCCACTTCTTTTCTGTATCAAGGGAATCCACGCTGACACCTCTGGAAATATATTTGCCGGAGTTTTTGGCAATTTCTTCAAGAGGGCGCTGAATGCCGTCAAAAATATTGTGGATGATACCGGGGCCTAAAAGTACGGAGATGGCATCTCCTGTGCCTGTGACAGTATCACCCGGTTTTAAACCTGTTGTCTCCTCAAAAACCTGAACAGTAGTCATGCCTTTTTTTAAGCCGATGACTTCGCCGACAAGCTTTTCGGGACCAACATAAACCATTTCGGAAATCTTGAATCCCGGGTCATCCTTCAGATAGATGACAGGGCCGTTGATTCCGTAAATAATGCCTGTTCTGTCCATTACTTCAGTCCTCCGTTGAATTTAAACTCTTTGTATACCGTCTCATAATTTCCAAGGAAAGAATGGTCGATAAGAATGTTTTTGTCCGGAATCATAGCGCGGATGCCGCCCTGAAAAGAATCCTGTGAAAGCTCTAAAGGAAGTCCTGTGCGCTGTGTCAGGCTCTGGAGAAGGGAGCTGTCCTCAGGGGAGAGATAAATAAAAATTTTGTCTTTTCCGGCGAAAGCTCTGGCTTCTTCAATTTTTTTGAAGAGATAATCCTCATACTCAGGAGTGGCGGAAAACTGCTCCAGACGTTTTTTGACATCTGCAAAGAGCTTGTCTTTTAAGGCGTTCTGTTTTCTGGTAAGGTCGCGTTTGATGGTAAGCTGTCTGGAAGAAAGCGCTTTGTTGATTTCGCGCTTTGCGTTTACAGTTTCTGCTTTTACCTGCTTTTCAGCATTTTCCATGCTGGCTTCTTTATGTTCTTTCAGCATTTTATCGAGGCTTTTTTTGTGGGCTTCAATGTCCTTGTAAGCCTCTGCATGTGCTTCGTCTACGGAAACAGTATAAAAATGCTGCAGTTTTTCATCTAATGTCATATGCTCACCTGCCTATAATTTTAGTCCGATTGCTTCGTTCACGTATGAAGTGATAAAATCCGGTCTGCGGCCGGTACCATGCCTGTCAGGAATTTCGATGATCAGAGGTTTTTTATGGTTGAGCTTTACATCGTCGATGATTTCCGGAAATTCCCTGCCGAATTTTTCTGTAAGAAGAATAATTCCGATTTCCTTGTTGGCGATGGTTTTTTCAAGAGCTTCTTTAAGCTCCCCCCGCTCATGTACCACAACGCCCTCCACACCTGCCAGTCTCATTCCTGTGTAGGTATCGATATTGTCGCTGATTAAAAACATCTGCATCTTATAACTGTCCTAAGATCATAAAGGAAATGATAAGTCCGTAAAGGGCAACACCTTCGGCAAGACCTACGAAAATCAGGGATTTACCAAGAATACTCTGATCTTCGCTGATTGCGCCAAGAGCTGCGCTTGCCGCACTGGCAACGGCAATACCACCGCCGATACAGGAAAGACCTGTTACGAGAGCGGCTGCAAGATAACCCATACCTGTTGCAAGACCTGCGCCTGTGTTAGCTGAGGCCTGTACAGAAGTGCTTCCTGCGAACATTACGGCAACGGCAATGAGCATGGTTCCAAAGAAGAAGAATGCGTTCAGCCCAATGGTGGTTTTATATCTGCCGCGATTTTTTTCGCCGATGAAATAGTAACCGAAAGGAACGATAATGCTGAGAATAAGTGCTGCTGCTAATACAATCTGAGTTAAAGTTGTCATAATAATAATCTCCTCTAATTTAATTTAGTGTGGTCAGGCTTTTTTTGAGCAAAAGGGCTCAAATTTACGTCCGGTACCTTTGTAGAAACGGCTGAAAATTTCATAATATTCCAGACGGAGTACCTGGATACCGACGATCAGACCTTCCATTCCGCAGACGAAAAGATTTCCGAGGACAACGATGATCCAGTTCGGATTTCCGCTTTCTGCGCCTGCGAGCATAAGAACAACCTCCATCATGGCTGCGTGGCTGACTGCGAAAGCGCCGATACGCACGAAGGAAAGGGTGTTGGAAAAATAGCTTAAAAGGACTTCAAACATTTCAAAAATGCCCTGAACAAGGAACATTCCTTTCTGTTTCGGCATAACCTCGGCTTTCTTTTCCACAAGGGCTGTAAGCGGCTCCTTGAAGAAAATCAGAAGGAGAGGAACGCCAAACATCAGAAACAGGACTGCGCCGCCCGGAATGGTATGACCGGTCAGGAGAAGCGCGATCACTGCAACTGCGGAACCGTAAAATACAAGACCTGCAACTGCGTTTGTATCGAACCATATTTTTTCTTTGTCACCGGATCTCCAGGCATTGATAATGTTGAAGACCATACATAAAAGAATGATACACATACCAAAGCCGATGGCGATAATGAATACTGTGTTCAGCTTGCCGATAAACGGAATAGTGGTCATATTGTTCATCGGGCGCAGCCACAGGGCAGGCAGAATATCTTCAAATCCGAAGATGCTTCCGAACATAAATCCAAAGAAGGTGGAAAATACTCCGGCACAGCTTATAATACCTGCAAGGGTGATGTTCTTAAATTTGTAAAGAAGGAATCCGCCGATAAAAAGGAGAAGTCCCTGTCCAACATCTCCGAACATGGCGCCGAAGATAAAGGAGTAAGTCAAAGCTACAAACCAGGTAGGGTCCATCTCGTTGTATGCGGGAAGTCCGTACATCTTTATATACATTTCGAAAGGTTTGAAAAGCTTCGGGTTTTTCAGTCTTGTAGGAGGCTGGAGGTGTTCATCCGGTTTTGGAGCATCCTCGTCCTCTCCGTCAATAATGCAGTAAACATTAGAATCATTGCGGATATCATCCTGAAAAGCCAGAGCGTCTTTTTCGCCCATCCATCCGCACAGGATATAGAATGCTTTGGACGGGTCTTTGCCTGTTCCTGTGCAGGCTGCAAGGCGTCGTACATCGAAGTTTCTGGAGAAACCGGAGATGCAGGCGCGGGCTTCGAAAAGCTTTTGGGCATTTTTCTGCAGAAGTTCTGCGCGGGCTTTTTTGTTTTGGGCAAGTGACTGTGAAAGCGCATCCTGTTCTTTGCAGAGATTTTCAAATGATTCTTTTGCAGTTCCGTCATAGACATCCGGAACAAAAACATTTTCGAAATGCATGGAGGAAAAGGCTGCATTTACTTTTGCCGTCACAGTTTTCGGCATGAAATAAATACCCCAGATATACTGTTCATCCTCGTCGCATTTGACAAAAATCGTATCCAGATTGTCGTAAATATATTTTTCGAATTTCTGGAAATATATTTTTTCAATACGTCCGAAATGATAATGGACGAACTGAAAATGGAGAATAGAAGAAAGGTCATAGTCTATGCTCCGGAATGGGCGAAGGATACGCAGAGATTCTTCTACGGAAGTTTGCTTTCCTTCCAGTTCGGAATTTTTTTTCTCGAGCGTTTTCAGTTCGGAGTCAATCTTGCGAACAAAGGAAAGGGCGTCTTCGATATCAGGAAGCTGTTTGGAATCCGGCTCCTGATATTCAAGCTCCTCGCAGAGATTATTTACAGTGCTGAGGACTTCCTTGTAAGGATTGATTTCCATGAACGGGGCCAGATGCGTTACTGTGGTCAGCTCTGAGAGGGCGTTTTCCAGATGAATTTCATATCTGGACAGGTAAGTGTTTACCACCCTGTCAATGTCAGCTTTCGGCCCGGTAATGCTCAGGAATTTCATTTTTTCTATCATATTTTACCCCCGGGTGTGGAGTACATTGCTGCCAATGTACCTTAGTTATTGTGGATATAATGCATTGCTTCGTCGGGACTTACGCCATATCTTACACATTCGATGGCGATGGTCAGACGGTTTACTTCGTGTTCCTTATGGTATAAATAGGAATAGATTACTGCGACAGAATAAGGATGTTTCCGAGCTTCCTTCTCCAGAATGTTGCGGAGGATGAAGTTATAGAATTCTTCCAGATTCGTTACAGTAAGCTGGTCATATTTTCTTCCATAATAGGTTTTGGCAAAAATCCGGCGGGCTTCCTCGTAGGTGGGAGCTTCCACAAGGTCGTGGATTTCCTCCGGTTTAAGCTTGTAGTTTACAGGAATCAGCAAAGCGTAAATATCTGCCGGTTCCATGTGAAAATATCGTTTGGAGCGCTGGATAAACTGAAGGTTCAGCATATCGAATTTTTCCCCGTAGGTGCGGGTGATTTCATCCAGGTCTGTACCTTTAAACAATTTTTTCCTTACGTTCCAGATTTGTGTGAAATAGTAAAGATCCAATGCCATTCCGTAATCAAAAAGAAGGGCATTTCCGTGCTCCTGTACCTTTGACAGAGGAAGATAAAATTCATTTCCTTTTAAAGAAGCAATCAGTTCCTCCATAGTGGCGCAGGCTGTGATTTTGTCCACATCAATATTGGAGTGCAGACGGAAAAAGTCCCGATAAGGGGAAACGTCCACTGCGTCGCTGTTTCTGTGGTCAAAAATATTTGTCATAACTTCTTTCAGTACACGGATTTCATATCTCCTGGAATAGAGATCCAGGAATTTTCTCTGTTTGCGGTTGGCGAAATGATAAATTCTTGCGAAATTCTGAAAAATAGATTTTTTCAGCAGTTTTTCAATATCGCCTCTGTGCAGGTCGTTCTCGTCAAGAGAGGACCATATTTTCGCATATTCAGGAGTGCGTTTCAGATAAGCGACTACCTGAGGGACATCAGAAAGCTGAATGATTTCCCGAAACTGTTCCTCTGTAGCCAGTCTGCTCTGCATTGCGCGGATTTTTGTGGAAAGTCCGCTGTAAGAGAGAACACCTCCCATTCCTTTTCACTCCTTTCCGTTTGCTGATTTTTCTGCCTATAAATCCAGAATCTGTTGAAAAAGCTTTTCGGAAAGGCGCTCATGATTTTTCTCATAATATGCGTCCAGGGAAGCAAAAACTGCGTCAGTATCTGCGCGAAGCGCGTCAAGCTGTGCATCTTTTTCTGTTTCCAGCTCCTGGCGTATTTTAAGGATTTTTCCAGCAGTATCTTCATCAAGCCGTTTGTCAAATTCTTTACGTTTTTGTTCGGCATTTTCAGAAAGAGCCTGCTTCGTCAGGTCAGCTTCTTCCAGTATGTGTCGGGCAGTAGTTTCTATTTCTGATAATTTGCTTAATATCTGCTCCATTACACCCTCCTTATCTTTTTATTTATTTTGCATTATTATTTTTAGTATATCTGAGCATATTTAACCATAATAATAATGCTGGAAAAAAAATACACCTTTATTGGAAAATTGGCTAGAGGAATAATATCCAAATATCATTTGCAGTTTCAAAAAAAATTAGACAAAAGAGAGAAAGTAGGAAAAATTAACGTATTATGTGCACTGTATACAAAAAACACATGCGAAATTGTGCAAAGTGCTGTGGGCTGAATAAGGCAGCAGAAACCGTCGGGAGAGAAACCGAATTTGTTTGACATGAAAAAGTTCCTATGATAAGGTGGAACAATAAATGTTGTGATTAGGAGGAACATATGAGATTAAGAAATATTCCCGGCGCCCAGGATGCGATTCTGGAAAGCCCGTATGTGATTCAGAAGCCGGAGGCTCATAAGGGCGCCTGGACAGAGGTGTTTCCGAAGAAGCAGCCTCTTCATATAGAAGTAGGAATGGGAAAGGGACGTTTCCTTATGGATCTGGCGCGCCTGAATCCTGATATTAATTATGTAGGAATTGAAATGTATGACAGCGTTCTGCTCCGCGCGCTTCAGAAAAGAGAAGAACTGGAAGAGGAAGGAATGAAGTACGAGAATCTGTTCTTTATGCGTGTGGATGCCAGACTTCTTCCGGAAATTTTTGAAAAGGGTGAGGTTGATAAGATTTATCTTAATTTTTCCGATCCTTGGCCGAAAGCCCGCCATGCGAAACGCCGCCTGACTTCACGGGAGTTTCTGGAACGCTATGATAAGATTCTTGTTCCTGAGGGAACTGTGGAATTTAAAACAGACAACAGAGAGCTTTTTGAGTTTTCTCTGGAAGAGGTGAATGAGACAAAGTGGAATCTTCTGGCACATACCTTTGACCTTCATCACAATGAAGAAATGGTGAAAGGAAATGTAATGACAGAGTATGAGGAGAAATTTTCTTCCATGGGAAATCCAATCTGTAAGATGATTATAAACAGATAAGTGGTGATTCTCTTTAAAGATGCATAAACTATAGGAAAGAATGTATCAAAAGCTCCGGCATTATCCGGTCGGAGCTTTTAGGGGAGAAGATTATGAGAAAAGGAAATCGCCTTCAAACGAAACTTCTTCAGTTCAGTTACGACCACCCGAAACTGGAAAAAGAAATAAAAAAACTTCGGAGTTCAGCAGACGAACTCTGCAGAACTCTCGACAGTCTTCCGCCCAAAGCTTTTAAAGCGCAAAAAAATAAGAAAAATTGAAAAAATAAAAAAATTATAAAATACCTATTGACTTTTTCTTTAAAGTTTAGTATTATATCACTTGCGTTAAGGAATTAAACACATGCGCCTTTAGCTCAGTTGGTAGAGCACCTGACTCTTAATCAGGGTGTCCAGGGTTCGAACCCCTGAAGGCGCATTGAAAGCACTATTTTTGCAGACAAAATGATTGCTGTGGGAATGGTGCTTTTTTAATTTAATCGGGTTATGAGATAAAAATGGTTTGACATAATTCTGATTATGATGTAGTATGATAGTAACCAAGAAGGATGTAAAATCCATAGGATAAAGCGACCCCATACAGACTGCACTCTGTATGGGGTCTTTTTTGGGCTAGCTGTCTCAATTATTTCGATCTAACCATTTGCATATGTAGTAAGCAACTACACTTGCCGTAATCGAAACTAATAAATATTTACTCTACTTTCATCATCCGATAGCCAACTCCGATATGTGTCTGGATATACTGTGGAGACTCAGAATCAGGTTCCAGTTTCTTGCGGAGAGTTGCCATAAATACACGCAGAGATGCAACATCATTATCCCAGCTTCGTCCCCAGATATTTTGGGTAATAAACGTATGAGTCAATACTTTGCCCACATTTTTGGAAAGCAGGCAGAGGAGCTTATATTCAATAGGTGTCAGATGAAGCGGCTGGTCTTCGAGATAAGCGCATCCGCTGGCATAATCAACCCGGAGCTTTCCATTGACAAATACAGAACTTGCAGCCAGCATTTCAGCAGTCATATAGGATAGTCTTCTCTGGGTCACGCGCAGTCTGGCAAGCAATTCTTCCACAGAAAAGGGTTTCGTCAGATAATCGTCTGCGCCTGCATCCAGAGCTTCGATTTTGTCTGTATCTTCGCTTCGGGCGCTGATAACGATAATCGGCAGATTTGACCATGAGCGAATGTTCTGGATGACTTTTACACCGTCCATATCCGGAAGTCCCAAATCCAGCAAAACAATATCCGGATTGTGGGAAGAAGCTTCAAGAATTGCCGCTTCACCGCTTGATGCAACTAAATAGTGGTAGTCGTTGGTTTTTAAAGTTGTTGTGATCAGGTTGCGTACCGGAGGATCATCCTCCACAACCAGAATTAAAAGTTTATTCATGCAGTTTTACCTCCCCTGCTGGTAATGTAAATGTGAAAAGCGCACCGGTGGGCTGATTGTCGGATACAGAAATCTGACCGCCATGAGCAGTAACAATAGACTTACAAAGAGAAAGTCCCAGACCCAGACTTCTCCGGCTGTCAGCAATCCGGTTTGTGCCGCTGTAAAACATATCAAAAATATATGGTTTCTGTTCATCGGGAATACCGGGACCATTATCTGAAACAGACACTTCAATCCAATTTCCCTGTTTCTTTGAGTGAATATTGATAGAAGAGCCGGCAGGGGTATATTTGATTGCATTGTCTACCAGATTGATAATAAGCTGAACAATGAGTTTGGCATCAATATGGGCAAGAAGCAGATCCTGAGAGGCGCTGACGCGTATGGTATGCTCTTTGCTTTTTCGATTAATATGCCTTAGGGCTTCCTGAATAACTTCATCCATCAATTCAACAGAACCGGTGAGATTTACCCGACCGTCTTCAATTCTTGTAACTGCCAGAAGATTCTCGACAAGATTTATAAGCCACATAGAATCATCGTAAATATCTGTAAAAGTCTGAACCCGCGTCATATCATCCATTTTCTGGTAATTTACCATAAGGTTTCCGGCGCTTCCTGCAATGGAAGTCAGCGGTGTGCGAAGATCGTGGGAAATGGCTCTCAGAAGATTTGCGCGAAGCTGTTCATTTTTTGCCAAAATTGCCGCTTCTTCTTTTTCTCTGGCATTTTTGATATTTTCAAGCGCCAGAGCGCACTCGCCGAGGATGGAGAGGAGAACACTGTTTTCAAAAGAGTCCAGCGGTATTCCCTCCATATGAATCCCCACAACGCCGTATACTTTGCTGTTAAGGCGAATTGCCAGATAAAGACATTTGGCGTCAGTCAGAGTATCTGTTGTTGCTCCTGCATGTTTATTGTTTCTTAAAACCCATTCTGCGACAGATTTTTCTGTACCTGTAACCAGATTTTCCATATCACTGTCTGAAACACGGTAAACAGCAGGCGCAGATAATCTGGCTCCGTCCAGAGGATAAATGACTAAGTCTTTCCTAAGAAGTTTGGTGAGCTGTCCGGCTGTAACACGCAGAACAGAGGCTTCGTCCTTCTCCTTTTGCAGAAGCTGATTTGTTTCAAACAGAATCTTCGTACGAAATGCCGAATGCGCAGCCTGTTTGGCATTTTCCTTTAACCTTGCGGCAAGAGATCCTGTCAAAAACGATATCATAAACATGATTGTAAAAGTCACCGGATAATCCGGATCATTAAAGCGAAAGGTAAATCTCGGTACAGTAAAAAAGAAATTAAACATTAAAACGCTCAAAAGAGAGGCTGCAAATCCAAAAAGCGGGTTCGTTGTGATTATGGATATAACAAGAACGCCGAATATATAAACCGCGATAATATTTGCTTCCGTGAAACCCAGTGAATAAAATACATAACAAATCAGCGTGGCTGCCAGAAGAACAAGAATACTTCTGGTGATATCCCTAAGAGGAAAAGCAGAAGGAATACGGTTTCCGGCAGGACGATATTCATCGGTTGCAGTATCCGGAATTACATGAATATCCAGATTGGGAGCAATTGTGCTTAATCGTTCTGTGAGTGTTGGTTTTCCAAATAATCGTTTTGGGGCTGCGGCGCTTCGTCCGACAACGATTTTTGAAATGCCAGAAAGTCTTGCAAATTCAGCAATCTGGTAAGGAACATCCTCGCCGTAGGTTGTCTCGATGATAGCCCCAAGCTGTTCGGCAAGGCGGGAATTTTCTCTGAGCCTATTCCGGTCAGCTTCATTCATAGTCCGGGTCTGGGGTGTCTCGACATAAAGCGCAGTAAAGGTTCCACGAAATGCCTGCGCCATTCTTGCCGCAGTACGGATGATTTTTGCATTTGAAGGGGAGGGGGAGAGACATACCAGAATATGTTCGTCTGTATGATAATCTCCCTGATTCCTGATTCTGGCGCTTTCTGTGAGAAGATTTACACGGTCTGCACAGCGGCGAAGGGCAATCTCACGCAGAGCAGTAAGATTGTCTATGGTAAAAAAATGAGTATCTGCAAGTCTGGTCTGATATTCTTTGTAAACGCTGCCGTTATCCAGACGTTCCAGCAGTTCCGCTGGTTCAATATCAACAAGCTCTACCTGATCGGCCAGGTCGAAAACAGAATCAGGAATACGGTCCTGTACCGGTATGCCGGTGATGGAAGAGACAGTATCATTCAGGCTTTCGATATGCTGAACATTAACAGTTGTGTAAACGTCAATTCCCGCATTTAATAATTCCTGTACATCGTGGTAACGGCGGGCATGACGGCTTCCTTCTGCATTGGCATGCGCGAATTCGTCTATCAAAATGAGCTGTGGCTTTCTTTTGAGTGCAGCATCAATATTAAATTCACGAAGCGTTATGCCATTTTTCTGAATCTGTCTGGCGGGAAGCTGTTCAAGACCTCGAAGAAGTTCGGCTGTCTGTGGACGGTCGCGGGTATCAATATATCCTGCTACGACGTCGATTCCCCGTTCTTTTGCCTGATGGGCAGCCTGCAGCATGGAATAAGTCTTTCCAACACCAGGCGCATAGCCGAAAAATATTTTCAGTTTTCCATAACTGCCCTCAGGGCGCTGTCCTGATAATTCCATTTGGGTTCCTCCTTTTGACACGGATATAACTCTGCTGTTTTATGATATTATAATGCAAATTGAGAGGAATAACAGCGCTTTTTTTAGATATGGAAACACTTCTGGACATTTTTGCTTCTTCCGAGTACAAGCATGGTGTTCTGGGAATCCAGTACCATATCAGGAGAAACAGAAAGCTCCAGTTTCCCTTCTTTTTTTACACCCATAATATTGACGTTATATTTTTTTCGAATATCTAATTGAGCGATGGTTCGTCCTGCCCAGGCTGAAGGAACCGGAATTTCAAAGATAGCGTGTTCGTCATCAAGCTCAATATAGTCCAGAACGTGATCTGCGCTGTAACGGATGGCAGTCCATTTCGCAAGCTGCTTTTCGGGGTAAACGACTTCATCAGCGCCGTTTCTCAGAAGAAACTTGGCATGGACATCGCGCGCGGCTCTGGAGACAACCAGTTTGGCACCGAGTTCTTTGAGAAGGGAAGTTGTTTCAAGAGAACTCTGGAAATCATTTCCGATGGCAACGATGCAGACATCGTAATTGCGGATTCCAAGAGATTCAAGGAAGGTTACATTTGTGCTGTCGCCGATTTGGGCGTTTGTGACGAAGGGAAGGGCGCTGTTTACCCGTTCTTCGATATGGTCTACAGCCATAACCTGATGACCGAGCTGATTTAAGTGCATGGCGATGTGCTTTCCGAATCGTCCAAGACCAACT
This sequence comes from uncultured Blautia sp., assembly GCA_958367245.1. Taxonomy (GTDB): domain Bacteria; phylum Bacillota; class Clostridia; order Lachnospirales; family Lachnospiraceae; genus Blautia_A. The sequence goes on from CATXEA010000009.1 coordinate 75,111, forward strand.
AAAAGTATAGATTTCATATGAGTAGTTCCTCCTTTATCCTACGGTAATCTTTTCCTGCGGTAATTTTGACGCAGTTTTTTTTGTGCCGGACAGAGCTGCAAAAACAAGTGTCAGTCCGCCGACTCTTCCGAAAAACATCAGTAAAATAAGTATTATTCGGGAAAAAGCTCCCAGTCCCGGCGTCAGTCCGAGAGATAATCCGACAGTTCCCACTGCAGAGGCTGTTTCAAACAGACAGGGAAGGGCAGGGAGCCCTTCTGCCATACTGATGGCGAGTCCTCCTGCGAAAAACAGTACCACATACATGAGAAGAATGGTAGCGGCATTTTTTACCACGCTGTCTTCGATTCTTCGTCCGAAAAAATGGGTGTCTTCTTTTCTGCGAAAAGTAGAAATTGCAGTTGCAAACAGGACTGCAAGAGTTGTTGTTTTCATACCTCCGGCAGTAGACCCCGGACTTCCTCCTGTAATCATCAGAAGAATAGTAATCCATTTTCCCGGTTCGCTCAGCGCAGTGAGGTCTACTGTATTGAAGCCTGCAGTTCTCGGAGTTACGGATTGAAAAAGAGAACTGAGGATTCTTTCCTTTGGAGCCATATCTGCAAATTCACAAAAGTAAAAATAGATTGCAGGGAAAATAAGTAAAATTGCGGTTGTGCAGAAAATTACCTTGCTCTGCATTCTGTATTTGTGAAAGTGCCAGCGGTTTGTTATCACATCGTCCCACGTAAGGAAACCAATTCCTCCAACAATGATTAAAGTCATAATGGTCAGATTGATAACCGGCTGCGAAACATAACCGGTAAGTGAGGAAAAGGGCGCCTGTGTTCCCATCAGGTCGAATCCGGCATTGCAGAAAGCAGATACGGAATGGAACAGCGCCATCCAGAGTCCCTTGATTCCGAAATCGCGGCAAAATACAGGAGCCATGACTGCGGCTCCTAATAATTCAATCAATAAGGTTGTTTTTACAATGAAGCTTGTCAGTCTGACAATACCGCCAACCTTGGGAGCGGCGATAGCTTCCTGCATGGTACTTCTCTGCATCAGTGAAATTTTTCGCCCTGATATTATAAAAAGAGAAACTGCTACAGTAATGACTCCCATACCTCCGATCTGAATCAGAAGCATGATAATAAACTGTCCAAAAGACGACCAATAGGCTGCGGTGTCATGTACAACAAGACCTGTCACACAGACTGCGGAGGTTGATGTGAACAGTGTATCAAAGAAAGAGGTTACAATTCCCTCTCTGCTTGAGATGGGAAGCATCAGCAAAAGCGCTCCCAGCAGGATTACACTGGAAAATCCAAGGATAATAACCTGAAAAGAGGTTAATCTTTTTTTTCTGTGAATAAACGCACCAATCATGTACGCAATACTCCTTTACATATCTTTATTTTGTCTTTATAATAGTTCAGAGACCATTAAGAATGTAAAAGAATATTAAGGTTCGTATTAAGACCGTATAAAGATTACCGCTGAAATGTTCATGTATTTATATAGAGAAAATATTTTTTCCAATGATAAAGTGGTAATTTGAAAGTATGTAAAAGCAGAAAGGGGAAAAAAGATGAACGAATTATACAAGGCAATTGAAGCAAAAATCAAAGAATCCGGTTATCCGCGCAGCATCAGCGGAGAGGAAGTTTACGACGATATCTGCAGTCAGATTGAAGATAAGGAAAACGGAACTTATCTATTATTTTCCAAATTCGACGACGATGTAATTGTGGAATATAATATTACAGTGATGGAAGAAGATTTTAATCTTGGAATTATGACTCTGCGCACACCGGAAGGAGTGTACGAGGTAGATTTTGATAAATAAGCTTGCATAAACGAAGAGTCTTATGTTAGAATAAAAAAATCAAATTAGAAAAGAGAGGTGAAACAGATGGAAGGCTGTGATTATTGTGGGCGAAGTTCATATATGCATAAACGCACAGACAGCGGATATGAAGAAGGAACGAAAAACAGTGTTTCATCTGTTTTTGCGTAATAATCAGAAATTCTTTGAAATCTTAAGCTGTTCATAATGCGTTTCTGCATGGATACCCGTATTTATTTTGGTCACTTGTATATACCTGTGTGAAACAGGTCTTTTTGGTGTGGAAAAGGAGGTAACCAATGAGAGCAGAAAATGAAAAAATCAAACTGAATTATGAACAGGAAATTTTAAACATCATCAGAAGCAAAGATTCTCCGAAGGTAATTGGGGACAGACTGAAAGAATACCACGCAAAGGATCTCGGTGAAGTTCTTGAGATTCTGGAGAGGAAAGAGCGCGAGAGTCTGTATCGTCTGATGGACGTCAGAGATTTATCAGAGCTGCTGGAATACACAGACGATGCAGAGAAATATCTGGCAGAACTGGATTTGAAAAAAGCAGCGGAAATTCTTGCAAATATGGAGCCCGATGAAGCCGTAGATATTTTGAAAAGAACAGACACTCAGCGGAAAAAAGCATGGGTGGAACTGATGGAGCCAGATGCCAGAAAGAAGCTTCAGATGCTCGCTTCTTACGATGAGGATGAAATTGCAAGCAGGATGACTACCAATTTTGTGTCCCTTTGTTGCAACGCTTCTATAAAAGAAGCTATGAATTCGGTGGTTGCTCAGGCAGCGGAACATGATAATATTTCTATGATTTATGTGCTGGATGAAAACCGGATTTATTATGGGGCAATCAGCCTGAAAAGTCTGATTCTTGCAAGAGAAGGAACAAATCTGGAGGACATTATTGTGACCGCATATCCGTATGTTTATGCGGATGAAAAGATTGATGACTGTCTGGAAATCCTGAAGGATTACTCCGAGGAATCTATTCCGGTTCTCTCCGACGATAACCATATTCTGGGGGTTATTACAGCGCAGGATATGGTAGAGGTTGTAGACGAGGAAATGGGAGAAGACTACGCCATGCTGGCAGGTCTGACTGCAGAGGAAGACTTGGAAGAGCCTGTCCGTGAAAGCGTGAAAAAGCGTCTTCCATGGCTGGTTCTGCTTCTTGGTCTGGGACTTCTTGTATCCAGCGTTGTTGGGGTTTTTGAAAAAGTCGTAGCGCAGCTCACCATTATTATCTGCTTCCAGTCCCTGATTCTCGATATGGCAGGAAATGTGGGAACTCAGTCACTGGCTGTAACAATTCGTGTATTGATGGATGAACATCTTACAGGCAAACAGAAACTGAAGCTGGTTGGGAAAGAGATTCGTGTAGGTTTCACCAACGGTCTTATTCTTGGTACGCTTTCCTTTGCAGGAATCGGAGTATATATCATGTTATTTAAAAATATGGCGCTGGGTATGGCGTTTGCAATTTCAGGATGTATTGGAATTGCGCTTCTTATGGCAATGTTGGTTTCCAGCCTTGTAGGAACGGTGATTCCGCTGCTTTTCAAACAGGCGGGAGTGGACCCAGCAGTTGCTTCAGGTCCGCTGATTACTACGATCAATGACTTGGTGGCAGTTGTTGCATATTATGGACTGACATGGATTATGCTGATTAAGGTAATGCATATTGGCTGAAAAGTTGTTTTTTAAATACGTTTTGGCGCAGGGGGCTTCGGACAGGCTCTGAAGAAAGGAAGATTATGGGGAAAGAACAGGAGTATGAACAGATTTTATCGGGGTATCATAAAGGTCTGCCGGATGAATTTGAGAAGCTGAAAGAACTGATAGAACTGAATCAGTTCGAACTTCTGGAAGAGGGATTTCGGCTGGTTTACCTTATGAACGATGCGGTAGAGAGCTTTCTTGTATTCGAGAATGCCAGAATGACAGGCGTTTATGATAAAAAATATGAAGGCGAAATTCAGGCGTTTCTGGAATGTAATGAATCAGGATATGTGTTGATCATCCATCAGGGAAGCTCTGTTTTTACTCTGTTTTTCGAACAGCTTTCACTGGAGGTACATCTTTATAATTATGGGGAAACAGGGCACTTCTGGGTAAAAGGATACGAATATTTACGTCAGATAGAATATAAAATAGCGATTCTCAGGGACAAATACATTTATCTGGGTGAGAAATACTGCAACGATATGGAGAAAAAGCTGGTTACACTTGCAAAATTTCCGCCGCTGAATTATTGCTGTTATCCGGCAGTTTCCCCTAAGTATCTTGTCACAGACGGAGAGGGATGGAACGCAACAAAAGAGGCTTTTGAAACAATGTTTATCCTTGCAAAAGAGGCAGAAGATAAACGGATGGTAAGAGCGCTGAAGCAGTATCAGCAGTCTCAGGGAATGGGAAAAGCAAAAAAAATTGCCCGTATGTTACATAGAAATAGCCATAAAAATATTGTGGATATTCTTATGAAATGGATTGCAGAAGGGGCTTCTGAATATGAAAACAGGTCATTTGGAGACGAGGACAAAAAATATAAGGAAGTTATGCAGCGGGCGGAGAAAAGGCAAAAACAGTTATATAAAGAGGGAAAAGATTCCTGTATTTTGCGGGAAGAACCCTTTGTATATGCAAGGGATTCCATTGGATTTAAGGTATATTTGATGGTATGGAAAAAAGGAATACTGAACAGAAAAGTGGAGCTGGAAATGTATTCTGCAGAAGAATAACATGTCTTATAAGCGTAAAAAGTAAGCAGGGGGAAATAAAAATGAACGAAATTATTCAATCATTATATGACAGGAAATCTGTTCGTGTATTTACAGAACAGGCAATCACAGAGGAACAGAAAAGAGAAATTCTGATGGCTGCAATGGAAGCTCCGACGGCTGGGAATCAGCAGTTATATACAATTTTAGACATCACAGACGAAGAACTGAAACAGCAGATGTCAGTTACCTGTGATAATCAGCCATTTATTGCAAAAGCTCCTATGGTTCTTGTTTTTTGCGCGGATTTTCAAAAATGGTACGATGTTTTTGCGGCAGGCGGAGCGCAGCCGAGAAAGCCCGGAGTTGGCGATCTGATGCTTGCAGTAAGCGATACCTGTATTGCAGCCCAGAATGCAGTGACGGCTGCCTGGAGTATGGGAATTGGCTCCTGTTATATTGGGGATATTATGGAAAACTGTGAAAAACACAGGGAGATGCTGAATCTTCCTGAATATGTTTTCCCTGCGGCTATGCTGGTATTTGGATTTCCTACAGAGCAGCAGAAAAACCGCAAAAAACCTCAACGGTGCAAACTGGAGGATATGGTACAGGCCAACGCTTATCATCGAAAAAGCAAAGAGGAGCTTCAGGCAATGTTCTCCAAAGAATATCCAAATGGGGACTTCGAGGGGTGGTGTCAGAGGTTCTGTAATCGTAAATATAATTCGGAATTCTCCAGAGAGATGACAAGGTCTGTCGGAGAATATCTGAAGAATTTCGCAGATAAATAGGTATGGTTCTGTGACCGAATATAGAGCTTCTGCCTGCAGAAAATATTACCGCAGGCGGGAGCTTTTTATCGGTAAAATGGCATCTGACAAAGATAGATTCCCCTTTTTTCCATTTGTTCTGCAAAACTATAATTATGAAATTTCTGACCGTTTATTTCGGTATGGCTGTCGTCCAGCCAGCGGCAAAGCGCGCAGGTATATTCTCCATTTCCATATAATAACTGTATAAATCCGCCGTCCGGAATACAGAAAAGCAGTTCTTTTTCTTTATTATAAAGATGAATTTCTCTGGTGTAAGGGAACTGGTTCCGATGAATATCGGAAATCTCGATATTATTCAAAGAATACCTCCTATTTGGAAGGAGAGCCGGGTCGCATCGACCCGGCTGGTATGAAAAAGAAAAAGTTTTATTTTAAAATAAAGCGTTTGCTTTATTTGCTTATTAATATACACGGTAAATGTGAGGAAACTGTGAGCAACTTTTGAAAAAATAATGATTAATTTATAAAAAACTTATAAACTGAACTATGGTTTTTGAGATTAAAAAGCCATTCTGGAAAGTTGCATTTGCCTTCAAAAATATTATATGCAGAAGAGAACAGAAATAGAATTATTTTTCCCAAAACAGAAGGAGAGCCGGGTCGTATCAACCCGGCTAAGTATGAAAAAGAAAAAAGTTATGGTATCTATATGATTAAAAAGCTTTCGCCTGATTCTTAGGCGTTTGCTTTATTTGCTTATTAATATACAGGAGAATTGTGAGGAAACTGTGAGGAGGTTTTGAAAAAACAGTGATAAAATTATAAAGAACTTCTAAAAATAAATAGAGAATAACTCAAAAAAATTGTTGTAAAAATTTCTGCTTTACTTTATAATGAGCACCAGAAAAAATTGAATGATTAATTAAGGAGGAAACAAATGAAGAGAGAAACAGTTGTTGTGCTTGATTTTGGCGGACAGTACAATCAGTTGATTGCCCGTCGCGTCAGAGAATGTAATGTTTACTGTGAGATTTACTCCTACAAGACAGAGATAGAGAAAATTAAAGCGATTCAGCCGAAGGGAATTATTTTCACAGGCGGACCGAACAGTTGTTATGAAGAAGGAGCTCCGACTTATGCAAAGGAGATTTTTGAGCTTGGAATCCCGATTCTGGGCATCTGCTACGGTTCTCAGCTTATGATGCATCTTCTTGGAGGCAAGGTAGAAAAAGCTCCTGTACGTGAGTATGGAAAAATAGAAGTAAATGTGGATACAGAATCTAAGCTGTTTACAGATGTGTCTCAGAAGACAATTTGCTGGATGAGTCACAATGATTATATATCAAAGATTGCGCCGGATTTCAGAGTATGCGCATGGACACCGGACTGTCCGGTTGCGGCAGCAGAAAATCCTGATAAAAAGCTTTATGCAATCCAGTTCCATCCGGAGGTTCTGCATACACAGGAAGGTAAAAAGATGCTCTCCAATTTTGTCTATCATGTATGTGGATGTACCGGTGACTGGAAAATGGATTCCTTTGTGGAAGAATCCATCAAGACTATTCGCGAAAAAGTCGGGAACGGCAAAGTTCTCTGCGCGCTTTCCGGCGGCGTAGATTCTTCTGTAGCTGCGGTTATGCTTTCGAAAGCAGTCGGAAATCAGCTTACCTGTGTATTTGTAGACCACGGACTTCTTCGAAAAAATGAAGGCGATGAAGTGGAAGCTGTTTTCGGACCGGATGGACAGTATGACTTAAACTTTATCCGTGTGAACGCGCAGGAAAGGTTTTATGAGAAACTGAAGGGTGTAGAAGAACCGGAGGACAAGCGTAAGATTATCGGAGAGGAATTCATCCGTGTATTTGAGGAAGAAGCGAAAAAAATCGGGGCAGTAGATTTTCTGGTACAGGGAACTATTTATCCGGATGTTGTGGAGAGCGGCGTAGGCGGCGAATCTACAGTGATCAAATCCCATCATAATGTAGGAGGACTTCCGGATTATGTAGATTTCAAAGAAATTATTGAGCCGCTGCGTGACCTTTTCAAGGATGAAGTTCGTAAGGCAGGACTGGAACTGGGTATTCCGGAATATCTTGTCTACAGACAGCCATTCCCGGGACCGGGTCTTGGAATCCGAATCATCGGCGAAGTAACTGCCGAAAAAGTAAAAATGGTTCAGGATGCAGACGCAATCTGGCGTGAGGAAATCATCAAAGCCGGTGTGGACAAACAGATTGGACAGTATTTCGCAGCGCTTACAAATATGCGCTCTGTAGGCGTTATGGGTGACGAAAGAACCTACGACTACGCTGTGGCGCTGCGCGCCGTAACCACCACCGATTTCATGACCGCCGAAAGCGCCGAAATCCCATGGGAAGTTATCGGCAAAGCCACCAGCCGAATCGTAAATGAAGTAAAACACATCAATAGAGTATTTTATGACTGCACGGGAAAACCGCCGGCGACGATTGAGTTTGAATAAGAAGGCTGTTCCACGCAACCCCCTTTTGGCATTTTTTTGCTAATTTCATTTGGAAAAAACAAAAAAACATCCCCAAAAAAGCGTGAATAATCAAGAATAAAAATAAAAAAAGAACCCCCAAAAACCTTGTACAGGAACTAGCCTGAACAAGGTTTTTTTAATAGAAAAGAAAACCTGAAAAAAGAAAAAAGCCTGAAAAACAAAGGGTTTCCGAAAGAAAGTTCGCAAAGAAAATGCCAAATCCTGCCGCCTTTGAATGAAGGGGAAAGACGGGAAGGAAAAAGAATAAAAAAAGAATAGTATGAATTTTTAGAGAAAAAGAGAAAAAAGAAAATGCAAAGTGAGATTCGCAAAAAAATGCAAAGTGGGTTTCACGCAAGACATAGAGAAAAATAAAAAAGGCGTTTTTGGGAGCTGTTTTTGGGGAAAATACCACTCAAAAAGTGGTTTTTGGGAGAAAAAGGAGGGAAAAAGGCAAAAAATCTTCCCAAATCCAGAAGAGAAATTCATTTCTGGGAATGTTTTTGGGAAAAACAGACGGGTATTTATTTTTGGGGGAATTTTTGGGAAAAAGAAAGGAGAAGCGGAGAATGATAAAAAAGAATTTTAAAGGTCGCTGTCGGAAAAGGATGACCCCGAAATGCAAAGAAGTGGTAAAGACATATAATGCTATTCAGGAGGCGTATGTGGATGTGCTGGAAGGAAAAGAAGAAATCAAAGAGTATCAATGCAATGTACTGTTAGAGGGTCTGGAAATCGGTGAGTATAGTTCTGATTTTCTGTGTGTAAAAGAAAATGGGGATATGATGGTTCGGGAGTGCGTGGAGAGACGGTACCTGATGAAACCGATGACAGTGAAATTGCTGGATGCCTCCTGGGAATATTGGACGCGTAGGGGGATTGAAGACTGGGGGCTGGTAATAGATGCAGAAAAATAAGATATATAGATATAGGGACAGGATTATAAGGATTCTGGATGTGAAGGAAGGGGAAGTCCTTGTCATCGACTGTGTGAAAAAGACAATGCCCCGGTGGATAAATCATCTTGATTTGGCAGAGAGTGTGGAAATGTCAGAGGAAGAGCTGAGGGAAGAACTGGAGGCAGGGATTCCAGAGAAGATATCCTCAATGAGCGCGCGGGAGATGCAGAAACGGTTTTCTGTCATTGCGGGGATTCTCCCCTATGTCGGAGAAAAAAAGAAGAGAAGCCTTTTAATCCAAGAATGTGCTGGACAATATGGAGTCAGCCAGAATACGGTAAAGAATTATCTTATGGCATATCTTATTTACCAGGATATGACGGCGCTTGCTCCAAAGGAGAAGACAGGGAAGAGAGAGCTGACAAAGGACGAAAAAAATATGCGCTGGGCTTTGAACAAATTTTATTATACAAGGCAGAGACAAAGTTTAAAGACTGCATACACCCTGATGCTAAAAGAAAAGTATTGTGATACAGAGGGAAAACTAAAGGATGAGTACCCGTCTATTTACCAGTTCCGGTATTTTTATGAGAAGACAAGAAAACTTCAGAATCTATACATTTCCCGCAATGGGTTGAAGGATTATCAGAGGAATCAAAGACCTCTCCTGGGAGATGGGATACAGGCATTCGCATTTCCTGGTGTAGGGATGCTGGATGCCACTATATGCGATATCTACTTAGTGGATGAGGCGAGGAATGTAGTTGGTCGTCCGATGCTGCTTGCCTGCATAGATGCGTACAGTTCCTTTTGTTATGGTTACAGCCTGGTATTGGAAGGCGGGGTCTATTCTATTCGGAGCTTGCTGAACCAGGTGATAGAGGATAAGGTGGCCTGGTGCCGGAAGTTTGGGATTGTGATTCGGCGGGAACAATGGGACTGCGATTGCCTGCCGGGTGTGATGATTACAGATATGGGGGCAGAGTATGCATCCGGAAATTTTGAGCAGATAACGGAATTGGGAGTAAGGGTCATAAATCTTCCGGCATACAGACCGGAACTGAAAGGGGCTGTGGAAAAGTTCTTTGATTTGATACAGTCAGAGTATAAAAAAATCTTAAAGGGAAAAGGTGTGATAGAAGATGATTATAAGGAACGGGGAGCGCGGGACTACAGAAAAGATGCCTGCCTCACAATGGATGATTTTGAAAAGGTAGTCTTGAGGTGCATAATCTACTACAATTCTCAGCGCATTATTGAAAATTTTCCGTATACAGAAGAGATGCTGGAGGATGGAATCCGTCCGTATGCTGCATCTATATTTCAGTGGGGGAGAGAGCATCTGAAGCCTGCTTTGATTCCGGTTTCCCGGAAAGCGCTGGTACAGACCTTGCTTCCGAGAGCATCCGGACGGTTCACCCGGTCAGGCTTAAAGGTAAACGGGATGCGGTACCATAAAGAAGGGTATACAGAACAATATTTGCAGGGTGGGGAGGCTATAGTGGCTTATAATCCGGAGGATATCAGCTGTGTGTGGCTGGTCAGTGATGGGGAATATGAGGAATTTTATCTGATAGAAAGCCGGTTTCGGGGGAAGACCCTGGCTGAGTCCCTGGAACTGAAAAAGGAGTGCAGGGAAATGATAAAAAGTGCAGACCGGGAAAATACGCAGGCCAGGATTGAGCTTGCCCGGCATATACAGGGGATATCTGGACAGTCCTGGTGCAGGGAGGATGTAAGGATAAAGGATATCCGCCCTGCCAGGGAAAGGGAACAAAGGAAGCGGCATAGAGATTTCGTAGAAGGAGATGGATTCAATGGATGATATACTGATGATGATACCTGAGATGAAGACTGGGGAGGCGTTAAAGGAAAGTCTGGGGATTTATCCGTCTTATGAGGAGAGCATCCGGAATGGAGGAACGCGGGAACGGTTGATGGCGCTGTCTTCTGTGTATGATGTTTATGTACCGGGCAGGATGTCGGTGGAGATTTATCATAAACTATATATGGCAGTGATTCGCTCTCTGCAGAAAAAGGGGACAATCCAGGCGGTGCGCCAACAGTCTGAAAATGGAAAGGGTGTACGGGGGAAAGAGTTTCAGGGGATTTTGGGGGGCTCGGATTCTTTTACGATAATTGGGAAATCCGGAATCGGGAAAAGTTCTGCTATCAGCAGGGCAATCCATCTGATTACGGAAGGGAAAGTTCTGGAAACAGAACATCCTTACCAAAAAATAGCAGCCTGTATATCTGTCCAGTGTCCTTTTGATGCATCGGTCAAGGGGCTTATGCTGGAAATTCTGCGTAGGATTGATGAATGCCTGGACAGCAATTACTACAAGAATGCAGTAAAAGCCCGAGCGACGACAGATATGCTCATCGGGGCGGTATCCCAGGCGGCGCTAAACCATATCGGACTTCTGGTAGTGGATGAAATACAGAATGTGGCAAACTCCAAAAACGGGAAAAACCTGATAGGTTCTCTGACTCAGTTAATTAATAGCAGTGGAATTTCTGTCTGTATGGTAGGGACACCGGATAGCGTCCCATTTTTTGAACAGGCAATGCAGCTTGCGCGCAGGTCTTTGGGTCTGCAGTACGGAGTAATGGGGTTCCGGGAAGAGTTCTTTGAAGTCTGCAGGGTATTGTTTTATTACCAGTATGTCCGGGAAAAAGCAGAGTTGACGGATGCAGTTTTAGAGTGGTTGTATGAGCATTGTGGAGGGAATGTTTCTGTTCTGGTATCTTTAATCCACGATGCACAAGAACTTTCTATCCTGGATGGGAGGGAAAGATTGGATATCCAGGCGCTGGAAAAAGCATATGTGGAACGTCTGGCAATGTTGCATCCTTATCTGAAAGACGATGTGCGGAAGAAAAAACAGTGTTCTGAAAGTAGAAAAAAGATGGATTTAAAAAATATGGTGAAAGACGACAGTCCTGCTGATGTATTAGAGGGACAGAAAGGATATGCGGATGTGGCTGCGGAAGCAAAAGAGAGAAAGGGAGATTTACTTACAGTCCTGAGGAAATCGTTTCCAGTAGAGGAGGTGGAGATATGATTCCTTTTTTTCCAGAACCCTACCCGGATGAACTGTTATACAGTCTGCTGGCAAGGTATTATGTGAAATCCGGTTATTTGTCTTTTGTGTATGCAGTGGAGGATTTGTATGTTCATCCTTATACAAGACCGGATGTAGAGTTTATTAATGAACTAAGACCGGAAGTGTTGGAATTGCTTAGCCGGAAATGCAGTTTAGAGACTCTGATACAAAAGCATACGATGTTTGCCTCTTATGGAAGGTTCCTGCCGGGAGAGCGAAAGAGGGAGGCGTATAATGCGCTTTTGGCAATGCACGGGAATTTTAATAACCTTTTATCCTTACCGAAGAATCAGCGAGGGAACGGAAGATTTCTCCGATACTGTCCGGTGTGTGCAGGGGAAGACAGAAAGAAGTATGGACAGGCTTACTGGCATAGGGGAGCGCAGATACAGGGGCTTGGAATCTGTGTAAAACACGGATGCTGCCTAAAAGAAAGTGCGGTTCCTATGAACCGGAAGGCAACTCCGGGATTATGGGATGCAGAATCCATCATACCGGAACAGGAAGAGGTCGTGCTGTGTGAGGATAAGAGAATGCAGGAAACCGCAAGATATGCAAACCGTGTGTTTTATGCAGATATGGATTTTGCAAATAAAGTGCAGGCTGCAGATTTGCTGAAAGCTTATTTAGGAAGATACCGGCGGACGGATTCCGGAGCAAGTATCAGTTTGGAAAACCTGTACAGGGATTACCGGGCGTTTTACAAAGAAAAGGCGGCAATGACAAAACTGCAGATACAAAAAACCCTGAACGGGGTGCGCTGGGATTTTTGGGGCATCTGCCAGTTAGGGATGTTTGCGGGGGTGCCTGTAGAAGAACTGGTAAGGATACCGGATATCTCAGAAAAGATAAGGAGTCCTGTTTTCCAGCAGGTATCGGAAGAGTTGGGAGTTGAATATGGACTGGTGCAGAAAATCGGGGATGCTGTCCTAAGGCATTATGAAGGCAGGGAACAGATACAGAGACGAAGGAGAAACGATGTATGGGAACGGATGGATAAAGAACTGTTGCCGGAAGTGGAAAAGACCATCCAGTATTTAAAAGGAGATGGGATGGTACGCCCTCAGAGGGTTACCGTGTCGTCTGTTACCAGGGCAATGGGGCTTCCAGATAAGCGGTTTGAAAAACTGCCTGGATGCAGGCGGGTGATTCTGGACTGCCAGGTAAGCCAGGAAGAATATTGGGCAGAGGAGACGGTGTGGGCATACCGGAAATTAATAAGGGAAGGAGAGGATGTCACCTGGAGCCGGATTCGGAGACTTATAAATATCCGGAAGGTGGATTTTCAGAAGTGCAGGCCTTTTCTTCAGAAGTATGCAGATAAGACCGAAGAGACCTGTATATGCAGGGTGATATAAGTGCTTATGGTAAGGAAATAGAAGAGGGATTAAATTCGCTATTGATATTTTTGAAACTATTGCATATAATATAGATGAGAACAAGTATGTTCTTATTTATGTAATCAGCAGGCATCTTGAATGTCTGTGGTCGGTAAGTGCGTATGGCTTCGTCAGAGGAGTGATACGCATTGACATCACTGGGGTTTGCACAGTTTCCACAATCTGACTAGGGTGAAACCGAAAGAAAATGTGTTAAAAGGCTTCGTTTTACGAGGCCTTTTATTTTTGGACTTAAGGAGAATTATATGGCGGATATACTATATGATGCGGCTATTAGATACAAACAGTTAGAGAATACTATTTATAAAATTGTTGTTGGAAGGAAAGGGAAGGCATATACAATACAGTTGCACTTTCCGCCTGAATCATTTTTTCATCTGGCAGGATTGCAGCATCTTACTGATATAACATTTCCATCAAAAAATAAAGAGCGTATTTATAAAGAAATCCTAAAGCGCAACTTGACATTGCAGGATATCCAAAAATCTATTTTTTTTGACGGTTGCTATATTGAAGAACGATTAAACGATTTTATGTTTTTAGAACAGTTATTGGATTCGAATTCTGTCACTTATTTAATAAATAATAAAAGGTATATTCAGTATACAAAGATTAAATCTGATTATTTATGTGAACGTAATATCAATTCTGATATCATCTATTTGTTTATTGTCCAAGAACGAAAGAATCCCAAGTTTGAGAATGAATGTAAAGGATGTTCTTTATTTACTAAGCACGATATAAATTACACCTATGGTACATCTAAAACAACAACTTTATTAATAGAAAAAGAAGTTCAAAATGTTACATATCAAATATTTAAAAACCCTGCATATAAAGAACCTGCTTCATAGAGAAGGCGTGTGAAAAATGAGAGAATGTTTTTCACACGCCTTTTTCTTAAGATACTGCGGATTTTGATTTTTTGACTTCTTCCAGGGTTTTTCTCTCCTCTGCATTGGCAGTTTCGTAATTTTTTCTGGCGTAGATATTTTCAAATGTAGAGAGGTTTGTTTCCAGCATATGAAGCATCCACAGGGTTTCTTCTGGTGTAAGAGAAAATGTATTTTTTATTTCCTCTTCTCTCTGTTGTGCCTGGACGTTCAGGAGTCCGGATTCGGTCTTTATAACAGGGGCATAGTAATTTCTTATCGTGATTTCGAAAGGCTTTTTGACTCCGGCATTCCAGACGATAGAAATCTCATATACGAAGCATTTCCCATTTTCTTTTTTTCGACGGATAAGGGGGCGCATTCCGGTGCTGTATATGGTTTCCGGTGCCGGACAGGATGCAGATAGGCTGCCATCTAACTTGCCGTTGTCAAACAGTGTCAGGGCTTCCTCGATAGCTGTAATCTGCTCCTGATTCTTTGGATACTTCGGTAAATTCTGCTGGAGCCATCTGCGCTGGTTTAAAAGAAGGGGCTTGTTTTTGGATGCGTTTTCCAAAAGGGCTGAAGCAGGGGTTTTTCCTTTCAGGGTACCGGAAGTGATGATTGTTGTGTAGGCGGGACTCTGAGGTTCCGGATGTCCGTCCTTTGCGAGGGATGGAAGAAGGATACTGTCGCGAAAGTTCAGGTTCTTGGTTGTTTCAAGAAGGAAAGGGACAGCATCCACAGGGATGTTCGCTGTTGCCGCCTTCTTATTGGCATTTATGATGACGAAGACAAAGCGGCTGAAAGTATCGTGGTGAAAGAGTAATGGTTCACTGCCATCCTTATACTCAGGCGGGGTTAACTGGTTCAGGATAAAAAAAGTTTGGTTCTGGCAGAGACTGAAGCATTCTTTTGGGTTTTTCATAATTGTGTTCTCCTTTTGTATGATTTTTATATAAATATCTGTGTTATCGTAATGGTATATGTGTCAGTGTCTTTTGAGGGTCGCGTATATAGGGGAGAGCCCAGATGTATGTATCGGTTTGGTATATGTAATATAAAACTTCATCGGATTCGTCCTGGAGTATCTGTGCGAACTGCCAGGGAACTTCTATATATTGAAAAAAGTTAAGTTCCTCTCCGACATCCAGTGCCTGGATATCTCGGGAATATTTCTGGCGTTTTTCTTCACTCTCTGTTTGGGACAGGAGCGCCTTTAATTCAGATATTCTTTCGATGCGTGTTTCCTCCGTATAGGTAGTTCCTTCTGTATCGGTGTAAAGGATATCCTCCCCGTTTACAAGTTCCCATATATCATATTCACAGTTTTGTGTATGAAATTCTTTGATTGGTCCGGCAAGTTTCATCAGTGTTCCATAATCCACAAATCCATTCCGGACACCAAATGGGCTGACCTTTATCCCGTAAAAATGATTTTTTTCCTTTGTCGTTTGCCGCATGATGCAAATCTCCTTTCGTTTTCGTTCTGTACTATCGATATGCTGGAAATTTTTGAGAAAGGTCGTTTTTTTCGGATAAAATTTAGAAAGGGTATGAGGAGGGGCGGATAGCTGAAATAGTCCGCAAAAATTTGCAGATATTTAAAAATCTGTCATAATTAATATTGTAAAGAATCAATACATTGTTTGCCGAAAGGAGAAATAGATATGAGCAAAAAAATAAATGGAATTTTATTGAAGATAAAGAAATAAGAGAAGGGTTAATAAAAGTCAGCGATTAGCTGAAATCTTGTGCGAAAACATATTATATAAAATCTATGGACTATTATAATGAGATGATGGAGCCGGCTTCTTAGCATCATAGGCTTGTGTTCAATCCTTCCAATGGATATAGTGGAAAAGATTAAAATGCAGGTGAGAGATGATTTATTGAAGATGCGGGAAGCGATTTCAAAAAGATAAGCAGCTGCTGAGATTGGCGGGGAAAATAAGAAAACGTAAAGTAAGGGAGTGAGTCTTACTTTACGTTTTTTTACTTTGCTTTATAAAACGGTTTTGGGGCAGTGCCGGGGAGAGGCACTGAGGCAGGAACCCCGGAGGTGGTGGATGCCAGACACCTTTGGTGGTGTGTAATTGCGCATTTCGGAAAGGGTTTTTGCTAAAAAAAATAGGATTATAATTCGAAATCCTTCTGAAAATCGCGTGCGTGAGGGCTGCTCAATATCTTTACCAGATTATCAACCTTCTGTGAATACATTTTCATACAGGTGACTTGACAATTCAAGTCCCTGATTTCGTCCTGTTGTTTCTGGGACTGGATGTCGTATTCGGATTTTATCTTCTCTAAAAGAGCCTGGCTTTCTTCCAGCTTTGTCTTTAATATTTGATTTTCCTTGGAAAGAGCCTCTACTTTTTCCTGTAAAGCACCGTTCTCCTGGCTGAGTTCCAGCATCCGTTCAGATAAATCTATATTTTGGTGTACTGCCTCTAGAAACTGAGTTAGCTGCTTCTGTATTTTTTGAATGTCTTCGGAAGGGGTCTGAGGGCGCCGGTGTTCTTTCAAAAAAGCGACTGCAATGTCATCCAGATACTGTGTCCGGTTCTCTTTCCTCATATTCTTATGTATCATTCCCAAAGTACTTGAGGATTGGATGAAGAAGGAAGATGTGAACAAGGAAATGTTCCTGAGCACTTTAGAAGACAAGGGGCTTTTGGACTCTGATAAGGATGTACATACGAAAAAAGTAGCGGTTAAGCATAGGAATGACCGAATCCGTATGCTGT
The DNA here is from genome assembly GCA_958367245.1 of uncultured Blautia sp. Lineage (GTDB taxonomy): Bacteria > Bacillota > Clostridia > Lachnospirales > Lachnospiraceae > Blautia_A. Next base: position 91,971 of record CATXEA010000009.1, read on the forward strand.
GTATCAAGTTGCCAAATGATACGAAAGAGGAGGAAGTCAAAGGGAAGACAGAGGGAAAGCAGCTGGCGTTCCCGGTTAAGAAGACAGAAGCGAAAGAGGCGTTTTGCAGGACAGATGAGAACCCCTTTGCAGAGATAGCATAATAAAAGAAAAGGATATACCCGCTTTGCTGCGTTTGGTGGCAGGGTGGGTATATTTGGTTAAAGGGGGTCTGGGGTACCGCCCAGTTGCCCTCTGCATCTCCGAGGTATGAAAGTATATGAAACGAATAATAAAAAAGAATGTTTATTTTTTTAGTATCGGAAATCTTCTATAGGAATGTTGGTATAGTCTGGGCATCTGGGCAGAGATGAAATCTTCTTATTATTTTTTATATATAGTGTGTTTTAGTGTATGTATATACTATATATTGTGTATATGAGATGGGTGAAGAAATGATATTCTGCCCAGACAGTTCTGGGCGGGGCTGGGCATTTGGGAATATAGAGGGTACTGTATCATCGGAGAATATAGGATATCGAAAGAGTTGTAATCTGTTGCGGTATATAAGGTACTGAGCAGTTGTCTAAATCTGTCGGATACTGTCGAAGGTTCCAGTTATTGTCATATCCAAGCTACACTATTTAATATAAGGAGAATAGGATATAGGCTGTTGCCGGAGTTTCAGGTTATTATCGTATATAAGGTACTGAGCAGATATCTAAATCTGTCAGATACTGTAGAAGATTCCAGTTGTCGTCATATCTAGGTTACGTTATTTAATATAAGAAGAATAGGATGTCGGATACTGTTGAAGGTTTCAGTTATCGCAATATCTAGGTTATGTTATTTAATATAAGAAGAATAGGATGTAGGTTACTGTCAGGGTTTCAGGGTGTCGTCATATCTAGGTTATGTTATTTAGTATAAGGAGAATGAGATATAGGTTGTCGCCGGAGTTCTAGGTTATTATCGTATATAAGGTACTGAACAGTTGTCTAAATCTGTCGGATACTGTCGAAGTTTCCAGTTATCGTCATATCTAGGTTATGTTATTTAATATAAGAAGAATAGGATGTCGGATACTGTCGAAGTTTTCAGTTATCGCAATATCTAGGTTACGTTATTTAATATAAGAAGAATAAGATATAGGTTGTTGCCGGAGTTTCAGGTTATTATCGTATATAAGGTACTGAGTAGTTGTCTAAATCTGTCAGTTACTGTCGAAGTTTTCAGTTATCGTAATATCTAGGTTATGTTATTTAATATAAGAAGAATAAGATATAGGTTACTGTCGGAGTTTCAGGTTGTTGCAGGAGGTAAGGGACTGAGTAGTTATCTAAATCAGCCAGATACTGTAGAAGTTTCCAGTTGTCGTCATATCCAGGCTGCACTATTTAATATAAGAAGAATAGGATGTAGGTTACTGTCGAAGTTTTCAGTTGTTGCAATATCTAGGTTATGTTATTTAATATAAGAAGAATAGGATGTAGGTTACTGTCAGGGTTTCAGGGTGTCGTCATATCTAGGTTATGTTATTTAGTATAAGGAGAATGAGATATAGGTTGTTGCCGGAGTTTCAGGTTATTATAGTATATAAGGTAATGAATAGTTATCGAAATCTGCCAGATACTGTCGAAGTGTTTTTGGTAGCGGACAGTGAGGAATTGGAGTTGTTAGGGGGAGAGAACCCCCATCCCCCCCTCAGTATAAAGTTGGTCATCTAGTCCTCTTATCCCCTATCTGCTGTTCTTGAAGTTCTTCCATTTTCTGTAATAGATATCCTGTTCGGCACGCCAGATAGAAAGTATGATTAAGAGCATAGTCGGTCTGGTGCAGAATACGGGAAAATTTGACAGTGTCAATCTTGGACGGATTCAGGATAAAATCCCTATTTCGCCTTTTGTGGAAGGATTCCCGCTGTTTTTCCCAGAAACTGGATGTATATTCGGCATCTTCTTTAGGAAGAAACTGGCACAGATTTTCGTAACGTGAGGTATAATCCTGGATATTTCTCTCGATAGAAACTGTTTTTTTCTCCAGCCTCTGGTATTCTTGTTCCATCTGCTGGAGTATCTGGCACTCCTGCTGAAACTCAATGACGTTGGAAAAACCTTCTTCTTCCAGGATTTTTAGGAAACGCTGATTCCTGAAGCGGATATTTTCCTGCTCCTCCTGAATTGTCTGCTGTAGTTTATGATGTGATATGTCTTTAGCGGATAAGTCCTTTAACTGTTCCGTCCATTGTCCGATTTTTTTCTGTGAAACTTGATTTTTGGAACGGATATTTTCTTGTACGGTCTGTATACGGCTGATGGATTCCTGAAGCTGGTTGATATCTTGTTTTAATGCGGATTTTTGCTGTTCTAAGGAATCCAAGGAATAACGCAGGGAGACGATATCAGATTCCAATGCCCCCAACTGTTCTGCCAGGCTGTCATAGAAGTGTCCTTTTTTGTCAGTCAGTTCCTTCTCTATGTCTTCTATCTTTTGCCGAATACGTTTATTTGTTTCATTGATAGATTTTATTTCCTCATTCATTCGATACCTGTAGGAGTTTTCTTTTTTCTTAGATGCGTAGCTGCCCAGATGGATACCGGAGATGGTGTCCGCCCCCTGTTCCTGATAAGAACGGCAGTCCACGCGTTCTGTTCGCCCTGCCTGTTCCAGTGCGCGATTTACGTGTTTTTCCCAGGAAGAACGGTATTCCAGAAGTGCCTCTGTAGAATTCCAGCGTTCCATCTGCGCATCCCGCCGTCCATAAGGGGTAGACCGGGGATTCTTGGAGACTCTGACCAGATTTCGCGAAAAGGCCTCGGAGGGAGTCATCCATATCTTCTTTTTTCCTTCCCAATACTGATATTCTTTTTCCCATCCCTGTGATTTGGCTGCCCGGAATTCCTCGGCGGTCATATTTTTTACAACATTTCCTTTCTTGCAGACATATTCTTTCTGTGATTTTGCCATCCAGTTTCCGTTTTCATCCATCGGTCGTACCGTGAGCAGGATATGGACATGTGGGTTTTGAAAAACCATTTCCTGTATATTGGCGGCAGGTTTTCCGTCTTTATTTAATGGTATGCCTTGGGCATCCGTGACGGGCGGATTATGGATATTGATATCTGCTATCATCCCGTCTGAAATAAAGGTGTTTTGGACGAAGTCTTGTACAAGTCGGATGTTCTCTTCCATTGATAGTTCAATAGGAAGGGCGGCTTCGATTTCTCTAGCCAGCCTGGAGCTTCTTCCCTTTTCGGTAAGTTCTACAGCATTCCATAAGACTGCCCGGTCTTTGTATCTGGATGGCGCATTTGGGGGAAGGCATACCTCGCTGTGTTCCACCCATTTTTTTCTTGTGTAGTCATCTACAGTCCCTGTATAGTCATTCTTGATTTTTTCGGCTGCACGGTAAGCGGCTGCGGAAACAACACTGCGTCCCTCGGAGCGTCCGATTATCTGCATATTGAATTGGAATATCGCCATATATCCCACCTCCTGATTTTTCTTTTAATATGCGGAATGCAGAAAAATATAAAAAGCACCACTTTGATTTTTACCGCTATATTTTTTCGGCATATTAATATGGAAAAAATAAAAGGAGGAAAACCAATGAAAATAGATAAGAAAAAGTCGATGCACATTTCGGTATCCTATCAGGGGACGATGCCAGTCCAAGAAGGACATTTAGGAGCTTGTGGAGATGACTATATGAGATTAGCGCTCTACATAGATGGATATGCGGATTCTCTGGCTTATGCAGTAGTAAATTTTCCAATGATAGAGGGAAGGAAAGTACTGTTCATTCACGAAATTTTTTTATATCAGACAGGGAAAACAGAGTGTGAGATATTGCTGGAAACCATTATGGGAATCGCAGTAGAGAAGGGATATGACTATATTTATGCGAATAAAGGCAAGACGCCGGAGCGCTTTCTTAAGAGAAATGGATTTGGGGAGACTGACGGAAACCTGATGAAAAAAGAGGTGGTATAAGAGATGGATTCTAATTTTTGGAAATGGGTCAATCGTATTTTTTTCAGCGGGATATGGTTACAGCCGATTGCTTTTACAGCTATCCGATATTTTTTTAAGACAGTACTGCAGGGGGATATCTCCTTCCTGCTCCTGCTCTTTTTCTCGTTTATCCCTACTATTTATGTGTGGTCCGAAAACCAGAGGAGGGCTTCAGCTGGGCAGGTTTATTTTGGGATTGAGGATACGTTCCATAACCGTCCCACAGAGTACTCCAGCCCGCTGAAGATGCAGGCGATGTATCCGCAGGTAGATGAAAGGTTCCTGTTTGATGTTCCGCAGGGGGTTGTCCTTGGGCGGATAGAGGATAGAAAACAGACCAGATATTTGTGTAAACCTATGGATAGGGAACATTATCGAGATGGACACGTTCTTATTTTTGGAGGGTCTGGTTCCGGGAAGTCGTCCTCTGTCATTATCCCTACGTTACTTTCTGTCTGTGGTATCGGCATTTTTTGTGTAGATATCAAAGGAGAATTATGGAAAAAAACACGACGGCTGGATGGGGAAAATGTCGTCATCATTGACTTCCAGGACAGGGGAAAGTACGGATGGGATGCGCTGTATGCGCTTAACCACAAGTCCAGTGTCTGTGACCAAGACGTTCGGGAATGTATGGAGGAGATAGCAAACAGTCTGATTCCAATTGCAGCAAAAGACAGTTCTGAATTTTGGAAACAGTCTGCCCGTTCCCTGCTGACTGGTGAACTGTGTGGTCTGTATAAACAGAAAAAGATAAAAAACCTGTCAGAAATGATAAATGAAATCCTTTCCAGGGATACCCGGGAACTGGTAACAGAGCTGATGGATGGTGCAAGACCAAAAGCAGTGGAAGTCAAATACCTTTCCTCTTTCCGAAACTTGGCAGAGGAAACTCTTTCCGGTGTGGTACAGCAGATGGAGGAGTCTTTGAAGGTGTTTGTAGATGAGGATATCCGCTATGCATTTGAGACAAACCAAAGGAAGGCAAATCCCTGGATGCTGGAAGAGAAAAAAGAAATCTTTCTGGCGGTAAGGGAAGAGAAACTAGAAGCTTATTATAACGTCATAAACCTGATGATAGCCCAGGTCTTTGCTGGGCTTATCAAAAGACCGGAAGGGGCACCGCCTGTGCTGGTCATTGTTGATGAGCTGGCGAGGTTTTGTGCCAGAGGACAGATTCCCTACCTGCATAACGGTATCTTGCTGACTGGCCGTAGCAGGAATGTTACCCTGATGCTGGTGACACAAAGCTGTGAGGCTTTATATAACGCATATACAAAAAATGATGTCCAGAGTATGATTGCCAATTGTGCTTATCTGGCCTGTCTGGATGTCCGGTCGCAGGAGACTGCCAAGACCATCTGCTCTCTGGCAGGAAATTATAAGGAGAGGGAAAAGACGTGGTCAGGCTCTGGGAAGAACCGGAGCGTTAGCGTTTCTTATCGGGAAAGACCGATATTAGAGATGTCCGATTTAAACAAACTGGTGCAGATGGACGAGATTGTATTGATATCCGCGGAATTTTTTTATAACCGGGTGAAAAAGTGTCCTTATTTCAGAGATGATATTTTGTCTCCCTTATCTTTAAAAGCGCAGCGATATAACCGGGAAGCACTGGGAATCGAAGGGGAAGAATTCCCTGTCCTGCCAGTTGCGGAGGAGAAAAAGAATATGGATGCACGGGTGGATTGTCTGTTGAAAATATGGAAGGAGAAAAGCCTGGAAATTTATGGATATATAAAACAAAAAATGATTATCTTAATTGATACTTACAACAGGGAGGATATGGAAAATGGAAAAAAACGAAATAGAAAACATAAAAAATGAAATGCAGAAGCATTTAGGGAAGGACTATAAAATAGAACTGGTGGAGGTGCCAAAACCGGGAGGGATGCAGACCGGGATTTCTTGCCGGTTCCAAGAAGATAATTACGCAAGCATCCTGTACCCCGGACAATATCAGGGACTTCTGGATTCTGGGATGGACGCAGAACGGATAGGTCGGTATCTTGCGGAAGAAATAGAAAAACAGAAGGGGTATGTTCCGGAAATCCCCAAAACAGCGGAAGAATTCCGGAAAGGTCTGTATATCAAATTGGTGAATGCAGATATGAACCGGGAAGCGTTGAAAAATGCAGTGTATGAACCTTTTGAGGACATAGCGGCAGTCGTCCGTTGTGAAGTGGAAAGAAAGGGGGATGAGAGGAGTTCTTTTCAGGTCACGGATTCCAATATGGGCGTATTCAAGCTGACACGGGGAGAAATCCTTGAACAGGCTTATCAGAATACAGCAGAGCAAGAGATATACTTAAGAAATCTGAACGATGTTATGCGGGATATGCTCGGGCCTGTGATAGCAGAGGCTGTCCTGGATGAATCGCCCATATATGTCCTTACCAATAAGGATAAGATGGACGGTGCAAGTGTAATGATATGCCCGGAAATCATACAAAAAGCCTATCAGGAACTTGGGGAACCATTTTATGTATTGCCAAGTTCCACCCATGAAGTACTGCTTGTACGGGACAGTGCAGGGATGAAACCCTCAGAGTTAGCGCATATGGTAAGTGAGGCTAATCATTCAAATTCAGTAGGTGCAGAAGACTTGCTGTCCTATCAGGTTTTTCATTATGACGGCAGAAAATTGACAGTGGCCAGAGACGAAATAAAAAAAACAGCCAATGTTTTTGAAAAGACTTTAAAAGGAAAACTTACTATGTAAAGGGGGATGAAAATGAAAGAAGAGAGATTCAGGCAGATGATAGAGATTTTTGTATCCATAAAAGAAGGATGGGAGGATTACGATATCCTTATGGAAGATGGGACATATCTAAAAGTGACCAGGAGGATGGGAACCTGAGGCAGCGTTCTTTAACCGGTGGGCATTTTTTCCGAAAAAAACGATATTTCTCTTAAAATCACGTATATTAACAGCAGAAAAATTTAAGGAGGATATCAAATGAAAGATACAAAAGAAAAAAGACAGAAAGCGCTGAAGGAACTGACGGAGCAGTTGGAACAGTCCATCCGTGGCTTTATGGATGGGGACAGATATAAGGAATTCCTGGGGAAGATGGCAAGATTCCACAGTTATTCCCTGAACAACCAGATTTTGATTGCTGTACAGAAACCAGAAGCGACGTTATGTGCATCTTATACAACCTGGAAGAAGATGGGCAGATATGTAAAAAAGGGAGAAAAAGGCATCCGTATCTTATGTCCATCGCCTTATAAGGTACAGGCACTGGAGAACGAAAAAGACCCTGAGACAGGAAAAGACCGCTTGATGAAGGATGGGAATCCTTATCAGAAAAGGGTGGAAGTAGTGGTTCCAGCCTATAAAGTCGGCTATACTTATGACATCAGCCAGACAGATGGGGAGAAACTGCCGGAGCTGGTTTCTATCTTAGAGGGGAGTTTGGATAACAGTCAGAAGGTGTTACGGGATGCCCTGCTGGAAATCAGCCCTGTCCCTGTTTTTTTTCATCCAGTCCCAGGAAATGCAAATGGGTTCTACGACCGGAAAGAGAAGGAGATTGTGGTGGATGAACGCCTGCCGGAAATGCAGGCGCTAAAAACCCTGATACACGAAATGGGACACGCAATCCTGCATAATGTGGAGAATAAGGACCAGGCGGAGGATTCTTCCACCCGGGAGGTGCAGGCGGAGTCTGTGGCGTATATTGTATGTCAGTATTTTGGAATAGATACATCGGAGTATTCCTTTGGATATATCAGTGGATGGAGTTCCAAACGGGACGCTCCAGAACTGAGGATGAGTCTGGACATCATCCGGACAACTGCAAATGACATCATCGGGCAGATAGAACAGACATTGGTAAAAACAAAACAGCCGGAGGAAAAGATAGAAATTTTTAGAAGAGCTGCCGTAATGTAACAATTATAGAATAAATATAGAAAAGGCGGTACACGCCTTAAAGAATCAGGAGGGTAAAATACTATGAAAAAAATAATCAATGGAAAATTATATAATACAGAAACTGCAAGTTATATTGGAAGTAACCGGAGTGATTGTTATCGGAACGATTTCCACTACTTTGAGGAAGAATTGTACAGAAAAAAAACAAAGGAATTTTTCTTGTATGGAGAAGGAGGCCCGGCATCCGTGTATGCGGAGCAATTAAGCACTGGCGGCTGTATAGCAGGAGCAAAGATTGTCCCGTTGACAGAAGAGGAAGCGAGGGAATGGGTGGAAAGAAACCTTGATGCAGATGAATATATTCAGATTTTTGGGGAGTGTGAAGAATAAGGATGGAAGATATGAGTAAGCAAATGAAAGAGATAGCGGATTTACAGGAACAACAGAAACTGCACCGGATGCAGTTGGAAGAAAATCGGAAAAGGGCCTTAGCTCGGAAGAACCAGACAAAACATCTGGCAGCACTGGGAGTTATGGTGAAAGATTTCCTGCCGGATATAGAAGGTCGGGATGAAGAGGAAATCAGGGATATTTTAAGAGAAAAGTTATTGTCTAATTGAGAGATAAAAAGTACTGGATGTCCGGTACTTTTTATTTTACAGGAAATTTATTTTTTATATTGCTTGTGCCCGTAATATAATCCATATCCACATCATAGAACCTGGCCAGCCGGATAAGGCATTCAACCGGAATCCGAACCTTTCCATTTTCATAATCCGAATAGGTGGTCTGGGCAACGTGGATTGCCTGGGCTATGGCCGTTTGGTTCAGGTCGTGGTCTTCACGTAATCCGCGTATCCTCTCAATATAACTTACCTCATTCACTGTTTTCTCACTCCTTTGGGGTTTCTTCGTGAATATCTTATCCAAAATAGAGTGAGACTATTGAAATTTAACGGATATACCGTTAAAATAAAAGCAAGTCATACATTTATGATTGGGGATTTTGATAAAGGCATCCCCAACCATAAAAATAAGTGTTATAATAAAAGTAAGTATCAACTAAGAGAAGAAAAAGGGAAAGGAAGGGTAAGAAAATGAAGAAACAATTAAAGAGATGGATGTTGTTATTTGTTGTAACTATGCTGGTGATTATGTCTCCAGTCGGTGTTCTGGCTGCGAAAAAACCAACACCGGGAGCTGTAACTCTTACAAAAATCTCATCTTCTGACTACAATAAAGTAAAAATCAGTTGGAAGAAAGTATCTGGAGCAACTCATTACAAAATCTATTACCGTAAATCCGGTACAAAGAAGTGGAATGGAGTTAAGACGGTTAGCAGCAAATATTCAAGCTATACCCATACAAGTAATAAATCTGACCCGATTATTGTTGGTCAGAAATATGATTACACCGTGAAAAGTTATAACAGCAAATATAAGACTTATGGAAAATACAATAGCAAAGGACTTAAGGTACAGACAAAACCAGATACCGTGAAACTGACAAGTGCTAAGCTGCACAATTCAGGCGTGACAATTAACTGGAATAAGGCAAATGGTTGCGATTATTACAAAGTTTATCGTAAATCAGGCGACAGTTGGAAATGTATTGCTACGATTCCGTCAAGCAGGCTTAGTTATACGGATGCAAATGCGGTATCAGGAAAAACGAATACTTACACAGTGAAGTCTTATTACAGCAAAACAAAAGTTTATGGACGTTATGACAAAACCGGTGTTAGCGTAAAAGTACCAGATGAATCAAAACCATCTGAACCGGTATATGTTGACAGTATCGAAATCACACCGCAGTCTCCATCCATTGGTATCGGAGAGACAATAACATTAACCGCAAGAGTTTATCCAAGCGATGCTACAAACAAAAATGTTATTTGGGAGAATGCAAATCCTGACGTTATAAGCTTAACTTCGCATGGTAATACTGCTACAGTTAAAGGACTCAAACGTGGATATGCTGACATTAGCGTTTCGGCAGCAGACAGTGGCGAAGAGATGGATTTTACAACTGTAGAATGTGGGTACGACCATGGCAGTGGTGACATGGAAGTAACAGACCCGAATGCAGCCGCAAAAGAAGTTTTTGAATTAACAAATAAGGTCAGAGCGAAATATGGAAAAAAACCTTTACTTTATCACGAAAAACTTCAGGCTGGTGCAATGTTAAGAGCGAAAGAGTTAGAAATACTGTATTCACATGTTCGTCCAGATGGTTCTAATTCAAGTTCTATAGGAGCATTGGTTGGAGCTGGTAATATACATGGAGAAAATATAGCAAGAGGTCAAAAATCTCCAAGCGAAGTGGTTAACGACTGGGAAGATAGTCCAGGGCATTTAATGGCAATCCTTGATGACAATACTTATATGGGAGCTGGCTATTATAAAGATTCAAACGGACATACTTATTGGGTTCAGTTATTTGGTGGTAATCCAGATGTCATGTGTACCATCACATTTGATGCAATGGGAGGCAGATTTGATACGCTTGGTGGCATTACAGAATATAAAGTGCAGACTCCATCTGGACAAAAAGTATATATGAAAGATATCCCAGTACCAGTAAAAGACGGTTATGTTTTTGACTGCTGGGTTACAGAATATGGAGAAGAATTGAAATACGAGGCAGGGACAAGAACACTTTATGCTAGGTGGAAATAATTAAATTATAAGAAAAAAACAGCCTTATCTTTAAGATAAGGCTGTTTCTACATATACGCGTATATTTGAAAAATCGCTGTGTTCATAGTACAATGTAATTAAGAAAAATTAATAAGGAGGAGTGCTTATGCGTAAGACAAAACACAAATTTATTTATGCCGTGACAGCATTTGTTATGGCTGCTGCATTAATGTCTCCCGTCGCTATAAAAGCAGCAAAAAAAATTACACCTCAAACAGTTAAGCTAATGAAAATTTCATCTTCTGATTATAATAAGGTAACAATTAATTGGAAGAAGGTATCAGATGCCACTCATTACAAAATATATTACCGTAAATCAGGCACCAAGAAATGGAATGGTGTTAAAACGGTAAGCAGTAAATATTCCAGTTATACTCATACAAGTAATAAGTCCGACCCGATTATTATAGGGCAAAAATATGACTATACAGTAAGAGGATATAATAGTAAATATAAAACAAATGGGAAGTATAATACAAAAGGATTAACTGTAAGAACACTTCCTGAAGCACCAAGACTTTTTAAACCAGAATTTAATAAAGACAGTAATTCTGTTTCTTTAAAATGGGAAAAAGGAAAAGGCTGTGATTCATATTATATTTACAGAAAATCTTCTGAAAAAGGTAAATGGAATAAAGTAGATACTGTCAATGGTGATGTATCTTCATATAAAGATATTTACCCTATTGAAGATACTAAAAATTCTTATACTGTTCGTGGATACAATAAAAAATATAAAGTATACAGTAAGTCAGAAGCTTTCGTAGAATCTGTTATTGTTCCAGATTTTGGTATTGTTGAAGATGGATGGGAAGAGTTCCCGCCAGAATACAGCTGGCCAGTTGAAAGACTTGCGAAAGAAGTTGTTAGACTTACGAATATTGAGAGGGAAAAAGCGGGTGTTCAACCACTTATTTACCATCCTTCTCTTGAAAAAGGAGCAATGGTAAGAGCGAAAGAAATTTCTTATCATTTTTCTCATACAAGACCTAATGGACAAACTAGCGGAACGGCTGCAGAAGCATTTGATGTTGGAGATGTTGGAGGAGAAAATATAGCAATGGGTCAAAAAACACCAGAAAGAGTTGTTGAAGCTTGGATGGATAGTCCTGGTCATAGACATACGATGATGTTAGCTCATTATAAATATCTTGGTGTTGGATGCTATAGAGATGAATCAGGTACGTTACATTGGGTACAGACATTTGCTGGAGAGAAGGCTAATGATAAGGTAACATTAACATTTAATGCAAATGGCGGAACATGTGATATAGCATCAATGCAGGCTCCTTATAAAAAAGCGATGTATCAGAGTGATTTACCGGTACCTGTAAGACCCGGATATATTTTTAAAGGCTGGGCTGAATTTAATGATAGTCATCCTTTTACTGGATTTTCAACAGTAGATATAAATATTCCATATACTGCAATATGGGAAAAAGAATAAAACAAAGCGGAAGATTTAACTCTTCCGCTTTAATTTATGGCTATTTTTTTCTTTTCTTTTTATTTGTTTTAGTATCATTGATTATTAATATAGTTCCTGTAAGAGCAAGAACACTCATTCCAATGAATCCGATTTTCCAAACACCGCTGCCACCAGTCATAGGTACGACGAATTTTGCGTGGTTTGTTATTTCAAACAAACAACTATAGAAAAACCATTTGTCTGTATAGCCTTTATCTTTTTGGGTTGTTGAGAAATCTATGTTTCCGTATTCAGAGCTTTTTATTTTGTATGTATCTTCTAATGCATTAAAATTACAACAGTAACGATATAATGAAGAAAAAGTACATTAAAGCATAAAAAAGAATTCCGGAATTTTTATATATTGTAAAAACAGTCCATATTGTGCTATATTATTGTTGCAAGGTTTTCTATTCTATGTTCCACGCAACCCCCTTTTGGCATTTTTTTGCTAATTTCATTTGGAAAAAACAAAAAAACATCCCCAAAAAAGCGTGAATAATCAAGAATAAAAATAAAAAAAGAACCCCCAAAAACCTTGTACAGGAACTAGCCTGAACAAGGTTTTTTTAATAGAAAAGAAAACCTGAAAAAAGAAAAAAGCCTGAAAAACAAAGGGTTTCCGAAAGAAAGTTCGCAAAGAAAATGCCAAATCCTGCCGCCTTTGAATGAAGGGGAAAGACGGGAAGGAAAAAGAATAAAAAAAGAATAGTATGAATTTTTAGAGAAAAAGAGAAAAAAGAAAATGCAAAGTGAGATTCGCAAAAAAATGCAAAGTGGGTTTCACGCAAGACAAAGGCTTACAGGGACTTGCAGGCATGGCTTGCAGGTCCTTTTTGCAATGATTATGAAGATGCACCGGAAAACATCAGAAATGAAGTGAATGAATTAGTAAAATATAAAATTTTAAATCATTCAGAGAAAGATGATGATAAAGTTTTAAGGTTTGTAAGAAGTAGGGTACCTGATCCGGCAATAAATGTATGTTATATGATCACTAGCGAACAGTGTAACCTTGCGTGTAAATACTGCTTCCTCGGAAATAATGATGCATGTAAGAGAAGTAAGTTCTCATTAGAGAATATGTCAATTGAAACTGCAGATAAGGCAGTGGATTTCTTTATCAATCAGATTAAGTTATCTGGCATGGATTTTGAAGAAAACAAGCCAGTTATTATTTTCTATGGTGGAGAACCACTTGTTAATTATGATGTATTGGTTCACATCGCAGAGAAGATAAATAGTCTTAGAGATGTTGAAAAGTGTGTAAAGAATTTGGAAATGTCTATGGTTTCTAATGGTTTGCTTCTTACTGAAGAAAGAGCGCTTAAGCTAAAAGAGTTAGGCGTTTCTATCGCTATTTCAGTAGATGGATTTACTGAAGAAGCAAATGCAATGCGAGTTGATGTTGCAGGTAATAATGTCTTTAATAAAATTCTTAAAACACTTGATATGTGTAGGAGAATAGGTATTGAAGTGTCGCTATCTGTTACATTGAGTGAAGAGACAATTAAAGATACAAAGAATATTCTTGAACTTGTCGATAATTATGGTATTAAGTCATTTGGATTTAATATTATGATGTCAGATGAGAACTTTGTGCTACCCAAAGAATATAATGAAAAGGCAGCTCAATTTATTATTGATGAATTCGTTGAACTAAGAAAACGTGGAATATACGAAGATCGTATAATGAGAAAATTAAAGGCTTTCTCAAAATCACAGGTTTACTTCTCTGATTGTGCAGCAACGAGTGGTGGACAAATTGTAATTGCACCTAATGGACAAGTGGGTATTTGTCATGGCTGTTTGCATAATAAACAGTATTTTGTTTCAAATATTGACGATGTAGAGTTTAATGCATCAAAGCATAAAGATTTTATTGAATGGTCTCAGTTGACCCCAATAAATAAGGATGAATGTCAGGATTGCCCAGCTCTCGGTATTTGTGGTGGTGGATGTCCTATAAATGCAATGCATTTAAAGGAAGGAAATACGATTCATGATTTGGATGAGCATTTCTGTGTTCATTCAAAGATGACTTTGGAGTTTTTGATTAAAGATTTGTATAGAATAATAAAGGAAGGGTGATAGAATGATTGATAACATTGTTATTGAAGGTATAGAAACAAATAACCTGAAAAACATTGACATTGAAATCGTGAAAAAGGGAATAAATTTGATTATAGGACCTTCTGGCAGTGGAAAATCATCTTTGGCTTATGATACGATTGCGCAAATTGGTCAACATGAGTTTATGGCTATGTTTGCCGATGAAGTAAGCGAACCTTCCTATAAAGTTAAATCATTTTCTAATATGGTGGCTGCAGTTCCAATTAAGCAGTCAAATCATAATAACAATATTAGATCAACGATTGGAACATATTTTGGACTAAATAGGAGTATCGGATTGATTTATGCAATAATGCTGGATCTTTCCGAGGACTTCTTTGTGCTTAATAAAGAAAGTAATTTATGCGAAAACTGTCATGGACTTGGTTTTGTAAGCAAACTTGATTATAACAAAATTATTGATTTTAATGTTCCGTTGAAAAAAGTGCCTTTTAGGTGTTGGAACAGATATAAAGATTTTTATGCTCAGATGATTATTAATTTCTGTGCAGAACATAATATTGATAGCAATCAAAGTTTTAAGGAACTAAATGAAGAAGAAAAAAATTTGATACTTTATGGGGAAAGTGTAGATAAATATTCAGTAAGATATAAAAAAACTAATTCTTTTTCGAGAAGAACTTCTAAATATTATGGTGTACTGACCGGAATACCTATGCTACCGAATTGCGGAATTGGAAAATCATATTATTCAGAATTCGAATGTGAATGTTGTCATGGAAAGAAATATGGCAAACAATATGATGAATATAAGATACATGGTCTTTCGATAGGCGAGTTTATGACTACCGATTTTGCATCTTTAAGGGGGATTGTGGATCAAATATCCAAAGAAATCCATGATGATAGACTCGTTTTTACAATTAAAAATCTAAAAGCATTTATTGATAAGTCTATTGAACTGAATTTAGGTCATTTATGTTTTCACAGGGCAATACCTACATTGTCTGGTGGAGAGTTGCAACGATTACGAATGGTTCAAGTATTTACAACACAGCTCTCAGATTTGATTATTGTTCTTGATGAACCATTAGCAGGATTATCTGGTGAGGAAAAGAAATCAATTTATGATAATGTTGTGTCTCTAGCTGAAAAACATACAGTGGTATTGGTAGATCATGGTGATACTTTTTATAAAGTGGCCGATAAGATAATTGCTTTGGGTGAAAAAGGCGGTAATGCAGGCGGACATTTAATTGAGGTCAATGCATTTTTAAAAAAACAACGAGATGTAAAAAAATACATTCCAGTTGTTGCAAAAAACCAAATCAGAATACTGTTAAATAGTTCGATATATAAATATAAAGGTGTTGACGTGTCGGTAGCAGAAAATTGTATGAATTTGATTAGTGGATATTCAGGTGTTGGGAAATCCACTTTGTTAAGGGAATATTTTCCGCAGTATTTCGCAAGCTATTTATATATAAATCAAAAACCTCTTCTCGGAAATAAGAATTCTTGTGTAGCTACTGTGTTAGATTTATCAAACAAAATTGCAGAATTGTATGCAAAGAAACATAAAAAGGACAAGAAATTCTTTTCAAATTTGACTGGAAATGATGGTATGTGTCCAGTGTGTTTAGGCGCGGGATATATTGAGTATGGTGGTGATTACCATCAGAGTGTGCGAGTTGAGTGCAAAGAATGTGAGGGTACAGGATTTAACAAAAACCTAAAAAAATATAAAATTAAGGGCAAATCGATTTTTGATGTTTGGAAAATGACATTGGATGAGGCGGTAGAATTCTTTGAGGATATCGATAAGTCGATTACAAAAGTATGCATAACTGCGTCTGAAATTATGTTAGGCCATTTACAAATTGGACAAGCAACTACTACATTGTCAGGTGGAAAAAATATTCGAATAAAAATTATGAAAGCATCAAAATCGACTGCAAAAGTTATTGGTGTTGATGAGCCTTTCAAAGGTTTAAGTAATGTGGAAATTGATGCAGTTGCAAACTATTTGAATAGAATAAGGGAAAAAGGAAAGACACTTGTTGTAATTGATCATTCAACAGGCATTGAAGATTATTTTTCTCAGTGGATTCAAATAGAAAATGTTAATAATATATTAAGTGGAAAAAATCTTAAGTGATTGGATTTGATATTAAGGGCAAGAGGTGAAAATATAATAAAATGAATGCTACAGTAAATCCTGATGAAGTGAATGATCCGTACATATATTTAGATTGGAATGTGTTTAAATATATGAAAAACAATCGTTCTAAATACAAAGAGTTGGATGAAGAATTTTCGAAATTGATAAATAAAATAAAGAAGCGTTATAGAATTCCTATTAGTCCAGCTCATATCAAAGATCGGATGAGTAGGTTTTCTGAAACATATATTGAAGATGTGAAAGAAGATTTTGCCTTTGTTGCTAGTGTATGTGAAGGGTATTTTATAGGTAATATTCCAAATAAGAATAATCAACTAGGGTTAGTAAAAGCGGATATCAAGAATTGTTATGTTGATTATATGAATGAAAGTGAAAACTTAGAAAATGATGAGAGTTTTGCCTCTTTTATTTCTGATTGTGTAATTAATCCAAATTCAGTGAGTTCATCACATCCTATGTATTACTATTTAAAAGATAATCAAGGAAATGTGAAAGATTTTGATACTTTTTTAGAAAAAATGTATAAGGATATTTTCAATGAGACAGGGACGTATGCTAATTTAAGAGATTACATTCGTCAATTTGAAATTGATAAAGCAGAATTTCATGTGTTAAATTTGACAGAAGTTTGCGAATTGGATAGACTATTGTATCACATAACCCCTTTTTTGTTGTCTTTTAAATATGATTCTGTAGAACAATTATGTAATAATTGGAAATATATTGCAAATAGGTTCCTCTCATATAATACGAGTAATCCGGCTATGGAAATGCTTTTGATTCATGGTTATACTCTTTTAGATATGCATCCTCTTATTAAAAAAGAAAAACTAAAAAAGAAAAAGAATACACTAGATAATATTATTAGAGATGGAAGTCATTGTTATTATGCGTCAAAAGCTAATTATTTTGTTTCTGAAGATGAAGCAATACGAGATAAAATGAGTTTTCTTTATAGTGCTTATGATATAAAAACGAAAATATTGAGTGAGCAGGAATTATTGTATAGATTTTCTTAGCGTTAGGTCGAGTATTGGATAAATGATTTGTGTCAGTATGTGGTTACTGTTCAAGGGTCAGCATAAGTCATTGTAAAAAATGACGAAATTTATTTTGTGGATAATTGTTTTAGGCAGGAAAAACTGTGTTTATAGTTTTTCCTGCTATTCTTTTGGGCGAAAGTTATACACCAAAATTTAAATTTTATCTGCTGTTCGTGTTGTTTAAACACTCACATTAAGTAAGCGCTTAATTTTTAGGTATGATAGAAAAAATCCCCGACTACTTTTCAGTAG
>CATXEA010000010.1 GCA_958367245.1 uncultured Blautia sp.
ACTATTACTTTTGTTCGCCGTCGCTCCCCTCGCGGGAGCGTGGATTGAAATTTAGTATTTCAGTCCAGTTACACACCCCGAACCACGTCGCTCCCCTCGCGGGAGCGTGGATTGAAATTATATAACCGAAGTGATCGATGTGTACGTCGGTCCGTCGCTCCCCTCGCGGGAGCGTGGATTGAAATTGAAAGAGCATAAGGCGAAAGCTCTGTGTGGAAAAGTCGCTCCCCTCGCGGGAGCGTGGATTGAAATATTCGTATTTGCACAGAAAAGAACGGTGCTTTTAGTCGCTCCCCTCGCGGGAGCGTGGATTGAAATTGCAAATCAGATAATTGTACCCATTGCAATTATCGTCGCTCCCCTCGCGGAAGCGTGGATTGAAATTTAAGAGCGGACGTGACCATCGCAGATGTGATGGAGTCGCTCCCCTCGTGGGAGTGTGAATTAAAATTGTTACAGTAAAAAATACCCGATGCTGATTTTGTAGAAAACGAGGTGAAACGAATGCAGATTGTAGATTTAAAAATCCGGAACTTTAAATTTATCAGGGAGCTTCGTATCAGAGATATGGAACAGGCTCTGATTCTTGTTGGAAAAAATGATACGGGAAAGACTGCGGTTCTGGATGCAATCCGGGCGGTCAGCGGAGATTATCAGATTCAGATGGAAGACTTTATGGAAGATTATCCTAATATTGAAATCACAGTTGGACTGAAAATTGAAGAGAGTGATTTGGACAGACTTCAGGAAAAGCGACTGATCAGTCCCTATCGCAACTATACGTCCTGGTATCAGGATTTTATGAGAAAGCTTCCGTCTTATCAGGATGGGATTTTGACATTTACCTTTGTGGCGAACAGAGATGGAAAAATCCGTTATTCAGATGGATATCAGAAAAATAATGTCTATATTCCTGCGGTCTTTCCAAAGGTTTCCTATATAGATGCGCAGAGGAATCTTGATTTTTTACAGGAAGGCATCCTGATGCTGCAGGAAGACGAACTGCTTAAGCAGATGCGTTCTGACTGCTGTTTGTTTGAGCGGGCAAAGAAGTGCAATCACTGTTTCTCCTGTATCGGTCTGCTTCATCAGAAAACAACAGAGGAACTGAATGCCTTTGAGACAGCGAAGCTTCTGGATTATAAACTTTACTGTCTGAACCTGGATCAGTTTTCTACGCGGGTCAACAAAAATTTCCGCAAAAACGGAGGTAAATCCCAGATTTTTTATTCCATGAATCGCGATATCGAAAAAATGCTCTCTGTAACAGCAGAAATCTACGATGAAAAAAAGGGAAGTTGTCAGCCGATTCAGTGCATGGGAAAAGGGATGCGCACGATTTATCTTCTGTCTCTTCTGGAAACAAGTCAGGAGACAGGGGGAAATGAGGCGGATCTGATTCTTGTGGAAAATCCTGAGATTTTTCTCCATCCCGGACTTCAGAGGGAATGTGGAGACATTCTGTATCGTTTATCCAGAGAAGCACAGGTGATTTTTTCCACGCAGTCACCGAATCTATTATCAAATTTTAACAGCCGCCAGATTCGCCAGATGATTCAGGGAGAGGACGGATATTCCCAAATTTGTGAAAAAACAGATATCAGTGCAATTCTGGATGATTTGGGATATTCGGCAGGAGACCTTCTGAATGTGAATTTTGTTTTTATTGTGGAGGGCAAGCAGGACAAATCAAGATTGCCCCTTCTTCTGAAAAAATATTATGGGGAAACCTGCGATAAAGATGGGAATTTGCAGAGAATCGCCATTATCACAACAAACAGTTGCACCAATATTAAAACTTATGCGAACCTGAAATATATGAATCAGATTTATCTGAAGGATAATTTTCTGATGATTCGTGATGGGGACGGAAAAGACAGCGAGGTTTTGAGAAATCAGCTCTGTAAATATTATGAAGAGAGGAATCTGGAAGATATAGACAGACTTCCCCGGGTAACGCAAAAAAATGTGCTGATTCTGAAATATTATTCCTTTGAAAACTATTTTCTCAATCCGCGTGTTATGGCTCAGTTGGGAGTGATTCCTTCGGAGGAATCTTTTTATGAGATTTTTCTTGACAAGTGGAAGGAATATCTGCACAGAATCCGCAGCGGGAAGGCTCTGAGAGAGGTAATCGGAAAGGATTTGGAGACAATTGAAGATGTCAGAAGTCATATGGAAGAAATACGGATTCATATGCGAGGACATAATCTGTATGATATTTTTTACGGCAGATATAAGGAGGAAGAAACAGAACTCCTGACCAGATACATTGAAATTGCTCCAAGAGAGGATTTTTCAGATATATTGGATTCGGTTGAACAGTTTTTGTATTTTGAGAGCAGAAGAAAAGGGTAATAAGATATGGCAAATAAAAACAGCGTGAAATTTCTCATTGGGAAGCTTCACGCTGTTTGGCTTATCTGTCTTTTAGGATTTTTCTTACAACCTGATCCTGAATTCCTTCGGTTTTGTCGTGCTCTACTTTATAATCTGTATATCTTGCGCAGATATAGAGATAGTCGGAGAGACGGTTAATGTACTGCACAGCCTTTGCATCAGCGCCATAATTCTGAGAAACTCTGCGGAAACGGCGTTCTGCCCGTCTTGCAACGGCTCTGGCGAAATCCAGTCTTGCAGACAGTTCACAGCCGCCGTAAAGAACAAATTCTTTGACTCTTGGAAAGGCTGCTTCCATTTCGTCAATGGCGTGTTCCAAAGCAGTTGTTTCCTCCTGGGAGAAACGGTAATTCAAATCTCTGGGATCTGCAATTCCTGCCATAATCTGAATCAGGTTTCTCTGAATATGAGACAGCTCTTCTTTTGATTTATCGTCAGAAAGAACTTTGGCAAGACCAATACAGCTGCTTAACTCATCAATTGTACCAAGCAGCTCAATACGGTCGTCAGATTTGGATACGCTGAGACCGTTCATCAGAGAAGTAGTCCCTCTGTCTCCGTTTTTTGTATAGACTTTCATGCTCCAAACTCCTTATTCATAGTGGCAGAAGGCTGATCTTTAAAAGGTAGTTTTTTTATTGCCCGGGCGCTGTTGGCGCCTATGTTCCGGCACTGCAGCCGGGTAGGGGTGAGGTAACTTTCTATATTCCGTCCCTTTTCCAGCCCGCGCATTTTCAGGCAGACAGCAGTGCCGAAGATGCCGATACCGGAACCAAGCATAGAGTCCCGGGCTGCTTTAAAAGCAAGCTGTTCCATACATTCGTTTGGAAATTCCTCGATGTCGTAGAAAACCCCTTCTTCTTCAATTCCGGCACAGACCTCTTTCAGGACAGAAGGATCAGCCTCATGTGTGTAAATAAATATGGAAGGTTTCTTGATGATCATAATAACACTCCCTATTTGTTCTCGCCAAGGTAGGACAGTACAAGACCTGTTGCAACTGCGTTTCTTGGACCTTCTGTTCCGCGGATATTGCCGCGGCCGCAAACGATTCGGTAGTCTGTAAACGCTTCTGTAAGCATTTCAGGTATCTCGAAGTCTTCTGCTGAACCTCCTACGAGGACAACAGTGGAAATATTTTTCAGATTATGCTCCGGCGCAACCTTGCGAAGCGCGCGGAATGCGTTGGTGATAAAGACCTTGCGTTTGGCTTCACGACGAACCTGAACAATTTTTTCCATTGGGATATCTTCCTCAATACGAATCATTCCGTTATCAGTGAGAAGACAGACTCTTCCGAAGAAGCGAGGGTCAATGGACTCATCTACAAAGGTCATCTGTCCGTTTTCCATTCGCATATGAAAGAGACTTTCCACCTTTGCAAGAGGATAACGCTTAATCTGTTCTGCAACGTGGCGGTCGCTTAAACCAAGTTCTGTCTGAATCAGCATGGAAACAAGCTCTCCGGCGCCTGCCTGATGAGTCATGACTACATTCCCGTCATTGGAAATGACAGCAGCGTCTGTGGAGCCGCCGCCCATGTCGAGGATTGCAAGCGGAAGTTGTGTTCCCGGTGTGGTCAAAGCTCCGAGACTTGCCATGATTGCCTCCACGCCTGCGACTCTTACCTTTGTGTTAAGGTCAGCGCTTAAACGCCCTGCGATTTCCTGCATTGGAAGCTTCTGGGTTTTTACCATGGCAGCGATTCCCACGGCTTTTTCAAGACAGGTTTCACCTGCCAGAGCGCCGGAAATCAGAACAGGAGCAAGGGTATCAATTGCCAGAATGTCCGTAATACGGATGTCTGCTTCACTGCTTTTATCCAGACGGCTCATTCCCGTGCGGATACGGGCAAGCATATTGCCTACATTTGTATCCGGCTGTCCGCTGATATCGTGAATATCTCCTGCATCGGAAGCGGCTGCCATAATCTTGTCAGCGCCCTCATCCAGACTGATGGTAATGCTGCGGTCACCGTAGAAATAAATTTCTCCTGCCGGAAGCACATTTTCGTGAACATTGCCTCCGGGTGTTTTCAGAACAACTGCGCTGCGTTTACCGATCAGACTTTTGGCAATTGGGGTAACAGTGCGTGTTTCTTCCGCGCTCAGTCCCAGAAGAGTAGCGATTCCATATGGATTGGAAAGCATACGGATTGTCTGACCGGGAAGTGCTACTTCAATGGCTGCCGGAACACCGTCAGGAAGACGGTCAATTCGGCGGACTTCGTCGATGATCGGGATTTTTTTGTTCAGACGGTTTTCTACAAGAACAGCCTCGTCTGCCTGAAGGATAATGCCCACGATGTTAAGTTCATTATACCGGTTTACAATAGCGGCTATTTTTTCGTAGCTGTGTTCGGCAGAAGCAGCAAGGATATAGTCGATATCAGGAACTGCGCGGGAAACATTCTCGATCAGAAGGATTTCTCCAACAGCCTGACCGGCTCCTGCAGGAGTGGAAGGGTTATGACCGATCATGGAAGATGCGGTGATAACCGTTTCCGTCAGAGTTTCCATTGCAGTGTCGCCAATGACAGGCGCAGCCTCATTGAGGCGCACCAGATCAAGGTCGGAGGTTTCCCTGCCAATTCGGCTCATTGCCAGTTTCAGGGCATTTTTGACAGAATAGACATTCTCAATTGTACCCTTAGTACCGGTAGTAGGGCAGGAGGCGCTTGTCAGAAATCTCAGATTGCCGTCAGGTGTTACTTCACCAACACATACTTCAGTTGTAGAATTTCCTATATCAACACCTGCAATATAACTCAAAGTAAGATTCCCCTCTTTTCGTATACTTCGGCAGCCTCCATAACAAGGCGCGCACAGTTTTTGGCATTGTATTTTTCAAGAAGCTCCTGCGCCATGAGAACCAGCTCTAATTTGGTAGAACGGTTCGGACGCAGTTTGTCGTACATTTTAAGAATAACATCGTCCGGAACATCGACCAGCTCTGCGGCGCGTTCGAAGTTTTTCTCCATGGGAGCGTTTCCGGTTTCAAGGGCAACCTGTCCCTGCGCTTTGAGGATTTCCTTGGAAATCTTAATATCGTCCGGTCCGACGTGGTCTTTTAATACTTCATCCAGAGTAATGTCTGTAAATTTTTTACCGGTTCTGGATGTGATTTTCTCTTTTTCATGTTCTGCTAAAGGATATCTCATTTATTTGCCCTCCCATTCCACAGCGCCGACCGAAGGATCAAGCTGTTCTGTTTCTGCAATGTGCATAATAGCAGCTTTGACCTGATATTTCGGTCTGGACATCGGGTCGTTTGTACATGGAATCGGAACGACCTGTTCGCCTTTTACATATTTGGCTGCGTTCTGTCCAATCTGACGATAAGTTTCCAGAGTCATGAGCGGAGCCTGAGGAAAGAGTTCCAGATTGGAAAGCGGATATAAATCTTTCTGGTGGATAACTGTCGTTCCCTTGGACTGGATGCCGATGCCGATTCCGGAGCCTGAATATTTCGCTGCTTCCAACGCCATGAAACATACATCCGAAGTGTCAAGAATCTTAATGACACGGGGAATCATACCTTCTTCTTCAATACCTGCTTTGACATTTCTGAGTACATCATCCAGCGGGATTCCACAGATTGTTTTGGTAATCTCTTTCTGGAATGCAGCGCCGACACCGATAACAACTTCTTTCGGGTCTGTTCCCTTCTTTGCACGGGGATAATCTGCGTAGGAAGTTTTAACTTCGTTGATGCGTTCCTTTCCGGCAAAAGAAGGAACTTCAGAAACAGGTGCAGCCTGATTCACAGATGAAGCGGAGGAGTTCCCTGCCTGAGTCATCTGACTTAATACGGCATTTGTGATTTGTTTAATTAATTCTTCATTAATCTGCATAGTCCTCCTCCTTTCTTAGATTTCGTTAGGGTTGATGATATGCGGGATTTTTTTGATTTCTTCCCAGCGCTCGCCGTCTACACGGTAGCCGGTTCCGGGACCCATGTAATCGTTCGGTGTATTGACGCCGGATAATACATGGAAATTTTTGTCAAGGATTGCGGCTGTCTGCATATAGTCGCCTGCAACACGCTGCTTCAGCATATTAAGAACACTTTCTGCAACATCGCCGAAGCCTGATTCTGCAAGTGCCTTTACAATATCAACGCCGGTGATACTGCGTTTTAATACGTCTTCAGCGGCTGCAAGGTCAGCGGTTACATCGCGTGGAAGAGTGTCCTTACTGCCGTGAGCATAGGTAACAGCCTCAACCTGTTCGTCGGAAATCGGAGACAGACCCAGATTGCGGAATACAGCCTGTACAGCACGGGCTGCTTTATTTCTCACAAAGATTACCTGTTCTTCTGTAACCGGCTTCAGACCGCCGTCAACCTGCATATCACGCTGGAGAACATTGTAATCATCAAAATCTTCTGCATCAAAGTTAGAGCCTGCAAACATATTGTCGTAGTTTGGCTCTGCCGCATAGCCTGAGAAGATGAAGTCTGTTCCCGGAAGGAACTGCAGCATCGTTCTTGCAGTACGTCTCATATCGGAGTTGGAGAAACTCTGGTCATTGGAGGACGCGCACTCCAGACCGAGAAGAGCTGCAACAAGGTTCTCGGCGATTACTTCACGGATACCGGAAGGAACGGAACCTGTTACGCCGATACAGCTTACGGAACCATTCTGGATTCCCTGACTTCCTGCTCCCTTTGTGACAAAAAGACAGCGGCATTCAAGGTAAAGCATGGATTTCTTCTCGCTGCTTCCCATAAGTACCTCAGAACCGGAACCTGAAGTGAAACGGACCTTCAGACCGCGGGATGCGTAGGCAGAGTTAA
This sequence comes from uncultured Blautia sp., assembly GCA_958367245.1. Classification (GTDB taxonomy): domain Bacteria; phylum Bacillota; class Clostridia; order Lachnospirales; family Lachnospiraceae; genus Blautia_A. Next base: position 7,198 of record CATXEA010000010.1, read on the forward strand.
GAAATGCCTTGGAGTACGGAGTATCGTCTCCGTCGATAAATACTTTTTCTGTTCCATATACAGAAAGGGTTTCTGCATAGGTGGTCAGACCGCGGATACCAAGCTCCAGCTCAGTTGCTTCCTCTGCGGAACACTGTGTCAGTACGCCCGGACGTCCTACCTGAGAGCCGATGAGAAGGGCAATGGAGCTAAGAGGTGCGTAACGTGCAACGCCCATGGTGGTTTCCTCCTCCGCGAAACCGCGAAGTGCGCCTTCGGCAGCATCGGCGGCAATCTGAACCGGATCGTCTTTCAGGTTTGTGATGTGAGCCTGATTGCCGGGAGTTTTTCTTGCGCGGATCTTCTGCATACCCATCATAAGTTCTACTACATTGAGATGGTTCATAACTTCCGTCATCTTTGCAGGTGTGATACCGGAGATCAGTTCCAGAATCTCCTTTCTGGAAACGTGAATGTCTACGATCATTCTCGCGATATCCAGAGAAGATACTGCCATGGAGGATTCTGTTTTTTCGATATTGATTGCATAATCTGCAATAAACTGGTCGATGAAGTCAAAGTCTTCACGACGTTTGCCGTCAAGTTCGGTGATTTTTCCATTTTCAACCCGGACAGACGGCTTGGGGTCGTAGGGACTGCTCATGGCAACAAATCCCATTTCCGGCCATTCGTTGATGTAACCGTCCAGATTTACAGGACGCGCATCAAGTGCTTCGATTCGTTTTGAACGCTTCATAATGTGTCTCCTTACAAAAAATCAGTGGCTAAATACCACATGTTTATTTTGCATCCGTTCCCATGCTGTTTAAGGAGCATAACGGAACATTGTTACTTTAGAGTATACTACAATTACAACAAAATAGCAACAAAACAATATAGAAAGTAATCAGAAAACCACAAAAAAATATTCGAATTCCCTCATAGAACCGCATGATTTTGAGGAAATCGGGCAAAAATACAGATGCATACATTGTTAAATAAATATCGTTAAAAATACAGATAAAAGAAAGCAGCCTCAGAGATGAAAAATACAATTGTTATATTGAAATGTTCGTTATATAATAAAGAAGATTAGACAAATCAGACAGGGATAAATATTTGTGTATCGTACGAAGGAGAGAGACTTCTATGAAGAAAACAGATTCTTATCGAAAAGAGAGAAAAGGCTATATAAACAGTATGGACAATATGCGCAAAAGTACGGGACGCTATACAGTTATCCTGAATATTATTGCGGCAATTGTCATTATATACGCTGTAGTTGGCACTGTTCACATGAAGCGGCAGGATGCGGAAATTACCCAGAATTATGTAAAAAATTATACAAAACAGATTTCAGATATGATAGGTATGGAAATCGCGCATATCGAATCAAATGTGGTAAGTCTGGTAGAAGCGCTGGAAAAAGAATATGTCCGGACAGAACTTGGGGAGTTTATCGACAGGAAAAGAGAAATCTATTCTTTTGATTATATGGCAGTCTGCGACGCGCAGAATCATATCGAAACAGAGTCCGGAGATACTGAAAAAAAAGCTGAGCAGATGGAGGCCTTAATGGAATCGGAACCGTTTCGGGCGGTTCTTGACAAGGGGGAATGTGCATCCGGAATATACGGTGATTTTGTATTCTGGGCAAAAAATATATACAGGGACGGCGAAATAGCAGGCGTATTCTGGGGAGCGGACAAAACAGAGAAGCTCAGGGACATTTTTATGACCAGAACCTTCCAGAAGGAAAACAGTATCAGTTTTATCATGGATAAAAATGGCAGAATACTAATAGCTTCAGAACCGGAAATGTGTGATAAAGATGTCTTCGACATTTTGCAAAATAAAAATGATATTTCTGATAAGAAAAAAATCATGATGGAAAATATTGCTTCTGATAAGAACGGTATTTTTCCTTTCCGTTCTGTGGAAGGAAGGATGCACTATGTCAGTTACGCGCTTACTGCAAAGAATAACTGGGTAACAGTTGCAATTATGCCGGCAAGTCTTTTCACAGGCTTTACGGACGGTTATGTCAGAATGATGCTGGGATGCGTTCTGGCTATACTTGTTATTTTTTCAGCATTTCTGGTGCTGCTGTACAGAAGTTACTTTCAGAACGGGCGGGAACTGGAACGGCTTGCTTTCCGCGATGAAGTTACAGGAGGAATCAACAGAACAGAACTGCGTATGAGATATCAGGAGCTTTGCAGGGAGAGGAAAGCGGACCAGTATACCCTGCTTCTTCTGGATTGTGTGGATTTCAAGATGATTAATGCGTCTTTGGGAGAAAAAAACGGAGACAGGATGCTGAAATATTTTTATACAGTTATTAAAAGCTGTCTGGAAAAAGACGAGATTGTTGCCAGAACGGAAATGGATCATTATTATATCCTCTTAAAAGAAAAAAATCCCAATGTTATCTCCAGACGGGCAGGGGAAATACTGGCACGGATTCTTTCTTTTGAAAACACGGAAGTTCCCCAGTGTGACGTAGCGTTTCGTCTGGGAGCCTGTCCTGTTGAAGACAACAACCCTGATCTTACTCTTCTTCAGGACAGAGTGATTGCGGTTGTAAAAAATCAGGCGTCTCAGGATGTAGGAAAGCTGATATATTTTGACAGGAAGCTTGCCGATAAAATCCAAAGAGAAAGAGAACTGGACAGCCTTTTTGAGGATTCCATAGCAAAAGGTGATTTTAAGGTTTATCTTCAGCCCAAAGTAAATGTGCGTTCTGGAGTTGTGGCAGGAGCGGAAGCGCTGATTCGATGGATTCTGCCTGAAAAGGGCATGGTTTCTCCGGCAGAGTTTATCCCTCTTCTGGAGAAAAACGGAAAAATCTGTATTCTTGACCGATATGTGTTTGAAGAGGTATGTTCTCTTATGAAAAGATGGAAGGAAGAGGGAGCGGAACTTTTTCCGATATCAGTGAATCTTTCCAGAAGCCATTTTGTCAACGAAAATTTCCTGAGAAGCTATGTGAAAATTGCCGACAAATATCAGGTAGACAGATCGCTCATTGAATTTGAGGTAACGGAAACGATTTTTCTGGATGCCTCTCAGATGAAAAAGGTAAGGGAAGGTCTGCAGATGATTCATACGTATGGATTCAGATGTTCGCTGGATGATTTCGGATACGGATATTCTTCTCTGACTCTGCTTCGTGAGTTCGAGATTGACGTGCTGAAGCTTGACCGTTCTTTCTTTTTGGATTTAGACAGTGTCAGGGCGAGGGATGTTATTGCAAGTATTCTTGATATGGCAGAAAAACTGAACATTCATACAGTCGCGGAGGGAATTGAAACCCGGCAGCAGATGGAATATATCAAAACAGTAAACTGCGATACTATACAGGGATATTTCTTTTCCAGACCTCTTCCGGTAGAGGAATTTGAAACATGGCTCAGGGAATTTCGGATTGAGAACTATATATGATGGCTGCAGGGATTCGAGGTGAGTTATGGGAGAGAGAAATCACACGTATATTGCTATTGATCTGAAATCCTTTTATGCGTCTGTAGAGTGTATAGAACGTGGTCTTGATCCTTTGACAACGAATCTTGTAGTAGCAGACGCCAGCCGCACGGAAAAGACAATCTGTCTTGCAGTTTCTCCGTCGTTGAAGGCGTATGGGATTTCAGGAAGAGCAAGACTTTTTGAGGTTGTCCAGAAGGTTAAGGAAATAAATGCAAAACGAAAAATAGCTGCGCCGGAAAGGAAACTGACCGGAACTTCGGTTCAGTCACAGGAGCTGAAACAGTTCCCACAGCTTGCAGCGGGATATATTGCAGCGCCTCCAAGGATGGCGTTATATATGGAGTACAGTTCAAGGATTTATGATATATATCTGAAATATGTAGCGCCTGAAGATATGCATGTATATTCTATTGATGAGGTTTTTATGGATGTCACGCATTATCTTAGAACGTATCGGATGACTGCGGAGGAGCTTGCCAGAAAGATTGTGCAGGATGTTCTGCAGACAACCGGAATCACATCAACAGCAGGAATAGGAACAAATCTGTATCTGTGCAAAATTGCGCTGGATATTGAGGCAAAGCATATCCCTCCCGACAAAAACGGCGTACGTATTGCCAGCCTTGATGAGATGAGCTATCGAAGGCTTTTGTGGGATCATAAACCGATTACGGATTTTTGGAGAGTGGGACCCGGATATGCCAGAAAGCTTCACGAAAACGGCATGTATACGATGGGGGACATAGCCAGATGTTCGGCAGGGAAAGAGGGAAGTTTTTACAACGAAGAGCTTTTGTACAGACTTTTCGGCATTAATGCAGAGCTTCTTATTGACCATGCCTGGGGATATGAGCCATGTACCATTGCTGACGTAAAGGCATACAGACCGGAGAACAACAGCATCTGTTCCGGTCAGGTTCTTCAGTGCCCCTACGATGCAGGGAAAGCGAGGCTGGTAACAAGAGAAATGACAGATTTGCTGGCTCTTGACCTTGTGGACAAAAGGCTGGTAACGGATCAGATAGTGCTGACAATAGGGTATGACATCGAGAATCTTACAGATCCTGAGAGAAGGAAGGCGTATAAGGGAGAGGTGACGACAGACCGTTACGGTCGGAAAATCCCCAAACATGCTCATGGAACAATTAATCTGGGAAGACAGAGTTCTTCGGGAAAACTCATCATAAAGTTTGCGATGGAGCTTTTTGACAGGATTGTAGATAAGAGTCTTTTGATACGCAGAATCACCGTAACTGCCAATCATGTGGTGCCGGAAACTTCTGTTGTGAAAAAAGAAGCGTATGAGCAGCTTGACCTTTTTACAGATTACGCAGCGTTGGAAGCGCGTAAAAAGAAGGAAGAGGAGGCTTTGCAGAAGGAACGAAGGCTTCAGGAGGCAATGCTGGATATCAAGAAAAAATACGGAAAAAACGCTATTCTTAAAGGCATGAATCTGGAGGAGGGTGCAACGGCAATGGATAGAAACAGCAGAATCGGAGGGCATAAAGCATGAGCAGTACACAGAATCGCTGGCAGGAAACACATAAATACGACGATATCATCAATCTTCCTCATCATGTTTCAAAAAAGCACCGGCAGATGTCCATCCATGACAGGGCGGCCCAGTTTGCGCCGTTTTCGGCTCTGACAGGGCTTGATGAAACGCTCAGAGAGACGAAAGAAGAGCATATGCAAAGAGAAGATAAAAGATAAAAATATCTCGAAAAAAATATATTTTTATATACTTTTTTGTCGAAATGTGTTATATTTGTTTCTGGAAGAAAAGCAACGGTTTTTCCTGCCGTTGCTTTTGTTTTCAAACAAAGGTTAGTTAAAGCTAATACCAGAGGAGGAAAATAGAAAATGAAATTAAGTGAACTTGCCATTGGAAAGACGGCAACGATAAAAGCAGTTGGCGGTTCCGGGGCTTTGCGTCAGCATTTTCTGGACATGGGCCTCATACAGGGAACAGAAGTTACAGTAGTGAAATATGCGCCTATGGGTGATCCGATCGAGCTGAGAATTCATGGGTATGAATTGACAATCCGGTTGGAAGATGCAGACAACATTGAAATCGGAGAGGTACATAAACCGAAAAAAGAAGAAAAGAAAGAAAAGAAACAGGAGAAACACCATCCCGGATACGGCGAAGGCGGTAAGTTTCATGACAGTAAGATAGAAAATCCGCTTCCGGACAGTGAGACTCTTACCTTTGCCCTGGTGGGAAATCAGAACTGTGGAAAGACAACTCTGTTTAATCAGTTGACAGGCTCCAAACAGCATGTGGGAAATTTTCCGGGTGTTACAGTGGACCGTAAGGACGGAGCAATCAGAGGGTATGACAATACACTGATTACGGATTTGCCGGGGATTTATTCCATGTCTCCTTACAGCAGTGAGGAGATTGTGACAAGAGAGTTTGTTATCAGGGAGAAGCCCAAGGGGATTATCAATATTGTAGATGCCACCAATATTGAGCGAAATCTGTATCTTACCATGCAGCTTTTGGAACTTGGTTTTCCTATGGTTGTGGCGTTAAATATGATGGATGAGCTTCGTGAAAACGAAGGTTCTGTACTTGTAAATGAGATGGAAGAGGCTCTGGGCGTTCCTGTTGTCCCGATTTCTGCGGTAAAGGGAGAAGGTCTGGAGGAGCTTATCCGCCACGCAATTCATGTGGCGAAATATCAGGAATGTCCTCTGGATACGGATTTCTGTAAAAAAGAAGAGGGCATCCACAGAGGAATCCATGCGGTGATGCATCTTATAGAGGATCATGCGCAGAAAGCGGAAATTCCTGTTCGATTTGCGGCCAGCAAGGTGATGGAAGGCGATGAAAAAATCCTTGAACAGTTAAATATGACAGAGCATGAGAAGCATATTCTGGAAGAAATTGCCGGACAGACAGAAGAGGAAACAGGAATGGACCGCGCGGCAGCAGTGGCGCAGATGCGTTTTGATTATATTGAAGAAATCTGCAGAGAGGCTGTTATTAAGCCAAAAGAAAGTAAGGAACGTGTCAGAAGCCGTAAAATCGACCATTTTCTTACAGGCAAGTATACGGGAATTCCGGCTTTTATCGGTATCATGGGTCTTGTATTCTGGCTTACCTTCAATGTTATCGGCGCATTTCTGCAGGGAATTCTGGAATCAGGAATCACAGCGCTGACAGATGTCACAGCAAGGGCAATGGAGGCGGCAAATGTCAACGAAGTGGTGCAGTCTCTTGTGATTGACGGCATCTTTAACGGAGTCGGCGGAGTATTGAGTTTTCTCCCGATTATCGTGACACTGTTCTTTTTCCTGTCTCTTCTTGAGGATAGCGGATATATGGCGAGAGTTGCTTTTATCATGGATAAGCTGCTCCGTAAGCTGGGGCTTTCCGGCAGAAGTATCGTGCCGATGCTGATTGGATTCGGATGTACAGTACCCGGGGTTATGGCAAGCCGTACCCTTCCTTCTGCCCGTGACAGAAAGATGACAATCCTTCTGACTCCGTTTATGAGCTGTACTGCCAAGCTTCCGATTTATGCGTTCTTTACAGCAGCTTTTTTTAAGGAACACAGAGCGCTTGTAATGATTGGGCTTTATGTACTTGGAATTGTAGTGGGAATTATCATGGCAATCCTTATGAAAGCAACCGCTTTTAAAGGAGAAGCAGTTCCCTTTGTTATGGAGCTTCCGAATTACCGTATGCCGGGAGCAAAAAATGTGTTGCACCTTCTGTGGGACAAGGCAAAGGATTTCTTACAGAGAGCTTTTACAGTTATCTTTGTGGCAACAATCCTGATCTGGTTCCTTCAGAACTTTGATATGGGACTTAATATGGTTTCTGATTCTCAGGACAGCATTCTTGCAATGGCAGCAGGTGTGCTTGCCCCTGTATTTGCTCCGGCAGGATTTGGGGACTGGAGAATCGTAACCTCCCTGATTTCCGGATTTATGGCAAAGGAGAGCGTAGTTTCTTCTCTGACCGTATTGTTCGGAAGCACTGCGGCTCTTCAGGGGGCGCTTACCAGTGTAGGAGCTGCGGCTCTTCTTGTATTCTGCCTCCTCTATACGCCATGTGTGGCAGCGATTGCCTCTGTGAAGCGTGAGCTTGGAGGAAAATGGGCTGTGGCAATGGTGGTGGGCCAGTGTGTCATTGCATGGATTGCAGCCTTTGCAGTGTATCAGATCGGACTTTTGATAATTTAGTCAAAAAAATTATTGAGGCAGGAATTTTCCTGCCTCTTTGTTTATGTTTGGAAGATTAGTGCTGAAGTTGAAACATATGTTGCTTTTTATTCCATCTCCGCAGTCAGACTCCGCAGAATCCACTCCCCATCGCTGGCTGCAATTCCCCGGTAGGGGCCGCGGGAGAGGAGGAGTTCTCCGGTGGGCCAGGGGAAGCAGCTAATATCGGTATCTTTGTAAATGGGAGTACCTTCTGGACCAAGGATGGTGGTTTCGGAGAGGGAAGGGGTTAAGAAGTCTGCTTCATAAATAATACAGGAATCCTTTCCCAGCTCGAAGGTTGTGGAGGCGCTGTCAGTCCATGAATATTCTTTCAGGACTTCGCCTGTTTTCCGGTAAATGAGGCTGCTGTGATAATTGTCTGATGCATCCGTATATTCGCTGACACGATAATAGTCATTAAACGAAACAGGAGATTCATAGGGAGCAAGTGTGAAATGCACCAGTTCTTTATTTTCTTTCAGGATGATACAGCCATCCTGAGTACGCGCATAAGGAAGCCAGATGTTCCCGTTGTATCTGACGAATCCGGCGCAGGGGAGGTTGTTCAGTTCAGAGTATGTAATACCTGCCACATAGTGATTGGAACAGGCAGGGTAGTGATTGTCACTGACAGGGAGGTATCCGTGAAGGGTAAGAGTTGTGTCGTAAACCTCCATATGCTCCTGATTGTTTCTTATGAGCCATTGGGGCACATAGGGCGCGCTGTGTGCATAAACAGTATAATTATAAGGAAGGAGCGTACTGAGAACCTGCTCCATTACCGGAGTTCCGTCCAGATTGTAGATGGTTCCGTCGCCGTTTTCGAAATCTGAGACAAAAAGATATTCTCCGAAAGCGGAAAGACTCCAATTGACAAATGCATTGGCAAAAACAGGGGAGTCCAGTTCCAGGATTTCTGTTCCGTCAGCGCTGATCCAGACAGGAGCGCAGGGGGTGAAGGCATTTTCGGAAAAATACCGGACAGGTCCGAAAACCAGACCGTTTTCAGTAGGGAAAATATTTCCCATTCCGTCGCCGGGTATGTCCCAATAGGTTTCCTCTCTGGAATATTTCAATTCTCCTTTGTTATTATAAAGCTGAAAGCTTCCGTTCTGATGGTTAACTGCCAGTGTATATCCCTGACAGGTGGAGACATGGTAATCCTCAAAGGGAAGCTTCAGAACAGTCTGAAGCGTTTCCAGACTGAAAATTTCCCAGTTGGTTCCGTCAGAGAATGCCGTCACATCGGATTGCTTCATTGTAGTGACACCATAATACTCATCTGTGAAATTCATTCGGCAGTTTCCGACGAAGCTGCCGTTTTTGTCGTAAATATCCATATAGGTCATTTCTGTCATAACTAAAATATATTCATCGTCCCCGCACAGTGGAGGGGATTGGTCTGATTCCGCCCGGCAGGTGACAGAGGACAGGAGAAGCAGAAATGCCAGAATGAAAAATAACGGTATTCTTTTATTTAACTGACGCATAGCCACACTCCTTTACAAAATTCTGTCCGGAGTCCGTGAGAAGCCAGTCCTGAATGAGGAGAGCTTCTTTTGAGGAGTGTTCTCCGGTCACACAGTAAAATTCATTAATAAGCGGATATTCGGCAGACGCAATAGTATCGTTGCACGGTTCAATTCCGGAAATTTTAAGCAGTTTCAAGTCTTTTTGCCGATACATATTGGCTGCGTAATAATAGACGGAGTAGCCAAGGGCATTGGATGAATTGTCGTATTCTTTCAGGGCGTTAATGATATCATCCATACCTGCAGAAATTTTTTCTTCCGGGACTTCCGGCATTTTTGCATCGCCGAGAAGAAGTTTGCGCATCATAGTCTGGCTTCCGCTTGCTTCAGGTCTTTGAAAGGCTTCAATTACTTCATCTTCACCGCCGACTTCTTTCCAGTTCGTGATTTTTCCGGTATAAATGTCGTAGAGCTGTTCCGTTGTCAGGCTGTCTATGGGATTATCGGCATTTACCAGAAAGACAAGGGCGTCACGGCCTACCGGATTTACAGTGAGAGGCGGGTATTTCTTCAGTGTTTCCACAGTTTCTTTTGATGGTTCGTATGCAAGAATGAGATCGCGTTCTCCTTCAGCCAGTTTCAAATAGGAAGGGTCTGTTTTGCTCAAATCAGAAAGAGTTCCCTCGGCTTCAATCTGACTGCATCCTGTAACTTTCTGAGCGAGAGATTCAAAGAGCGGAATACAGGCTGTTGAGCCGTCAGTGCGCGGATATTCTTCCAGGGACATTTGCGGACATGTTTCAGAAGAAGCTATTACAGAAGAACAGACAGAAAATGTCAGCAGGAGTGCGGCAGCGATAAGTTTAGAATAAGATTTCATAAAAAATACCCCCTTTCAATATGGAAAATTAAGGAATAAGTAAAGTATAACATATGAAAAAGGGAAAATGTAATTTTCGGTTTTCGATTTTGCATCTTCCTTTGCTGGACTTATATTGCGTTTAGGTGTACAATAAGACAGAATATTGTCTAAAAAAGAAGAAGAGGAGGAAGAGTGGTTTATGTACTTGTTGTATTTTATCCTGTGGGTGATTTTTAACGGCAAAATAACCCTGGAAATCTGCCTGTTCGGGATTGTGATTGCAGGAGCTGTTTTTGCATTTACCTGTAAATTTATGGATTACAGTATTGAGAAAGAAAAGCATATCGTAAAGAAAAGTTTTCAGATGCTTCATTATATCTGTGTTCTTGTCGCTGAGATCGTTAAGGCGAATTTCGCAGTTATCCATCTGATTCTGTCAGAGAAAGAAGAAATTGAACCGGCTCTGGTAAGCTTTGACGCAAAGATGAAAACAACTACCGGAAAAGCTTTTCTTGCCAATGCGATTACCCTGACGCCCGGAACTATCACAGTATCTCTGGAAGATTCCAGATATCTGGTTCATTGTCTGGATGAAAGCATGGCAGAGGGAATGGACTGTTCGGTATTTGTTGATTTACTTGAAAATATGGAAAGAGAAGAGAAATAAAACAGGAGGGAAAAGAAATGGGAAAAGGAATCCCCGGATTGGAACAGGCATACCACATACTGTTTCTGGCTGCGCTTATTTTTCTTGCAGTGATGGTTGTGCTCTGCCTGATTCGTGCTATAATCGGACCGAAAATCGCGGACCGTATTGTGGCAATCAATATGATGGGAACTATGGTTATGGTTATTCTTGGTATTCTGGCTCTGATGCTGGAAGAAGGATATCTGGTGGATATCTGCATCATTTATGCGATGATCAGTTTCCTTGCAGTTATCGTTCTGACAAAGGTATACATGGGCGTTTACCAGCAGAAAAAAATTGAGGAGGAGAAAGAGAATGGCAGTATTTGAATGGGTGCGTTTCCTTGCCGGAGCAGTGTTTCTGCTTTTGGGGCTTGGGATTTTTTTAATTGAAATCATAGGCGTGTTCCGTTTTAAATATGTACTGAACCGTATGCATGCTGCAGCCATGGGCGATACTCTTGGAATCGGTTTTTCACTGATGGGACTGATTCTTATGAGCGGATGGAATTTCACTTCATTGAAATTGCTGCTTGTGGTTGTATTTTTATGGTTTTCTTCTCCGACATCGTCGCATCTGATAGCCAGACTTGAGGTCACGACGAACGAAGATGAGGAAAAAAATTACAGAGAAATATCTCTTCGAAATCTGGAGAAGGAACTTCAGGAAAAAGAAATGAGAGAAAAAGATGAAAAGGAGGAAGCTTGATTATGGAACTGTTCAGAATTATCCTGTTAGGCTTCCTGCTTGTCTGTGCAGTATCTGTAAGCCTTTCAAAAAAACTGCTGAATTCTATTCTTATTTATATGTCCTACAGCCTTGTTGTTTCCATTATCTGGGTTCTGCTGGAGTCACCGGATCTTGCGATTACAGAGGCTGCGGTAGGAGCAGGTATCACCAGTGTACTGTTTTTTGTAACGCTGAAGAAAATTCATGCAATTGTAGGAACAGAAAAAAAAGAGGAGGGGGAGAAAAAAGATGAGCAGAAAGATTCCTGAAAAAGAATATAAAAAGACCCATTCCTTTAAATTCAAACAATGGCTGGACGGAACAAAAGACCCTTATCTTGATGAAGTAGAGATGAAACCGCAGAAAGAATTCTGTGAAAATAAAGAGATTATAAAGAAGAGAGAGGAAGAAGATAAGGAAATTTTTCAGCGAGTTTACGATGTGGAACACAATGCAAAAATACGGTTTTTTAACAGGGCTTATACGGTTTTCAGCGTGCTGTTCTGCATAAGTCTTGTGTTTTTACTTCTGACAGCAGTGTCACATCTCCCGAAATTCGGACAGGGAAATAATCCGGTCAATAACGAGGTTTCTCAGAGATATATCGAGAAGGGATTACAGGAAACCGGCGCAGTAAATATTGTGACAGGAATGATTCTTGACTACCGTGCCTTTGATACTCTGGGCGAATCCCACGTGCTTTTTATCGCTACCTGTACGGTTCTGATTCTTCTTAGAAGTGACAGGAAGAAGGGGAAAAACAGTATCGAGGATATGGAGGATAACGACCGTATCTATGAACCGAAAAACGACATTATCCTTCAGACAGTTGCAAGGATTCTTGTACCTCCGATTATAATTTTTGGTATCTATGTAATTCTTGGAGGACATCTGGGACCTGGAGGCGGATTTTCAGGCGGAGCTGTTATAGGAGCGGGACTGATTCTTTATCTCAATGCTTTCGGTTTCGCAAAAACAGAGCGTTTCTTTACTGCCAAGACTTATAAATGGATGAGTTTCGGCGCGCTTGCATGTTACGCTCTGGCGAAAAGCTACTCTTTTTACACCGGAGCAAATCACATTCACAGCATCATTCCGATGGGAACACCGGGGGCTATTTTGAGCAGCGGCCTGATTCTGATTTTGAATATTTGTGTAGGAATTGTAGTGGCAGGAACAATGTATACATTTTACGCCATGTTCCGGAAAGGAGGGTACTGATATGGATTTTTCCAATCTTATAACGAATTACGAAGAAGCCGTGGCAGTGATACTTTTTGGAATTGGATTTTCCAATCTGCTGCTGCAGAAGAATCTGATAAAAAAGATTATCGGATTCAATATTATGGATACAGCCATGTATATGTTTCTGGCGTTTAAAGGATATATTTCCGGTCGGAAAGCTCCGATTGTAGTAGATGGGATTCAGAGTATGGAAGCGTACATAAACCCGATTCCAAGCGGACTTGTACTTACGGGAATTGTGGTATCTGTGTCTGTCACAGCGCTGATGCTTTCCCTTACTATTCGTCTGTACAGACGGTATCATACTTTAGATTTGGATGAGATTTCTACCCGTCTTGAGAAGGAGGGTCTGTGATGCAGTTTGTTCAGAATTTTCCGTTTATGAGTATTATCCTGACCCTGTTTTCCGGTCCGCTTTCATCTATTCTGAGTGGGAAAAAAGCGAAATATCTTAATCTTGCAGTGATTTCAATTGTAGGTGTGATGTCTGCAGCAGTGCTTGCCTTTACGGTTAGTACAGGAGAGCCGTATGTATATATGATGGGGCATTTTCCGGCGCCGTGGGGAAATGAAATCCGCGTAGGCGTGCTGGAAGGGCTGATGGCTGTTTTCTTCTGTATTATCATGTTTTTGTCCATGCTGGGGGGAATTAAGGAAAGAGAGAGGGAGATTGAGGAATCCAAGCAGAATCTTTATTATATTATGGTAAATCTTCTGTTGTCTTCTCTGTTGGCGCTGATTTATACAAACGACCTTTTCACTGCTTATGTGTTTGTGGAAATCAATACAATCTCTGCCTGCGGACTGATTATGATCCGTCAGAACGGACGTACTTTTGTTGCTGCGACCAGATATATGATTATGAGTCTTCTGGGCTCAGGTATGCTTCTTATGGGAATTTGTTTCCTGTATGGACTTACAGGACACCTTCTTATGAGCAATATTCAGGAAGCAGTAGCAGCGCTGAATCAGACAGGGGCATATCATTTGCCGCTGGTGATTTCGCTGGGTATGATTTCTGTTGGTCTTGCCGTGAAAAGCGCGCTGTTTCCGTTTCATGGATGGCTTCCGGATGCATATGGATATTCTACTGTTTCTTCTGCATCCATTTTATCTTCCCTTGTGTCAAAAGGCTATATTTTCCTTTTGATAAAAGTAATGTTCCGCGTGTTTGGATTTGCAGTTGTATGGGACAGTAAGGTTATCAACGTGCTTTTTGTGTTCGGTATTGCGGGAATGATTATTGGTTCTATTGATGCGATTCGCTCCAGAAATATCAGGAGGATGATCGCATATTCATCGGTAGCGCAGATTGGCTATATTTACATGGGCTTCGGACTGGGCAGTATGGAAGGCTTTATTGCCAGTATTTTTCATGTTCTGTCCCATGCGGCGACGAAATCCCTGCTCTTTGTATCTGCGTCCGGTTTAACGGAAGCGTCCGGAAATAACGCTGTTTTTGGTGAACTTACAGGAGCGGGATTCAGAAATAAGGTGGCGGGAGTTGCGTTTACAGTAGGCTCTCTGTCCATGGTAGGTCTTCCGGCATTCTCGGGATTTATCTCCAAGCTTCTGTTTGCCCAGGCGGCTGCGGGACACCATGACTGGAAGGTACTTCCGACGCTCATTGCTCTTGCTATCAGTACTGTGTTAAATACGGTATATTTCCTGAAAACAGTGATTCGTATTTACACGCCTATGCCGAAAGCAGAATGTAAAAAGAAGGAGTATATGACGATTACCATGAGACAGCAGCCTGTGAAATTTGCAGCTCTTGTCTGCTTTATCATCATAAACCTGATACTTGGTCTGTTCTCACAGCCAATTGTCACGCTGATTTCAGACGGTCTGAAAATGTTTGCATAGGAGGAAGAGAGATGAGTTTGATATTATTGTCGGTATTTCTCCCGACTGTATCGGGAATACTGCTGGTGGTGTCCTCTTTTTTGGAGCATTTAAAGACGGGTACTGCGGCGGAAGAAAGAAAAAAAGGAAGTCTTAAAAGGCTTCATTTATATGTGGGAATCATTCTGATTCTCACAGCGCTTCTTGCTCTTACAGCGGCATGGACAGGAGAGAAGGAGTTTACACTTTTTTATCTTATGAAGGATATTCCAATATACTTCAAGGTGGATAATCTGGGAAGATTCTTCGTTACTTTTGTAAGTATTGTATGGGTGCTTGCAGGTATTTACTCATTTACCTATATGAAGCATGAGGGAGAGGAGAAGAGATTCTTCGGCTGTTATCTGCTGGTTTACGGGATTTTGATTGCTTTGGACTTCTCCGGAAATCTGGTAACATTTTATCTGTTTTATGAGCTTATGACACTGGCGTCTGTGCCCCTTGTTATGCACAGCGGTATGCGTGAATCCATTATGGCAGGACTGAAATATCTGTTTTATTCCATGTGCGGAGCTTATATGGGACTCTTCGGAATCTTCTTTTTATACAGGTATTGCGATACCCTTTCCTTTGTGGAAGGCGGCTCATTAAATGCTGCACTTGTATCCGGAAATGAGAAGCTTCTTATGATTGCAGTATTTAGTATGCTGATCGGATTTGGGGCGAAAGCAGGTATGTTTCCTCTTCATGCATGGCTTCCGACAGCGCATCCGGTAGCGCCTTCACCTGCTTCCGCAGTGTTGTCCGGTGTGATTGTAAAGTCCGGTGTGCTTGCGATGATTCGCGTGGTTTTCTATGTTGCAGGAGCAGAGTTTATCAGGGGAACCTGGGTGCAGACAGCCTGGATGATTCTGTCATTGATTACTGTTTTTATGGGCTCCATGCTTGCGTACAGGGAGAAGGTATTCAAGAAACGTCTTGCCTATTCTACGGTAAGTCAGGTTTCCTATATCCTGTTCGGACTTTCTCTGCTGCAGCCGCAGGCTATGACAGGCGCTCTTTTGCATACAGTATTTCATGCCTTTATTAAGTGCGGTCTTTTCCTGACAGCAGGAATTTTTATCTTCTGCTGTGGAAAAAGCAGGGTAGAAGAGTTAAAGGGAATCGGCAGAAAAATGCCGAAAACCTTGTGGTGCTTTACATTCGCATCACTGGCTCTGATCGGAATTCCTCCTGCCAGCGGTTTTGTCAGCAAGTGGCATCTGGCGCAGGGAGCGCTTGGCGCACCGGTGGGAATCCTGCGCTATATCGGGCCTGCTGTGCTGCTTTTGAGCGCGCTTCTCACAGCCGGATATCTGCTTCCGATTGTGATGAACGGATTTTTCCCGGGAACAGATTTCGATGAAAAAAAGGCGGGGAATGCAGAGCTTAAAGAGGCGCCCGCAGGAATGTTGATTCCGCTTATGGTACTGGCAGGGTTAAGTCTTCTGCTTGGAATTTTCCCCAGTCCGTTGACAGATTTTGTCAGCAGGATTGCGGAAGCTTTGATGTAGAAAGGGGGAGGAAAAATTGAATTCAGTGATTATGCCGATCGTGATTTTGCTCCCGATTTTCTGCGGGGCGCTTGTGCCGGTTCTTCCTTTTAAGAGCCGCAGACAGATGGAATTTTATATTGAAACTGCAGTGATTCTCAACTCGGTTCTTGTTGTTTACATGCTGTTTCACCGTCCGGACGAGGTGTTTACGATGTTCCGTCTGACCGGAAATTTAAGTATCAGTTTTCGTCTGGATGACCTTGGAACAGTGTTTGCAGCTATTGTTTCACTGCTCTGGCCGCTGGCATCTCTGTATGCCTTTGAATATATGCAGCACGAAGGACATGAAAAGGTTTTCTTTATGTTTTACACTATGACATACGGAATTACTCTTGGAATTGCTCTTTCCGACGATATTTTGACCATGTATTGTTTCTATGAGATGCTGACTCTGGTTACACTGCCTTTGATTATGCATACTCTTTCGAGAAATGCGATACTGGCAAGCCGTACCTATCTTTATTATTCTCTGGGCGGCGCAGCCTTTGCTTTTATCGGGATGATTTTTATTCTGATTTATGGAGACAATTCTCAGTTTATTCCGGGAGGAGTGCTTAACCTTGTCAAAATCGGAAACAAAGGAAATACCCTTCTTTTGGTTTACGTGCTTTGTTTTATGGGATTCAGTGTGAAGACTGCTATGTGGCCGTTCGGGGCATGGCTTCCCAAGGCAGGCGTTGCGCCTACTCCGGTAACGGCTCTGCTTCATGCGGTTGCAGTTGTTAAAGCAGGCGCTTTTGCGGTAATCCGTGTTACATATTATAGTTTTGGAACAGAGTTTCTCAGAGGAACCTGGGCGCAGAATGTATTGATGGTATTTGTGATTTTTACTATTGTATATGGGTGCAGCCGTGCTTTGAAGGAAACTCATTTCAAACGCAGGCTCGCCTATTCTACCATGAGTAACCTGTCTTATATTTTGTTCGGCGTAGTTTTGATGTCGCCGGCAGGTCTTGTGGGAGCGCTGAGTCATATGATTTTTCATGCAGTAATGAAAATCAGTTCGTTCTTCTGTGCAGGTGCGGTAATCTGTAAAACAGAGAAGAACTATATACATGAGCTGGATGGACTTGGAAGAAAAATGCCTGTTGTATTCACTGTGTTTACTATTTCCGGACTGGCGTTAATGGGAGTGCCGGGACTGCCCGGATTTATCAGCAAATGGAATCTTGCAAAAGCAGCAGTTCTGGATGGAGGAACTCTGGCGGTAGTCGGAATGGGAGCTCTTCTTGTATCGGCTCTTTTGACTGCGATTTATATGATGACGATTTCTGTGCGCGCCTTTTTCCCCGGCAAAAACTTTGATTATCAGAAGCTGGAGGGAGTGAAGGATCCGGGAATTCAAATGCTTCTTCCGCTGCTTGTTTTTGTGGCAGTAATGTTTGTATTCGGACTTCATTCCCAGCCTGTAATTTCAGCGCTCACGGATTTGGCGTCCTTTGTGAAATAGAAGGGAGGAGTGAAAATGGGATTTTTGATAGGTATGCTTGTGTTTTTCCCCTTCCTTGGCGGTCTTGTCTGCAGTGCGGCGGGGAAAAGAAATGAGAAAGTCAGGGATTGTCTGGCTGCGGCAGTGACAGTTCTGGAGCTTGCACTGATTCTGGCAGCTTTCATCTGGAACAGAGATGCAATCTTGCAGCAGAGTGATGTCTGGAACAGCGCGGTGGCTTCGCTTTGTCTCAAAGATATCTGCGGCATGGGGCTGAATTTCCAGCTTGACGGCTTCCGCCTGATATACGGAATGGTAGCCGCTTTTATGTGGACTATGGCATGTCTGATGTCAAAGGAATATCTGAAGCATCACGAGAACAGAAACCGTTTTTATCTGTTTCTTTTGCTGACTCTCGGAGCGACAATGGGAGTTTTCCTGTCCGCAGATTTGTTTACAACATTTATTTTCTTTGAAATTATGTCCTTTACCTCCTATGTGTGGGTGGTACAGGAAGAAAATCAGCCGTCTATACGGGCTGCAGGGACATATCTTGCAGTGGCAGTGATTGGTGGTCTTGTAATGCTCATGGGTATTTTTATGCTGTACCATGAGCTTGGTACTGTGGCTGTTGACCAGCTCCACGAAGCTGTGCAGCAGTGTGAAAATAAAGCTGTGATTTATGCATCCGGCGCCTGCATGCTGGTGGGATTCGGCGCCAAAGCAGGTGCATTTCCTCTTCATATCTGGCTTCCCAAGGCGCATCCTGTTGCGCCGGCTCCGGCGTCCGCTTTGCTGTCCGGTATCCTGACAAAGACAGGTATATACGGAATGCTTCTGCTTTCGGCAAACCTCTTTCTCCATGATGGAGTATGGGGAGCGCTCATTCTGGCTCTTGGAGTGGCAACTATGCTGGGAGGCGCGCTGCTGGCAGTCTTTTCCATTGATTTAAAGAGGACGCTTGCCTGTTCCTCCATGTCCCAGATCGGGTTTATTATGGTTGGTATCGGTATGCAGGGACTTCTGGGAGAGGAGAATGCTCTGGCTGTTCACGGAACTTTTCTTCATATGATGAACCATTCTATGATTAAGCTTGTTTTATTTCTTGCGGCAGGCGTGGTGTTTATGAATACCCATGCCCTTGACCTGAATGAAATCCGTGGATTCGGAAGGAAGAAACCATTCCTGAAAGGAGTTTTTCTTATCGGCGCGCTGGCAATCGGCGGAATTCCTTTTTTCGGAGGCTATGTGAGTAAAACCTTGCTTCACGAAAGTATTGTGGAATTCGGCGGAGGCTGGCTTATGAAGGCAGTGGAATACAGCTTTCTGTTTTCCGGAGGTCTGACTGTCGCATATATGACGAAGCTTTTTGTAGCTGTATTTATAGAACCTAATACATCTGCAAAAGTGCAGAAAAAATATGACAGTCAGAAGAAATATATCAATCCCCAGTCAGCGTTTGTTCTTGCTGTCAGCGCAGGAGCGCTTCTTATTTGGGGACTTTTCCCGGAAAATCTGATGGATAAGGCAGCGCAATTGGGTCAGGGAATCATGCGTCTTGCGCACTTCGGGGAAAGAGTAGCGTATTTTGACCTTAAAAATCTTTCAGGAGCCGCAATTTCCATAGGAATCGGAGTGGTTGTTTATCTGTTCTTTATCAGGAAAGTTCTTATGGAAAAAACTGCCGGAGGAGACAGATATGTGAATCGCTGGTTCGCATGGTTTGATGTGGAAAATCTTATTTACAGACCGTTGCTGTTGGGGCTTCTTCCTCTTCTCGGAGGTCTGGTATGCAGAGTGCTCGACAGTTTTCTGGACGGGGTGATCGTATTCCTCAGAAAGAGTATTTACCGTGACAGCCCTCTTCCCCATGAGCTTACAGAGGGAACTTTATTTACACTGAGCGTTGGTGTTGTTCTCAATCGTTTTCGGGATGTGGCAAACAGCACATGGAGACGCAAAAGACCGATTGAGAGGGATTATGTTCATTATCTTGCCGTCCGTCGTGCGGAAAGCAGGCAGAACAGCGTGGTTATCCGAAGAAGTATGTCTTTCGCACTGCTTCTCACCTGTATCGGACTGATGCTGACACTGTTTTATCTGATTATATTGTGGTAAATGTATGCTGCCGTATCTTTAAGGGGCACGGCAGCAAGTAAAAGCGTAACGCTTTAAACTACGAAAATAATGATTGACAAGAATGAAAAAAAGGTTTAATATGTAAAAAGCGTTAAGGCATATTTTTGATATGTATTAAAGGATAAATGATTGATAAAGATGGAGGATACAACCGTGGCAGAGAAGATGCAGAACTTTGATTCAGCAGAATTTATGTATTTTGGTTACTTGGGCTATTATTTCGGCACAGGTTCTTTTTGCTGCGGAGAATATCACGAATAGTATCTTTACGGGAAGAATGAGGTAAAGACGGCTGGTATTTGCATGCGGCAGATATCAGCTTTTTTTTCGCTCTCGATGAGACGATGGATTATATACAGGAGGAACCAGATATGATTATTGTATTAAAAAAGAATGCAGACCCGAAAAAAGTAGAACTGTTGAAGGAATCTCTGATAGAGAAAGGGCTGAAGCTTCATCTGTCCGATGGTGTGGAGTCTTCTCTGATTGGTTTGATCGGCGATACGACCCATATTCACGAAGACCAGCTTCGCGCGCTTGAGGTTGTAGAGGATGTAAAGAGAATCCGTGAGCCGTACAAAAAGGCAAACCGCAGTATGCATCCGGAGGATACAGTAATTGATGTCTGCGGACAGAAAATCGGCGGAGGACATTTTCAGGTGATCGCAGGTCCCTGTTCCATTGAGACGCAGGAGCAGATTACAGAGGTTGCCTTTGATGTGAAGAAATCAGGCGCGAATCTTCTGAGGGGCGGCGCATTTAAACCTAGAACATCTCCATATGCGTTCCAGGGTCTTGGACGCGACGGTCTTGATCTTTTGCTGGAAGCGAAAAAAGCTACGGGTCTTCCTGTTGTTACAGAAATTATGAGCGCGAATCATCTCGAAATGTTTGAGGAAGTGGATGTGATTCAGGTGGGAACAAGAAATATGCAGAACTTTGAGCTCTTAAAGGAGCTGGGCAAGCTTGACAAGCCGATTCTTCTGAAAAGAGGAATGTCAAATACCCTTGAAGAGCTTCTTATGAGCGCAGAGTACATTATGGCGGGAGGAAACGAAAAGGTGATTCTCTGTGAGCGGGGAATCCGTACATTTGAGACTTCTATGAGAAACACCCTTGATATTTCTGCAATCCCAATGCTGAAAAAGAAAAGTCATCTTCCTGTTATCATTGACCCAAGTCATGCCTCCGGTCACCGCTTCATGGTCGAGCCTCTTACTATGGCAGCTATCGCAGCCGGCGCAGACGGTGTAATGATCGAAGTCCACAACAATCCGGAGCGGGCGCTTTGCGACGGTATGCAGTCTCTGACTCCGCAGATGTTTGACGATGTGATGGGAAAAGTTCGGACTGTGATGCAAGTCTTTGGAAAAACATTTTAATGAATACAAAAACCTCAGGCATAGTTGAAAATGTCTGAGGTTTTTATTCGTCAGGAGAACAAAGACCCGATCCATGACAGAACTCCTGCGGACTGCAGGAAAAGAATTGTCATCATAACAGGTACCACATAGCGAATCATAAAGGTATAAAGTTTCTTTCTACTGAATTTGTCGCCGCTTGCTTCCATTTCTTCGCAGATCCATTTCGGTTTAATAATCCAGCCTACAAAGATGCAGGTCAGAAGAGAAATAAACGGCATTAAAAAGCTGTTGCTGATATAGTCCATCAGGTCAAGAAGCTGGGCTGTGGCTCCGTTCGGGAGCGGCAGTTCGAAGTAGAAGATATTGTATCCCATACAGATTACTGCGGAGGCTGCTGCTGAGACAATGCCTACAACGAGACTTGTCTTTTTTCTGGTACTGTGGAAAATATCCATGAAGTTTGCAACGAGAGTTTCCATAATAGATATGGAGGAGGTAAGCGCAGCAAACAGCACCATAAGAAAGAAAACGCATCCGATGATATTTCCTGCCGGTCCCATTGCCTCGAAGACTTTGGGAAGAGAAATAAACATCAGGCTCGGACCGGATGCCATACCTTCTGTTCCGAAGAAAACATAAACGGCAGGAATAATCATTAATCCGGCGAGAAACGCTACGAAGGTGTCAAAAAACTCAATCTGTGTAAGGGAACGGCTTAAATTTACTTCTTTTTTTACATAAGAGCCATAAGTAATCATAATTCCCATGGAGACGCTTAAGGAAAAGAAGAGCTGGCTCATAGCGTCCAGAAGGATTTCCAGAAAGCGTTTCAGGGTAATTCCGTCAAAGTTGGGAAGCAGGTATACGGATAAGCCCTGAAGCCCTGTCCGGATATTTCCGCCTCCGTCTTTATAGCGCAGAGTGAGGGAAAAAAACGCAATGCCTACAATCATCAGAAGGAGTCCCGGCATTACGAAGCGGGCAAAACGTTCAATTCCTTTTTCTACGCCGCTGTATACAATAAAGGCAGTGACAGAAAGGAATAACAGCATAAATACAACAGGGGATATCTCAGAGGAAATGAAATCTGTAAAATATCCATCCTGTGCGGCTTTTTTTCCGGCTCCTGTAATAAAGGTTACCATATACTTGGCAATCCATCCGCCGATAACAGAATAATAGGTCATGATCAGAACAGGAACAAGAAAGGTAAGATAACCCAAAAACTTCCATTTGGGATTGATTTTGGCAAAGGCTTTCAGCGCATGCGTTTTGGTTCTGCGCCCTATGGCAACGTCTGTGACCAGAAGAGTGAAGCCGAAGGTCAGTACAAGCGCAAGGTAAATGATTAAAAACAGCCCGCCCCCGTCTTTGGCTGCCAGATAGGGAAATCTCCAGATGTTTCCTACGCCCACAGCGCTTCCTGCGGCTGCAAGCACGAATCCAAGAGATCCGGTAAAGTTACTTTTTCTTTTTGCTTCCATAATTTACGTCCTCGTTTCAAGTCTTTTTTCATCCCGTATTATACAAAAAACATTAGAAAAAGCAAATTCAAAAAGTTTCTTTATATGAAACTTATATAGAGAAAAGTTTCTTTATAATAGAAAAAACGAAGAGGATATGATATAATCTCACGATGGAACAGAAAACTTTGGCAAAAGTATATTTATATGAAACTTAAATAAATAAGAAATTGCGTTCAAATAGTTCAGGCAGCAAGAAAGGAAGAATCTAATGATAAAAGATATGAATCAACATGTAGGCAGCCGTATTCGGATGTATCGGAAATCAAGAGGAATGACTTTGCAGCAGCTTGCGGATAAGATACATAAAAGCCGATCCAGTACCAGCAAATATGAAAACGGTGAGATATCGCTGGATATTGAGACACTGGCAGAAATTGCGGAAGCCCTTGAGGTTGGGATTAACCAGCTTACAGACTTTTATACAGAGGAGAAGGAGCCGGAGGAAAATCCGGCATCCTACAGTGGTATGAGTCCGTTTTTTCGGGCAAAAAGACTGTATTTCTATTTTTACGACGGGAGATACCAGAGACTGAAGGACGGAATTATAGATATTCGCAAATCAAAGACAAAAGAAGGCACATATGAAGCCGCTCTTTCTATCCGTTCCGCTACAGCCAACGGGAGAAGCAGTGAGATTTACTATACAGGAAAAGTAATATACAGCGATATGCTGATTCGGTTTTCTTTTGTAAATCAGTGTAATGCTCTGGAAGAAGATCTTCTTTATATTTTTAATCCTCTTGACATTCGCGATTCCACAGACGGACTTCTCTGCGGGATTTCCAGCGCAGACCTTATGCCCTGTGCATTCAAGTGTCTTGTGACCCTTCATCCGAGAGAGCATACGGAAGAATTAAAAAAGCAGCTTCTTTTCAGCAAAAAAGAAATGCACAGATGGCAGAAATTGAATATGTTGATAGTGGATAATCATTAGAAGATTTTGATTTGTTGACAAAAAAAGTACGAAAAGTAGAAATTACCAGTATTTTTACCTTGAAAAATTTTTTAGGCTGTGTTATTCTTTTTCGGTGCGTTAAAAGATTAACGACTAATGAAAAAACAAAGGAGAACGGACATGCGATTTAAAAAGAAGAATGTCTTCCCTGGAGGAGTCCATCCCACTGACGGGCAGGATAAGGCTCTGACCATGAACAAGCCCGTTCGTGTCTATTTGCCGGAACAGAAAACAGTTTCCAGTGAACCGGCTTTTGGAAATGCTGTCTACGAAAGACAGCTTGTTCCTGTGGATGAGTTTTCCAGAGAGGATATCATCCGCGGCATGGAAGAAGGCGGTCTTGTGGGAATGGGCGGAGCTGGTTTCCCCACCCATATCAAGTATAAAACCGATTTGCCTATTGAAGCCGTTTTAGTCAACGGTGCGGAATGTGAACCGTTTCTGACCTGCGACTACCGACTGATGCTGGAGTGTCCGGCAGGAATCATCAATGGCGTACGTCTGATGAAAAAGGCGGCAAGGGCAGAGAAAGCGTACATTTGTATTGAAGACAATAAGCCGGAAGGTGTGAAATCCTTGAATGCAGTTCTTAAAGACTGCAAAGAAGAGGGGATAGAGGTAAAGGTTCTTCCGACGAAATATCCTCAGGGAGGCGAACGCCAGTTGATTCAGGCGGTATTGGGAAGAGAAGTTCCGGCAGGAAGCTTTCCGGCTGCAGTGGGGGCAATGGTTTCCAATATCGGAACAGCCAAGGCAACCGCAGACATGGTTCTGGGCAAAAAGCCTCTTGACAGCCGTGTAGTAACTGTGACGGGATGTGTAAAAGACCCTGGCAACTTCCTTGTGCCGGTAGGAACGACCGCGAAAGAGCTTCTGGAGCTTTGCGGAGGAATTACAGAGAAACATCACAGAATTATCGGCGGCGGTCCTATGACGGGTCCGTGCATTACTTATGACTGGGATGGACAGGAGGAACTGTTCTGTATTGGAAAGAATACTTCCGGTATTCTGGTGCTTCCTGATTATCAGACAGAAGAAAATCCCTGTATGCGCTGCGGCGGATGTGAACAGGTCTGCCCTGCAGGACTGATTCCCTATCAGATTGATTTTGCATATCAGGAAGAGGATTTTGAGCTGTGCGAGAGCCTTCATGCAAGCGAGTGCATTGCCTGCGGCTGCTGCTCTTATACCTGCCCTGCGAAAAGAGAGCTGAGTCTTCGTACCAGACTGGCGCGAGATGCAGTGAAACAGAGAATGAGAGAAAGGGCGGAAAAGAAAGCATGAGCGAGAGAAGAATCATAAACGGACCTCATCTTCGTACAGAAAGAACTACCAGATGGGTGATGCTTCAGGTTACAATTTCCCTGATTCCAGCGCTTCTGGGCGCGATTTATTTCTTTGGAATCCGTGCATTTTATGTGACAGGTTTTTCTGTGGCAGTCTGTGTACTTACGGAATATCTCTGGCAGAAGCTTACGAAAAAGCAGGTTACAGCAGGAGATTTCAGCGCAGTGGTGACAGGAATCCTTCTGGCGTTTAATATGCCTGTGACAGCTCCTCTGTGGGTTGTATCGGCAGCCGGAGTATTCAGTATTCTTTTTGTGAAGCAGATGTTTGGCGGAATCGGAAATAACTTTGTCAATCCGGCGCTGATGGGCAGACTTCTGGTAATGGTCGCATGGCCGGGAGCTGTTATGCAGTATGTAGCGCCGAGAACACTGGCTGCAGATGCCGTTTCCTCTGCAACAGTACTTGGTACAGTGAAAAACGGCGGAGAAGCAGCGTATGATTATCTCCAGATGTTCATTGGCGAAATGCCTGGAGCGCTGGGAGAGACAAGTACCCTTCTTCTTTTAGTGGGATTTGTCTATATGTGTTATATGGGAGTTGTAAACTGGGAAGCGTCTGTTACCTATATTGTGACAGTTCTTGCCCTGACCTTTGTATTTGGACCGGAAGGACTTTTTACAGGGGATATTCTGATGAACCTTTTTGGCGGCGGTCTTGTGCTGGGCGGATGCTATATGCTTACTGACTATGTATTTGTTTCCCGGAAGGGTAAACTTCTCTACGCAGTGACAGCCGGAATCATCACAGCGGCAATTCGTATTTACAGCAATTATCCGGAAGGAATCTGTTTCGGTATCCTGACGGCAAACTGCATGGCAGGATTAGTATCCATGCTTTATAAAAAACATGTATATGGAATGAAAAAACAGGCATAAATTTGGAGGCACTTATTATGAAAAATAAAAATGTAAGAGGTATTCTTGCGCTTGCAGTTGTGACTGCATTATCTTTTGGAGTGATTTACGGCTCACATGCATTTTCTGAAAAGTTTGCAGCGGAAAGTCAGCAGGGAACACAGGAGGCGCAGGCAGAGATTCTGGAGGAACTGGATACAGAAGGTTTTGACGGAATCGAAAAAGCAGTAAAAACATCAGACGGCTATCTTGTGACTGTCCGCACAAAAGGCTACGGCGGCGATATTGTGATGGATGTGGCTTTTGATGCAGAAGGCAAAAATGTGACAAAAGTATCTGTAATAGAGCAGACTGAGACAGAGGGCGTTGGTTCCAGAATCACAGAGACTGAGTTTTTAAGCCAGTTTGAAGGAGTGGAGGCTCCTGTTTATCTTCCGGGAATGAATGTTCCGATGACTCTGGAGGAAACCTCAGAGCAGACTCCTGTAAACGAAGGACAGGAGGAAGAGAATCTCCTTGACGGCGTTACTTTTGCAGACGGCGAGTACACTGCTAAGGGAGAGCCGGATGACAGCGGATTCACCGATCAGGTGACCATGACAGTGGCAGACGGAAAGATTACAGAAGTAAGCTGGGACGCTTTGGGAGAAGACGGAACAAGCAAAAGCGTTCTGTCTGAAAAAGGCGAATATACAATGACAGAGGATGGTCCTACATGGAAAGAGCAGGCAGAATCTCTTGCGAAAGCCCTTGTAGAGAATCAGTCCCTCGATGTATTTACTATGGACGCGCAGGGAAAAACAGACGCAGTATCAGGAGTAAGTATTTCCATCGGCGGTTTTGTAAACCTTGCAAAACAGTGTATGTATGAAGCTGCGGGAATTGAGAACGAAGAGTCCCTGACACTTGCAGACGGTGAGTACACTGCTAAGGGAGAGCCGGATGACAGCGGATTCACCGATCAGGTGACCATGACAGTGGCAGACGGAAAGATTACAGAAGTAAGCTGGGACGCTTTGGGAGAAGACGGAACAAGCAAAAGCGTTCTGTCTGAAAAAGGCGAATATACAATGACAGAGGATGGTCCTACATGGAAAGAGCAGGCAGAATCTCTTGCGAAAGCCCTTGTAGAGAATCAGTCCCTCGATGTATTTACTATGGACGCGCAGGGAAAAACAGACGCAGTATCAGGAGTAAGTATTTCCATCGGCGGTTTCGTAAGTCTTGCACAGGATTGCTTAAATCAGGCGGCAGGCGTAGAAGCAGAACCTACAGAAGCGCCTGTAGAAGCGCCGGCAGAAGAAGCTCCTGAAAACGGAACAGTTGTTGACGGTGTATCCGGAGCAACGATTTCTTCTACTGCGGCAGTAAATGCAATTAATATGGCATTTGATTTCTTAAATGCAGCGAAATAAGAAAAACGGAGGAAAAGATATGAAGTTAAAATATCCGGCAGAAGCCTTTGCACTGGGCATCGTGCTGTTTTCCTCTGGAATGAAGGAAGCTTTTGCTGCAGGAATCCTCACGATTCTTGCAGTGGTATTTGCAGAATTTCTCAGAAATCTCCTTGGGGAGCTTGTACCGGACTGGAGTTTGAAGCTTAGTGTTTATATAGGAACAGGAGCTGTCTGCGCCAGCGCTTTTCTGGCAGGGCTGACAGTGCTCGGCATGGAGGTGGAGCTTCCGCTCTGGCTGATGGTATTCCTTCTGGGAGTTCTTGCTGCCAGACATGCGCTTACAGAAGAAATCGATGCAGAGTACGGCGAGCTTTTCTGGGAATGTGCGATTGGCTGGGGGTTCTGGATTCTTCTTGCTATGGCAAGGGAGTTCTTTGCAACAGGAGAGATTTTCGGTAACATGCTGATTGAACCTGTATTCCATTCCAACGCTTTTCTGGAAGCATATTTCGGATTTATCACAGCAGGACTTGTTCTCGCGTTTACAAACGGTGTGCTGAAGAAGCGCTGCCGTAATACAGAGAGTCTTTTCCTGGTGCTTCCTCTGGCGCTGTTCATGCGTCCTTTCGAGGTAGCAGCCTTCGGCGAGGTGGGAGGATTTATCTGGACAGCCATTGTACCGGTGATTTTATTTATCTCCGTGAAAAGAATCCTGCGTTTTTCCAAAACAGGAATGGCGTATCGCGGGCTTCCCACAGAGATGCTTTCTATGGGATTCATTTATATGATTCTCAGTATTTATTAAAAACAGGGAAACGAAACAGACAGCCTTCGGGAGAAATTCCGGGGGCTGTTTTTTTCAGTATAAAAAGCCTGTCCATCACCGTCGGACAAATGCCCGTTCTTGCAAATAATGGTCTGAAAAAAGAACAAGATTTTCCTGAAAATGAGGGAATTGTGCGTCAGTTCTATTGACGGAATCTTTCCGGATACTTTATAATATAAGGGTATGACTGATTACAAATTTACTGCACAGAAAATACAATATACATAACAGAAAGAGAGGGTACTTATGGAAAACAAAAACATGATGTGGGCGCTTGTGAAGGAGAGTCCGGAAAAGGGACTCTGGCTGAAACAGGTGGAGATTCCGAAGGTGGGGAAAAACGAAGTTAAAATCAAAATTTTAAAAACTTCAATCTGCGGAACAGACGTGCATATTTACAACTGGAATCAGTGGGCACAGGACACGATTCCGGTGGGACTTACTGCAGGTCATGAGTATGTGGGAGAAATTGTGGAAATCGGCGAGAATGTAGAAGGCTTTGAGATTGGTGAGAAGGTTTCCGGTGAAGGTCACATTGTCTGCGGCAAGTGCAGAAACTGTCTGGCAGGACTGCCGCATCTTTGCAGAAATACACAGGGAGTAGGCGTAAACAGAAACGGCGCATTTGCCCAGTATCTTGTAATTCCGGCTTCTAATGTATGGAAATGTTCTCCTCTTATCAAAGAAGAACTCTATTCCTGCTTTGACCCGCTTGGAAATGCAGTACACACAGCTCTGGCTTTCAATATGATCGGCGAGGACGTTTTGATTACAGGTGCAGGTCCTATCGGTATTATGGCGGCAGCTATCAGCAAACACGTAGGCGCAAGATATGTAGTAATCACAGACGTAAACGAATACAGACTGGAACTTGCGAAAAAAATGGGAGCAACACGTACCGTCAATATCGCGAAAGAAAACCTTCAGGATGTGATGCATGAGCTTGGAATGAAGGAAGGCTTTGACGTAGGTCTTGAAATGTCCGGAAACGAAGCCGGATTTAACGATATGGTCAATAACATGAAGAACGGCGGAAAAATCGCGCTTCTCGGCTTACAGAGGTCAGATGCAAAGATTGACTGGAGCAAGGTAATCTTTAACGGACTGACCATCAAAGGAATCTATGGAAGAGAAATGTGGGAAACATGGTATAAGATGGATACGATGCTTCAGAGCGGTCTGAACATCGACGACATCATTACACATCGTTTCGATATCCGTGATTATGAAAAAGGCTTCGCTGCAATGAACAGCGGAAATTCAGGAAAGGTTGTTCTTGACTGGACCTCTCTTCAGGAAGAGAACAAATAAGCAGGAGGGTTAATTTCATGAGAAGAGAAGAGGCATTAAATTTCTATAAAACAGAAGTGGACAATATTAAAGAAGCAGGGCTTTTTAAAGGGGAAAGCCCAATTGCGTCTCCGCAGGGAGCAAGAGTAAAGCTCACAGACGGAAGAGAAGTTCTTAATATGTGTGCAAATAACTATCTGGGACTTGCAAACAATCAGAGAATCATCGACGCAGCCGTTAATTCCTACAAAGACAGAGGCTACGGACTTTCTTCCGTTCGTTTCATCTGCGGTACTCTGGATACGCATAAGGAGCTGGAGGAAACAATCAGCCGCTTCCTCGGAACAGAAGATACTATTCTGTATTCTTCCTGTTTTGACGCAAACGGCGGTCTGTTTGAGACAATTCTCGGACCGGAAGATGCGGTAATCAGTGATGAACTGAACCACGCAAGTATCATTGACGGTGTCCGCCTTTGCAAAGCGAAACGCTTCCGCTACAAAAACAACGATATGGAAGATCTTCGCGCGCAGCTTGTAGCGGCAGACGAAGCAGGAGCAAGAATCAAGCTCATTGCTACAGACGGCGTATTCTCTATGGACGGTATCATTGCCAATTTAAAGGGAATCTGCGATCTGGCAGACGAATTTCAGGCTCTTGTTATGGTGGATGACAGTCATTCCGCTGGTTTCGTGGGCAAAACAGGACGCGGTACTGCAGAGCACTGTGGCGTACAGGGGCGTGTAGACATTATCACAGGAACTCTCGGAAAGGCTCTGGGAGGAGCTTCCGGCGGCTATACAAGCGGAAGAAAGGAAATTATTGATTTACTTCGTCAGAGAAGCAGACCGTACCTTTTCTCAAATACGCTGGCTCCGGCTATCGTTAAATCCAGTATCGAGGTCTTTAAGATGCTGGAAGAGGATACCTCTTTAAGAGATCATCTGGAAGAAATCACAGCTTATTACCGCGCGCAGCTTACAGAGGCAGGTTTTGATATCATCGAAAGCACACATCCGATTGTTCCGGTTATGCTTTACGATGAGAGAACTGCAGGAGAGATGGCTGCCAGAATGATGGCAAAAGGCGTTTATGTAGTTGCTTTCTCCTATCCGGTAGTTCCGAAGGGAAAAGCAAGAATCAGAACGCAGGTAAGCGCAGCTCACACAAAAGAAGATATTGATTATATTGTGAAATGCTTCAAAGAAGTGCGTGACGAAATGAACGCAGAGAAATAAAAACTAAAAAATGTTCCCAATGAAAAACCAGCCTTCAGGATTCCCGGAGGCTGGTTTCTTTCTGGAAATTATCGCTGTAATGAAGTTTATCGTCAGAGGTAATGAAGACTGCATGTACATCGGGAAGACTATTAATAAGCTCCAGTCCTTTCTCAAGCCCCAGAGCAAAGCAGGAGGTGCTTAAGCCGTCTCCGTCTGTAGAGTTATCGCAGATGATTGTGACTGAAATCAGGGAGTTGTCGTAGGGATATCCGGTTTTGGGATTCAGGATATGGTGGTAAAGCTGTCCGTCTTTTTCAAAAAAACGCTCGTAGATTCCTGAGGAAACAACAGACTGATTTGTGATATCTACAGTTGCAATGGTTTCGCTGCGGTCTGCGAAGGGCTTCTGGATACCGATTCGAAAAGGCGTTTTATCCGGCTTGTTTCCGATGCAGAGCACATTTCCTCCCAGATTGATAATCGCGCTTTTTACACCTTTGGAAAGAAGAAATTCCTTGATTTTATCTGCGATATACCCTTTGGCAATGGCTCCCAGATCAAGTCCCATTCCATCTTTTCGGAAGGTCAGAGAAGTGCCGTCAAGAATTACATCCTCGTAGTTTACAAGGGGCAGCTTTGCTTTTAAGTTCTCGTCAGAGGGAATTCGTTTTTCCTCGGAGGTGAAATCCCACAGAGAGGAAACAGGCGCAATGGCGATGTCGAATGTGCCGTCGGAAAGCTGTCCGTATGCAAGTCCTTTGGCAGTTAACTCTGCAAGCTCAGGAGAAATCTGAAAGGCATTTCCATCTTTTGGGAGAGAGCCGTGATTCAGTTTATAAAGCTCGCTGGATTTGTCGGTACGGCTGAAAATGGTTTCATATTTGTCGCAGAGAGCCATAGCTTCCTGAAGAAGCGTTTCATCCTGTGAATCGTAAATCGTGATATTGACGACGGTATTAAGCTTGAAAGAAGAGGTGGAAATCGGCTCCTGCGAAGGCGCTGCTTTCTGGTAAAAGAAGGCGAAGCCTGCAAATACAAGAAGGAGAATACCGCCTACAATGAAGTTTCTTATTTTATTATTCATTTAATCTGCTCCTGTTAAGTTTACAATATTGACACAAGCATTTTAAAGGAAGAAAAAAGGGATGTCAAGTCTCCCTTGTAAGAGATTCTGAGGTTTGATAAAATGATAAGGCGAAAGAATAAAAGGGGTGACTTGTATGAAATTGATACATATATCAGATTTACATATAGGAAAAAGGGTCCATGAATTTTCCATGATTGAGGATCAGAGATATATTTTGAACCAGATTGGAGACATCATTGAGAATGTAAAGGCAGACGGGGTTCTGATAGCAGGGGACGTTTACGATAAAAGCGTACCTTCTGCAGAAGCGGTACAGATATTTGACAGTTTTCTTACCCGTCTTTCAGGAGCCGGTATTCCGGTCTATATAATCAGCGGCAATCACGATTCTGCAGAGCGCCTTTCTTTTGGGGCAGAGCTTTTGAAAGAAAGCGGGATTTATATATCCAGAGTTTACGACGGAGAGATACGGACAATCGAAACAGAGGACGAATACGGACCTTTGTATATCCATCTTCTTCCCTTCCTGAAGCCGTCTGTGGTGCGTCACGCGCTGGAGAGAGAAGACATAACGACCTGTCAGGAGGCAGTGGAAGCAGCTCTTGAAAAACTTAAAACAGATACAGAAAAACGCAATGTTCTGGTTGCCCATCAATTTGTTCTGGGAGCTGGAAGATGCGATTCTGAGGAGGTATCTGTGGGAGGTCTGGACCAGATTGACGGACGTGTTTTCGACGGGTTTGATTACGTTGCGCTGGGACATATCCACAGTCCGCAGCATGTGGGAAGGGAGACGATCCGGTATTGCGGAACCCCTCTGAAATACTCTTTTTCGGAGGCAGGACATAAAAAATCCGTAACTGTAGTAGAGCTTAAAGAAAAGGGACGGGTTGAAATTGAAACGATTCCTCTGATTCCCAGACTGGATTTACGAAAAATAAAAGGAACGTATCTGGAGGTTACGGACAGGAAGGTTTATACGGAAGAAAACCGTTACGATTATTTGCAGATTACCCTTACAGACGAGGAGGATATACCAAATGCAATGGCGCGTTTACGGACCATTTATCCGAATCTTATGAGCCTTGCCTACGATAATACAAGAACCAGAGAAAACAGAGAGATTCAGGGACTTCAGGAACAGAGCCGAAAAACGGAGCTGGAATTATTTGGTGAATTTTTTGAAAAACTGAACAATGAACCCATGAAAGAAGAGCAGGAAGAATATATGAAAAATCTGATTCGGAAATTAAAGGAGGGAGACGAATGAAACCGTTAAAGCTGACTTTATCTGCGTTTGGCCCCTATGCGGGAGTGACGGAAATAGATTTTACCAAGCTTGGAGAAACAGGGCTTTTTCTGGTGACCGGAGATACGGGAGCCGGAAAGACGACAATCTTTGACGGTATTACTTTTGCCCTCTACGGAGAGACAAGCGGAGGAATCCGTGAGAGCAGTATGTTAAGGAGTAAGTATGCGAAACCGGAGACACAAACCTTTGCAGAGCTGACTTTTTTATATAAAAACCGGGAATATACAGTAAGGAGAAGTCCGGATTATGAGCGTCCCAAAGCCAGAGGTACAGGAACCACCATGCAGAAAGGCGACGCGGTTCTGAACCTGCCGGACGGAAGGAATCCAATCACAAAGGTGCGGGAGGTAACGGCTGCAGTGACAGAATTAATCGGGCTTGATATGAAACAGTTCAGCCAGATTGCCATGATTGCCCAGGGGGATTTCCGCAAGCTTCTTCTTGCAGAGACAGATGAGAGAAGCGTGATTTTCCGTAAGCTTTTCCATACGGATATTTACCATACCATTCAGGAAAAACTCAGATTTGAAGCCAATTCTCTGGACAGGGAATATAAAGAACTCCTCAGAAGCATCCTCCAGTATATAGATCAGGTCAGATACCCCCAAAACAGCGCCGGAGAGCGGTGGGAAAAGCTTTTGACAGAAGGGTTTGAAGGGCATCTGGAAGAGGGAATGGAGCTTCTTGATGCTTTTCTTGAGGGAGACAGAGAAAACCTTGGCTGTGTACAGAAAGAAATCGAAGCTGTGGAGGAGAGCCTTCAAAAGCTTGTTCAGACTCTGGGAAAGGCTTATAAGGAGAGGGAGGCAAGAGAAAAGCTGGCAGCAAAAAAGGCTCGCTTTGAAGAGATAAAGCCCCTGTCTATGGAAGGTAAGGCTGCGTATGAAAAGGCAGAGGAGAACTATAAAAATACAGAAAAGCTTGCGCTTCTAATCGAAAGCGAGAAAGAAAGCCTGAAAAAATATAATCGTTCAGAAGAACTGGAAAAAGAACTTAAACAGACAGGGCAGACCCTTGAGAAGCTGGAAAAAAAGAAAAAAGAGACAGAAAAAGCAAAAGAACAGTTAAAAGTTTTTCTGGAAGAAGGAGGAAGGGAGCTTGCAGACCTTGCCCCTGCAGGGGAAGAAAAGAAAGAATGTGTCTATGAGCTTGAAAAGCTGGAGCAGGTCAGAGAAAATCTGGATACTTACCGCAGACTGCGGAAAAGTCTGGAGGAAAAGCAGAAGCTTTATAAGGAAGAGGCGCAGCGATATCAGGAGCAAAAGGAATTTGCCGACAGACTTCAGCGGGCTTTTTTTGACGAGCAGGCAGGAATCCTTGCGCTGGGACTTGAGGAAGGAATGGAGTGTCCGGTGTGCGGAGCGACGCACCATCTGAAGCTTGCGAAATGTACGGCTTTGGCGCCGTCCAGAGAAGAGGTAGAGCAGCAGCAGGAAAAAACCTCGAAACTGGAAAAAAAGGTTTCGAAAGCCAGCGCTGAGGCAAAGTCGGCAAGAGAGCTTGCAGTAACTGCCCATGATACCTTTGTCACAGGATTTCACGGACTGTTCGGAGAAGCTGCAGAGACAGAGCAGGCAGCGAAGCTTATGGAAGCAAGGCGAAATACTCTTGAAGAGTCCTTAAAAAAAGCAGAAGAAAAACAGAAACGAAAAGCTTTTCTGGAAAAAAGAATCTCGGAAAGTCAGAAGGAACTGGAAAAAACAGGAAAGCTGGAATCAGAGATTTCCCAGAATATTGCTGCTGGGAAGGCGAAGGCGGAGCACATAAAAGAACAGGCAGAGAATCTGAAAGAAGAACTGGGAGAAAAGACGGCAGCACAGGTTCGGGAACAGATTCAGGTTCTGACACAGCAAAAAGAAAGCATAGAGAAAGCTTATGAAAATGCGAGAAATACGTTTGAGCAGATGCAGAAAGAAATGACGGAATTAACGTCAGCAATGGAAATCTTAAGCGAACAGCTAAAGACAGCAGAACCGGTGGAAACAGAAGAAATGGAAGTGCGTAAAAATGCGCTTCTGTCGGAAAAAAATAAAAAGAATCAAATAAGAGACAATCTGGCATTGAGGATGCAGACAAACAGAAACATCAAAGAAAAGCTGGAAGTTCAGAAAAAAAATTATGAAAAAACAGAAGAACGCTGGAGGTGGATGAAGGTTCTTTCAGATACTGCCAACGGAAACCTGAAAGGAAAGGCAAGAATGATGCTGGAAACTTATGTCCAGACATGGTATTTCGACTGTATCATTGCAAGAGCCAACGTCCGTTTTCTGACCATGAGCAGCGGTCAGTATGAGCTTGTCAGGCGGAAAGAAGCGGCAAGCAAGGTAGGGAAAAGCGGTCTGGAACTGGATGTTATCGACCACTATAACGGAACTGTAAGAAGTGTAAAAACACTTTCCGGAGGAGAAACTTTTCAGGCATCTTTGTCTCTTGCGCTGGGGCTTTCCGATGAGATTCAGGCTTCAAACGGAGGGGTAGAGCTGGAAACCATGTTTGTGGATGAGGGCTTTGGTTCTCTGGACGAGGAGGCTCTTGAGCAGGCAATGAAGGCGCTTCAGGGACTGAGCGAAGGGCAGCGTCTCGTGGGAATTATCTCCCATGTGGCAGAATTAAAAGAACGCATTGACAGGAAAATCACAGTGAGGAAATGCAGGGATGCTCAGGGAGTGGGAAGTCTTGTGGAAATCGGATAAAGCTGTCGCTCATACGGAAAAATAAAAATTGCTTTTCACAGGGGAAAAGGGTATAATTTAAGACAATATACGAAAAAAATACGGGAGTTTTTATGAAATGACAGACAGTTACGGAAGAAATATTGATTACATCAGAATTTCCATTACAGACAGATGCAATCTCAGATGTGTCTACTGTATGCCGGAAAAAGGGGTAGAGCCGGTATCCCACGATGAAATTTTAAGTTTTGACGAAATTATCCGCCTGACGGAAATTTTTGCATCTATTGGTATCAAAAAAGTGAAGCTTACCGGAGGAGAACCTCTTGTCCGCAAAGGAGCAGTGGAGCTTGTAAAGAAGCTGAAAGAGATTCAGGGGATTGAACAGGTAACCATAACGACCAATGGGATTTGTCTCACAGAGACAATGAAAGGGCTTGCTGAGGCTGGAATCGACGGTATTAATCTAAGTCTTGACACCCTGAATCCGGAGGCGTTTGAAAAGATTTCCAGACGGACATGCTTTGAGAAGGTGATGGAGGGATTTGAAGAAGCTCTGAAATATCCGGAAATCCCGCTGAAAATCAACTGTGTCCCCATGGGAATAGATGGTCAGAACGTGCTGGAGCTGGCGGAGCTTGCCCGGAAATATCCGGTACATGTGCGCTATATCGAAATGATGCCTATTGGTCTTGGAAGACAGTTCATCTGCAAAACAGAAGATGAAATTCTAAGTGAACTGGAAGAGCATTACGGTAAATATGAAGTATACAGCCAGAAGCTTGGAAACGGGCCGGGACATTATTATCAGTTTGAAGGTTTTAAAGGGAAAATCGGTTTTATCAGTGCCATGAGCCATAAATTCTGCGATTCCTGCAATCGTGTGCGGATTACAGCGCAGGGATATTTAAAGACCTGCCTGCAGTATGACGTAGGCAGGGACCTTCGCAGGCTTATGCGCGGCGCAGCTTCTGATGAAGAAATACGGGAAGCGATATGTGACGCCATATCGAGAAAGCCTCTGAGCCATCAGTTTACGGAAGCGTTTACTGAGCACAGGGAAGAACATATGATGTCTCAGATCGGCGGCTGAGTATAGAGAACAGGCAGACAATAGAAAGGAGAACTTCTATGGGATTAATAAAAGCAGCGCTTGGAGCAGCAGGAGGAACTCTGGCAGACCAGTGGAAGGAGTTTTTTTACTGTGACGCTATGGATAAGGATGCCCTTGTGGTGAAAGGGCGTAAACAGGTGAACCGGCGCTTTTCCGGAAACAGGGGAAATGACAATATTATTACAGACGGTTCCAAAATTGCAGTGGCAGACGGTCAGTGTATGATGATTGTGGAGCAGGGCAAAGTCGTGGAAGTCTGTGCGGAACCGGGAGAGTTTATCTACGATGCTTCTTCTGAGCCGACGATTTTCAGGGGAAGTCTGGGAGAAGGAGTTCTCCGTACTTTTGAAACTGCAAAAAAACGCTTTTTTCAGGGAGGCGATACGGGAAAAGACCAGAGAGTCTATTATTTTAATACAAAGGAGCTGGTAGACAATAAGTTCGGAACAGCAAATCCCGTTCCCTTCCGCGTAGTTGACAGAAATATTGGACTTGACCTCGACGTATCTGTGCGCTGCAACGGAGTGTATTCCTATAAGATAGAAGACCCCCTTCTTTTTTATATGAATGTGTGCGGAAATGTGGAGCAGGAATATACAGGGGAAGAGATTGAAAGTCAGTTAAAGGCTGAATTTATCAGCGCTCTGCAGCCTGCTCTGGGCAGTCTTTCCCAGTTGGAAATCCGTCCAAGCGCCATACCTGCGCATGTAGGGGAGCTTGCAGATGCTATGAACCGAACTCTTAGCAGGAAATGGAGAGAGCTTCGCGGACTTTCCGTTGTTTCCATTGCCTTAAATTCTGTGACTCTGCCGGAAGAGGATGCCCAGATGATTAAATTTGCCCAGAAAAACGCCATGTTCCGCGACCCTGCAATGGCAGCGGCGAATCTGGCAGGAGCGCAGGCAGACGCTATGAAAGCGGCAGCCTCCAATGCGGCGGGCGCAATGACCGGCTTTATGGGAATGGGCATGGCGAATCAGGCGGGAGGAATGAATCTACAGGAACTTTATCAGATGGGAGCGCAGCAGACACAGCAGTCCGGCGTATGGCAGTGCTCCTGCGGAACAAAAAATACAGGAAAGTTTTGTTCAGAATGCGGACAGATGAATCCTTTGCTCAACCAGCCGTGGAGATGTAGCTGTGGAACAGTAAATAAAGGGAAATTCTGTTCCGAGTGCGGAAGTCCCAGACCGTCGCTTTAATGCAGGAGGAGCGTGAATGGCTGAATTAAAAGAATTTAAATGCCCTGCCTGCGGCGGCGCTCTGGAATTCGACAGCAAGGTACAGAAGATGAAATGTCCGTACTGCGATACAGAATTTGAGGTAGAGTCTGTCAGAACTTACGAGGAAGAAATAAGCAGTGAGAAAGGTGACGATATAAACTGGGATACTTCCGGCGGTACGCAGTGGCAGGAGGGTGAAACAGAGGGAATGAAGGTCTATACATGCGAATCCTGCGGCGGTGAGATTGTGGGAGATGCAAACACCGGAGTTACAAGCTGTCCTTACTGCGGAAATCCCGTGCTTGTGACAAAGAACTTTTCGGGAGACCTTCGACCTGATTATGTGATTCCATTTAAACTTGGGAAAAAAGCGGCGAAAAATGCCTATCTGAAACATATTCAGAAGAAACCTCTTCTGCCTAAAGTGTTTAAAGACGAAAACCACATTGAGGAGATAAAAGGGATTTATGTACCGTTCTGGCTGTTTGATGCAGATGCACAGGCGAATGTGAGATATCGCGCAACCAGAACAAGAATGTGGTCGGATTCGAACTATAATTATACGAAAACCAGCGTTTATTCTGTGAGAAGAGAAGGAGAAATCGGGTTCGAAAATGTACCGGCAGACGGTTCCTCCAAAATGCCGGATGACCTTATGGAATCTATAGAACCTTTTTACTTTAAAGATGCCAAAGACTTCAATACAGCATATCTTGCCGGATATTTTGCAGACAAATACGATGTGGACGCTTCCTCGTGCGAGGAGCGGGCAAATGAGAGGATTCGTGAAAGCACAGAAGATGCCTTTCGCGACACGGTTAAGGGCTATGGCAGCGTCACACCGGAGCATACCGGAATTTCACTTTCTCATGGTAAACTGAAATATGCCCTGTATCCTGTGTGGATTTTAAACACAGTCTGGAAGGGGGAGAAATATACCTTTGCTATGAATGGACAGACCGGAAAGCTCACAGGGGATTTGCCTGTAGACAGAAAGGTGTTCTGGAAATGGTTTACAGGGATTACAATGGCTGCCGGAGCTGTCATCTACTCAATTGCCGCCGCAGTGAATGCTTTTGGGGCAGGAATTCCGGCAGAAAGGCAGCTTCCCAGACTTGTAGATGAGGCGGAACTTCTCACAGAGGAAGAAAGCCGGTCTTTGGAAGAAAGACTGGATGAACTAAGCGAGAAGTATCAGTGCGATATAGCGATT
The DNA here is from genome assembly GCA_958367245.1 of uncultured Blautia sp. Classification (GTDB taxonomy): domain Bacteria; phylum Bacillota; class Clostridia; order Lachnospirales; family Lachnospiraceae; genus Blautia_A. The sequence goes on from CATXEA010000010.1 coordinate 46,288, forward strand.
GTCACCACAGAAGATACAGAGGGAAAAAGCGCTGCTGCCTATGCCGATGATTTTTATGATTACAATGGATATGGAATGGGAGAGGGGGACGATGGAATCCTTCTTCTTGTGGATATGGGCGACAGAGAATGGGCAATGTCTACATACGGATTTGGAATCACGGCGTTTACAGACAGGGGGCAGAAATATCTTTCCGATAAATTTCTTCCTTATCTGACAGACGGAGATTACATGGAAGCTTTTACTGTTTATGCAGACCTCTGCGGGGATTTCCTGAAGCAGGCAAAAAACGGGGAACCTTTTGGAGAGGGGAATCTTCCCAGAGAACCCCTGTCTGTCTGGTGGATTTTCGGTTCTCTGGCAGGAGGAACTCTAGTGGCGTTTATTATTACCGGATTTATGGAGATGCAGATGAAAAGCGCCCGGAAACAGAAGAATGCAGGCGCTTATATAAAAAAAGGAAGTCTTAAACTTACAGGGAGCAGCGATATATATCTGTACAGCCATGTAACCAGAACGCCAAAACCCAAAGATAACGATTCTTCGGGAGGCGGAAGTTCTGTACATACCAGTTCCTCAGGGCGCAGTCACGGCGGTTCCAGCGGTTCTTTTTAAAATAATTAAAAAAGGCAGTCGTTAATATCTCAGGTTTATGAGAAAAACGACTGTCTTTTTTGATTATAGGTCAGAAAAGTTCCGGCCAGAATTTGCGGATTACATATTCCACACCGTCCTCATCGTTAGACAGGGTAATGAAATCTGCCACATCCTTAACTGCCTGCTGGGCATTTGCCATGGCAACTCCCATTCCGGCATACTGAATCATGGTAAGGTCATTAAAGCCATCGCCGCAGCAGATCATCTCTTCACGTTCTATTCCAAGGATTTTCAGCAGTTTGGAAAGGCAGTACGCCTTATCTACGTTCTGAGGCATGATTTCCAGAAAATAAGGCTCGGAGCGGAAAACATTGGCTTCGAAGCGGTATTTGTCTGCAATTACAGGTTCGATACATTCAAGAACGTCAGGGTCGCCGGTGAGGAGACACTTGGTTACCGGATGAGTGATATGCTGTACAAACCGGTCTTTGCAGTCGATGATGGGAATGCTGCAAATCTGAGATTCTTTTTCTGTGTACTGGTCCGGTCTTCGCCCTGCAAGAATTGCAGAATCGCCCTCAGCGTAAGTAAGGACGCCTACATCGTACTTACAGGCGTCTTCAAAAACTCTTCTGGGGATAGAAGATGGAAGTGTTTTGCTGTATACAAGCTCTTTTGTTTTCCAGTTGATGATTTTTGCCCCATTAAAGCAAAGAGCATAGCTTCCGTAAGCGCCGAAATCGAATTCTTCTGCAATCGGTGCGACTCCGGGGGTTGGGCGTCCGGAGGCGATGGCCACAGGTACGCCTGCCCTGAGAAGGCGGATAACAGCGTCCCGGGTTTTGGGAGTGACCTGTTTCTGGGAATTTGTAGCAGTTCCGTCAATATCTAAGACTAACAATTTATAGTTCATGTTTCTTTAATCCTTTTCGTAAAAATTCTTGATAGTTTTATTTTGCCATAGGAATCAGGAGGTGTCAATGGAATTTTGGCTCGTTGCTGTGAGTGAGGAGACAATAAGATTTATGTAAAAAAATAGGGAAATTCTATTGACTATTTCACGGATTGGTTATAAAATTGCTTTAATTCACTAAAAAGATGCAACTTAAAAGCGAAGACGCAGTGAAATAGAAAAGCAGCATCGAAAGTGATAGTTTAACTAAGGGGGAGGAGAACATGACAACCTACAAAAAAATCATGAATGCACTTGCATCTGTGGAAAAGGCTGTACTTGCAGTTTCTACGCTTCTGATTCTTGTGCTCACAGTGGGAAACGTATTTTCCCGAAAAGTCATTCATCGTTCATGGTCCTTTACAGAGGAACTGGTAGTGGCGGTGTTTGTACTCATTACGCTTCTGGCTGCAGCTCTTGCATGCCGTGAGGGAGAGTTGGTAAGTCTTACGCTTATTACAGACCGTCTTCCAAAGAAACTAAAAAAACCTTCCGTGATTCTCATTACGGTACTTAGTCTGATTTTTACAGTCATTCTTTTTTACTATGGAATGGACAAGGTAATGACTCAGCTTGCCAATGGAAAGAGAACCTTCGTGCTGAACTGGCCGGAGTGGATTTTCTGGTCTTTTGTGCCGATAGGAGCAGGCTGTATGATTCTTCATATTATAGAATTCTGTCTTGACTTCTGCAAAAATGAAAAGGAGGGCAAATAAATGATCAGCGCAATCTTATTTATATCCTTCTTTATCTTTTTGATTCTGGGCGTACCCATTGGAATCTGTCTTGGATTGTCCTCTATTTGCGCAATCCTGTATTCCGGTACGTCACTGACAATTGTTGCGACAAATATGTATTCCGGAATCAGTAAATTTCTGCTTCTTGCGATTCCGTTTTTCGTACTTTCCGGAAATATTATGGCAAGAGCCGGAATTTCCAAAAGACTGATTAAATTCGTAGATACCTGCGTAGGGCACAGAAGAGGCGGTATTGCCATTGTGTGTGTAATCGTTGCCTGCTTCTTTGGCGCGATTTCCGGTTCCGGTCCTGCAACAGTTGCGGCTCTTGGCGCAGTGCTGATTCCGGCTATGGTGGAAGAAGGCGGTTTCAGCGCGGCATTTTCCACGGCATTGATGGCAACGGCAAGTTCGGTGGCGATTGTCATACCGCCAAGTATTGCATTCGTAGTATATGCCTCCATTACAGGCGTATCCATTGCAGATATGTTCCTGGCAGGTATTGTTCCCGGTATATTGATGGGTGTTGCCCTTGTAATCGTAGTAATGATAGAGGCGAGAAGGAAAAATATCCGTCCGGTACGGAAAAAAGCCAGTGCAAAAGAGCGCTGGATGGCATTTAAAGATGCGTTCTGGGGATTCCTGATGCCGGTTATCATCCTTGGCGGTATTTACGGAGGAATCTTTACCCCTACAGAAGCGGCGGCAGTTTCTGTTGTTTACGGCCTTTTCGTAGGTATGGTGATTTACCGTGAAGTAAAGATTCGGGATCTTTTCGATATCCTGATAGATTCAGCAAAGACGACAGGCGGAATCATGCTGATCGTTGCAAGTGCATCTCTGTTTTCCTTTGTCTGTACGAAATTCGGAATTGCACAGGCAGCCTCCGGACTTCTGGGCGCAATTGCAAATAATCAGTTTGTCTTCCTTTTGATTGTAAACGTGATTTTCCTCATTGCAGGCTGCTTTATTGATGCAAACTCTGCAATGTATATTTTCATTCCGATTATGCTTCCTGTATGCAAAGCTCTTGGCTACGATGTGGTTGCATTCGGCGTTATGGCAACGGTAAACCTTGCGATTGGACAGGTAACGCCTCCGGTTGGCGTAAATCTCTTTGTTGCAATCGGTATAAAGATTAAAAAAGGTATGGAAGTTACCCTGCAGCAGATTTCCAAAGCAGTTGTGCCTATGATTGCTGCAAGTGTGGCAGTTCTTCTTATTGTTTCCTATGTGCCTGCCGTTTCTACAGGACTTCCAAAAGCGCTTGCAAAAGACGGGGCGTACACAGGAAATCAGGCATCCGGTGAATTAAGGGAAACTAAGGACGGAGGAAATCATTCCTTTAATGAGATTGGAGACTATACAGACCTTGACTGGCCGGAAATGACATGGAATTTCGCCTGCTCTACAACTGAGACAAGCACTTGGGCTGACGGAGGCCGTAAATTTGGCGAGCTGATGGAAAAGGCTACCGGAGGCAAGGTAAAAGTAAATATTTATGCAGCAGACCAGCTTACAAACGGAAATCAGTCAGAGGGAATTCAGGCTTTGATGAACGGCGACCCTGTACAGATTTCCATGCATTCCAACCTGATTTATTCTGCATTTGACCCAAGATTTAACGTGGTATCTCTTCCGTTTGCATACAGTTCCTATGAGGATGCAGATGCGAAATTTGACGGAGAAGCAGGAGAGAAGCTGAAAGAAATTCTGGACGAGTACGGTCTGCACTGTATGGGAATCGCAGAGAACGGTTTCCGCCAGCTTACAAACAGCGTCCGTGAGATAAAATCTGTGGATGATATGAAAAACCTGAAAATCCGCGTAGCTGGCTCAAACCTTCTTATGGAATGTTACAAGAGATGGGGAGCAGACGCCACAAATATGAACTGGTCTGAAACCTACACTGCATTGCAGCAGAATACGGTAGAAGGTCAGGAGAACCCGCTTCCTGCTATCGACGCAGCCAGCGTACAGGAGGTACAGCCATACTGCTCCATGTGGGATGCGATTTATGACTGTCTGTTCTTCTGCATCAATCAGGATGTTTATGATGCTCTGACACCGGAGCAGCAGGCAGTAGTGGACGAAGCCGGACAAAAAGCAGTGGAATATGAGCGTTATATCAACCGTTCCGGCGATGAAGAAATCAAATCACGCTGGGCTGATAAAAACGGCGTGACAATTACAGAAAAAGAAGAGATAGATATTGATTCCTTCAGGGCGGCAGTAGAAGGAATTGACGAATGGTTTATTGAAGAACTGGAGAAACAGGGCTATAAAGACGGAAAAGAGCTGGTGGATTCTTTTCGCTGATTCGACAGTGTTTCCTTAAAAATGAGGGTTGAGGGGATTATAAAATCCCTTCAACCCTCATTGCGCACCATAAAAGAAGCGCCGCCATTATAAGATTCATGGCTTTGTACTGTTTCTCGTAAAAGCGTTTCAGGATGTTTCCCGCAAATGCCCAGATGAGATTTCCAAGCGCGCCGAGAATCATCAGATAAACGGCGAACAGGAAAAGAACAGGCACACGCTGCTCATAAGGCAGGATGAACGAAGAAAACATGGTCAGTCCGTAAATGATGATTTTTACGTTTATGAGCTGAAGAAAGATTCCCATGAAGTAGGAAGGCTCTTTGTCAGCCTCAGTTTCTGCCGGCGGCTTTCGTCTGGCAGTCTGCCATGCCAGATAGAGCAGATAGGCAGCGCCCACATGTTTCATCACATTCTGGATTTCTGGGACAATGTTTCCAAGGGTACTGCAAAACAGCCCGCTTAAACACATAAGAGTAAGAGAGCCTGTCCAGATACCCAGAAGAAGCTTCAGATTCTTTCTGGCGCCGTATTTACTGGCTGTGGACAGAAGCAGGATGTTGTTTGGACCCGGAGACCAGACAGTGACGCAGGCAGTGACTGTCATGTCAAGAAATAATGAGAAGGGCATGATATAAATTCCTGTCGTAACTGTGAATATCCTGAACAGTTACTTCCTTTCGTAGTTTCCTCCGAAGAGGATTTCATACGAAAATTATATCATACTTCCTTCGGCAAAATCCAGAGTCTGTTTGAAAATCCGTTTCTATGGTCTGAGGTAATTCCGCATGGATTTCAGGGCGTTTTTTTCCAGACGGCTGACCTGAGCCTGAGAGATGCCGATTTCCTCTGCAACCTCCATCTGAGTGCGTCCTTCATAAAAGCGCAGCTCAATGATATGTTTCTCCCGTTCCGGAAGGCGGTGCATGGCTTCCCTTAAAGAAAGATTTTCAATCCACCGCTCCTCCCTGTTTTTCTTGTCGCTGATCTGATCCATGACATAGAGCGTGTCTCCGCCTTCCGTATAGACAGGTTCAAAGAGACTTACGGGACTCTGGATAGCGTCGATGGCATAGACGATCATCTCTTTTTCAATGCCGATTTCTTCGGCGATTTCATTGATTGTAGGTTCTTTTAAATTTTGTTTGATGTAGTTTTCCTTTGCGTAGATTGCTTTGTATGCAATATCTCTCAGGGAACGGCTGACGCGTATGGCGTTATTGTCTCTGAGAAACCGCCTGATTTCTCCGATGATCATGGGAACCGCGTAGGTGGAAAACTTCACGTTTAAAGAAGTGTCGAAATTGTCAATGGCTTTGATAAGACCGATACAGCCTATCTGGAACAAATCGTCCGGATTTTCGTTGCTGCTTCCGAAACGCTTAATCACACTTAAAACAAGACGCAGGTTCCCCTTGATGTAAAGCTCCCTTGCTTCCCGGTCTCCTTCATTGATCCTGCGGAAAAGTTCTTCCTTTTCCCCGGCAGTAAGAACCGGAAGCTTCGATGTATTGACTCCGCAAATTTCTACCTTGTTAAGCGCCATCTTTAGAATCCTCCTTATCTTCGGGTTACTGTTATTTCATTTGCAGTAACGTCTTCGGCTACTAAAGATGATGTGCCGCACTATGGATAAATATACTTTTTCCGGAAAAATATAAAAAATAAAAGCCCTTGACAAATGGGGAAGAATGCGAAGCCATTTACTCTTTATGCAGGAATTTTTCCTCCTGAATTTCCACAAGAATGATGTCTTCTCCAATCTGGCGGATACACTTCCACGGAATGACAAATTCGCTTTCTTTCCCAAAGAATCCGAAAAAACGGCAGGGACCGGGAACAACAAGAGCAGTAAGGCAGTTGGATCTGCAGTCAAATTCAACATCAATGGGGCAGCCTAGACTCCGGCAGGTGCAGATATTGATGATTTCTTTTTGCTTTAGGTCACAAATACGCATAAAAATCTCTTTTTTACAAAATTTATGTGCAAATTAGATAAAATATGCAAGTCCTTTTATTGACACAGTGAAGGAAAATAAAGTATAATTATTACATATAAATTTAAGCTGGCGCAGAGAGATGGTGCGCGGCAAGTTTTGGTGAAGGGAGGACTCCTTTGTGAAATGTCCGTTTTGTAATCAGGATAATACGAGAGTGGTAGATTCAAGACCTGTGGAAGATACGAATTCAATCCGCCGCCGCCGTCTGTGCGACAACTGTGGAAGGAGATTTACAACTTACGAGAAGGTGGAGACCATACCTCTCACAGTCATTAAGAAAGACCAGAACAGAGAACAGTATAATCGTTCCAAGATTCAGACAGGTATTTTGCGCGCCTGCTATAAACGTCCGGTTTCTGTTGAGAAGATTGAGGAGACGCTGGATGCCATTGAAGGTGAAATCTTTAATACGGAAGAGAAAGAAATTTCCAGTACGAAGATTGGTGAAATTGTTATGAATCACTTAAAGGATCTGGATGCAGTAGCTTATGTGCGTTTTGCATCTGTGTACAGAGAATTTAAGGATGTGAGTACCTTTATGGATGAACTCAAAAAATTTATGAATTAATGAATCAAAAAACTGCCCGAAGGATTAATAAAGTTAAATCCTTCGGGCAGTCATTTTTTGTTTTTGGGAAAGCCGGGATTAAACGATACCCTGAGCTTTCATTGCTTCTACAACTTTCTCAAAACCTGCGATATTTGCGCCTACAACATAGTTGTCTTCCATATCGTAGCGTTTGGAAGCGTCGTCAACCTTCTTGAAGATGTCTCTCATAATTGTGTGAAGTTTCTCATCAACTTCTTCTGCGCTCCAGGAAAGTCTCATGGAGTTCTGGGTCATCTCAAGGGCGGAAGTAGCTACGCCGCCTGCATTGGCAGCCTTTCCAGGCATGAAAAGTACGCCGTTTTCCTGAACATAGTTGGTAGCCTCAAGGGAAGTAGGCATGTTTGCGCCCTCTGCAATATATTTACAGCCGTTTGCAACCAGCGCCTTCGCGCCGTCCAGATCAAGCTCGTTCTGTGTTGCGCATGGAAGATAAACATCGCACTTGATGTTCCAGATGCCCTTGCCTTCTGTATAAGTTGCGCCTTCTACACGGTCTGCATATTCTTTGATACGACCGCGTTTTACTTCTTTAATGTCTTTTACGATATCAAGTTTGATTCCTTCCGGATCATGGATGTAGCCGTTGGAGTCGCACATTGCTACAACCTTGCCGCCAAGCTGTGTGACTTTTTCAACAGCGTAGATAGCTACGTTTCCGGAACCTGTAACGATGACTGTTTTGCCCTCGATGGAATCGTTGTGTGCTTTCGCCATTTCGTCAAGCATGTAAACAACGCCATATCCGGTAGCTTCTTTACGTACAAGAGAACCGCCGTAGGTTAAGCCCTTACCGGTAAGAACTCCTTCATAAAGACCTGTGAGTCGTTTGTACTGGCCGTAGAGATAGCCGACTTCACGTGCGCCTACGCCGATATCACCGGCAGGAACGTCCTGATCAGCGCCGATATATTTGAATAACTCAGTCATAAAGCTCTGGCAGAATGCCATAACTTCTCTGTCAGATTTGCCTTTCGGGTCAAAGTTGGAACCGCCTTTGCCGCCGCCGATCGGAAGACCTGTCAGTGAGTTTTTGAATGTCTGCTCGAAGCCAAGGAATTTCAGAATGCCCTGGTTTACAGATGGATGGAAGCGTAAGCCTCCTTTGTAAGGTCCGATCGCGCTGTTGAACTGAACACGGTAGCCTTTATTAATCTGTACGGCGCCGTTGTCGTCCACCCACGGAACACGGAAGGAGATGATTCTTTCCGGCTCAACCATGCGCTCCAGAATAGAAAGTCTGCGGTATTCTTCTTCGTTTCGGTCAATTACAACTTTCAGGGAATCCAGAACTTCTTTTACAGCCTGATGGAATTCCGGCTCATTTGGATTCTGTGCAACTACTCTTTCGTATACCTCTTCAGTATAAGACATAATATTTCCTCCTCGTCCATCGTTTTTTATTTTAGACGACGTTATTATACACTAAAGTGTTAAAAAAGAAAAGAGAGAGATGAAAATTTTTTAAAAAAATAATCGCATGAAAAAAATACAAAGGAACTACTTGCGAAATTTTGCCAAATGTGAGATTATAATGAGAATTAATAAAACTGTTTATAGATTGGATTTACAGATGGTGTATAAACAGTTATTTGATAAGGGCGGAAAAGGAGAGAATTATGAGAAAATTTGAAAAATCTTCAAAACTTGATAATGTATTATATGATGTTCGAGGCCCGGTTGTAGATGAAGCGCACCGTATGGAAGAGGATGGGATGGAGATTCTCAAGCTGAATATCGGCAATCCCTATCCTTTTGGATTTTCCGCACCGCAAGAGGTAATCCTTGATATGCTCAGCAATGTGCGTACTTCTCAGGGATATTCTGACTCCAAAGGTATTTTTTCTGCAAGAAAAGCGATTATGCAGTATTCTCAGCTTCGCAATATCCCCAATGTGACCATGAACGATATCTATACGGGAAACGGTGTCAGCGAGCTTATCAGTCTCTGTATGCAGGCTCTTTTAAACAACGGAGATGAGATTCTGATTCCGTCCCCGGATTATCCGCTTTGGACGGCAACTGCGACGCTGGCTGGCGGAAAGGTGGTTCACTATATCTGTGACGAGCAGTCTGAATGGTATCCGGATATGGACGATATCCGCAGCAAGATTACGGACAGGACGAAAGCAATTGTTATCATTAATCCCAACAATCCGACAGGCGCTGTTTACCCGAAAGAAGTGCTGGAGCAGATTGTGCAGATTGCAAGAGAGCATGAGCTTATTATTTTTTCCGATGAGATTTATGACAGGCTTGTTATGGATGGTTATGAGCATACCTCTATCGCTTCTCTGGCGCCGGATGTGTTCTGCGTGACATTTTCAGGATTGTCCAAATCACATATGATTGCGGGCTTCCGTATCGGCTGGATGATTTTAAGCGGCGCTAAAAACAGGGCGAAGGGCTATATCGAGGGAATTAATATGCTGTCCTCCATGCGCCTTTGCTCCAATGTGCCGGCGCAGTCTATCGTACAGACGGCTCTCGGAGGCTACCAGAGCGTCAATGAATACATTGTTCCGGGCGGACGGATTTATGAACAGAGAGATTATGTATATAAGGCTCTTACCGATATTCCGGGAATCACGGCAGTGAAGCCAAAGGCTGCTTTTTATATCTTTCCGAAGCTTGATGTGGAGAAGTTCAATATTGTGGACGATGAGCAGTTCGCTCTTGATTTCCTCCATGAGAAGCAGGTGCTTCTTGTACCGGGTAAAGGTTTCAACTGGGGACAGCCGGATCATTTCCGCGTTGTTTATCTCCCGAATGTGCGCCAGCTTGAAAAAGCTATCGGCAAGCTTGGGGACTTTTTAAGTACATACAGACAGAAATAAACAGAATATTCCGTAAAAAATTTTCTGTTCTGGACAAAAAAAGCCAGATAATGCTATAATAGCTATAATGTGGTAAAAAAATATGATCAGAGATAACTGAAAACCTGAAAAACAGTCACGATCAGAGAATGAAGGAGGAAACATTACTGGTAAAACTGAGGGGAACTAAAAATCGAAAGGGGAAACATGAATATGGCAGGATTTAAGACAAAAGTAACACCGCAGGTAGAGCAGCTTACAGAAATTTGCAAGGAGCACAGCAGCCTTGACCTCTCCCTGTACGCAAAGTATGATGTAAAAAGAGGACTTCGTGACGTTAACGGTAAGGGTGTGCTTGCCGGTCTGACACAGATATCCAACGTACAGGCGACGAAGGTTGTAGACGGGAAGGAAGTTCCCTGCGCAGGAAGTCTTTTTTACAGAGGATATAATATTAAGGATCTGACAAGGGGCTTTCTTACAGACGGCAGATTCGGATTCGAAGAGGTGGCATATCTTCTTCTGTTCGGTGTGCTTCCAAATGAGGAACAGCTTAAAGAATTCAGCAAGATACTCTGTGATCAGAGATCCCTGCCTACGAATTTTGTACGAGACGTTGTGATGAAAGCGCCAAGCAAGGATATTATGAATGCGCTGGCAAGGAGTGTGCTTACTCTTTATTCTTATGACGATAATCCGGATGACATCTCTCTTCCGAATGTTATGAGACAGTGCCTGAACCTGATCAGCGTATTTCCTCTTTTGTCCGTATATGGCTATCAGGCGTATAATCACTATGTAAAGGGAAAGAGCCTTTATATCCATCTTCCGCAGAAGGGGCTTTCCACTGCTGAGAATATTCTGAGGATTTTAAGACCGGATAAGAAATATACGGAACTTGAAGCAAAAATCCTTGATATTGCTCTGATTTTACACATGGAGCATGGCGGCGGTAACAACTCCACCTTTACCACTCACGTAGTATCTTCCTCAGGAACAGATACTTATTCTGCAATTGCAGCAGCTCTGGGTTCCCTGAAAGGACCGAAGCACGGCGGTGCCAATATTAAGGTTGTCAGCATGTTCAAGGATATGAAGAAACATATCAAAGACTGGACAGATGAGGATGAGGTAAGAGCTTACTTAAAGAAACTCCTGCATAAAGAAGCCTTTGACAGAAGAGGTCTTATCTATGGTATGGGACATGCGATTTATTCTGTATCAGACCCTCGTGCGGAAGTTCTGAAAGGTTTCGTGGAGAAGCTTGCCAAAGAAAAAGGCAGAATGAAGGATTACAACCTTTATGCAATGGTAGAGCGTCTGGCTCCGGAAGTAATTGCGGAGGAACGCAGAATGTATAAAGGCGTCAGCGCAAACGTAGACTTCTACAGCGGTTTCGTATACAGTATGTTAGATCTTCCTCTGGAGCTTTACACTCCGATGTTTGCAGTTGCCCGTATCGTAGGATGGAGCGCACACCGTATGGAAGAGCTGATCAATACAGACAAAATTATACGTCCTGCATATAAGACTGTGCTTCCGGAAGCATCCTACGTACCGCTTCATGATCGTAAATAAAAGACAGCAGGTGAGAAGGGAACGGTGGAAATGACAGCTAAGAATGGAACAGCCCTGATTCTGGAAGGCGGGGGAAACCGTGGAGTGTTTACTTCAGGCGTCCTTGACTGCCTGATGGAACACCAGATAAAATTTCCTTATGTTGTAGGCGTTTCAGCAGGCGCCTGCAACGCTGTGGATTATGTGTCCTGGCAGCCGGGAAGAACGAAAAACTGTATGATTCTGGAAGATAAGGAGAACCGCTATATCAGTCTGGGGCAGACGATCCGAAATAAGAGTCTGTTTGATATGGATATGATTTTTGAGCGTTTTCCGAAAGAAATCTTCCCGTTTGATTTTGATACTTTTTTTCAGTCTGATATCCGCTGTCAGATGGTTGTGACAGACTGTATTACCGGAAAAGCCAGATACATGGAAGAAAAAAAGGACAGCGACCGGCTTATGAATATCTGCCGCGCATCCTCCAGTATTCCGGCTGCATGTCCTATGGTTATGCTGGACGGACGACCGTATCTGGATGGAGGCGTGTCGGATTCCATTCCCATCTTTCATGCAATGAAGCTTGGTTATCAGAAGGATGTGGTGGTGCTTACCAGAAATCTGGGCTATCGTAAGACGAAGCCGGGTAAGAGCGCTGCGTTTTACAGCGCGGCATTTAAGAAGTATCCGAATCTTGTCAGGAGCCTTCTAAATCGGTATAAGGTTTACAACCGCACGCTTGACCTGGTGGAAAAGTGGGAGCGGGAAGGACATATTTTTGTCATAAGACCGGTATCGAAGCCGATATCCAGAACAGAACAGGACAAAGAGGCTCTGACTGCTTTTTATCAGGAGGGATATGATCTGATGGAGAAAAGGCTCGAAGAGCTGCAGGCATATCTTTTATCCTGATGAAAAAGAATAAAAGAAACAAAGGAAAACGCAGGGATGTTTAAATGTTTTTTTCCGGATGAATATCTGGATTCAACGTATGAGATTGATTTTGACAAACTGTATGCGCAGGGCTACAGGGGACTGCTTTTTGACATAGACAATACGCTTGTCCCCCACGGAGCGCCGGCAGATGAGCGCGCCTGCGCCCTGTTTGCCCATCTGAAGGAACTGGGCTTTAAAAGCTGCTTTTTATCAAACAACCAGATTGAGAGAGTTTCTTCTTTTAACGATGTGATCGGAGAGCAGTTTATTGAAAATGCACATAAGCCCTCTGTGAAAAATTACAGAAAGGCTATGGAAATGCTGGGCACGGATACCGGCAATACAATTTTCATTGGCGATCAGCTTTTTACCGACATTTACGGAGCGAAGCGGGCGGGAATCCGAAATATTCTGGTGAAGCCCATTCATCCGAAAGAGGAAATCCAGATTGTGCTGAAACGGTATCTGGAGAAGATTGTATTATATTTTTACCGTAAAGATAAAGAGGAGGGGAATTTATGAGCCATATTGTTATTATAGGGTTTATGGGTTCTGGCAAGACACGCGTAGGCAAAAGATTGTCCAAGGATTTGAATATTCCGTTTATTGACGTTGACAGAGTGATTGTAAAGAAGATGAACCTGTCTGTGAAAGAGATTTTCGACAGATTCGGAGAGCCTTTTTACCGCGCTCTCGAGACGACAGTTATAAAAGCTCTGATTGACGATCCGGAGCAGAAAATTATTTCTCTTGGGGCAGGGATTCCAATGCAGGAGCAGAACGACAAATATATCAAAAAGCTTGGTACGGTTGTTTATCTGAAGGGGTCTTATGCTACTTTAAAGAAGCGTCTGGAAAATTCCGGCGGAGATCCTCTGATTGACGGAGACGACAGAGATGAAAAAATCAAGAAGCTTCTGAAACAGAGAGATCCGGTTTACACAAAGTATGCGGATATTGAAATTATCACAGGCGACAAGACATTTGACGCCCTGATTGAAGAATTGGAAGAAAAATTAAGCCCTATTGTAAAAAAATAGTTGAAAAAAAGCTTCAGTTATTATAAAATGGTTCGTAGTGAAGTGTACAATTAAGGAGGAAATATAATTATGATTTCAGCAGGTGATTTCAAAAACGGTATCACACTTGAAATTGACGGCAACGTATGTCAGATTGTTGAATTTCAGCATGTTAAACCTGGTAAAGGCGCTGCCTTCGTAAGAACAAAATACAAAAACATCATTACAGGATCTGTGTTAGAGAAATCTTTCCGTCCTACTGAGAAATTCCCGGCAGCTCGTATTGAGCGCGTTGATATGCAGTATCTGTATAACGATGGCGATTTATACTACTTCATGAATGTAGAAACATATGACCAGGTTGGTCTTACTGCAGATCAGGTTGGCGATTCTCTGAAATTTGTTAAAGAGAATGAGATGGTTAAGATTTGTTCTCATAATGGAAACGTATTTGCTATTGAGCCGCCTCTGTTCGTTGAACTTGAGGTTACTGAGACAGAACCGGGCTTTGCAGGAAATACTGCTCAGGGCGCTACGAAGCCTGCTACTGTTGAGACAGGAGCTCAGGTACAGGTTCCGCTGTTCGTAAACCAGGGAGATAAACTTAAAATTGATACAAGAACAGGAGAATATCTCTCTAGAGTATAATGCTTTCGTAAGCAGGGGCCCGCAGACATTTGTTTGCGGGCTTTTATCTCAATATGAGACATAATTCTTTCAGGAGGAAGAAGAAATGGATTACGTAACATTGGGAAAAACCGGTCTGAAAATTTCACGTATGGGATTTGGCGGAATTCCAATTCAGAGAATCGACGCGCAGGGGACGAAGGAATTGATTCACAAGATGGCGGATGCCGGAGTGAATTATATTGACACAGCCAGAGGCTATACAGTCAGCGAAGAATATCTGGGGTATGCTCTGGAAGGCGTTCGTGATAAATTCGTTCTTGCGACTAAGAGTATGGCAAGGACGAAGGACGCTATGGCTGCCGATATTGAGAAGAGCCTTGGCAATCTTCGCACAGAGTATATTGACCTTTATCAGGTTCACAATCCAAGTATGGAACAGCTTGAACAGGTAATGGGAGAAGGCGGAGCTCTGGAAGCGCTGAAGGAAGCGCAGGCAGCAGGTAAAATCGGACATATCGGTCTTACTGCGCATTCTGCGGCAGTATTTGAGAGAGCGCTGGAGCTTGACTGGGTAGAGACGATCATGTTCCCGTACAATATTGTTGAAAGTCAGGGAGAAGAACTGATTGCCCGCTGTAAAGAAAAAAACATCGGCTTTATCGCCATGAAACCTCTTGCAGGCGGCGCTATTGAGAATGCTTCACTGGCAATCCGCTATATCTGCGCAAACGATAATGTGACAGTTGTAATTCCGGGAATGGCAGAGGAGAAGGAACTGGAGCAGAATCTCAAGGCATGTCTTGATGCGTCTCCGTTATCAGAGGAGGAGCAGGAAGAAATTGCCGGAATTCGCGAACAGCTTGGTTCTAATTTCTGCCGTCGCTGCAATTACTGTGCGCCATGTACAGCTGGTATCAATATTCCGAGTGTGTTTCTTTTTGCAGGCTATCTGGAAAGATATGATTTGGGAGAGTGGGCGCGTGACCGCTACGATTCGCTGGCAGTAAAGGCTTCTGCCTGTGTGGAATGCGGGGAGTGCGAAACACGCTGTCCATATCATCTGCCAATTCGTGAAATGCTCAAAAAATGCGCGCAGGAATTTGGAGAATAAAAAATACTTGATATTTTGTGCAAAATGGATTAAAATGGTATGGAATTGATTTGGAGAATGCATGTGTAAAAAATATTATATAAAGAGAGGGCAAATGCAATGAAAATTACAAACGACATTCTTTACGTAGGTGTGAATGATCACGACGTTGACCTTTTTGAAGGCCAGTATGTAGTGCCGAATGGCATGTCTTACAACTCTTATGTGATTATGGATGAAAAAATCGCAGTTATGGATACTGTTGATGCCAGATTTACCCATGAGTGGCTGGATAATTTAGAGAAAGCTTTAAACGGTGCGAAACCGGATTATCTCGTTGTACAGCACATGGAGCCTGACCATGCTGCAAATATTTATAATTTTGCCAAAGTTTATCCGGATACAAAGATTGTAGCAAATGCTAAAACCTTCGTTATGATGCAGAATTTCTTCCGTGAGCTTGATCTGGAAGGAAAGAAAGTGGAAGTTGAGAATGGCGGAAGTCTGTCTCTTGGCAAACATGTTCTGAATTTTGTTTTTGCCCCGATGGTTCACTGGCCAGAGGTTATGGTTACTTATGACAGCACAGAGAAAGTTCTGTTCTCCGCAGACGGATTTGGTAAATTCGGCGCTCTTGATGTGGAAGAGGACTGGGATTGTGAAGCTCGCCGTTACTACATCGGTATTGTAGGTAAATACGGCCCGCAGGTACAGAAGCTTCTGAAAGCAGCGGCAACTCTGGACATCCAGACAATCTGCCCGCTTCACGGACCGATTCTTACAGAGAATCTTGGACATTATCTTGAGAAATACGATACATGGTCATCTTATGCAGTAGAGAAGGAAGGCGTAGTAATCGCTTATACTTCTGTATACGGAAATACTAAGAAAGCAGTAGAAGTTCTCGCAAATAAACTGAAAGAGAAAGGCTGCCCGAAGGTACTTGTGCATGACCTTGCCCGCGACGATATGTCAGAAGCAGTAGAACATGCTTT
Organism: uncultured Blautia sp.; assembly: GCA_958367245.1. GTDB lineage: Bacteria > Bacillota > Clostridia > Lachnospirales > Lachnospiraceae > Blautia_A. The sequence continues at coordinate 62,543 of CATXEA010000010.1, forward strand.
CTGCTATGGCAAACTTGTTCTTGCAACAACAACTTACAATGCAGATGTTTTCCCATTTATGAAAACATTTATCGAGCATCTGACAGAGCGTAATTTCCAGAACCGTACAATCGGTCTTATCGAGAATGGTTCCTGGGCTCCGCTGGCTGCTAAAGTTATGAAGGGGATGTTTGAGGGCTGCAAAAAGCTTAGCTGGCTGAACAATAATGTGAAGATCATGTCTTCCTTAAGCAGCGAAAATATGGATGAGCTGGATGCTATGGCAGAAGAACTCTGTAAAGAATATGTGGCTCAGTCTCCGGAAAGAGCAAACAAAAATGACCTTACAGCTCTTTTCAAAATCGGCTACGGTTTATATGTAGTAACTTCCAATGACGGTACAAAGGACAATGGTCTTATTGTAAACACAGTAACTCAGCTTACTGATAACCCGAACCGTATTGCTGTTAATATTAACAAAGCAAACTATTCACATCATGTAATCAAAAACACAGGTGTGCTGAATGTAAACTGCCTCTCTGTAGACGCTCCGTTTGAAATCTTCCAGAGATTCGGTTTCCAGAGCGGACGTACTGCAGATAAGTTTGCAGGAATGGAAACACTTCGTTCTGATAACGGACTTGTTTTCCTTCCGAAATATATCAATGCATTTATGTCTCTGAAAGTAGAGCAGTATGTAGATCTTGACACTCACGGAATGTTCATCTGTACAGTTACAGAGGCTCGCGTTATGAGTGACAGAGAAACAATGACATACAACTACTACCACAGTAATGTAAAACCGAAACCTCAGACAGATGGCAAAAAAGGCTTCGTATGTAAAGTCTGCGGATGGGTTTATGAAGGAGATACTCTTCCGGATGATATCGTATGCCCGCTCTGCAAACATGGAGCTGCTGATTTTGAGCCGATTGAGTAAGAACAGTAAATAATATGAAGAATAACATGGCGCCGGAAATTATCCGGCGCCGTTTTAGCGTTGCTGCAGAAGTGAGTTTCGGGCAATCTTTCAGATTATTTGTTTACGGGTCTTTTTTTGAGGTTTTGCGGGATAAGGAGTTTTAATATCGGTTCTGTTCAGAAGAAAATCTGTGCTGACATTGTGAAAATCTGCAATTCTGCACAGGGTTCCCAGAGGGATTTCATGTTCTCCGGTTTCGTATCTGGAATATGTTTTCTGGGTGACATTGAGATAGTGGGCTATGTAGGTCTGAGTCAGATCTTTATCTTCCCGCAGTTCACGGATTCTGTAATAGGTCATAATTGGAATCCTCCCTTTTTTAGAAAATTATATTCTAGCCCAAAATGGACTATGTGGTTTTAGTCTGAAACGGACTAATTTTTACCTGTGATTCAGGGAAAAGGGATATTTCATCTTATTTGGAGAAGATTCCTATTTTTAAAGTGGGGAGTTATAACAAAAAACCCTTGACAGACAGGGACTATGTGCCTATAATAATAGAACAGTAAACGAAACGTCTGCCAGCCAGCTTCGGTCAGGACACCGAAGAATGAAGTCATCAGGGCTTGTACTGGTTTCGACGGGGGTTTTGAAGTTGGGGAAGCCATCCGCAGACTCCTGGACTGCGTACCAACCGGGAACTAAATATAAACGCAGACGAAAAGTTAGCGTTAGCAGCCTAATTGCTGCTCGTCAGCCCTAGTGCACTCACACATTAGGAATCTGGCGTCGACTATGTGAGAAACCTTGCCGGATAAGCTTTGCTCCGGTAGATGTATTTATGAAGCTACTGAAGTGACAAGCCTGTCGGTGGGCGTGTCACGGAGGGAATGTCAAAACAGCGACTGTGATGGGAGATGCCTCAAGGGATAGGCTTTCGGACGCGGGTTCAATTCCCGCCAGGTCCACTTAAAAAGCACCGTATTTACGGTGCTTTTTCGTTTGACAAATAGTTATGTTTAACATATAATATACTTAACAAGACAGCCGGAAGATAGAGCACACCTATCCGCCCGGTAAAAGAATAAGTTTAAGTGAAGCCGCCTATCTTTTGCAGGGACAGGGCGGCTTACTTATTTTTTAAATTCAGAATTGCAACTACAAGCAAAGCAAAAGTAAGTAAAATCTGCATTTCTTCATATGTACTCATAAGCATCATCCTCCTGTCAAGACTCAGGCGGATGATATGCACGCCCTCCCGACTGCCCGAGTAAGTATATTATATTGTCAAGGTATGGTTCCTGTTGGCACAGGGAGAGGTTTTGTTTTTTCTGTACTGGTTATCCAGAATTAAGTTGCATTTGCAACAGGGGAATCTTTGGAAATATGAACATGATTAAGTGAGAAGTAGAACGAATAATTTCCTCAAGTTCATTTATTTTTTCACATTTTCTGCGCAGCGATGGAGCGCTCCCATTCTTTTTCAAGAGTGAAATCAACCTATAGATAATTGGCATCTATATTTAGAATATCTAATTTTTCTGCAAGCTGCTCTTGTGTTAGGCAAGATTTTATTCTGCTTTCTTTTAACCTATCATAAAAAGCCATTTTATTCACCTTTCTTTAAAGATATTATAATCGCATAATATGAATAAATCAATATAGTGAGTTTGCAAAACGAATAATTTCACATGAAAATATATAGAATAATACTCGAAATGAGAATATAATCAAGAAAAAATGCGATTCGAGTGGGGGAGAGGGAGAAAAGCTGGATATAAAGCACAAGAGTTAAATGATATGCTGAACGGTTGACGCTTGATAAAAGCGTGTGATATTCCAAAGCTTGTATTAGTCTTAGGGATAGAAATTAATGAAATTTATGCTTCAGGAATAAAAGGAACGTAAGTAGATGGATATCTGTAATAAGGCGGAAAAATAAATGTTTTTATTTCTAAAGAGGGACAGTTTGGTTCCTGTGAACGGAGCGAACAGTAACACAAATTGTGAGATAAACGCCTCTGAGCGGGATTTGTAGATTGACTTCGTTAAAATAGAGTGATAAAATATAAAAGTAATCATTCCATACCAAAAAGGAGGCAGATATGAAACGCAAACTATTTACTGCTGTTATGATTATTTTTACAATTCTGCTGGCTATCATCCTGTTTGTATCCCTGATCTGCGGGGCGCCGATGGATAGAGGGGAATTGGGCAGATATGTAGTTGGCGCTTTGGGCATATCCATTTTGCTTCCGGCTGGATTTACGTTCTTTTTCCTTGTCACGCTCCGATTAAGCGAGAGAGCAGAGGAGAAGGAAGTGGAGACAGAGAAAGCAGAGCTGGAGGAATTAGAAGATACGGAGACAGAAGACCGGATACCTGCACTGGTTTGTGCAATTGCAAAAGAGCGGAATTTATCGTCTGAGGAAAAAGAGCGTATCATATCTTTTATAGAGGACTTATAACAATGCTGTATGTTTGTATGTCAATTGCGGGTTCAGTGCCTGTTATTGTATGTCTTGTTTTGTGGTTAATACAAAAGGAGAACTATCATTTTTATCTGGGAAGAATACTCTTGCTGATGAGTATGTTCTTTTATCTTATTCCGTTTCAGTTGATTAAATATGTATTGCCTGAGTGGACAGTGCCTTATCTGAAGCTTCCGATGGAAATTCATATCCGTCAGGATTTTTATAAGGTTGTAGAACTGCGAAGTTTTATTTCTCAAGATGATTCGTTATGGATTCCAAGATGGGTATCTGTAATTGTTCTTATCTGGCTATGCTGTATAGGAACATTTGCCATTTATCAGATTCTCAAGTATAGAATGGATATCAGAAGGATGTTGTCACAGTCTGTAAAGAAATCTGTAGATATCAATGGAAGAAAAACGGAAATTCTGGTCAATAAGAAAATTCATACGCCGTATACAGTTGGCTTTATAAAACAGTCAATTATTTTGCCGGAGATGAGCCTGAATCATCCGTGTTTTGAGATGTGTTACAGACATGAGGAACAGCATAGAAGGAATCACGACAGTCTGATGAAATTAATCGGTGTGGTGATTATCTGTATACACTGGTTTAATCCGATTGCGATATTACTGCTGTGGCTATATAGTGTGACCGCAGAGTACATCTGTGATGCAAAAGCTATAGAGGGATGTTCGGAGGAAGAGAAAAAGAAATATGCGAGACTGCTGACAGAGCTGGCAACGAAAGAGGAAGAGCTGTCTGTGGTATGGAAAAATAGTTTATCAAGTTCGGAAAGGCTTATGAGAAGGAGGATTTGCTATCTTATGAAAAGAAAAGGTTTAATGAAAAAGGGAATTGCGATTGCAACTGCGGTGTTTACGATGTTTGCAAGTGCGAGTACGATACTGGCATATGAGCCGTTTGTATGGGCGGATAGCAGAACCGCAGAGGTATCTGGGCTGAGTGATTTTGGAGAAATATTGGAAGAAAATGGATGCGATAGCTGTGATTTTAGCATTTCTGATACAGTAGTTGTTTATGATGATGGAAGGCAGATTCCTATTACGAACAAGGATGATTCTCTATATGTTTTGTGTAATCATGTAATGAAAGATTGTTATTATCATGTTCACAGATCAAACAGTACAGGCGGATGTACGGTAAATGTCTATAATGCCCAGAGATGTACAAAGTGTGGCTACATAAAAACTGGCAGTTTATTTTCTACTACCACATACCCCGTCTGCCCACATAAGTAATACCCTATCAACAAAGGAGTCAGTATTCACTGGCTCTTTTGTTTTCAGTAATTACTGCAAAGATGCGTAGCGATTCTAAGAAGAATGTGTCAGCTAACGCTGACCAGAATCGCGCGCCAAGTCTCACGTGCGTTCGATTTGAATGCAGTATTTTTCATACTGAATTTCACAAATCCAACATATTTTTCTGGTATATTGACAGTAATAAGCAAGTTTACGGAGGATACCGATCATGGATTCATTAAAAATATTAGTAGTAGACGATGAAAGCCGTATGAGGAAACTGGTGAAGGATTTCCTTTCCAAAAAGAACTTTCAGGTTCTGGAAGCCGGCGACGGCGAAGAGGCAATGGATGTTTTTTATAAAGAGAAAGATATTGCTCTGATTATCCTTGATGTAATGATGCCGAAGATGGACGGCTGGGAAGTATGCCGCGAGGTGCGGAAGAACTCGAAAGTACCTATCATTATGCTGACTGCAAGAGGAGATGAGAGGGATGAGCTTCTTGGGTTTGAGCTTGGCGTAGATGAATACATTTCCAAGCCTTTCAGCCCTAAGATTCTGGTTGCCCGCGTGGAAGCCATTCTCCGCCGTTCAGGACAGAGCAGTCAGGAAGAGGTGATTTCAGCAGGAGGAATCACCATTGACAAAGCGGCGCATCAGGCGTCTGTGGACGGAAAAATCATGGAATTGAGCTACAAAGAATTTGAACTCCTCACTTACTTTCTGGAGAACGAAGGTATTGCCCTTTCCAGAGAAAAAATTCTCAATTCCGTATGGAATTACGACTATTTCGGAGACGCCCGTACCATTGATACCCATGTGAAGAAATTAAGAAGTAAAATGGGCGAAAAAGGCGATTATATAAAAACAGTCTGGGGTATGGGCTATAAATTTGAGGCGACAGAATGAAAAAGAAGAAATTTCATGCCCTGAAGCATCAGATAGCGTTCCTGTTTATCGGTCTGTTTCTCCTGTCCATGTTTGCAATGGTTGCCGTTAACGGACTTTTTCTTGCGAAGTATTATCTTACAAAGAAGGTAGAGGTGCTGATGGAGGCGAAGAAATCCATCGAAGCCCTTGATATGGACGCGCTCATTGAATACGATGACGACACTCAGGAAAAAAGCGAGACAAAGGATATACCGGATGAGCTGGAGCGCAGCAGCTCCAGAAACAACCTTTCATGGGTAGTGGTAAATCAGGAAAACAGCGGACTTTTTTATGTGGGAGCCAATGACAGAATGCTCCGCAGCAAGCTGTTTGGCTATATCAGCGAGCTTGATCAGGATGTGTCCGGAAGCAGGATTCTGAAGACAACAGAAGACAGTATTATCTGGCAGATTCACGACAGTTTTGCCGGAATGGACTATGTGGAATGTTGGGGGCAATATGAGAACGGATACTTTTTCCTGATACGTTCTCCATTGGAGAGTATTCGGGAAAACGCGGCAATTTCCAACAGTTTTTACTTCTTTGTAGGAGTTGTGACCCTGATTATCAGCGGTTTTGTCATCCTCTATGTAACAGGAAGGATTACGAAACCAATCTGCGAACTGACGAAGCTTTCCGAAAAAATGAGCAATCTGGATTTCGATGCCCGATACGAGAGTAGCGTCGGAAATGAGATAGATATGCTGGGAGACAATTTCAATAAGATGTCCAAGCGTCTGGAGCATACGATTTCTGAACTGAAATCTGCAAACAATGAGCTGCAGAAAGACATTGAGAACAAGATAAAAATTGATGAAATGCGTAAGGAGTTTCTGGATAATGTATCTCACGAGCTGAAAACGCCGATTGCGCTGATTCAGGGATATGCAGAAGGGTTGAGTGAAAACATATCCGACGACCCTGAGAGCAGGGCATTTTACTGCGAAGTCATTATGGATGAAGCTGCGAAAATGAACAAGCTGGTCAAAAATCTTCTTACTTTAAATAAACTGGAATCCGGTAAGGATGCAGTTATGATGGAGCGTTTTGACCTTGTTTCCCTGATTAATGGCGTACTCCAGTCTATGAATATTCTGATTACCCAGAAAGAGGCAAATGTACATTTCGAAGCAAACAAACCTGTCTATGTCTGGGCAGATGAATTTAAGGTAGAAGAGGTTGTCACAAACTATGTAAGCAATGCTCTGAATCATCTGGATGGGGACAGACAGATTGAAATTAAGCTTTCCATAGAAGAAAAGCGTGTGAAAATATCGGTATTTAACACGGGAAAACCTATTCCTGAGGAGGACATTCCTAATTTGTGGAACAAGTTCTTCAAGGTAGATAAGGCAAGGACAAGGGAATACGGAGGAAGCGGTATCGGACTTTCCATTGTAAAGGCAATTATGGAAGGAATGAATCAGAGTTACGGAGTAAAGAACTATGACAATGGCGTGAAATTCTGGTTTACTCTGGAACTGGATGATATAAGAAATGAAGGCGAAAAAACAACGTAACAGCTTCGCAGACAGAAACTGACAGAAAAAACAGACGGAAGCAAAGAAATCTCTTTGCAACTGTCTGTTTTTGCGTTATACTGTAACAATGAATAAGTACAGCATTTTCCATGACGAAATTCAGAGATGCTGTCAGCAAAGGGGGCTTTTTGGATGATTGGTATTATTGATTACGATGCAGGCAATATCAGAAGCGTGGAAAAGGCGCTGCATTATATAGGAGAGGAGACGATTGTTTCCCGCGATGCAGAGACACTTTTAAAAGCGGACAGGGTGATACTTCCGGGAGTGGGAAGCTTCGGGCAGGCAATGGAAAACCTTCACAGGTATGGACTTGTCCCTGTACTTCGGGAAATTGCAGACAGAGGAACTCCCTTCCTCGGTATCTGTCTTGGGCTGCAGCTTTTGTTTGAGAGCAGTGAGGAAAGTCCGGGAGTGGAGGGACTTGGTCTTCTGAAAGGGAAAATTGTGAAAATTCCTCCGAAAGAAGGTCTGAAAATTCCCCACATGGGCTGGAATTCCCTGCATTTACAGAATGAAGGAAGGCTGTTTCGAAATGTACCGGAAGGCTCTTACGTCTATTTCGTACATTCTTACTACCTTCAGGCAGAAGAGCCCCAAATCGTAAAAGCAACCACGGACTACAGCGCCTGCATTCATGCTTCTGTGGAAAAGGGCAATGTATTTGCCTGCCAGTTCCATCCGGAAAAAAGCAGCCGCTGGGGGCTTGAGATTCTTAAGAATTTCGCTTCTATAGAAAAGGAGGGAAGATAAATGTTTACAAAGAGAATCATTCCCTGCCTTGACGTTAATAAAGGACGGGTAGTAAAAGGAGTAAACTTCGTAGATTTAAAAGATGCAGGAGATCCTGTGGAGATTGCGAAGGCATACGATGCTGCCGGAGCAGATGAACTGGTTTTTCTTGATATTACGGCTTCCTGTGAAGCAAGGGACACAGTGGTGGATATGGTAAGAGAAGTTGCCGCAAGTGTATTTATTCCATTTACCGTAGGCGGAGGAATCCGCACAGTTGACGATTTCAGGAAGCTTCTCAGGGAAGGGGCAGACAAAATTTCCGTAAACTCCGCAGCCATTGACAGACCGGAGCTGATTCGCGAGGCAGCAGATAAATTCGGAAGCCAGTGCGTGGTAGTCGCCATTGATGCAAAGCGAAGAGAAGATGGTGGCTGGAATATTTACAAGCATGGAGGACGTCTTGATACAGGCATAGATGCCATAGAGTGGGCAAAAAGAGCAGAAAGTCTCGGCGCAGGGGAAATCCTTCTTACAAGCATGGACTGTGACGGAACGAAAGCCGGGTACGACATTGCCCTGACAAGGGCAGTTGCAGAGGCTGTGTCGATTCCTGTGATCGCATCAGGAGGAGCGGGAACAGTAGAGCATTTCCATGAAGCTCTCACAGAAGGAAAGGCAGATGCGGCTCTGGCAGCATCCCTGTTTCATTATAAAGAACTGGAAATCTCTCAGGTAAAGGCTTATCTTTCCAAGCAGGGAATTTCCGTGAGACAGTGAAGAGAAAAACAAATATAAGAGGTGAAGAACAATTATGGCTCCAATAGCAGGAGACTGGCTGGAAGCGCTCAAAGGAGAGTTTCATCAGCCATATTACGCGCAATTGTATAAAACAGTAATGGAAGAATACAGAACAAGGAAGATTTTTCCTCCGGCGGATGAAATGTTTAATGCATTTCATTTCACGCCATTAAAGGATGTGAAAGTGGTAATCCTTGGACAGGACCCGTATCATAACGACGGACAGGCTCACGGGCTTTGTTTTTCTGTGAAAAAAGGGGTGGAGACACCTCCCTCTCTGGTGAATATTTATCAGGAACTCCGTGACGACTGCGGATGCTATGTGCCCAATAACGGGTATCTGGAGAAATGGGCAAAGCAGGGTGTGCTGCTTTTGAACACCGTACTTACAGTACGGGCTCATCAGGCAAATTCCCACAGAGGCATAGGCTGGGAACAGTTTACAGATGCGGCGATCCGTGTGCTCAATGAACAGGACAGACCAATCGTGTTCCTGCTCTGGGGACGGCCAGCGCAGATGAAGCATTCTATGCTGAATAATCCCAAGCATTTGATTCTGGAAGCGCCCCATCCAAGCCCTCTTTCTGCGTACAGAGGCTTTTTTGGATGCCGCCACTTCAGCAGGACAAATGAATTTTTGAAAGAAAACGGTCTTGAGCCGATTGACTGGCAGATCGAAAATATTTAAGGAAGAATGAAATGAGTAAAAAAAATAACAATACACTTGTAAAAAATGCGTCATTCCTCATGGTTGCGGCTCTTATCTCAAAAATCATCGGAATGCTTTATAAAAGTCCGCTTTCCAATACCCTTGGGAATGAGAGCTACGGTCTGTTTCAGTACGCCCAGAATGCATATTTCATTCTCCTGATGATCGCGTCGTTCAGTATTCCTCAGGCTGTGTCCAAAATCATGGCGGAAAAGATTGCGTTTAAGCGCTACCGAGATGCACAGAAGGTATTCCACGGCGCACTTCTCTATGCGGTGATCGCAGGAGGAATCGTGGCGCTGATTTGTGTGTTCGGAGCGCCGATTCTGGTACCTGATTCCATGAAGGGAGCAAGACTTGCGCTTCAAATGCTTGCGCCTACTATTTTTCTTTCCGGAATTCTGGGAGTATTCAGAGGATATTTTCAGGCGTATCGAAATATGATGCCAACCTCCCTGTCACAGATTATAGAGCAGATTTTTGTGGCAGTTTTTGCCCTTGTAATGTCAAATGTGATGATGAATCACTTTGCAGATGCAGGAGCGGATGAGCTTAACCGGTGGGGAGCTGCCGGAGCTACCATGGGAACCGGTGCAGGCGTTCTCTCTGCCCTGATTTTTATGCTTATTGTTTACGGCATTAACCGCAGGATTATCCGCAAAAAAGTTGTTCGTGACCGTTATTCCCGCGATGACAGCATGGCAGAGGTTATGAAGCTGATTATTCTCATTGTCATGCCGATTATTTTCAGCGCATTTATTTATAATGTAAACGGATATATCAACAGTTTCATGTACAGCAGCGCAATGGGCGCTCAGGGGATGGAAGAGAAGGCGATTTCCGCTCTGTATGCAGAATACGGTTATTTTGCTACCCTGATCAACATTCCCCTGACTTTGGCGAGTACAGCGCCAACCTCTATGATTCCTGAGGTTTCGGCTCATTACGCAAGAGGGGATATCAAGGCTGCAAACCTGAAAATCGACCGCGCTACCTGGCTCAGTATGCTGATTTCGATACCTGCGGCAGTAGGTCTTGCAGTGCTGTCCGGGCCTATCACAGAGCTTCTTTTCCCAAGGACGGACGGAGTAGGCGGACAGCTTCTGATTCTTGGCGCGATTACCATTGTGCTGAACGGAAATTCCAATATTTCCAACGGCGTTCTTCAGGGAATCGGCAAAGCGAATATTCCGGTTGTCAATGCGGCGATAGCCCTTGGCGCAGATGTGGCGGCAATGCTTCTGATGCTGTTTTTTACAGACCTTGGTATTTATGCGATTGTAATTGCCATGATCGTGTATGCGGTTGTTATGTGTGTTCTCAATGAGAGAAAAATGAAGCAGTATATGAAGTATAAAAATAAATGGAGAAGCGCTTACATCTATCCTTTCCTGGCGTCAGTTCCCATGGGGGCTGTTGCAGGAGGCGTATATTATGGACTGACCTATGTGCTTCCGGAGAGTACGCTGGTGAATCTTGCTGTTCTGGGAGTGGCTGTAATTCTGGCTGCTGCTGTTTATTTTGCAGTATACCTTGCGCTCAGTAAACCGTCTGCAGAGGAATTATCCATGATTCCTGGCGGAAGAACTCTTGCCCGTTTCGTCAGGAGATAAACGATAATAAAAAGACTCTGACATGCCTGAGTTATTTCAGACAGGTCAGAGTCTTTTTGTGTGGAGAAAGCGGTTATTCTTCCAGATTCTTCTGGGCGGTAGACAGCATAAGCTTGATTCTGTTAAGCTGGTTTACCTCGCTTGCTCCGGGGTCATAGTCGATAGCTACAATATTTGCCTGATGATAGGTGCGGCGAATCTGTTTGATTACGCCTTTTCCTACGATATGGTTCGGCAGGCAGCCAAAGGGCTGGATACATACAATATTCGGAACGTCCGCATGGATGAGCTCCAGCATTTCTCCGGTCAGGAACCAGCCTTCGCCTGTCTGGTTTCCGGGAGAGACGATAGGGGATGCCATATTGGCAAGCTTGTAAATATCTGCGGACGGTGTGAAGTGGCGGCTCTGCCGGAAAGCCTCGTCTGCGGCGCTTCTCACCCAGTCGATACCTTTGACTCCCCAGTTTCCCATCGTGGCTTTTTTCTTCTGGAATCCAAGGTTCTCTACCTTGAAGTTCTGATTGTAGAAGCAATAGCTGATGAAGTCGATGAGATCCGGAACAACAGCCTCAGCGCCTTCTGATTCCAGAAGCTCTGCCAGATGATTGTTTGCGGCAGGAAGGAATTTTACAAGAATCTCACCTACGATACCGACTCTTGGCTTGCGTACATCGCTGACAGGAATGGTGTCAAATTCGTGAATCATCTCCCTGCACATATGCTTGAAGTGGCTGTGGCTCATACCGTCTCCGCTTAAGAAGGAGATAACGCGCTGTTCCCAGATTTTGTGCTTGCGGTTTACAATTCCCTCCTCCAGTTCGTAAGGGCGCATACGGTAGACGCATTTCATAAGAATATCGCCGAAAACAGCGCCGTATACAATTCGTTTCACAAGAGGAAGCGTAAGTTTAAAGCCGGGATTGCTCTCCAGTCCGCTTAAATTGATAGAGATAACAGGAACCTGCTCCATTCCCGCTTTTTTGAGCGCGCGGCGGATAAAAGCGATATAGTTGGAAGCGCGGCAGCCGCCTCCTGTCTGGCTCATGATTACTGCAGTTTTATTCAGGTCATATTTGCCGGAGAGAAGAGCGTCCATAATCTGACCGACCACGATCAGAGAAGGGTAGCAGGCGTCGTTATTTACATACTTCAGTCCAATGTCAACAGAGCTTCTGTTATCTGTGGGCAGTACCTCCAGATTATAGCCGGAAGCGTTAAATGCAGCCTGAAACAGACTGAAATGGAATGGTGACATCTGCGGGCAGAGGATGGTATAATTTTTCCTCATTTCCTTTGTGAATACGACCTTTTCGATGGAAGACGGCGCAATGGTACGTTTCTCATTCTGTCTGTCTTTGGCGCGGAGCGCTGCAAGAAGAGAGCGTACACGGATTCTGGCTGCTCCCAGATTGTTTACTTCATCGATTTTCAGGCAGGTATAAATCTTGCCGCTTCGTTCCAGAATTTCATAAACCTCGTCTGTGGTGACGGCATCAAGACCGCAGCCAAAGGAGTTGAGCTGAATCAGGTCGAGGTCGTTTCTGGTTTTGACGAAGTTGGCTGCCGCATAAAGACGGGAGTGGTACATCCACTGGTCGTTTACGCGGATAGGACGCTCTATCTGTCCAAGATGGGAGATAGAGTCCTCTGTAAATACGGCGATTCCGTAGCTGGTGATAAGGTCCGGAATACCGTGGTGGATTTCAGGGTCAATATGGTAAGGACGGCCTGCAAGGACGATTCCTCTGCGTCCTGTTTCTTCCAGATATCTCAGTGTCTCTTCACCTTTTGCCTGAATGTCGCGGTGGGCGCAGGCAAGTTCCTCCCATGCCTTATGGGCTGCCTGCCGGACTTCGTCAGAAGGGAGGTCTTTGAATACATCGACAAGCCTGTTCGTCAGAATCTGTTCGGAAGTAAACGCCATAAACGGATTGCGGAAATCAATGGAAGGGTCATTGAGTTCATCCACGTTGTTTTTGATGTTTTCTGCATAGGAAGTAACGATGGGGCAGTTGTAGTGGTTGACAGCGTCCGGAAACTCGTTTCTCTCATAAGGGATGCAGGGGTAAAAAATAAATTTAATGTCGTTTTTCAGAAGCCAGCTTATATGACCGTGGGTCAGCTTCGCAGGATAGCACTCGGATTCGCTTGGAATGGACTCGATGCCGAGCTCATAAATCTTTCTGGTGGAGGTGGGAGAAAGCACAACCTCGTATTTCAGTTCTGTAAAGAACGTAAACCAGAAAGGGTAGTTTTCGAACATATTCAGCACACGGGGGATGCCGACTTTGCCTCTGGATGCCTTATCTGCAGAGAGCGGTTTGTAGGAAAAAATACGTTTGTACTTATATTCGTAAAGGTTTGGAATATGGTCTTTGTTTTTTTCCTTTCCTATGCCGCGTTCACAGCGGTTTCCGCTGATGTACTGGCGTCCTCCTGAGAATTTATTGACTGTGAGGCGGCAGTTGTTGGTGCAGCCGCGACAGTTTGCCATAGAGGTGGTGTACTTCAGTTCGTTAATCTTTTTGATAGAGAGCATGGTAGTTTCTTTGCCCTCCTCATGGCGTTCTCTTGCGATAAGGGCAGCGCCGAAAGCTCCCATGATTCCTGCAATGTCCGGACGAATCGCTTCACAGTCTGCGATTTTTTCGAAGCTTCGAAGAACAGCGTCGTTGTAGAAGGTTCCTCCCTGGACTACGATGTGCTTTCCGAGTTCAGAAGCGTCGGAAACCTTGATGACCTTATAAAGGGCATTTTTGATGACAGAGTAGGCAAGCCCTGCGGAAATATCTGAAACCTCTGCGCCTTCTTTCTGTGCCTGCTTTACCTTGGAATTCATAAATACTGTACAGCGTGTGCCAAGGTCAATGGGATGCTGCGCAAACAGAGCTGCTTTGGCAAAATCCTGAACAGAGTAATTCAGGGATTTGGCAAATGTTTCAATAAAAGAACCGCAGCCTGAGGAGCAGGCTTCGTTTAACTGTACACTGTCAACGGTGTTATTTTTAATCTTGATACACTTCATATCCTGACCGCCGATATCAAGGATACAGTCTACCTCCGGGTCAAAGAAAGCAGCCGCATAATAGTGAGAAACGGTTTCTACCTCTCCCTCATCGAGGAGAAGGGCTGCCTTGATAAGAGCCTCCCCGTAGCCGGTGGAACAGGAGTAGGCAATGCGGGCATCCTCCGGAAGAAGGCTGTAAATCTCCTGAATGGAACGGATTGCAGTCTTTAAGGGATTTCCGTTATTGCTGCTGTAAAAAGAATACAGAAGGGCTCCGTCCTCGCCTACAAGAGCTGTCTTGGTGGTGGTAGAGCCTGCGTCAATACCCAGATAACAGTTTCCTTTATAGGAGGATAAATCTCCGGTTGTGACTTTATATGTACTCTGGCGTTTGTGGAAACTTTCGTAATCCTCTTCAGAGGAAAAAAGAGGCTCCATACGCGCAACCTCGAAATCAAGCTTTATGGAATTGCGAAGCCTGTCTTTCATGTCCGTAAGGGAGATGCTTACGTCCTCCTTTGCATTAAGCGCAGAACCGATGGCTGCGAAAAGATGGGAGTTATCCGGCACAATGGTATGCTCTTCGTCAAGTTTCAGAGTGCGGATAAACGCTTTTTTCAGTTCTGACAGAAAGTGGAGCGGGCCGCCAAGGAATGCCACATGACCGCGAATCGGCTTGCCGCATGCAAGACCGGAAATGGTCTGGTTTACCACTGCCTGAAAGATAGATGCAGACAGGTCTTCCTTTGTTGCGCCGTCGTTGATGAGAGGCTGGATGTCTGTTTTTGCAAACACACCGCAGCGGGCGGCAATCGGGTAAAGTGCTTTATAGTTTTTGGCATATTCGTTAAGACCTGTGGCATCGCTCTGTAAAAGAGAAGCCATCTGGTCGATGAAAGAACCGGTACCGCCTGCGCAGATACCGTTCATACGCTGTTCGATATTTCCGTTTTCAAAATAAATAATCTTAGCATCTTCGCCGCCAAGCTCAATGGCGACGTCTGTCTGCGGAGCCAGCTTCTGCAGGGAAGAAGAAACTGCAATGACCTCCTGTACAAATGGAACACCCAGATGATCAGCCAGAGTCAGACCGCCGGAGCCTGTGATCACAGGATGGAGCGTCATTTCTCCGTGCTGCTCCCAGGCTTCCTGAAGAAGGTCTGCCAGAGTTTCCTGAATGTTGGCGAAATGGCGTTTATAATCTGCAAAAAGCAGATTGTCAGCTTTATCAAGTATTGCGATTTTTACAGTGGTGGAACCAATATCTATTCCGAGTGTATAACTATTCATAAATGTAATTTATGCCTCCTCTTTTGGGTCGAACGCGCTCTGGTACTGCCCGGATTTCCCGAATATAAAGGACAGTATCGACTGATTCTTTCTTATTAATATGCAGAACGGTTTTTATCTGTACCATTATACTCTAATGCATGAAAAATGACAATGAGAAAGATTACCAATGATTGCCGCGTTTTCTGTTGAAATTTTGTTGTTTTCAGGCTATAATAAGCAGGTTAAAAGAGAATGTAGGCAAGTGATTGTCCATAAATTTCAGGGAATTGGACAGTTACTGCATAATTACAATGAAAAGAGGATAATCAATGGCAGAGTATAAACTTCTGAAGACGGAAGGACGTGCCAAACGTGCAGAATTCCATACTGTACACGGTACGATCCAGACGCCTGTTTTTATGAATGTAGGAACGATTGCAGCGATTAAGGGCGCGGTTTCCACTCAGGATTTACAGGAAATCGGTACACAGGTTGAGCTGTCCAATACCTATCACCTTCATGTGCGCCCGGGAGATAAGATTGTGAAACAGCTTGGCGGCCTTCACAAATTTATGGTATGGGACAAGCCGATTCTTACGGATTCCGGCGGATTTCAGGTATTTTCCCTTTCCGGTCTTCGTAAGATTAAAGAAGAAGGCGTTTATTTCCGTTCCCATATTGACGGTCATAAGATTTTTATGGGACCGGAGGAGAGTATGCAGATTCAGTCAAATCTTGCGTCCACCATTGCAATGGCTTTCGACGAGTGCCCAAGCAGCGTAGCTGACAGAGACTATGTGCAGAAATCCGTTGACCGCACTACCCGCTGGCTGAAACGATGCAAAGCGGAGATGGCCCGCCTTAACAGTCTTCCGGATACCATTAATAAAGAACAGCTTTTATTCGGTATCAATCAGGGCGCTATTTATTCCGATATCCGTATCAATCATGCGAAAGAGATTGCTGCGCTTGATCTGGACGGATATGCCATCGGCGGTCTTGCTGTGGGTGAGACCCATGAGGAAATGTATCATATCCTTGACGAGGTTGTGCCGTATCTTCCGCAGAATAAACCGACTTACCTCATGGGAGTGGGAACGCCTGCAAACATTCTGGAGGGCGTTGAGCGCGGCGTAGACTTCTTTGACTGCGTATACCCAAGCAGAAACGGACGTCACGGTCATGTATATACCAATCATGGCAAAATGAACCTTTTCAATGCGAAATATGAGCTGGATACCCGTCCGATTGAGGAGGGATGTCAGTGTCCGGCATGCCGCCACTACAGCAGAGCTTATATCAGACACCTTCTGAAAGCGAAAGAAATGCTGGGTATGCGTCTGTGTGTACTTCACAATCTCTATTTCTACAATCACATGATGGAAGAAATCAGAGATGCCCTTGATGCCGGAAACTTTGCAGAGTATAAAAAAATGCGTCTGGAAGGCTTCGAGGAGGGCAAAATCAACTCCAATCGATAGAATTTGTGCATATACAATATAAAAAAAGTGAAAACTACTTGAAGTTATGACTTTTTTTGTGTATGATATGCTGTAGTGCCCGAAAAAGGGGCATGGCTTTCCGGATACGTGAACAGGAAAGCATGGAAAGTATGATATAGGAGGAATTGTGAAATGGACGCACAGGGCGGAATGAGCTTGGGATTTGCCATTGTCTGGATGGTAGTTCTGTTTGGAATTATGTATTTTTTAATGATTCGTCCACAGAAGAAAGAGCAGAAAAGACTGCAGGCCATGTTAAATGACATGGAGGTTGGCGACAGTGTAGTTACCACAGGCGGATTCTACGGCGTAGTCATTGATATGACTGAGGAAGATGTAATCGTAGAGTTCGGAAACAACAAGAACTGCCGTATTCCTATGAGGAAACAGGCAATCGCTGAAGTAGAAAAAGCAGAGCAGGCTTCTGCCTGATCGAAAAAGAAAGCAGGTATCGTTGAAAAAGGACGATGCTTGCTTTTTTTGTCTCTGTTTATTTTTTTACGTTAATACATTAAAATTTTTCACGTTAAAAGGTTGAAATCTGAGGAGAAGTGTATTATTATATTAGCAATACCCATCTGATTGGAGGAAAACGATTATGGAACATAAGATTGCATTGATCCGAGGCGACGGAATCGGACCGGAAATTGTGACAGAAGCGAAGAAAGTACTTGATAAGGTCTGTGAGAAATACAGCCACAGTTTTACATACTCGGAGGTGCTGTTGGGAGGCGCATCCATAGATGTACACGGAGTCCCTCTTACGGAAGAAGCCATTGCACAGGCGAAAGCCTCTGATGCAGTTCTCATGGGTTCCATCGGAGGAGATGCGAAGACTTCACCCTGGTACAGGCTGGAGCCGTCCAGACGTCCGGAGGCAGGGCTTCTCGCAATCAGAAAAGAGCTTAATTTATTTGCCAATTTAAGACCTGCTTACCTTTACAATGAATTAAAGGCAGCCTGCCCGTTAAGAGACGAGATTATCGGGGACGGCTTTGATATGATTATTGTCCGTGAGCTTACAGGAGGTCTTTATTTCGGAGAAAGAAAGACGACAGAGGAAGACGGCGTAAGAAAAGCCGTCGATACTTTGACATATAATGAAAATGAGATTCGCCGGATCGCAGTCAAGGCATTTGAGATTGCAGGAAAGCGCAGAAAGAAAGTGACAAGTGTAGATAAAGCAAATGTGCTCGATTCTTCCAGACTTTGGAGAAGCGTGGTGGAAGAGGTTGCAGCAGATTATCCGGATGTGACGCTGGAGCATATGCTGGTTGACAATTGCGCAATGCAGCTTGTCCGCGACCCGAAGCAGTTTGACGTTATCCTTACGGAAAACATGTTTGGAGACATTTTATCCGATGAAGCCAGCATGGTGACAGGCTCCATTGGAATGCTTTCTTCAGCGAGCTTAAATGAGACGAAATTCGGTCTTTATGAACCAAGTCACGGTTCAGCTCCTGATATTGCGGGGCAGAATAAAGCGAATCCGATTGCAACGATTCTTTCGGCAGCCATGATGCTTCGTTTCTCTCTTGATATGGATGAGGAAGCGGACGCCATCGAAGCGGCAGTGCAGAAGGTACTCACAGAAGGTTACAGAACCGGAGATATTATGTCTGAAGGCTGTATCTTAGTGGGAACGAAGGAAATGGGAGATTTAATTGCAGCAGCAATCTGAAGAGAATAAAGGAGAGAGACACTATGAGAAGTGATGCAGTAAAAAAAGGAGCGCAGCAGGCTCCGCACCGTTCCCTGTTCAATGCTCTGGGAATGACGAAAGAGGAAATGGAAAGACCGCTGGTCGGTATTGTCAGCTCATATAATGAAATTGTACCGGGACATATGAATCTGGATAAAATCGTGGCAGCCGTGAAGCAGGGCGTTGCCATGGCTGGCGGCACACCGATTGTTTTTCCGGCAATTGCGGTCTGTGACGGTATTGCAATGGGACATCTGGGAATGAAATATTCTCTGGTAACAAGAGATCTGATTGCAGATTCCACAGAAGCTATGGCTTTGGCGCATCAGTTTGACGCCCTTGTTATGGTTCCGAACTGTGATAAGAACGTGCCGGGACTTCTTATGGCGGCAGCCAGAATCAATGTGCCGACAATCTTTGTAAGCGGCGGCCCTATGATGGCTGGTCATATCAACGGACATAAAACAAGCCTTTCCAGTATGTTTGAGGCAGTTGGCGCTTATGCGGCAGGCAATCTCACAGAGGAAGGTCTTACAGAATACGAAAATAAGGTTTGCCCTACCTGCGGTTCCTGTTCGGGAATGTACACAGCTAACTCCATGAACTGTCTGACAGAAGCTCTGGGAATGGGACTTCAGGGCAATGGAACCATTCCGGCTGTATACTCCGAGAGAATCCGTCTTGCGAAACATGCGGGTATGCAGGTAATGGAGCTTTACAGAAGAAATATCCGTCCGAGAGACATTATGACAGAGGAAGCCGTTCTCAATGCGCTTACTGTGGATATGGCGCTGGGATGCTCCACCAACAGTATGCTTCACCTTCCGGCGATCGCCCATGAAATCGGCATGGATTTCGACATCAGCTTTGCAAATGAAATCAGTGAAAAGACCCCGAATCTCTGCCATCTGGCTCCGGCAGGCCCTACCTATATGGAAGACCTCAACGAAGCAGGCGGCGTGTACGCGGTTATGAATGAATTAAATAAACTGGGACTTCTCCACACGGACTGCATTACAGCAACCGGAAAGACAGTAGGAGAAAACATTGAAAACTGTATCAACCTGAATCCGGAAGTTATCCGTCCGGTTGAAAACCCATATAGTAAAACAGGCGGACTTGCAGTTCTCAAAGGAAATCTTGCCCCTGACGGAGGCGTTGTAAAACGCTCCGCTGTAGTAGAGGAAATGATGGTTCACGAAGGACCTGCAAGAGTCTTTGACTGTGAAGAAGATGCCATTGCAGCCATCAAGGGCGGAAAAATCGTAGCAGGAGATGTGGTAGTCATCCGCTATGAAGGACCGAAAGGCGGCCCGGGCATGAGAGAGATGTTAAACCCGACGTCTGCGATTGCGGGAATGGGGCTTGGTTCCTCTGTAGCCCTTATCACAGACGGGCGTTTCAGCGGTGCATCCAGAGGCGCATCCATCGGACACGTTTCACCGGAAGCAGCAGTGGGCGGCCCGATCGCTCTGGTGGAAGAGGGAGATATTATCAGCATCAATATTCCGGAGTTGAAGCTTGAGATTCAGGTTTCAGATGAGGAAATGCAGGCAAGAAGAGAGAAATGGCAGCCTCGCCAGCCAAAGGTGACAACCGGCTATCTTGCAAGATACGCGGCTATGGTAACCTCAGGAAACAGAGGCGCTATTTTAGAAGTACCGAAATCGGAGTAAGGAGGAAAATATATGCAGCTTACAGGAGCGGAAATCATTGTTGAATGTTTAAAAGAGCAGGGTGTTGACACCGTATTTGGTTATCCGGGAGGAGCTATTCTTAATGTTTACGATGCCCTTTATAAATACAGGGATGAGATTACCCATATCCTTACATCCCATGAGCAGGGCGCAGCCCATGCGGCAGACGGATATTCCAGAGCGACCGGTAAAGTAGGCGTATGTCTGGCGACAAGCGGACCGGGAGCTACGAATCTGGTTACAGGTATTGCGACAGCGTTTATGGATTCAGTTCCGGTAGTGGCAATTACAGCCAATGTAGGAACCTCTCTTCTCGGAAAAGACTCCTTCCAGGAGGTTGATATTGCAGGTATCGTGATGCCGATTACCAAGCACAGCTATATTGTAAAAGATATTACCAAGCTTGCAGATACGATCCGCAAAGCTTTCTATATTGCCAAGAGCGGCCGTCCGGGTCCTGTTCTTGTAGACGTTACCAAGGATGTGACAGGAGCTCTTTATGATTATAAACCGCGCCGTCCGGCAACTGTGACAAGAGAAGTAAGTGAAGTGAGAGACGAAGATCTGGCAGCAGCCATTGAGCTGATTAAGAACGCAGAGCGTCCGTTTATCTTCAACGGCGGCGGAGCCGTGATTTCCGGCGCGCACGATGAAATCACAGAGCTTGCGCACAGAATTCAGGCGCCGGTATGCGACAGTCTTATGGGCAAAGGCGCTTTTTCCGGTGAAGACCCTCTGTACACAGGTATGCTGGGTATGCATGGAACGAAGACCTCGAATCTGGGAGTTTCCCAGTGTGACCTCCTCATTGTTCTGGGAGCGAGATTCAGCGACCGTGTAACAGGAAATGCAAAAACTTTTGCAAAAAATGCCAAGATTCTCCAGATTGATGTAGATGCAGCGGAGATTAACAAAAATATTGTCGTAGATGTGTCTGTTGTAGGCGATGTGAAGGAAGTTCTGAGCCGTCTTCTGGAAGAAATTCCTGCTAAGGACAATCCGGAATGGACAGCGAAGATTCAGGATATGAAGGCGAAGTATCCTTTAAGATACGACCATACACAGCTTACAGGCCCGTATATCATTCAGAAGCTTTACGAGCTGACCGGCGGAGACGCGATCATCACCACAGACGTAGGTCAGCATCAGATGTGGGCTGCGCAGTATTATAAATATAAAGAACCGAGAACTCTTCTTACCTCCGGCGGTCTTGGAACTATGGGCTATGGCCTTGGGGCAGCTATCGGAGCCAAGATGGGCAGACCGGAAAAAACAGTTGTAAACATTGCAGGTGACGGATGCTTCCGTATGAACATGAATGAGATTGCTACGGCAGTCCGCACAGGCAGACAGGTGATTCAGATTATCCTCAACAACCATGTGCTTGGAATGGTTCGTCAGTGGCAGTCTCTGTTCTACGACCACAGATATTCTCATACAATTCTGGATGATGCAGTAGATTTTGTGAAAGTATCTGAGGCGCTGGGCGCTAAAGCAATCCGCGTAACGAAGATGGAAGAAGTAGAATCTGCATTGAAGGAAGCTCTGGAAACACAGGGTACAGTAGTCCTTGACTGCTGGATTGACCGTGATTTAAGCGTATTCCCGATGGTGCCGGCAGGAGCAAATATCGACGACGTATTTGATGAGGAGGATATGAAGAAAGATGAGTAGAGTATATAATTTTTCTGCAGGACCTGCAGTGCTTCCTGAGTGTGTATTACAGGAAGTTGCAGCGGAAATGATGGATTACAATGGTACAGGAATGTCTGTGATGGAGATGAGCCACAGAAGCGCGTCTTTCCAGAAGATTATTGATGAAGCGGAGCAGGATCTGCGCGAGCTGATGAACATTCCGGATAATTACAGGGTATTATTCCTTCAGGGCGGCGCTTCCCAGCAGTTTGCCATGATTCCAATGAATCTTATGAAGAACAGGGTGGCGGATTACATTGTCACAGGACAGTGGGCAAAGAAGGCGTATCAGGAAGCTCAGAAATACGGAAAAGTAAATAAGATTGCATCCTCTGAGGATAAGACGTTCTCTTATATTCCGGACTGCAGCGACCTGCCGATCAGCCCTGATGCCGATTATGTTTACATTTGTGAAAACAATACCATTTACGGAACGAAGTTTAAAGAACTCCCGAATACAAAGGGGAAGGATCTTGTAGCTGACGTTTCTTCCTGTTTCCTGTCCGAGCCGGTGGATGTGAGCAAATATGCGATCATCTACGGCGGTGTGCAGAAAAATATCGGGCCTGCAGGCATGGTTATCGCCATTGTCAGAGAAGACCTTATCACAGAGGATGTGCTTCCGGGAACACCGACCATGCTGACTTATAAAACTCATGCAGATGCAGGCTCTCTCTACAATACGCCGAACGCCTACTGTATTTATGTATGCGGCAAAGTATTCAAGTGGCTGAAATCTATGGGCGGTCTGGAAGAGATGAAGAAGCGCAACGAAGAAAAAGCAAAGATTCTCTACGACTTCCTTGACCAGAGCAGCCTCTTTAAAGGAACTGTTGTTCCGAAAGACCGTTCTCTTATGAATGTGCCTTTCGTAACAGGAGATAAGGAAATGGATGCGAAATTCGTAAAAGAAGCGGCGCAGGCAGGACTTGTGAATCTGAAAGGCCACAGAAGTGTGGGCGGTATGCGCGCAAGTATCTACAACGCAATGCCGAAAGAGGGTGTAGAAGCCCTTGTAGCATTCATGAAAAAATTCGAGGAGGAAAATGCGTAATGTATCAGTATCACTGCCTCAATCCCATTGCAGAAAAAGGTCTGAGCCTTTTTGGAGAAGAATATAAAAAAACAGAAACCCCTGACGGAGCGGACGCAATTCTCGTCAGAAGTGCAAAAATGCACGATATGGAGCTGCCGGAAAGCGTTGTTGCCGTAGCCCGCGCAGGCGCAGGAGTGAATAATATTCCGGTCAGGGAATATGCGGAAAAAGGAGTTGTAGTTTTCAATACACCGGGAGCAAATGCCAACGGTGTAAAGGAGTTGGTGCTTGCAGGTATGCTCCTTGCTTCCCGTGATATCGTCGGAGGTATTGAGTGGGTAGAAAAAGAGAAAGACCGCGAGGATATCGACAAGCTTGCAGAGAAACAGAAGAAGCAGTTTGCAGGCTGTGAGATTATGGGCAAAAAGCTTGGAATCATCGGTCTTGGAGCTATCGGCGCTATGGTTGCCAATGCGGCGTCCGGTCTTGGCATGGATGTTTACGGATATGACCCGTATATCTCTATTGACGCGGCATGGAATCTTTCCCGTACAATTAAGCACAGCAAGAGTCTGGATGAAATCTACACACAGTGCGATTATATCACCATCCATGTGCCTCTTCTGGACAGCACAAGGGAAATGATAAATGCGGAGGCATTTGGCAAAATGAAAGACGGAGTGGTTCTTCTTAACTTTGCCCGTGACCTTCTTGTAGATGAAAATGCTCTGATTGAAGCTCTGGAAAGCGGAAAAGTAAAGAAATATGTAACAGATTTTGCAAACCATACAGTAGCAGGCAGAGAGGGAATTCTGGTAACGCCGCATCTTGGCGCGTCCACAGAGGAATCAGAGGAGAACTGTGCAGTGATGGCAGCGAAGGAACTGAAAGACTTCCTCGAAAACGGAAATATCAGAAATTCCGTAAACTTCCCTAACTGCGATATGGGCACTTGCGTGGCAGTGGGACGTATTGCGATCACGCACAAAAACATTCCGAATATGATCAGCCAGCTTACCAATGTCCTCGGTTCAGAAGGGGTAAATATCGCGGACATGACCAATAAGAGTAAAGGCGAGTATGCCTACACGCTGCTTGATCTGGAAAGTACAGCGTCCAAAGAAGCTCTGGATGCGCTGAAAGCCATTGAAGGGGTAGCAAAAGTACGTGTAATAAAATAAAATAGGAATCTTCACATATAAAAACTCCTGTCGGACTCGAAATTCCGGCAGGAGTTTTCTTCGTGAAAAAATCCTCTGTAAAAAAGAGAACAGTCAAATTTATCTTCCGCGGGAAGCCTTGAATTCTTCTACTTCTTCACGGGTAGACATTACGCGCAGAGCGCCTTTGCGCGTAGTGATCAGAGAAGCCGCTGCATTGGCAAAGGTCAGAAGCTCGTACAGATTTTCCTCTGTCAGATTATCAAGACCGTGTTCCAGTACATAATTTAAAGAACTTGCGCAGAAAGTATCGCCTGCGCCTGTAGTCTCGATGGTATTCTCCTGAAGGAACGGAGCAGATTCTACGCGCAGATCTTTATAGTACGCGCGGCTTCCTTCTTTGCCCATAGTGATAAGGACAAGAGGAATGTTATATTTTTCGCGGATAATGGCAGCGCCCTTATCGTAATCTGTAGTTCCGAACAGGAATTCTACTTCATTGTCAGAAATTTTCAGGATGTCACATTTAGTAAGACCATATTCAATTTCTTTGCGTGCATCGTCCAGAGATTTCCACAGAGGAGGACGAAGGTTCGGGTCAAAGCTTACGAGACATCCAGCCTCTTTGGCTACCTCGATTGCGTGACGTGTCGCTTCTCTGACGCCCTCATGGGTGGAGGAGAGAGTTCCGAAGTGGAAGATGCGGGAAGCGCGAATCAGGTCTTCCTGAATATCTTCTTTTGTAAGCATCATATCAGCGCCCGGATTGCGGTAGAAAGAAAAATCTCTGTCACCGTCCGGATAGGTATGTACAAATGCAAGTGTGGTATGTACTTCTTCGTCCATAATCAGGTTGCGGGTGTCAATACCCACTTCCTCTACAGCAGTTTTTAACTGTTCGCCGAACATATCTTTACCAACTTTACCGATGAAGGCGGTTTTTTTGCCGAGCTTTTCCAGCATGGCAAGTACGTTGCAGGGCGCTCCGCCCGGATTGGCTTCCATAATCGGGTTGCCCTGTGCGCTCATTCCGTTTTCTGTAAAGTCGATCAGTAATTCCCCTAAGGCAGTTACATCATAGGATTTATTTCCCATAGTTTCAAGTCCTCCTGATTTCGTTTTTTCAGACTCACAATAAGCCTAAGTATATACTTCCACTTTATCTCAGTAAAGAGCATTTGTCAAATATATTTTTTTGTATTTTTTCTATTTTTTGTGGTAATTTCTTTATTTTTAAAAATAAAAATGGTAAAATAGAAAAAATAAGGCAATTTTGATGTTGTTCACAGCGCTTTGGCGGTGTGGGCGAAAACACTGTTTAGACAGGAGGAAAAGAGCATGGACGAGAAATTATATAAGCTTATGAACTGGCCCAGGATTGAGGACGTTGTATACTGTGAGGAGAGCGCGCCGAGAGATGTAATGGGACCTTCTCTGACGCAGGAGGGCGTAGTCGTGCAGGGATTTTTTCCGGAAGCGGAAGCAGTTTCGGTTGTAACAGGAGGAAAAACATATGCCTGTGAACTTGAGGATGAAGCAGGTTATTATGCGGTTCTTTTGCCGAAGCGTAAAATTCCGGAATATAAATTCAGAGTGACAAAGGATGGAGAAACAAAAGAGTTTTATGACCCGTATGCATTTCCGGGGCAGATAACCGAGGATGAGGAGAAGGCTTTCTGCGCAGGTGTGTATTATGAGGCGTTCAAAAAAATGGGCGCGCATCCTATGGAACTCAATGGGGTGAAGGGAACTTATTTTGCAGTATGGGCGCCAAATGCGGTACGCGTCAGCGTAGTGGGAGATTTCAATAACTGGGACGGACGCACACTGATGATGCACAAAATGCCGATGTCTGGAATCTATGAGCTCTTTGTGCCGGGCGTGGGCGCAGGCGATATTTACAAATATGAAATTAAGACAAAGGACGGAGAGATTCTCCTGAAAGCAGACCCTTATGCTGCACAGGCGCAGCAGCCTCCGTGTACAGCCTCTGTGGTGGCAGATGTAGACAGCTTCCAGTGGAAGGACGAAGACTGGATGAGCAGCAGAAGCAGATTTGCAGACAAAAAGCAGCCTGTTTCCATTTATGAGACAAGCCTTGGACAGTGGTCTTCTGCGGAAGAACTGGTGGATTTCCTTACAGAGACCGGATATACCCATGTGGAGCTTCTTCCGGTTATGGAATATCTGGATGAGGAAACAAACGGATATTCAACCTCTGCTTATTTTGCCGTAACTTCCAGATTTGGCGAACCGGAGGATTTCCGTGCTCTTGTGGATACGCTTCATCGGGCAGGCATTGGTGTGATTCTTGACTGGACGCCTGCACAGTTTCCGCGATATGAAGGCGGACTTGAAAGATTTGACGGTACCCCTCTCTATGAGCAGCCGGATGAGAACAGTAAGGTACATCCGTTCTGGGGAACACTTCTCTACAATTATGCAAGCCCGATGGTAAAGGATTTCCTGATTTCCAATGCCTGCTACTGGCTGGAGGTTTATCATGCGGACGGTCTGCGTATGGATGATGTAGATGCGATGCTGTATCTTGACTACGGCAGAAATTCAGGCGAGTGGATGCCGAATCTTTATGGGACAAATGAGAACCTTCATGCAGTGGAATTTCTGAAGCACTTAAATTCCATTGTGAAAAAGAGAAATCCCGGCGTGATGCTGATTGCGCAGGAGGATGGTCTGTGGCCGGAGCTTACAGGAAGCGTAGAAAATGACCATATCGGTTTCGATTACAAATGGAGCGGCGGCTGGACAAAAGATTTTCTGGATTATCTCGGAGAAACACCGCAGGAGAGAAAGAACAGCCATGACAAGCTGACGCTGTCCATGCTTTATGCTTACTGCGAGCACTTTGTACTGACTCTGGGACGCAGAGATGTGGGAACATCTTTTGAAGAGTTTATGGACAGGATTCCGGGAGAGGAAGCACAGAAATTTGCCCAGATAAGAGAGGCTTACGCCTATATGATGCTTCATCCGGGCTGTAAGATGATGGCTGTGGAGCCGGGAATGCCTGAGGGATTAAAAGCGTGTATCCATGACCTGAACGAGCTTTATAAGGGAAATCCTGCTCTTTATACAAGCGACAATGAATATGGCGGTTTTGAGTGGATACAGCTTATGAAATATGAAGAAAACGTGATTTCTTTCCTGAGAAAAGATACAGAAACAGGAGAAACCCTTCTTGCAGTGTGCAACTTCTCAGACAAAGATTACGAAGCCTATCGCTCAGGCGTACCGTTCTACGGCAAATATAAAGAAATCTTCAACAGTGACGATAAGAAATACGGCGGCGCAGGCGTGAAGAACCCACGAATGAAAACCTCCAAAAAAGAAGAGTGCGACGAGAGAGAAAACTCCCTCACATTCCGTCTTCCTGCATTTGGCGCAGTAATTTTCAGCTGTACTCCGGCAGAAGAGAAAAAGACGGCGAAAAAGAAAGAAAAATAAAAAATTGCTTGATTTTTTTTGAAAATAATGTATAATATCCCTTGTGTGTGACACAAGCTGAAATAGCTCAGTCGGTAGAGCACTTCACTCGTAATGAAGGGGTCGTGGGTTCAAGTCCCATTTTCAGCTTAGGTGGATATTGTGGAACCGTCATTCCTCCGGGAATGGCGGTTCTTTTGACAAGGAGATGATGAGATGGCTGATTTATGCAGATTAACACCGGTCGAAAAGAAAATAACAGACATCATTGATTCCCATAGAGAGGAGATAATCCGTTTTGCCCGGGATATAGAAGGGCATCCGGAACCCGGATTTTATGAAGAGAGAACCGCAGCGGCTGTTGCGGCTGTTTTGCGTGGGCAGAAATACTCTGTCCTTACAGGACTGGCACGTACAGGAGTGCGCGCAGACTGGATGGAGAAAGACGGGCCCAACATTACAATTATCGCAGAAATGGACGCTATCGGATGCAAAAATCATCCGATGGCTGATTCCCATAGCCACACAGCACATGCATGCGGACACCACGCACAGATTGCAGCCATGATTGGCGCATCATTGGCATTGGCCGATGAAGAAGTGAGAGCTTCTCTGTCCGGGTCCGTATCTTTTTTTGCAGTTCCGGCGGAAGAATACATAGATGCGGACAAGCGTCCGGCGCTGCAAAAAGAAGGAATCGGATTTCCGGGTTCAGGCAAAAGTGAGCTGATTCGAACCGGCAAATTTGAAAATACAGACATTGCTCTCACGACTCATGTCCATATGGTGCCTGTAGAAGAAGATTTTTATCTTGGAAATCCGGCCTGCAACGGGTTTGGCGCAGAAAGAGTCACAGTCCGGGGGAAAGCCGCTCATGCGGCGATTGCGCCCTGGGACGGGGTCAACGCCCTTAGTATTACCTCAAGCGCCATACAGATGATGGGGCTTATGCGGGAAACTTTCCGGGAAGAAGACCATGTGCGTCTCCATAACGTAATCCGCAAAGCAGGAGATGTAATCAACAGCGTACCGGACGAGGCAATAGCAGAAACAAAAGTGAGGGCTGCAACCTTAAAGGCAATAGAAGAAGTTCAGGCAAAGGTTGACAGGGCATACGACGGGGCGGCCTATGCCTTTGGAGGAACTATAGAAAGAGAGGCGCTGCAGGGCTATATGCCGGTGCGATACAGACCTGCAGACAAGGTGCTGGTGGAGAGTGCAAAAAAGCTCGGGGTTTCCTACAGAGAGGTGTCGAAATACGATTTCAATAACGCATGTACAGATTTAGGCGACCTGACTCATCTGCTTCCTGTGGTGAATTTCACCTTTTCCGGATTCGAAGGAACGCTTCACGGAACAGATTTCAGGATTACAGATGAGGAAAAAGCATACATTCTCCCTGCGAAAATGCTGGCGCTTACCGTATACGGGCTTTTGAGAGACGACGCCTGTGAGGCAAAGAAAATCATAAGGGATTTTAAACCTGTATTTGACAGGGAAACCTACTGTGCCCACATCCGACAAAGCGTTTACGCAAAAGAGGATGGAGAAAAAACTTCCGGAGGTAAAAAAATATGAAAACTTCACTGGAATTAAAAAATATAAAAAAGAGTTTCACACAGGATGAGGGTGTCTTAAAGGGCATCAGCCTGTCTATTGCAGAAGGGGAATTTATCACCTTTCTGGGAGCATCCGGCTGCGGCAAGACTACGACGCTTCGAATCATTGCAGGTCTTGAAACACCGGACGAGGGAAGTGTTTTTCTGGACGGCAAAGATGTGACGAAGCTGGAGCCTAATCTGAGAGATGTAAATACGGTATTTCAAAATTATGCTCTTTTTCCGCACATGAATGTGGAGGAAAACATCGGATACGGGCTGAAGCTGAAAAAAACACCGAAAGCCGAAATCAGAAAAAGAGTAAAAGAAATGCTGGAACTGGTGCAGTTGGAAGGATACGAAAAAAGAAAGCCTTCCGAGCTTTCAGGCGGACAGAAGCAAAGGGTTGCCATTGCCAGAGCGCTGATAAACAACCCGAAGGTTCTTCTCTTGGACGAACCGCTGGGCGCTCTTGATCTTCAGCTTCGCCGGGCCATGCAGTTTGAGCTTAAGAATCTTCAGAAGAAGCTGGGTATCACCTTCCTTTATATTACCCATGATCAGGAAGAGGCAATCAATATGTCCGACAGAATCGTGGTGATGAAGGAAGGACGTTTCGAACAGGTGGGAACGCCGGACGAGATTTATAATCACCCGAAAACAAGCTATGTGGCAACTTTTGTTGGAAATGCGAACATTCTGCACGGAAGAGTAGAGCGTATCATCGAAAACAGGGCGCTTGTAGAGCTTGCAGGAGGAAAAGCGCTTGTGGAGAGGAACGGCGCAGAGCTGAAAGAAGGGGAAAAGGTGACCCTTGCCATCCGCAGTGAGAAGATTCAGCTCGATGAGGACTGCGGATGCGGTCTTGAAGCGGTTGTTACGGAAAAAACCTTTGCAGGAGGACAGCTTCGGCTTCTTCTTCGCCTGCCGGACCAGTCTGTAATTGTGGCGAGCCGTTATGGGATTGACGCTTCGGCGGCAGCGGGACAGAAGGTCTGCTGGAGGTTTAATGCCGAAGATGCGGTTCTGGTTGACAGAGAAGTATCCGGCGCAGGGGAGGACGAGCCGTGAGCCGGGGCAAAAAGGGCTCTGTATGGATGATACTGCCCTTATATCTCTTTACCATCGTATTTGTGGCATGTCCGTTGATTTACATGGTTGCCCTGAGTTTCGC
Organism: uncultured Blautia sp.; assembly: GCA_958367245.1. Lineage (GTDB taxonomy): Bacteria > Bacillota > Clostridia > Lachnospirales > Lachnospiraceae > Blautia_A. Next base: position 92,797 of record CATXEA010000010.1, read on the forward strand.
TCAGGCAGCTCCCGGCTATGGGGTGGAATGGACGTTCACTCTTGACAATTACAAAAAAATACTGGAGCCGGTATATCTCAATACATTTGTACAGTCCATGAAGCTTGCTTTTACAAGTACGGTGCTGATTGCACTGATCGGATATCCCTTTGGGTATTTTATGGCGAAAATGCCGGATTCAAAAAAACACAGGGCGCAGATTTTCCTGAACATTCCTTTCTGGGTGAATTCTCTGATTCGTCTTTACGGATGGATTATCATTCTTCAGAAAAAGGGAGTGCTGAATTTCATTTTGCTGAAGCTTGGAATCATTGAGAAGCCTCTGTCGCTTCTGTACAGTTATCCTGCAATTGTCATAGGTATGGTGTACGTGCTTCTTCCGTTTATGATCATGTCGGTCTATTCCAGCGCAGAGAAGCTGGACTGGTCGCTTGTGGAGGCGGCGCGGGATCTGGGTGCAGGAAAGATACAGGCGTTTCTGACTGTGACGCTGAAGCTGACGTTTCCGGGACTGCTGTCCGGAATTATCCTGACCTTTATTCCGTCTATGGGGCTTTTCTTCATTGCAGATATTCTGGGAGGAAATAAAATTGTGCTTGTGGGAAGTCTGATTCAGGAGCAGATGACCCGCGGAAGCAACTGGCCCTTTGCAGCGGCGCTGGCAGTTGTGATGATGGCGCTTACAACGATTCTTATTATGGTTTACCGGAAAATAACAAATGCAAAGGAACTGGAGGGAATCGGATGAAAAAGAATTCTAAATTTGCGGCATTTTATATGGGAGTTATCTTTCTCCTGATGTACATTCCCATTGCTGTGGTAATTGTGTTCTCTTTTAATGAGTCGAAGCTTCCGGTATCGTTTACGGGATTTTCCCTGAAATGGTACCAGCAGCTCTTTGCAGACAGCGATATGCTGGAGGCTTTAAGAAACAGCCTTGTGCTGGGGGTATTAAGCTGCGGGATAAGCGCAGTGATCGGAACCTTCGGCGCAGTGGGGCTTTCCAGAATCCACTGGAGGACAAAGGGAGCTCTGGAATATATTTCCATTCTTCCTTTAATGATACCGGAGATTATACTGGGTATGGTGCTTATGGCATTTTTTTACATGCTGGGACTGCCATTCGGAATGCTGACCCTGCTTATCGGACATACGGTGTTTTGCGTGCCGTATATCCTGATGGAGGTCAAGGCGCGGCTGGTTGGAATGGACCCGTCTCTTGAAGAAGCGGCGCGGGATTTGGGCGCAGGGGCTTTTCGGGCGTTTCTTGATGTGACGCTGCCTCTGATCATGCCTGCGGTAATTTCCGGTTCCCTGCTTGCTTTTGCCATGTCTATGGACGACGTGGTAATCAGCATCTTTGTAAACGGACCGAGAATTTCCACTCTTCCGATTAAGGTATATACACAGTTAAAAACAGGCGTTACGCCGGAAATCAATGCGCTCTGCACGATTATGCTGGCTGTGACCCTGTTGGTTTTACTGCTTCGGAGCATTTTTGCCCGGCGGAAAAACAAATAGAGAATAAAACAAGGAGATAAAAGGGAAAGGAACAGACGATGAATAAATTAATTGAAATTAAGAATCTGACAAAGAACTTTGACGACCAGCAGGTTCTCAGGGGAATCAATCTTGATATATATGAAAAAGAATTCCTTACACTGCTGGGACCAAGCGGCTGTGGAAAAACAACCACGCTGCGTATTATCGCAGGCTTCGAAGAGCCGAGCGGCGGAGAGGTGCTTTTTAACGGAATTGAGATTTCCAAACTGCCTCCTTATAAAAGAGAGGTAAACACCGTGTTCCAGAAATATGCACTTTTTCCTCATCTCAATGTGGCGGAAAACATTGGCTTCGGGCTGAATCTGAAAAAAGTAGACAAGACTGTTGTGGCGCAGAAGGTAGAGCGTATGCTGAAAATGGTGGGACTGGAAGGCTTTGAAAAGAGAGATGTCACCCTTCTTTCAGGCGGTCAGCAGCAGCGAGTTGCCATTGCCCGCGCCCTTGTCAATGAGCCGAAGGTGCTTCTCCTTGACGAACCGTTAGGCGCGCTGGATGCAAAAATCCGTAAACAGATGCAGGTGGAACTGAAAAAAATCCAGCAGGAAGTCGGAATTACCTTTATTTATGTCACACACGATCAGGAAGAGGCGCTTTCCATGTCGGATACTGTCGTAGTTATGAATAACGGTGAGATTCAGCAGATTGGAAGCCCGACCGATATTTACAATGAGCCGGAAAACCGCTTTGTTGCGGAGTTTATCGGAGAATCCAATATCATCGGCGGTGTAATGATAAAAGACTATCTGGTGGAATTTGACGGATTCCGCTTCGAATGCGTAGATAAGGGCTTCGAAGATATGGAAGAAATCGAGGTTGTATTAAGACCGGAGGATTTGGATATTGTTGACCCGGATCAGGCACAGATTAAAGGGGTTGTAAAAAATATCACCTTTAAAGGGGTGCATTATGAGATTCTGGTAGAAACAGAACTTCGTACCTATATGGTACATACAACAGATTATGCGGAAGTCGGACGGAATGTGGGACTGAAATTCGGGCCGGAAGACATCCATGTAATGTGCAGGATGGGCGCTTACTGATGAAACAGTTCAAGCATCTGATCAAACCTTACCTTGTATGGGCGTTTGTAATCATAGTCATCCCGCTGATTCTGATTGCGCTCTATGCTTTTACAGAGGAAGGAAATGAGGTACTGACCCTTGCCTTTACCTGGAAAAACTTTGCGAAATTTCTGGAGGCAACTTATTTAAGCGTTATTTTGAAATCCTTTAAACTGGGTATCATCACCACGGTGATCTGTCTTGCTGCAGGTTATCCCCTTGCCTTTATTATCTCCAAATTTTCGGAGAAGGCGCAGAATCTTCTGATTCTTCTTGTGACGATTCCCATGTGGATCAATATGCTGCTCCGTACCTATGCATGGATGAATCTTTTATCCGATAACGGCATCATCAATCACCTTTTGGGGATTGTGGGGATTTCTCCGGTATCCATGATGTATACGGATTTTTCCGTAATCGTAGGTCTGGTCTGCAACTTCATGCCGTTTATGATTATTCCCATCCATACTTCCTTAAGCAAGATGGATAAATCTTATATCGAGGCGGCGTATGATCTGGGGGCAAATAAGCTTCAGACCTTTACAAGGGTCATCTGGAAGCTTTCTATTCCGGGTGTCCTCAATGGAATTATGATGGTATTCCTCCTTTCCATTTCTACGTTCGTTATTCCGAAGCTTCTCGGCGGCGGACAGTATATGCTTATTGGTAACCTGATAGAATCTCAGTTTATCTCTGTGGGAGACTGGAACTTCGGAAGCGCCATTTCCCTGATACTGGCGGTGCTCATTCTGATTTTTATGAGCTTTATGAAAAAAATGGACAAAGATGAATAAGGAGCAGGGGGAAGATGAAAAGTAAAAAGAGTATATTTTCAAGATTTTATGTATTGCTTTGCCTTGCATTCTTTTACCTGCCGATTCTGGTAACGATGATTTTTTCTTTTAATTCATCGAAATCACTGACCAGATTTACGGGTTTTTCCCTTCGCTGGTACGGCGAGCTTTTAAAGAATGTAGAGGTAAGTAAGGCAGTTTATGTATCCGTTACTGTTGCCATCCTTGCAACCGTTATTTCTACAGTGCTTGGAACCATTACAGCCATCGGTCTTTCCAAGTCAAAGAAGGTGGTAAAGGAACTGCTTTTAAATATCAACAATATTCCGATTCTGAATCCGGAGATTGTGACAGCCATCGGTCTGATGCTGCTGTTTTCCTCTCTGGGCTTCAGAAAGGGATATATGACGATGCTTCTGGCGCATATTGCTTTTTGTACGCCTTATGTAATCACAAGCGTGTATCCGAAGGTAAGGGGACTTGACCCGAATATGGCAAATGCGGCTATGGACCTTGGCGCTACGCCGTATCAGGCGCTGACGAAGGTTATTGTGCCGATGATCAAAGAGGGTATTTTTGCAGGTGCGCTTCTTGCGTTCACCATGTCCTTTGACGATTTCGTTATTTCCTACTTCGTTTCAGGAAATGGTGTAAAAAATATTTCCATTGTCGTTTATAACATGACAAAGAGAATCAATCCGACCATCAACGCATTGTCAACCATTGTAATAGTTGTCATTATACTGGTGCTTGCCCTGTCCAATCTCCTGCCTGCATTAAAGAAGTTTACAACAGGCAGAATCAACAGAAAGACAAGGCGTGTCCTTTCGCTGGTTCTGGTGGCAGCAGTGGCTCTTGGACTTGCGAAATGGGGCTATGTAGCGCAGGGAAAACATGTGCTGAAGGTTTACAATGCAGGAGAGTATATTGATCCTGAGCTGCTGGAACAATTTGAAAAAGAATATGACTGTACGGTTGTATACGAAACTTTTGAATCAAATGAGATGATGTACACCAAGCTTTCCAGCGGTGAGACGTATGATATTCTGGTTCCGTCAGATTATATGATCGAGCGTCTGATTAAAGAAGAATATCTCCAGAGAATTGACTGGGATCTGATTCCGAATAAGAAGAATCTTATGAAGGATGTTGTAAATAAAAGCTATGACCCCGGAAACCGTTACTCCTGTCCATATTTTTACGGAACAGTGGGAATTCTGTATGATAAGACAGTAGTTGACGAGGCTGACTTAAAGGATGGCTGGAATCTTCTGGCAAATCCGAAATATAAGGGAAATCTTTATATGTACGATTCCGAGAGGGATTCCTTTATGATTGCTTTGAAGGCTCTGGGCTATTCCATGAATACTACCAGCGAGAAGGAAATCGAGGAGGCGTACCAGTGGCTGATTCATCAAAGAGACAGCATGGAGCCGATTTATGCAGGCGACGACGTAATCGACAATATGATTTCCGGAAACAAGGCTCTGGCAGTGGTTTATTCCGGAGACGCGTCCTACATTATCAGCGAAAATCCGAATCTTGCGTACTATACGCCTGAGGAGGGAACCAACCTGTGGTACGATGCTATGGTCATTACAAAGGACTGCAGTGAGACAGAACTTGCCCATGAATTTATTAATTTTATGATAAGTGAGAAATCTGCTCTTTCCAATACGGAAGAAGTAGGGTATACTTCTACTGTAAAGAGCGCTTTTGAGACGATGCGTGACGGAGATTATGCGGGAATCAGCTCCTACATACCGGAAACGGATAATCCAAACAGCGAGATCTTTGCCTACCAGAAACCGCAGATCAAGCAGTTGTTTGCGGAGCTCTGGACAAAGGTAAAAGCAAAGTAACTGACGACATCATGGTTTTGCAGAAAGGAGTTTTGCAATGAAGATGAAAAGAGCGGCAGCAGTGCTGATGTGCGCTGCACTTGCAGGAAGCGTTCTGACAGGTTTCAGGGACGCGGGAGAAGATAAGGAACTGGTACTTTTTACCTGGCAGGGAATGTTTCCACAGGAAGTCCTCGACGGATTTGAGGAAGAGACAGGAGTTAAGGTAATCTATTCCAATTTTGATACAGATGAGACGATGCTGGAGAAGCTTTCTATGGCTAAGGGCGGAGACTATGACTTCGTAATCGCAGACGACTATATTCTGGAAACGGTTATTGCCAACGGTCTTGCTCAGGAGCTTGACAAGGAATCTCTGGAAAATATCGGAAATATCAACCCTTTATATCAGGGACAGTTCTATGATCCGGAAGATGCCTACACAGTACCGTACGGAGCAGGAATTCCTCTTATCGTATATGATCCGGAGCAGGTTGAGCTTGATATCAAGGGCTACAGTGACCTCTGGGATGAATCACTGGAGGACAGCATCGCGCTGGTGGGGAATTACCGCGTAATCAACGGCATTACCCAGCTTTCCCTTGGAAAGAGTATGAATGAAGAGGATGTAGATGTAATTAAGGAGACCGGAAAGAAGCTTCAGGAGCTTGCTCCCAATGTACGTATGATTCAGGATGACAATACACAGAATGCGCTTTTAAACGGAGAAGCAAGCGTAGCCCTTCTTTATACTTCTCAGGTGACTGCGGCCCTTGCAGAAAACCCTGACCTTAAAGTGGTATACCCTGAGGAGGGTCTTGGATTCGGAATCATGGGAGCTTTTATCCCAAGTCAGGCGCCTAATAAAGACGCGGCGTATTCTTTCCTGGATTATCTGATGCAGCCGGAGATTGCCGCGCAGTGTACCAACTACATCGGTTATTACAGCACAAACAAGGCAGCCGATGAATTCGTAAATGAAAATCTCGTAGTTCCTGACGATGTGACAAAAGGAGAAATCGTGCAGAATGTAAGTCAGGAAGCCGAAGAACAGTATAATAAGAACTGGACAGAATTTAAGGCAGCCTGCGATTGATATTTGACAGCGAAACTACATACGAAAAAACAAACAGCCAAATCCGAAGCAGGATTTGGCTGTAATAACAAGGGGGACAAAGGATGGAAATTTATAATGGTTCCGGAGCCTTCTCCGGAATCGCCATCGGCAGAATACTGTATTATCAGAGAAATGAACACCGCATACGTCAGTACGTGGTAAATAATGTAAAAACAGAGCTGGAAATTTTTGGAGAAGCCTGTCTGAAGGTGGAAGAGGAATTGGATGCCCGTTATAAAGAGTATGCAGCTTCAGCAGGAGCGGAAGCAGACGTTTTTCTCACTCAGAAAAAGATTCTGAACAGCAAAAGCTTCAAAAAAGCCATAGAAAGCATCATTCAGAATGAAAAAGTCAATGCCGCATATGCGGTTATGACGACAAGGGATGAAATCACATCGACCTTCCGGAATCTGGAGGAAGAGGTGATCAAAGAGCGGATCGCAGGGATTCGTCTTCTCTCAGACCGTCTGATCGGAGCGCTGGGGGGGATTTCTCCGAAGATTGATCTGGGAGACGAACCGGTTATTCTTGTCACAGAGAATATTTTTCCCACTGAGCTGATGGAGATGGATAAAGAGAAGCTTCTCGGAATCGTCACCCATCAGGGTTCGGATATTTCTCACGCCTCTATTATGGCAAAAAGCATGAATCTGCCTATGCTGGTGGGGATTGAGACAGATATGGACTGGGAAGGGGAGTATGCCATCATAGACGGCTACAGCGGCACTTTTTACATTGACCCTGACGAGGAGCTCCTCAGAGAATATGAGGTTCGCAGACATGCGGATTTAAAGGAGAGAGAAGAGCTTCTTGAGCTTCGCAGTATGCCGGACGTGACCCGCGACGGCAAAAAAGTAAATATTTATGCGAATATCGGAAATATGGACGATTTGAGCAGTGTTCTTTATTACAGCGCTGCTGGAATCGGACTTTTAAGAAGCGAATTCCAGTACCTTGGTCGGGAGAATTATCCAAGGGAAAACGAACTTTTCCTTGCTTACCGCAAGATTGCCGAGACAATGGGAGACCATATGGCGGTTATCCGCACGGCAGACCTTGGAGCAGACAAGCAGGCGGAATATCTGGACATTCCCAGCGAAGCCAATCCGATTATGGGAAACAGGGGGATCCGTCTCTGCCTTGACCGTAAAAAAATGTTTAAAGCACAGCTTCGGGCGATTTTCCGGGCGAGCGCTTACGGAAATCTGGCAATCATGTACCCGATGATTTCCTCAGAGGAGGAAGTGGATGAAATTGAAAGCCTGATTGCAGAAGTGAAAGAGGGGCTGAAAGAGAAAAATATCCCTTACAAGGATATTAAGACGGGGATTATGGTGGAGACGCCCGCTGCTGTAATGCTCAGCCGGGAACTGGCGAAAAGAGTGGATTTCCTGAGTCTCGGCACAAATGACCTGACCCAGTATACACTTGCTATGGACAGACAGAATCCTCTTCTTCGAAGCAAATATAACGACCATCATCCGGCAGTAATGAAAATGATTAAGATGGTAGTGGACGCAGGGCATCAGGAAGGCTGTCCTGTCTATATCTGCGGTGAGCTGGCAGCAGATACTCATCTGACGAAGACGTTTCTTCAGATGGGAGTGGACGGGCTGTCCGTAGTGCCTGCCAGCATCCTGCCGGTGCGAAAGGCAGTCCGCTGTACGGATTTGAGACATTAGGAGAATGAAATGAAAAGTAAAGTGATTCTTCTCCCCTGTGAGGAGTATGAGGAAGAAAAAATATATACGCTGCTGAAAAAAGCTCTGGAGCTTCTTGGGGGTACAGAAAGCCTGATAAAGAAAGAAGAAAAAATTCTTCTGAAACCCAATCTTCTGAAAAGAGCAGAGGTGGAAAAGGCGGTTATTACCCATCCTGTGGTTGTGGGGGCTTTTGCCCGGATTCTCAGGGAAGAAGGCTATGAAAACCTTGTGCTTGCAGATTCCTGCGGCCACGGTACCACGAAGGCTGTCATCAAAGGGACGGGAATGGACGCATATCTTGAGAAATATAAGATTCCCGCCATTGATTATTCGCAGGGGATTTCTGTAGATTATCCCCAGGGAGTGCAGGCAAAGGAATTTGTGATTCCGAAAGAGCTTCTTGAGGCGGACTGTGTGATTTCTCTGTGTAAGATGAAGACTCACGCTCTGGAACGTGTGACAGGGGCTGTGAAGAACAGCTACGGCTTTATTTACGGGCTTCACAAGGCAAAGGGCCATACCCTGTATCCCAGCGCAGACAGCTTTGCACGGATGCTGGTAGACCTCAATAAGTATGTTGCGCCCAGACTGTATGTGATGGATGGAATCGTGGCAATGGAGGGGAACGGTCCGGGTTCCGGCGACCCGACCCCTATGAAGGTGATGCTTGTCTCGAAAGACCCGGTTGCCCTTGACAGCATATTCTGCCGTCTTGTGCATTTGAAGCCGGATATGGTACCTACCAATTATCACGGCGAGAAGATGGGACTTGGCACATGGAAAGAAGAGGAAATCGAGCTTCTGACACCGGAAGGGGAAATATCCATGACTGAGGCGGTAAGCAGATACGGAAACCCTTCTTTCAATGTTGACCGGACAGAAGTGCGTCACAACATCTGGACTAAGATGGCAGGGGCTCTGAAGTTATTTCAGAAGAAGCCCTACATTGATGAGGCGCGCTGTATCCGGTGCGGCATCTGTGTCAAAAGTTGCCCTGTTCCCGAAAAAGCCGTAGACTTCCAAAAAGGTCGGGACAAGCCTCCTGTATACGACTACAGGAAATGCATCCGCTGTTTCTGCTGTCAGGAAATGTGCCCGGAGAAGGCAATAAAAGTGAAATAAAAAAGATGAAGGTTGTATTCTGAAGTAGGATATGCTACGATAAATATATATTTTGAATGTAAATATTAAAATGTGGTTGGTTTATAGGATGTGATTTTGCATAGTGGCTTAAGCATCTGGAATAAGAGTGAAAAAATGAAAGAGATAGGATATCATGGAACCTGTTTAAGGCATCGGGAAGATATAGAGAAAAACGGTTTGGATCCTGACAAATGTAGTTATCGTACAGATCATTGGCTGGGACAGGGAGTATATTTTTTTGACGATTATGAAAAAGCATTATGGTGGGCATCGACGATATCTTTGCAAAATAAGAGCTGTGGAGGCATAATTTTTGAAGCTGATATAGAAGCGTCAGATAAAGAAGTATTGGATTTGGATGATAATAAACAGTTGGATTATTTTATGACAGAAACCTTACAAACTCTTCAGGAAATAAAGGAGCAGTGTTCTGGACAAATGCCAATATTTGATGACGGGAAGATGCGTGCTGTTTTTTTCGATTATTATAAGATACGCAAGGGGATATCCGTAATCATAGGAACGTTTCAAAAAACTTGTGCGGGCTATACGTGTAAAAGAAGTCCCGCTGAAAGAGAAAATCAACAAAAAATAATGGATATAATTGGAATTAAATTTAAAGAAAGACAAATTTGTGTATCCCAAAAAGAGTGTATCAAATCAACGAAATTGATATATAATGAGCAGGAAGAGGTGATATGATGTTTGATAAGGACTTATTTCTTTTGCTATGCGAAAAATATGATGTTGAACTGAGTGAGATAAATGATGCCCCGGTAATAAAAAATGGCTTGAGTGTTCACGAGATTACAGACGAAGATGTAGTCCGTGCTTTTGAATTTCATCAACCATATTTTGAATATTTCGGTAATAGAATTAATACAGAAACTATGATGTGTGAGTTTTCTTTATTGGAAGATTATGCAGAGGCATGTTAGGAGAAATGTATGAAAGTGAAGGCTAAATATGAAAGCTCTCTTGTGTTGGAGAAAATGGAAATTACGGAGAGTACTTTCAGAAAAAAAGATGGGGATTTAGGCGAGTTAGAACTGAATGTTGAAGTTGAACACAGTATGCGCATACTTACAGAAGATGTTTTCGAGGTGTTTCTGGTTACAATAGTGTCTGACGAGGAAGAAAAGGTTTTTATCAGGGTGAAGGGAAGAGCGATTTTTGTTACGCAACAGCAAAATGTGGATATTTTAAAGAAAAATATGATAGCGATCATGTTTCCGTATATAAGGAGCTATATTTCCATAGTAACAACCCAGCCGGGAATGGAGCCCGTTGTGCTGCCTGCTATGAATATTGCTGCAATGATTAATGAAGAAAATAAATAAAGAATAAGTGCCATCTCTGTACTACATTTTGAAATAATGTACAGTGATGGCACTTTTAGATAAGATGAGAAATGATTAAAGTGCCAATAGCTTCGCAGTCTCCTCAATATATTCCGGCGTTGTTCCGCAGCAGCCGCCGATAACAGAGGCGCCGTTCTCCACCAGAACCTTCATATGCTTCGCAAATTCTTTGGCAGACATACTGTACTGCGCATTGCCCAGTTCATCAATAAGGGGCATACCTGCATTTGGCTTGGCAACAACAGGAATTGAAACATTTTCTTTAATATTGCGGATTACAGAAACAAGCTGATCCGGACCAACGGAACAGTTGACGCCAACTGCAGCAGCGCCTGCGCTTTCCAGAGCAACGGCAGCCTCCACCGCATTTCCGCCGCTGAAAATACTTCCGTCAGCCTCCACCGTCATGGTACAAAGAACAGGAAGAGAGCAGACGGAATTGGCAGCGTCAAGGGCAGCCAGAGTTTCCTCAATATTAATCATAGTTTCCGCTGCAATAAAATCCACACCGGCCTCTTCCAGAAGCTGAATCTGCTCGCAGTAAACCTCAAAGGCATCCTCATAAGTCAAATCTCCTGCAGGCGCCATCATTCTTCCTGTCGTCGTAATATCGCCTGCCACCAGAATATCCGACCCCACAGCCTCTCTGGAAAGGGAGACAAGAGAGTGATTCAATTCACGAATCTGTCCCTCTAAATTGTGAAGGCGAAGGCTGAAACGATTGCCGCCGAAAGTAGGAGCGTAAACAGCGCGGCTGCCCGCACGAACGTAAGAGCGCTGAAGGTTAAGGAAAATATCCTTATTCTCCAGAATCCATTTCTCCGTGCAAATCCCCCGCGGCATACCCGCAGCCATAAGATTAGAACCTGTTGCTCCGTCAAGGAGAAGAATCTTCTGTGTCAGTGTCTGAAATTGTTCTCTAGTCATGAAAGTCCTCCTGAAATATAAAATAGTAAGTTCTAAGCTGCCCCTTCCGCGCAAGGGAGCTGTCAGTGAAATCAAATGTGAGAGCCGGCTTAGCAGACTTCGATAAAATATTCTTTGTGAAACTCTTCTTTGCTTTTCAGCACATTAATATTCTCTTTCTCAGCCAGAGTCCCCTCGAAGCCGCAGTCGTCGCACCGGCCCATCCAGGGCTCCAGACAAACGAAAGGCGCGCCCGGAACAGACCAGATTCCGAAGTTCGGGAATCCCTTACAGGTAAGAGACACATATGGCGTACCGTCAGGAAAAAGAATAGAAGCCTTCTCAATCTGACCGTCAACCACAAGAGCGTCCTTATCAAACATATGCTCGTCAATTCTGCAGTAGCCGTCTGTAAGAGAAAGAGTATGCGGTTCATCCGGTTTGGCAGTGCCGTGATTGAGATCGACCAGATAATAAGTCAGAGAATCCTTTCCCTCAAAAGAAAGAAGATACTCGCTCTGTTTGCCCTGTCCGTCAGCCGGAACATTGAAAGCAGGATGGCCGCCGATTGTAAAATACATGGTTTCTTCGCCCGGATTGGTTACCTTCCAGGAAACAGTTACAGTACGTTCTTTCAAAGTATGAGTAATCTCCAACTGGAACTCATAAGGATATTTTTCCAGAGTTTCTGCAGAAGATTTCAGAACATGAGTGACAGAATCTTCGGTCCTGCAAGTACAGACAAACTCACTGTCCCGGGCAAAACCGTGCTGTTTGGAAGGAAATTCCCTGCCGAGAGTGCGGAAATGATCCAGATAATGACGTCCTACATTTGGGAAAAGAACCGGAGCATGGCGTTTCCAGAATGCCGGATCTGCCTGCCAGATGATTTCTCTCTTTTTTTCTTTGTCAAAAATACTGCACAATTCAGCGCCGTGATCGTTCACGGAGACCTGAAGAAACTCGTTTTCTATGATATGTGTCATGAATAAATCCTCCTCACAATATAGTATACAGACCGTTGTTGGTCAGATTCGGCAGATAAGTCTGCTTTTTCCATATGATACTATAGCATATTCGACAATTTTTTGCCAGTTTTTTTAGAAGATATGTGCAAAATAACAATTAAGCGTTGACTTGAATGCCTTTTTTTGGTACAATTTACCCCAATGAGGCAAGCATCAGCGAAAAGAGAGACATGATGCGAAAAGTTAGGAGGACAATTGAATGGCTAAAAAGAGAAATATCATCGTAGGACAGTCCGGCGGACCTACCGCAGTAATCAACTCAAGTCTTGCAGGCGTATATAAGAACGCTATCGAGAGAGGCTTTGATAAAGTATACGGAATGAGAAACGGAATCCAGGGTTTACTGGATGAGCAGTATATCGACTTATCTACACAGATTCATTCTGAACTGGATATCGAGCTCTTAAAGAGAACTCCATCTGCATTTTTAGGTTCCTGCCGTTATAAATTACCGGAAATCCATGAGAACAGAGAGATTTATGAGAAACTTTTTGAAATCTTAAAGAAACTGGATATCGACACGCTGATTTACATTGGCGGAAACGATTCCATGGATACAATCAAGAAATTATCCGACTACGCGATTCTTACAGGACAGACTCAGAAATTCATCGGCTGTCCGAAGACCATTGATAACGACCTGGCATTAACAGACCATACGCCGGGATTCGGAAGCGCTGCCAAATATATTGCAGCATCCACAAAAGAAGTAATCCGTGACGCAGAAGGCCTTACATATAAGAAAAATATGATTACCATCATGGAAATTATGGGACGTAACGCAGGATGGCTTACAGGGGCTGCAGCGCTTGCGAAAACAGAAGACTGCGACGGACCGGATCTCATCTACCTTCCGGAAGTGGCATTCGATATTGACAAATTCCTTGTAAAAGTAAAAGACCTTCTTTCCAAAAAAGCATCCGTAGTAATCGCAGTATCTGAAGGAATCAAACTTGCAGACGGCAGATATGTATGTGAACTTGGAAATACAGGCGATTATGTAGACGCATTCGGACACAAACAGCTTCAGGGTACAGCAACCTACCTTGCGAACTTCCTGGCAGCAGAGTGCGGATGTAAAACAAGAGCCGTTGAGCTTTCCACCTTACAGAGATGCGCATCCCACATGGCTTCCAGAACAGATATAGAGGAAGCGTTCATGGTTGGCGGCGCTGCAGTGAAGGCTGCTGACGAAGGAGACACAGGCAAGATGGTTGTAATCGACCGTGTATCCGATGACCCATACATGTCTAAGACAGGTATCTACGATGTACACCGTATTGCAAACGAAGAGAAGCTTGTTCCGAGAAACTGGATGAACAGAGACGCAACTTACGTAACAGAAGATTTCGTAGATTATGTGAAACCACTGATTCAGGGCGACTACCAGCCGATCATGGTAAATGGTCTTCCGAGACATCTGGTGCTCAACCCTGGTAAAAAGAGAAGATAAGCATAAAAATGTTAACAAAATCTCCCGTGCTGATTTTTTTTGTCGGTATGGGGGATTTTTTTTGTGAAACAAATGCGAAAATGTGACTTAATCAAGGTGTAAAGAAAAATTTTGTACAAAATTACAAAAGTTTTTCACCTTTTTGACAGAATGACCTTGACTAATGACATTAAAATCTATAAAATGATTATGTGCGTATAGAAAACATATTTTGTGTTTTAAAAGAACAATAATTTAGGAGGAAAATGTAAAATGGCAAAATGGGTTTACATGTTCACAGAAGGTGACGCTACAATGAGAAATCTTCTGGGTGGTAAAGGCGCTAACCTTGCTGAGATGACAAACCTTGGTCTTCCTGTACCGCAGGGCTTCACAATCACAACTGAAGCTTGTACTCAGTACTATGAGGACGGAAGAAAGATCAACGATGAAATCATGGCTCAGATCATGGAAGCAATTACCAAAATGGAAGGAGTTACCGGAAAGAAATTCGGTGACAAAGAAAATCCTCTGCTCGTTTCCGTTCGTTCCGGTGCTAGAGCATCCATGCCTGGTATGATGGACACTATCCTTAACCTTGGTCTTAACGAAGAAGTTGTTCATACATTAGCAGAAAAATCCGGTAATGCTCGTTGGGCATGGGACTGCTACAGAAGATTCATCCAGATGTACTCTGACGTAGTTATGGAAGTTGGTAAAAAATACTTCGAAGAGCTCATCGACAAGATGAAAGAAGAAAAAGGTGTTAAGCAGGACGTTGAACTTACTGCAGAAGACCTTGAAACACTTGCTAACCAGTTTAAAGCAGAATACAAAGAAAAAATCGGCGAAGACTTCCCATCTGATCCTAAGGAACAGCTCATGGGCGCAGTTAAAGCCGTATTCCGTTCCTGGGACAACCCACGTGCGAACGTATACCGTCGTGACA
>CATXEA010000011.1 GCA_958367245.1 uncultured Blautia sp.
TCATCTGAGCCTTTTTCTTTTCACTCAGTTTTTCATAACTCACTTGACACTACCGACAGATTATGTGTGTTTTGAAAATGAAAAGCCAAAGGCTATTCGTGAGTTGTCAAAAATACTTTCAGCCGCGGAATCTGATTATTCAGAATCAGGGACTCGGGAAACATTGCCTGATGGATGAAATCTGCACTGTATGTAAAATCGCCGATGTGTTCTTTTCCGTGGCTGTCGCTGGAGAGAAGCACGGGAATCTGATATCTGGCGCAGCAGCGCAGGATGGAGAGGCAGTTTGCACGGGTATCCCCTCTGTAGCTGTCCGGTTCAAGAGAGGCTTCGTTGATTTCGAAGATTACATGATTCTCCTTTGCCGCTTTTGCCAGAGCGTCGTAATCTACAGGGTAAGCGGGATTATCGCAGTGACCTAGTATTTTTACGTGAGGATTTTTCATTACATTGAGAAATGCTCTTGTATTTTCTTCCTTTGTTCCGGGTCTGAAATTGCGCGTATGCATACTGGCAATAGCATAATCCAAATCCTGAAGAAGCTCTTCTTCAAGGTCAACGTGTCCGTCCTGATTCAGAATATTAAGCTCAATTCCATAAAAAACCTCAACCCCGAAGCGTTTTCTGGGAGAAAAGTGCAGGCTGCGGAAATAAGAGGGAGTACCGGCTGCCAGAGTTGCCGGACCGTGGTCTGTGATTCCGAGAAGCTTCAGACCTTTCTTTGAGGCTGTTTTTGCCATTTCGGAGATGGTACAGGAGGTTCCGTGACCGCTTGCAATGGAATGGGTGTGCATATCTGAAAGATACATTTATGTCAACTCCTTTCAATGTAAAATTTGTACCGGAAAGGTAATTATAATAAGTATGACAGAGGAAAAAACGATTGTCAATAGAGAAAGAGGGGGTTGGGATGAAAACAAACAAATCCCACATCAATACTGCGCAAAAAACCACATAATAAAAAGATGAAAGGTGTTGTTTTTGTTGACATTAAGAGCTTGCTAAGGTATAATGAAATCTATGAACCATAAAATGACATAATAGGGCATTTTTGTATATATCTGCCCATTATGGGAAAGGAGAATTATGGAGAAGTTTCAGACGTCAGATATTCCCAAAAGTCCCAGAATAACGAGACTGGTAGATCATCTGTATGAGAAAATGCCTGTCATTGAATCTGCCAGAGCCAAACTCATCACAGAGTCTTACATGGAGACGGAAGGAGAGCCGATCATTACCCGCAGGGCGAAGGCTTTCGCGCACATTTTGCGCAACATTCCGATTATTATCCGTGACGAGGAACTGATTGTAGGCAGCAGTACCCTTGCTCCGAGAGGATGCCAGACCTATCCGGAGTATTCGTTTCAGTGGCTGGAGGATGAGCTTGACACTGTGGAGACACGAAGCGCAGACCCGTTCTACATTGCTGAAGAGACGAAGGAGGATTTAAGAAGGGTACATAAATACTGGAAGGGCAAAACTACCAGTGAACTTGCGACTGCATACATGGCTCCGGAAGCGATTACAGCTATCGACCACAATATTTTTACGCCGGGAAATTATTTTTACAATGGCGTAGGTCATGTGACCGTTAAATATGAAGAGGTGCTGGAAATCGGTTATGAGGGAATCATTGCGAAAGCGCAGAAGGAGCTTGATGGCTGTAAAGTAGGAGATGAGAATTATGCGAAGAAATCCCATTTCCTCAATGCAGTAATTTTGAGCTGTCAGGCAGTTATTGAGTATGCGCAGCGCTATGCAGAGCTCGCCCTTGAGATGGCAGACAGATGTCAGGATCAGGCGCGTAAACAGGAGCTTTTGGTTATTGCAAGAAACTGCAGCCGCGTACCTGCCAAAGGCGCGACAGGATTTTATGAAGCCTGCCAGTCTTTCTGGTTTGTACAGCAGTTGATTCAGTTGGAGAGCAGCGGACATTCCATTTCTCCGGGACGATTTGACCAGTATATGTATCCTTATTATAAGAAGGATATGGATAACGGAAATATCAGCCGGGAGTACGCGCAGGAACTGATGGACTGTATCTGGGTGAAATTAAACGACCTGAATAAGTGCCGTGACGCTGCATCTGCAGAGGGCTTCGCAGGCTACAGTCTTTTCCAGAACCTGATTGCAGGCGGTCAGGACAAGGATGGAAATGATGTGACAAATGATTTGTCCTTTATGAGCATTCAGGCATCTATGCATGTACATCTTCCGCAGCCGTCTTTATCCGTAAGAGTATGGAACGGAACGCCGCATGAATTTCTGATCAAGGCAGCAGAGCTGACAAGAACAGGAATCGGTCTTCCTGCATATTACAACGATGAGGTGATTATCCCGGCTCTTCAGAATCGCGGCTTAAGCCTTGCGGATGCCAGAGAGTACAATATTATCGGATGTGTAGAGCCTCAGAAAGCAGGTAAAACAGACGGATGGCATGACGCGGCATTCTTTAATATGTGCCGCCCTCTCGAACTTGTTTTTTCAAATGGAATGGACAGAGGAGTTCAGGTAGGCGTTCAGACAGGAGATGTGACCGATATGGCTACATTTGACGAGTTCTATGATGCCTATAAGAAACAGATGGAATACTGCATTTCACTCCTTGTAAATGCAGATAATGCCATAGACGTTGCTCATGCAGAGCGATGTCCGCTTCCATTCTTATCCTGTATGGTAGACGACTGTATGAAAGCCGGCAAGTCTGTACAGGAAGGCGGAGCTGTTTATAATTTCACAGGCCCTCAGGGCTTCGGTATTGCAAATATGGCAGACGCTCTTTTCGCAGTACGCAGGCTTGTGTATGAAGAGAAGAAGTTTACCATGGCAGAATTGAAAGAAGCTCTGGCATGGAATTATGGAAAGGGTCTTGACGCACAGTCTGCAGCGGATGTTGCGGAAACAGTGCTCAGAGAAATGCACAAGGCAGGTCAGACAGTAGACGCGCAGGCGGCTGCAGCTATGATATCCAACCTTGTAGGAATGAAACCGGAGCCTGCGAAAGTGGCGAGATTTGAAGAAATCCATAATCTGATCGAAGAAGTCCCGAAATTTGGAAATGATATTCCTGAGGTCGATTACTTCGCAAGAGATGTGGCGTACACTTATACGAAACCGCTTCAGAATTATAAAAATCCGAGAGGCGGTATGTATCAGGCTGGTTTATATCCGGTATCAGCCAATGTTCCGCTGGGCGGACAGACAGGAGCGACACCTGACGGACGATATGCGCATACCCCTGTAGCAGACGGAGTTTCCCCGTCCGCAGGTAAGGATGTGAAAGGTCCGACCGCAGCAGCTACATCTGTTTCCAGACTGGATCACTTTATTGTATCCAATGGAACACTGTTTAACCAGAAATTCCATCCTTCCGCTTTGTCAGGAAGAGAGGGACTTGAAAAATTCGTGGCTCTTATCCGTTCCTACTTCGATCAGAAGGGAATGCATATGCAGTTCAATGTAGTTGACAGGGATACACTGCTGGATGCGCAGAAGCATCCGGAGAAATATAAACATCTGGTTGTACGTGTGGCTGGTTACAGCGCACTGTTTACAACACTTTCCCGTTCTTTGCAGGATGATATCATCCGCCGTACAGAGCAGGGATTCTGATATGTGTGTGAACACACTCTGAAATGGAAAAACAGCCTTTGGCTGGGAAAGGGGCAGGCATGGATTATTTGGAAAGGACGGGAAGGGTATTCGATGTCCAGAGGTATTCTATCCATGACGGGCCGGGAATCCGCACCATTGTATTTTTAAAAGGCTGCGTTCTTCGCTGCCGCTGGTGCTGCAATCCGGAATCCCAGGAATATAAGATCCAGACGATGAAGGTTCTGGGAGAAGATAAGGTGATGGGGCGCGATGTGACGGTTCGCGAGATGATTGAAGAGGTAGAATGTGACAGACCGTATTATTACCGCTCAGGCGGAGGCATGACGCTTTCCGGCGGAGAATGCCTTTGTCAGCCGGAATTCGCCAGAGATCTTCTGCGCGCGGCAAAGGAAAGAGGTATCAATACCGCAATCGAGAGTATGGCATGTGCGCCATGGGAGACCATAGAGATGATTCTGCCGTATCTTGATCTCTATCTGATGGACATCAAGCACACGAATCCGGCGAAGCATAAAGAATTTACAGGGAAATCCAACGAGCTTATGATGGAAAACGCCCGTAAAGTGGCGCTCTCCAAAATGACGAAGCTGGTTATCCGCGTTCCGGTGATTCCGACTTTCAATGACACGGTTGAGGAAATTCAGGATATTGCCCGTTTTGCGGCAACGCTTCCGGGTGTCGAAAAGATACACCTTCTTCCGTATCACAGACTTGGACAGGACAAGTATGACGGATTGGGAAGAAAGTACCTGATGGATGGAATTGAACCTCCGTCTCCGGAACATATGGCTACACTGAAAAAGGCAGTTCACGCAGTATGTGGACTTGACTGTCAGATAGGTGGCTGAATCACTTGAAACCCAAAAAAAACAACATATAAAACCACACAAAAACAACATAAAACAACGGGTTACACTTGACTTTTTCTGTGAGATATAGTAGAATAAGAACAGTAGCGCAGAAAGTCAGAAAAAATGCGGCTTTTCAGCAAAATCTGCGTAAAAAAGCTGTAAGCTGCGAAACCAAATGCCTTAAGGAGGAAGAAAGCATGGTAAACGAGTACGAAATCAAAAAAATGATCTGTGAAGTAGGAAGAAGAATCTACAACCGTAACATGGTAGCTGCAAATGACGGAAATATCTCTGTTAAAATCAGCGACAATGAATTCCTTTGCACACCAACAGGTGTATCTAAAGGTTTTATGACACCAGAGTTCATCTGTAAAGTAGATGCGAAAGGTAATGTAATCCAGGCTAACCCGGGATTCCGTCCATCTTCTGAAATCAAGATGCACATGAGAGTATATGAGAAGAGACCGGATGTAGGCGCAGTAGTACATGCTCATCCTACATATGCAACAAGCTTTGCAATTGCAGGTATTCCGCTTTCCGCTCCAATCATGCCTGAAGCAGTTATCGCTCTTGGATGCGTTCCGATCGCTGAGTATGGTACACCATCTACAGTGGAAATTCCGGACAACCTTGAGAAATACCTTCCATACTTTGATGCAGTTCTTCTTGAGAACCACGGCGCATTAACATGGTCTACAGACCTTATGGCTGCATACATGAAGATGGAATCCCTTGAGTTCTACGCAGAACTTCTTTACAAATCCAAAGTTCTCGGCGGACCTAAGGAATTTGACAAAGAGCAGATTGAGAAATTATACGAAATCAGAAGAAAAATGGGTCTTCCGGGCAAACATCCGGCAAACCTCTGTGTAAACAAAGACGGCTTAAACTGCCACAACTGCGGAAGCCGCTGCACATATACAACAGGATGCGAGGATGCTCCGAAGGAAGCTGATGCTGAATTAGTAGCAAACATCACAAAACAGGTAATGGCTCAGTTAGGACTTAAATAATCCGGTAATTAATTTATTAGGAGGACAATCTCATGCCAGTAAATGAAAATATGGTACAGGAAATTGTACAGGCAGTAATGGCAAAAATGCAGATTGCAGAAGCTCCGTCCGGAAAACATGGAGTTTTCAAGGATATGAACGACGCGATTGAGGCTGCGAAAAAAGCAGAACTCATCGTTAAGAAAATGTCCATGGACCAGAGAGAAAAAATTATTACCTGCATCCGCAAAAAAATCAGAGAAAATGCGGAAATCCTTGCACGTATGGGCGTTGATGAGACAGGAATGGGAAATGTGGGAGATAAGATCCTGAAACACCATCTTGTAGCAGACAAGACACCTGGTACAGAGGATATTACAACAACCGCATGGTCAGGGGACAGAGGACTGACCCTGATCGAAATGGGACCATTTGGCGTTATTGGTGCGATCACACCATGTACAAACCCAAGTGAAACTGTTTTATGTAATACAATGGGTATGCTGGCAGGCGGAAATACAGTTGTATTCAATCCGCATCCGGCAGCTATCAAGACTTCCATCTATGCGATCAATCTGGTTAACGAAGCTTCTCTTGAAGCCGGCGGTCCGGATAACATCGCAGTAACTGTTGAGAAGCCGACACTTGAAACAAGTGATATTATGATGAAACATAAAGATATTCCGCTGATCGCTGCAACAGGCGGCCCTGGCGTAGTTACCGCAGTTCTTTCTTCCGGAAAGCGCGGAATCGGCGCAGGCGCAGGTAATCCTCCTGCACTTGTAGATGAGACAGCAGATATCCGTAAAGCAGCTCAGGACATCGTAAACGGATGTACATTCGACAACAACCTTCCATGTATCGCAGAGAAGGAAATCGTTGCAGTTACTTCTATTGTAGATGAACTGATGCACTATCTGGTAACAGAGAACGACTGCTACCTTGCTTCTGAAGAAGAACAGCAGAAACTTGTTGATGTTGTTCTGGCAGGCGGTAAACTGAACCGTAAATGTGTAGGACGTGATGCAAGAACTCTTCTCTCCATGATTGGAGTTGATGTTCCGGCTAATATCCGCTGTATCGTATTCGAGGGACCGAAGGAGCATCCGCTTATTTCTACAGAGCTTATGATGCCGATTCTCGGTGTGGTAAGAGCGAAAGATTTCGATGACGCTGTAGAGCAGGCTGTATGGCTTGAGCACGGCAATCGCCACTCCGCACATATTCATTCCAAGAATATTGATAATATCACGAAATATGCGAAAGCAATCGACACAGCAATCCTTGTGAAAAATGCACCTTCTTATGCAGCGCTCGGATTCGGTGGAGAGGGATACTGTACTTTCACAATCGCAAGTCGTACAGGAGAGGGTCTTACAAGCGCAAGCACATTCACCAAGAGAAGACGCTGCGTAATGTCTGACAGCCTTTGCATTCGCTAAGTAAAAGGAGAGAAAGAACATGGATATGAACAATATTAATATAGAAGAAATCGTTAAACAGGTTCTCTCCGGCATGACCGGAAATGCACCGGCAGCAGCTCCAGCAGCACCGGCAGCATCCACAGGAATCCCGAAGACAGCCAGAGTAGCAATGCTTACAGAGAAAGAACACTTTGAATTAAAAGAATACCCGATTCCTCCTCTTGGAGACGACGATATTCTTGTTAAAGTGGAAGGCTGTGGCGTTTGCGGTACAGATGCTCACGAATTTAAGAGAGATCCATTTGGTCTGATCCCTGTAGCTCTCGGACATGAAGGTACAGGCGAGATCGTTGCAATGGGTAAAAATGTAAAAGTAGATACAGCAGGCAAACCTGTTAAAGTCGGTGATAAGGTTGTTACATGTATGATTTTCAAAGATGATCCGGAAATCACAATGTACGATCTGAACAAAAAGAACGTAGGCGGCGCTGACGTATACGGACTGCTTCCTGACGATGACATTCATCTTAACGGATGGTTTTCCGATTACATCTTTATCAGAGGCGGAAGCTTCGGCTCCACATTCTTTAACGTAAGTGACCTTGATCTGGAGTCCCGTATCCTCATCGAGCCATGTGCAGTTCTTGTACATGCAGTTGAGAGAGCGAAATCCACAAACATTCTTCGTTTCAACAGCAGAGTAGTTGTACAGGGATGCGGACCAATCGGTCTGATCTGTATCGCAGTTCTCCGTACTATGGGTATCGAGAATATCTGCGCAGTAGACGGAGAAGAGAAACGTCTTGAATTCGCTAAGAGAATGGGCGCTACACAGACTGTAAACTTCAAAGACCATCAGGGAATTGAAGCGCTTGCAGGCGCTGTAGAAGCTGCATTTGGCGGACATCTTGCAGACTTTGCATTTCAGTGTACAGGTTCACCTGTTGCTCATGCAAATATCTACAAATTCATCCGCAACGGCGGCGGACTTTGCGAGTTAGGTTTCTTCATCAACGGTGGAGACGCTACAATCAACCCGCACTTCGATATCTGCTCCAAAGAAATCACAACAGTAGGTTCATGGGTATATACCTTAAGAGACTACGTTACAACATTTGATTTCTTAAAGAGAGCAAAAGGAATCGGTCTTCCAATGGCAGAACTGATCACAGATAAATTCCCGTTAGAGCAGATTAATGAAGCACTTCAGACAAATCTTGCTATGACAGGACTTAAGATTGCTGTAATTAATAAATAATTTCCTGACAACTAAAGGAGAAATAAAATGGCAGAAGCTGTAGGAATTTTAGAGGTATTTGGGCTGACCACAGCCTTTGTAGCAGGCGATGCCGGATGCAAGGCTGCCAATGTCCGCCTGGAGGTATTCGATAAGAATAAACCAGCCAATGCTGACAGCCTGCCGGTTCCGCTCCTTGTCTGCATCAAGTTCAGAGGCAGTGTTACAGATGTAACAGCGGCTGTAGAAGCAGGTATGGAAGCGGCAAACAGAATGACTGGCGTGGTACAGCACTATGTCATCCCGAACCCGGAAGAGGGAACGGAGAAAATGCTGAAAATCAGCGCATTGGATAAAGACTAGATTTATCCCATAATACGATTAAATATCAGGTTTGAATATTCAGGAGGAATAGAACATGGCACAGGAAGCATTAGGAATGGTAGAAACCAGAGGACTTACCGCTGCAATCGAAGCAGCAGATGCAATGACAAAAGCAGCAGAGGTTGCATTAGTAGGAACAGAGAAAATCGGTTCCGGTCTTGTAACAGTTATGGTTCGTGGTGATGTAGGCGCTGTTAAAGCAGCAGTAGAAAGCGGAAGCGCAGCAGCATCCCGTCTTGGCGAATTAGTAGCTACACACGTAATCCCAAGACCACACGGCGACGTAGAAAAAATCCTTCCAAGCATTTAATATTTTTTAAGGAGTTCGCTCATGAGCAAATCATATGGTTTTATTGAAATCACAGGTGTCGTAGCGGCACTGGACGCCCTGGACATCATGTGCAAGACTGCAGATGTCGAACTGAAATCATGGGAACGTAAGCTGGGCGGACGACTGGTTACAATTATAGTAGAAGGTGATGTGGCTGCTGTTACAGAAGCAGTGGAAGCTGCGGCAGCAGGCGCAATCAAAAAACCGGCATGCTATGCAGTAATTGCCCGTCCCCATGAAGAAATTGTCAAACTGGTGGAACTAAGCGCAAGCCGTTGGAATAAGAAAGAAAAATAGGGGGATGAAATATGGCTGAAGAAAAGAAAACGGAAGCAACCCCAAAGAAAGCGGCTGCTCCCAGAAAGAGAACCACCGCTGCAGCTAAAGCAGCAGAAACAAAGACAACTGAAACAAAAACAGTGAAGGCTGAGACAGCCCCAATCCATAAGGAGGAAAAAAGAATGACACAGGAAGCATTAGGAATGGTAGAAACCAGAGGACTTACAGCAGCAATCGAAGCTGCTGACCAGATGTGCAAGGCTGCTAATGTTGCATTAGTAGGAACAGAGAAAATCGGTTCCGGTCTTGTAACAGTTATGGTACGCGGAGACGTAGGAGCTGTTAAATCTGCAGTAGAGAGCGGAAGCGCAGCAGCATCCCGCCTTGGCGAATTAGTTGCTACACATGTAATCCCAAGACCACACACAGACGTAGAGAAAATCCTTCCGGTTTTAAAATAATCAGCGCAGGATGAATGTCATTTTATGAAATGACAAACCTATGTACAGAAAGCAGGTGTATTCTTGGAAACTAATAATATTGAATTAATTACCAAAATGGTCATTCAGGCAATTAACCAGAATGAAGAGAAAGGCAACGGCTATGTTGTCCCTATCGGAGTTTCCGCAAGACACATCCACCTGACACAGGAGCATGTGGAGGCATTATTTGGACCGGGATATCAGCTTACGAAAAAGAAAGATCTGATGG
This sequence comes from uncultured Blautia sp., assembly GCA_958367245.1. GTDB lineage: Bacteria > Bacillota > Clostridia > Lachnospirales > Lachnospiraceae > Blautia_A. The sequence goes on from CATXEA010000011.1 coordinate 9,825, forward strand.
GCGGACAGTTTGCTTCCAACGAAACAGTTACAATTGTTGGACTGAAGCTTCGCGCAATTGAAAATGTAAGAATTCTCGGACCGGTGCGTAAAGCGTCTCAGGTTGAGGTATCTGCTACAGATGCTATCAAATTGGGAATGAAAGTTCCGGTACGTGAATCCGGTAATATTGCAGGAAGCGCTCCGATTGCTATCGTAGGACCAAAAGGTGCTATTTATCTGAAAGAGGGATGTATTGTGGCTATGCGCCACATTCATATGGCTCCGAAGGATGCACAGGCAGCAGGTGTCAAAGACGGAGATATTGTTTCCGTAAAAGCTGACAACGAGCGCGGAACTATCTTTAACCATGTAAAGATTCGTGTAGACGAGAGCTTTACTCTGGAAATGCATATTGATACAGATGAAGCAAATGCATCACAGATTGCCACGGGCAATACAGTAACCATTATTAAATAATTAAAAATTCAGCCATGCATCATTTGCTGCATGGCTGAACTTGCCAGTGAATTTTTTGGAGGCTCATATGATAGTAGGCAAAGTAGTTGGAAGTGTGGTATCCACACGGAAATGTGAAAAATTAATCGGAAGTAAATTTATGATTGTTGAGCCTGTGCATCATATGGAAGGCGGCCTCAGTCAGATTGTCGCAGTTGATATGATCGGCGCGGGAATCGGAGAATATGTATTGGTGGCACAGGGAAGCGCAGCAAGAATAGGCTGCGGCGTAGAAACAGCGCCGGTCGATGCGGCTATTGTCGGAATCATCGACGACGGTGCAGGATTGGAGTAACGCCATGGAAATCAAAGAATTACAGAATATTATACAGGAGAATGGTGTAGTAGGAGCTGGTGGAGCCGGATTCCCTACATACATGAAAATCAGCGATAAAGCAAATACCATTCTTATGAACTGTGCAGAGTGTGAACCTTTACTGAAACTACACAGACAGTTATTAGAGAAACACGCATATGAAATCATGCAGACATTCCACATGATTGCGGAAACAGTAGGCGCAACAGAAGCAATCATCGGAATCAAAAAATCATATGTTCAGACAATCAATGCTTTAAACCAGCATATTGAGGAATTCCCGGGAATGAGACTTCATCTTCTGGAAGAAGTATATCCTATGGGTGATGAGGTTGTTCTGATTTATGAGGCAACAGGACGTGTAGTACGCCCGGGCGGACTTCCTATTGAACAGGGAGTTGCAGTATTCAACGTAGAAACTGTCTACAATGTATACCGTGCTTTGGCTAAAAAGCCTGTAACAGATAAGTATGTGTCTGTAGTAGCAGAAGTATCAAATCCTGTAACGGTAAGAGTACCGCTGGGATGCACACTTGATGAAGTAGTAGCACAGGCAGGAAATGTTACAGTTAAGGATCCTATTTATTTCGTAGGCGGACCTATGATGGGACGTATCGGAAGCGGTTCCGAACCTGTAACAAAGACAACAAATGCAATTTTGGTTCTTCCAAAAGACCATCTCATTGTAGCGAAGAAGCAGAGAACTTCTTCCATAGATTTAAAACGTGCAGCATCCATATGCTGCCAGTGTAACTCATGTACGGACCTTTGTCCGCGTCATAATCTGGGACATCCGATCGATCCTGCTTTATTTATGAGAGCAGCATCCAATCAGGATTTCAGAGACCTGAATCCATACATTGATGCATCCTTCTGCAGCTCCTGCGGTGTTTGCGAAATGTATGCGTGTCCTCAGAGCTTAGCGCCAAGAAGCCTTCTCTTCGATATGAAGGGCGGACTGCGTAAAGCAGGTATCAGACCTCCGCAGGGTGTACAGCCGAAACCTGTTACCGATGCAAGAGAATACCGTAAAGTTCCGGAAGAACGTCTGATGGCTCGTCTTGGTCTGACAAGATATGATAAAGATGCACCGATGGATGAGACTCTTGTGCCGGTTAAGAAAGTGAAAGTTCTTTTAAGCCAGCATATCGGAGCTCCTGCTCAGGCAATCGTTAAGGTTGGCGATGAAGTGACAAGAGGTCAGATGATCGCACAGCCTGCAGAAGGCTTAAGTGTGGGAATCCATGCATCTATCTGCGGTAAGGTAACAGAGGTGACAGACCGCCACATTATAATTGCAGCAAAGTAGAAAGGACGTGCAGAAAATGAGTAAAGCAATCGGAATGATTGAATTTAAAACAACAGCTACCGGCGTAACAGCAGCAGATGCTATGGTAAAAACATCTGAAGTTGAAATCGTTGAGGCGCAGACCGTATGTCCGGGCAAATATATTGCAATTATCACCGGTGATTTAAGCGCGGTCAAAGCGGCTGTTGATACAGCAGTAACAACATATGAGGACAAGTGCATCGACAGTTTTGTACTGGGTAATCCTCACGAATCTATTTTCCCGGCTATTTATGGAACTACTCAGGTAGAAGACATCAGCGCTCTGGGAATTCTTGAAACATATGATGCCGCATCTATTATCGAAGCGGCAGACCAGGCAGCAAAGACTGCAATCGTAGATCTGATTGAACTGCGTATTGCGAAAGGTATGTGCGGAAAATCATATATGATGATTACAGGAGAGGTTTCTGCAGTAGAAGCTTCTATTGAGAGAGCAAAAGAGCTTGTTGCGGCGAAAGGAATGTATCTTGATTCTTCCGTAATTGCTCATCCTGACAGACGTATGATCGACAGTCTTCTGTAATAATCCTCAAAAAAGGAGGCAGATGTTTATGCTTGCATTAGAGAGAAGAAATCTGATTCTCGAGAAGCTGCAGGCGGAGAAACGAGTTGTAGTCAGTGAACTCAGCCAGCTTTACAATGTCTCTGAAGAGACCATTCGACGTGATCTGGATAAACTTGAAAAAGAAGGACTTGCAATCAAGAGTTACGGCGGAGCGGTAATTAATGAGGATATAAGTATAGATTTGCCCTTTAATATACGTAAAAATCAGAATGTTTCCGGGAAACAGAAAATGGCGGAAATAGCGGCTTCCATGGTACATGACGGCGACCATATTTTTCTGGATGCCAGTACCACAGCCGTATTTGTAGCAAAAGCCCTTAAGGAGAGAGAGCGTCTGACTGTGATAACGAATTCTATGGAGATTCTCCTTGAATTATCAGATGTGTCAGGATGGAATATTATTTCCACAGGAGGGGTGATGAAGGAAGGCTATCTGGCTTTCCTTGGCTCCAAAACAGAGGAATCTATTCGCTCCTACTTTGTGGATAAAGTGATTTTTTCCTGCAAAGCGCTGGATAAAGACTGGGGAATTATGGAATCTCAGGAAGCCTTTGGCTCTACTAAGAAGGCAATGATGTCTTCCGGAAAAGAAAAGATTCTGGTTATTGACAGCACGAAATTTGACCAGACGGCATTTTCCGTAGCCGGGAAGCTGCGGGATGTGGACGTTGTGGTAACTGATAAAGAACCAAGCGAGAGCTGGTTAAACTATTTCCAAAAGCTCTCGATTGTCTGCAAATATCCGTCTGCAGGTCAGAATATAAAAGGAGCATAATATATGAATACCTTTGAGATGAAAACAGTCATCCACTTTGGCGATAACGCGCTGGAAAGACTCAAAAATATTCCATATAAAAGAGTCCTGATTATTACAGATCCCTTTGTTGTTCAGAGTAAGATGATTGATTTGATTACTGCGCCTTTAGAGAGTGCGGGAATTCAATATGATATTTTTCACGATGTAGTTCCTGATGCACCGGTGGATAAAATTGCAGTAGGAGTTAAGAAATTCCTTGAGTACCAGCCGGAAGCCATTGTTGCGGTAGGCGGAGGCTCTGCAATTGATTCCTCAAAAGCAATCAGAGAATTTGCATTAAAAATCAATAATTATGGAAAAGTCGGTCTGATTGCCATTCCGACTACCAGCGGTACAGGTTCCGAGGTAACCTCCTTCGCTGTTGTAAACGATACGGAGTCACACGTAAAATATCCTCTGATTTCAGATTCCCTTACAGCAGATGAGGCAATTCTGGATGCAGAACTGGTAAAAAGTGTTCCGCCTGCAATTACAGCAGATACAGGAATGGACGTATTTACCCATGCGCTGGAATCTTATGTAAGTACCGCTCACAATGAGTTTTCTTCTGCGCTTGCAGAGAAAGCAATCGAAATCTGCGGAGTATTCCTTCTCCGTGCATACCTTGACGGCAGCGATATGCATGCCCGCCAAAAAATGCACGTGGCTTCCTGTCTTGCAGGTCTTTCCTTCAATACAGCAGGGCTTGGAATTACGCACAGTATGGCGCATCAGCTTGGAGCAATGTTCCACATTCCTCACGGCCGCGCAAATGCCATGCTGCTTCCGCATATTGTAGAGTATAACGCAAACATTAACAAACACAGCAAGAGTCAGAAGGAATACCTGCCGGCTGTGAAGCGTTATTCCAATATTGCCCATATTCTGGGGCTGAGCAATTACAATAAGGTAATGACCATTCGTTCCCTTGTAAACTGGATTCAGTTTATGCAGAAGGAAATGAATATCCCGCTTACCATTCAGGAACTGGGAACTATTACACCGGATGCGTATTTTGCCGCTATTGACAAGATGGCAGACGCTGCGCTTGCAGACGCATGTACAGCTAACAATCCGAGAGTACCGACCAAAGAAGATATTATGAAGATTTATACGAAACTCTGGTCATTCTAAACCGGAAGATTCTGATGAGGAGAATAGAAAATGGATTTATATACGAAGAACGGAGATAAGGGTACAACAGACCTTTTCCGTACAAAAAATGTCTCCAAGTCGGACGACCGTATCCAACTTGTAGGTGCTATAGAAGAGTTGAACAGTCATCTGGGACTTCTTAAGACCATGATGGAGGATAAAGAAATCCTGCGTACTCTGGAAAAAATTCAGGCTACGCTGGAAACTGTCATGGCAGGAGTGAATGACCCTTATAACAGGGAATACCATATCAGCGATGATAAGACGGAATTTCTGGAAGAAGAGATTGGCAGAATGGAAACACTGTTTGACAGCAGTGTGAAGTTCGTGCTTCCGGGAGGAAGCAGCCTTTCTGCCGGAATTGATTTGGCGCGAAGTGTTGCCAGAAGAGCGGAACGCGCACTGGCAGCAGTGAGTGTGAAATTCGGTGCAGATACCGGAACAAAGAAATATATGAACCGTCTTTCCGATTATCTCTATGCACTTGCCCGCTATGTGGACGCTGATGAAAAAGGCAAGGTTAAGAAAGAAACAAAAATGCCTGTTCCTCAGCCAACTGTTTCTGTAGAGCCAATCACCCCTGTTCCGGTACAGCACATGGATGGATATCAGGCCCCTGAGGAACAGCTCAGTGAAGCTTTAATCCGGGAAGTGATGAAACGGGTAGGGATGCAGACCAGAATCAATCTGGAAAATGCCAAACAGCTCATAGACAATATTGAGAAGGAGGCAGAGCGCCGGGGAGCGAAAGCGGTTATCGCAATCTGCACACCGGAAGGGAATCCCGTTGCAGTTCATGCAATGGACGGAGCATTTCTGGTGAGCTTTGAAGCTGCTATGAAAAAAGCGTATACTTCTGTGGCAGTACAGATGCCGACTATTGAGCTTGCGAAAATGGCGCAGCCGGGTCAGACCTTCTATGGGGTGGATAAATTGAAAGATGTGGTTACTTTCGGCGGCGGTGTCCCAATCAGGGACGGAAACCGGATTATCGGTGGTATCGGCGTAAGCGGAGGAACCGGAGAGGAAGACCACGCTCTTGCACAGTATGGAGCTTCGTTGTATCTTTTAAATCATAAGATCATGTAATTTAGTATAATAAAGTATAAAACCGTCTTTCCTTAGGGAACAGACGGTTTTTCTTTAAAAAAGAGAGGTTTTTGCCTGTCGATTTACAGGGAAGTTTTTGGATGAAAAAAGTTTGCATTTAGGAACTGCCTTTGATAGAATAGAAAACAGAAAACGAAAGAAGAGCATACATAATAAAGTCTCTTCACTTAAGAACGCGCAAACGTCTGCGTGGCCATTGCCGGAGTCCTCTGTTCCGGAAATAAATACGGGAGCCCGGAGCCACACAGAAAGGTTATCCGGCAGCTCCCGTACCGCGGTATTTCTCAGCGCCTTTTATATTTTCCGGGCGTGATTCCCTTATATTTTTTGAAAGTACGAATAAAATAACTTAAATCGTTGAAGCCGGTTCGATAGGCAATCTCTGTGATGGAGTCATCTGTTGTGGAAAGTTGATAACATGCCTGTTCAATACGCTGCCGGTTCAGATAATCCATAGGAGTCTGATGGGTCATTTCCGAAAAAAAACGGCAGAAATATTTCGGAGACATTGACACAGAGGCAGAGAGCTGGTTCAGTGTAATCTGTGAAGTATAGTTTTTTTCGATAAAGTCAACTACCTGCTTTAACTGCAAAATACGCTTATAATCCTTTCTTGTTTTCGGCTGGTTTTCCAAATAGTAATGATTACTAAAAATAAGACCGAAAAAGTGGTAAAATTGTCCATACACGATCATCTCATAACCGGAGGCTTTTTCGCTCATTGCACGAAATAAGGAATTTACACAGGCAATGATATCCGATTGCTTTTCTGTAAAGTGGTGATAAATCATTACTTCCTGATGCAGAATCTCCTGCATATATCTGGAACATACAGAGTTGGATTTCAAAAATGTATTCAGGTCAAAAACAATACACTCATAGACACAATCCTCAGGAATTCCGGAATGAAGAATTCCACTATTGACAAAAATGACATCATTGGCGCGGGCTGTAAAGCTTTTTTCGTCTAAAGTGACAGTGAGAGTTCCCTTAAGAATACGGATGACTTCATATTCTACATGCCAGTGGTAAGACATCAGATAACGGGGATGGGAGGCGTCTATATGATGAAACTCAAATGGGAATTCATAAGTACCTCTTGGGCGGTCTTCATTGCGCTTTAAATCATGCAAAAAAATCCCTCCTTTTTCAAAAAAGACAAAAATTCATATGAAATTATAAAAAAGTGAATATTGTACTACTTTTTGCTATTATAACACAAGTATTTTATAGATTGCAAATATATAATAGTTATATGTGGTATTCAGAAAAGGAAATGAGTTTTCTGATATTAACTCGGAAAAGAGAAACACGAAATCATTTCAGGAGGTAAGTAAAATTATGGCAAAAAGCAGATTAATCGGAAGCTACCCTGTAATCGGTATTCGTCCTACTATTGATGGACGCCGCGGAGCTCTGGACGTTAGAGGTTCCCTGGAAGAGCAGACCATGAATATGGCGAAAACAGCAGCGAAGCTTTTCGAAGAAAACTTAAGATACTCCAACGGCGAACCTGTAAAGGTTGTTATCGCTGACACAACAATCGGACGTGTTGGTGAGACTGCTGCATGTGCAGATAAATTCAGAAGAGAAGGCGTAGACATTACTCTTACAGTTACACCATGCTGGTGCTACGGTTCAGAGACAATGGATATGGATCCTACAACAATCAAAGGTGTTTGGGGCTTCAACGCAACTGAAAGACCTGGCGCTGTTTATCTGGCATCTGTTCTTGCATCTCATGCACAGAAAGGCCTTCCGGCATTTGGTATCTACGGACATGAAGTTCAGGATGCTGATGACACAACAGTTCCGGAAGACGTTAAAGAGAAATTATTAAGATTCGGCCGCGCAGCAGTTGCAGCAGCAACTATGAGAGGCAAATCCTGGTTACAGATCGGTTCTATCTGTATGGGTATCGGCGGATCCATCGTTGACTCTGACTTCATCGAGTCCTACCTTGGAATGCGCGTAGAGTCCATCGACGAGGTAGAAATCATCCGTCGTATGACAGAAGGCATCTACGATCACGAAGAGTTCGAAAAAGCTTTAGCATGGGCTAAAAAGACATGTAAGATCGGCTTCGATAAGAACCCTGAAGAATTACAGATGTCTGAAGAAAAGAAAGAAGAACAGTTTGAGTTCGTAGTTAAGATGGCTGTTATCATCAAAGAGCTTATGAACGGCTGTGATAAACTGGATCCTAAATTCTCTGAAGAAGCAATCGGACACAACGCTCTGGCTGCTGGTTTCCAGGGACAGAGACAGTGGACAGACTTCTATCCAAACGGTGACTTTGCAGAGGCAATGCTTAACACATCCTTCGACTGGGAAGGCGCAAGAGAGCCATACATCCTGGCAACAGAGAACGACGTTCTTAACGGTCTTGGAATGCTCTTTATGAAACTTCTTACAAACCGTGCGCAGATGTTTGCAGATGTTCGTACATACTGGAGCCCAGAGGCTGTTAAGAGAGTTACCGGCTACGAGCTGGAAGGCAAAGCAAAAGAGAACGATGGTTTCATCCATCTGATCAACTCCGGTGCTTGCTGTCTTGACGCTAACGGCGGTGCAAAAGATGAAAACGGCAACGCAGTTATGAAAGAATGGTGGAACGTAACAGAAGAAGATCAGGAAGCAATCATGGCTGCTACAACATGGAACGCAGCAGACAACGGATACTTCCGTGGCGGCGGATTCTCCTCCAGATTTGAGACAAAAGATGAAATGCCTGCAACAATGATCCGTCTGAACCTTGTAAAAGGTCTTGGTCCGGTTCTCCAGATTGCAGAAGGATGGACACTTGCTCTTCCTGCAGAAGTATCTGACGCTCTCTGGAAACGTACAGACTACACATGGCCATGTACATGGTTCGTACCGAGATGTGACGGTAAAGAAGGCGCATTCAAAACAGCATATGATGTAATGAACAACTGGGGTGCAAACCACGGTGCAATCTCTTACGGACATATCGGCGCTGACCTTATCACAATGGCATCTATCTTAAGAATCCCGGTTTGCATGCACAACGTACCGGAAGAAAAAATCTTCCGTCCGGCAGCATGGAACGCATTCGGCATGGACAAAGAAGGCGCAGACTACAGAGCATGCGCAGCTTACGGCCCAATGTACAAACCATACAAATAATATAAAAACTATGAATAACCGGCAAGGCGGAAGAAATTCCGCCTTGCTTTTTTTTACGGGGAAAGTTATAATAAAACTATATTATATCAGATGAAACAATCGGTTACCTGTAAATGCAGTGGAAGTATGTAATTGGAGGTATGAATGAAAAAAAGAATACAGATAATCAAACGCAGTCTTTCCCTTTTTCTTACTGTTTCCGTACTCTCATCAGGAGCGCCTGTCTATGGCGCAGGGGAGTTTTCGGATGGAACAGAGGCAGAATCTTTTATAGCAGGAGAGACAATTTTATCCGAAGAACAGGAAGATTTAACAGGAGAGACACTTACAGATAAAGGACAGGAAGAATTTGCAGACGGGCAACAGTCAGACTTCTCAGACGAAGAGGCTGCCACAGAAGGGATAAATTATATCAAGGGAAGACCTCTTACAGACGAGGAACGTGCACAGGAGCTGGAACCCTTTGCCAACCTGACAGAGCTTCAGGAGATGCCAAGGGTGGGGAGTGAGCTGGAGTCCGGCGCTGCAATGTATTCCCATTATCCTGAGAAATTTGACGCACGAACGAAAGGTGTGATAACCAGTGTGAAAAATCAGCATCCTTTTGGTATCTGCTGGGCATTTGGAATGGCTTCGATTCTTGAGACATCGCTGCTGGCTCAGAATCAGGGAAGCTTTGACCTGTCAGAAGAGCATCTGGCGTATTTCTTTGCAAACAGAGAGAATGACCCTCTGAATCATACTGCAGGAGACTATAATTATAATATACAGGGCTACCATAATGGAGGAAATGATACTCTTGCTTCTATTTTTCTCACTTCATGGTCAGGAATGACAACAGAAAAGAGCGTTCCTCTTCCTACAGACCCGAATCACATAGAGGATAATTCTGTGGAAATTCCGGCGTCAAAAGCATACGAAACGGCTGCGTATCTTACGGATACAACCTTTTCAGATTATTCTGTAGACAGAATGAAACAGTTGCTCTATGAGAATGATTCTGCAGCAATTGCGATACGCATGGAGGATAAATATTATAATCCTGATACGGCTTCTTATTGTTGGCCTGAGGGAGGCAAAATTAATCATGTTGTTACAGTAGTGGGCTGGAACGACAATTATCAGAAGGAGAATTTCAAACCGGAGTGCGGCGTAAAGTCAGACGGAGCCTGGATTGTAAAAAACAGTTGGGGAGCACAGTGGGGGGAAGAAGGATATTTTTATCTCTCCTATGAGGACAGTTCTATCAGCGGATTAGTAACCGCGAAGGCTTCGGATAGAGTAGAATATGGAAACAATTATTTTTATGACGGTTCCTGCGGACTTAAGACGACTTCTTTAAAAACCAGCCAGTCTGTTGCGAATGTTTTTACAGCAAAGGCAAAGAAAGGCTACATGGAAACTATCGGAGAGGTCAATGTCATTACATACAGTGATAACGCTCACTACACTCTTCAGATTTATACAGACTTAAAAAATCCGAAAGACCCGACCAGCGGTAAGCCTGCTTATGAAAAGCCTGTTGACATATTCCAGCCGATAGCAGGGGTAAAAACAATCAGGATTCCGGAAGTGAATGTGAAGTACGGCTCCATGTATTCCGCAGTGATAAAAAATGCAGGAAGCCAGCCTCTGAAATTCTGTGTGGAAGCAGACGCAGAGCACAGTGGATGGTTTGTCGGTCATGCAGATATAGAAAAAGAGCAGGGCTTTTTCGGCACAACAACAGGAGAATGGAAGGATTTCGCGGATTCCGGTGCGACGCCGAGAATCAAGGTACACACAAAAACTCTTGATAAAATTCCGGCTCCTGTATTGAAAGCTTCGGCAAAAGGCTTTGAAGGAGCGAGTCTTACCTGGGAGAAGATAGACGGTGTTTCCGGATATTATCTTTACAGAAGCGAAGCAGGAAAGAGCAAAAAGAGAATCGAATCCCTGTCCTCCTCAAAAACAGCATATACAGACGATAATCTGAAGACAGGTATAAAATATACTTATACTCTTGTACCGTATGTGAAGCTTTCCGGAAAAATAAAAAAAGGAAGCTCGTCGAAAGCGGTATCTGTAACGCCTGTTCTTGCAAAACCTGTTTTTCAGGCGAAAGCTTCAAACAGCGGATATAATACTGTAACCTGGAAAAAAGTTTCAGGTGCGACCGGATACAGGATATACAGGAAAACTCCTTCCGGAAAGTGGAAGATGCTTGCCTCAGTGGGGTCTTCAGTTACTTCGTATAAAGATAAGAATGTAACTCCATGCGCTTCTTTTCAGTATACGGTAAGAGGAATAAGAAAAACGTCTTCCTGTTCCTACATGGGGAAATATAATGCAGGAGAGGTAATAAAGGCTGCCCCTGCCCGTCAGAAGGTTTCTTCGGTATCACGAAGCAGCTCGGGAATCCGCATAAAATGGAAGACACAGAAAGGCTGCGACGGATACAAAATTTACAGAAAAACAAAATCCGGTTCATGGAAAGCGATTAAGACAATTTCTTCAGGAAGTACCGCGGCATATCTGGACAAAACCGCGTCAAAGGGTGTATTATACTATTATTCAGTCAGAGCGTATGTGAAAGAGCCTTACGGAAATGTATACAGCAAATATACGGCTTCTTCCGCTGTGAAAAGATAATAGAAATTAAAGGTGAAGGAATACGATTATGAAAAAAAGAATGGGGACTTTTGTTGCACTTCTGTGTTGTTTTCTGCTTGCCGTGAATGTATGGGCAGATGACGGAAGCGGACAGAAACCGGACTATGCGACCGATTATTATATGATTGTCGAGTGCGCAGAGGGCGGAGTAGATATTTACGATGGGGCAGATTTTTCAGCCAATAAGCTTAATGAGGAATTGATTCCTAATGGAACTGCACTTCATATTACAGGGGAAAAGACAGGAGAAGATAACTCACACTGGGTATATGTACAGCACAGGAGTGTGTATGGGTATGTACCGTCTGACCATCTTAAGCCCGTAACAGTTGGAGAGGCTGCTGAATCAGAATACCGTACCTATAATGGTTTTAATGTGGAATTTGATGTAACAGTCAGGGCAGAGGGCGGACAGGTTTCTTTGTCGAAAGGGCCTGGCGACCAGTTCGGTAAGCGCAGGCAGAGTCTTGAGAATGGAACAATTGCTCATATTACACAGTATGTGGAGACTTCTCCGGGAAGAGCCTGGGGCAAAACATCAGTGGACAGTGTTCAGGGATGGATAGACCTGACAAGAGATACCGATTACGCAGAAAACAAAGCGGCTATGTCTCTTGTTGAAGAAACAGGAATTGCAGCCGGAGCGATCAGTGCGCCCGAACCAACAGTGACTCCTGAGCCAACAGTGACTCCTGAATTAACAGTGACTCCTGAGCCGACTGTGACAGCAGAACCGACCGTCACAGCAGAACCGACTGCTACAGCAGAGCCGACCGCTACAGCGAAGCCAACCGAAACATCAGAGCCAACTGCTACAGCAGAACCGGCAGAGGAGACGGAAGCATCCCCGACAGAGGAAGCGAAAGAGGCTTCAGGAGAGAATGTGAAAGAAGAAAACGGCAAAAATCATATGATCTGGATTATCGTAATCCTTGTTCTTGTTGCTGCCGGACTGGTGGTATTCTTTGTAAGAAAGAAAAATAAGAATCTGTAACCTATAAGAAAAGAGACAGCCAAAAGCGCTGTCTCTTTTGATTTCACCGATGCATATCTCTTCTCAGCCGATAGAAATCACCAATGGCATTCCATCCGATTTTGATGATTTTTTTGATATTAAGAGAATTTACTCCTCCCTGTCTGGGCTTAAAGGAAATTTCGATGAATTTCACTCTTTTTCTGTAGTATACGAAATAAGTGGTGAGCATAATATTCGGAATGTTGAAGTCTTTGGGGAGCTTGGGGAGAAATTCGCTCAGGACATCCGTTCGCATCAGACGAAAGGGGGCGTTGGCGTCTGAAACCTTTACGCCAAAAATAAGGCGAAGGAGGATGCAGACTACATTTTCTACAAATTTCCTTGATTTTCCATCCCCGCGGTCTGTTCTTTTCCCGATAAGGGCATCGTACTCTTTTCTCTGTGACCAGAATGCTTCGAATTCAGCAGGATTCGTCTGCCCGTCTGCATCTGTCTGGAACACATAATCTGCGTTGTGCTCAATGGCGAAACGGTATCCGTAAAGAACAGTGGAGCCGTGCCCGCCGTTTTCTTTTGTCTGCGGAAGAAGAAGAGGTCTTGTCTTTGCGAGATTACATAAGATTTCGTAAGTGTTGTCTTTGCTTCCGTCATTTATAACAACAAGTCTGGATTCTCCGTTGCCATTATATTTTTCGACAATCGGATACCAGTCGTTGACTGTATTTTCGATGTTATCTTTTTCGTTATAGGCAGGTATGACTATAAATAATTTATCCATGAATTTGCCTCCGGTTCCAATTTCTGTTCATCTGTATCGTGTGAACATTCAGCAAATATTATATATGATTCCTTTTCTGTTTTCAACTATTTGGAGTGGGGAGAAAAAAAGAAGGCCGGACCGAAGTCACAGCCTTCTCTGGCTTTCATCATTAGTTGTCAACTACAACACCTTTCTGCAGCATAATGTTTGCATACAGAGCTTTTTCTCCTGTGGAGATGATGCAGTAGGATGTTTTTGCTTCATCGTAGAATGCGAAACGCTCGATATTGCCGACAGCAGCAGCGCCGCGTTCGTCATGTTTGGCGATGATTTCTTTGTATGTATCCCAGATTGGGGTTTCTACTGTGTCACCCGGCATAACTTCCATTAAGTTTACCGGATGCTCTACATAAGTGTCCAGAGGGAAAACTTTCAGGATTGCATCCAGAAGCTCAGGAACGCCATGTCCGTCACAACGGATTGTGATGCAGTTTTTGCCCATGGACTCTACCGGGAAGTTTCCGTCTGCAATGACAAGACGGTCACTGTGTCCCATTTCGCATAAAACTTTTAATAATTCAGGTGATAAGATTGCCGGAATACCTTTTAACATAATTGACTCCTTTCGTCCAGCAGCCGTACTGCTGATTCACATTTTTTTCTATGATATAGGATAGCCTATTTGATGGAAAGAGACAAGGCAAAATCTTACTCAGAAATGTGAATATTTTATACAGAGAAAAATTTGGAGAGTAAGGAGTTGTTCGCCTGACTTTTTTTGCGGAATCTTTCTGTAATAATTGTAAAAACCCCTAAAATATGATACCATTAATTATTAAGATTAAACAAAAAAAAGAGAATCATTTCATAGTACGGGGGACTAAATGTATAAAATATTACTTGTAGACGATGAAATTCTGGTGAGAGATGCCATCAGAGAGAATATTGACTGGAAGGGAATGGACTGTGAGCTTGTCGGAGACTGTGAGAATGGCCAGCAGGCTGCAGAATTTGTCCAGAACCATGAAGTGGATATTGTACTTACAGATATTTGTATGCCTTATATGGACGGAATGGAGCTGAGTCATTTTCTCCATGATAATTATCCGGATATCATTATTGTGATTTTCAGCGGATTCGGAGAATTTGAATATGCAAAAAAAGCGATTCAGTATAATGTAAGCGAGTATATGCTCAAGCCAATCACTGCTATGGAACTTACAAAGGTAATTGAGCGGATGAAGGAGAAGGCAGATGCCCGTCAGAAAGAAAAAAATAAAATACAGATTCTCATGCGCGATTCTCAGGGATATAAAAAGAATGCAAATATGATTCGTTCCAAGACGATTGAAGCTCTTGTAAACTGTACCAGAGATGTAAAGGAAAGTCTGGATGAACTGGAAAAAATGGGAATCCAGATGGAAGCCTCCAGTTACCGCGTTGCAGTTTTTGACATGGATCTGTATTCGGATCTTTACCAGATTGATACGGAGAAACGTCAGGAGAGCGCATTAATGGCTTTTGTCCTCTATAATGTCAGCGATGAAATTGTAAATGAGAAAAAGGCAGGCGTAGCCTATCAGGAAGGAAGCAACAGAGTCTGTGTGATTTTCATGGGAAATAAAACAAAAGAAGGCTCTGCTCTGATACGGGAAACCTGTCAGGAAATCAAGGATAAGGTAAAAGAAGTGATCGGTATCGAGGTTTCCATGGGAATCGGAAGCTGGGTACGCAGTCCGGGAGAACTTATTTTTTCACACAGGATGGCGGAAAAGGCAATTCAGAGACGCTATCTTCTTGGAGGAAATCTTCTGATAGATATGGAGGAAGACGAGACGGATCAGGTGATTTCGATTCAGGATTATCTGGAACAACTGAAAAATGCTCTTAAAACAGGCAAGAAAGAGGAGATGGACAGAATTCTGGATAAAATCGAAGCGGAGATACGCGGCGCTCTTGTAGATAAAAGTTATGCGTGTGTGTATCTTCAGCAGGTGATTCGTGTGATTGGAAATTCTGTTCAGTCTATGGTTTCTGACGGGGCAGATATTATTATGGAAAGAGAAAAACTCCTTAAGGCTGTCACAGAACAGAAGTGCTTCCAGGCAGCGGCAGATCTGGTACGCGCCTATGCGCAGAAGATGTTTGAAGAGCTGACGAACTACAACAGTTCAGCAGGGCAGCGTCAGGCGTCTCTGGCAATGGATTATATCAGGAACAATTACATGGACACAGAACTGAGTCTGAACAGCATTTGTTCTTATCTGAATATAAGCACCAGCTATTTCAGCACTATATTTAAAGATATTACAGGAGAAACCTTTGTGGAGGCGCTGACTCGGACAAGGATGGAGAAAGCCAAGGAGCTTCTCGAAAATACAACCCTTAAAAACTATGAGATTGCAGAAAAAGTAGGATTTTCAGACCCTCATTATTTCGGGATTTCCTTTAAAAAAATGACGGGAAAAACACCGACAGAATACGCAAGGGAGAAACGGCGATGAGCAGCGGGAAATCAATCAGTAAATTTTCCAGAAAGTTCAAAAGTATACAGAGTAATATTTTTCTGGGCGTTGCTGTTCCGGTTCTTTGTGCGGTTTTTGTGGTGACTATGATTTCCGTGCAATATACGAATTCTGCGATTTTTGAAAATTCGATTGTTTATACACAGACGCTTATCCATCAGTTGAATCAGAATATTGATTCTTATATAACCTATATGGATAATATTGCTTCCGTAATCTCTGAGAGTGGAGATGCCCACGATTATCTTTACAGAGAAGACAAATACCCGGGCACAGGAAGCAGCAGAGAATATAAGACAGGTCCCAGAGGACGTCTGGTGGAACAGTTTGAAACTATTTTAAAAGGTCGTTCAGATATCAAGAATATCGGAATTCTCCGTGAAAACGGGGCTGCGCTTTTTAACACCGGAGACCAGTCCCTGAATCCTGACCTGAATCTGAATACTCAGCAGTGGTTTGTAAATGCCAAAGGAAACTATAACCAGTATTCTCTGACCTCGTCCCATGTACAGCATGCAATTTACGGGGAACGCTCCTGGGTGATTACTTTAAGCCGCGGAATCCGGAACTTTTCCGGAAAAGGAGAAAATGACGGCGTTGTTTTTATTGATTTGAATTACAGCGCAATCAGCGAGCTGTGCGACCAGAACAGTATAGGGGCAAGAGGATATATTTTTATTCTGGATGAAAACGGAAATATTGTGTACCATCCTCAGCAGCAGCAGCTTTACAATGAGCTTCAGACCGAAAATATAGAACTTGTAATGAATGCAAAGTCTGATACTCTGAGTACGGGAAGGGGGCGCGATGAAAAGATTTATACGATGGCGCGCTCTGACAAAACAGGATGGACGATCGTGGGCTGTATGAACACAGCGGAGCTTCTGAAAAAGAGTCAGAAAGCCCAGATTATTTATCTTATTATGGCGGTAGGTCTTGTGGCAGTAGCCCTGTTTCTGTCAAACATCATTGCAAGGAATATCACACTGCCGATTCAGAAGCTGCGTGATTCTATGGCGCGTGTACAGGAGGGAGATTTTCATGGAGCAGATATTGAGGTGATTTCCGAAAATGAAATCGGAAGTCTGACGAAATCCTTTAATGTGATGACCCACAGGATTGAAGAGCTGATGGAGCAGAATGTCCATGAGCAGGAGCAGAAGCGAAAAAGTGAGATGAAAGCGCTCCAGTCGCAGATTAATCCTCATTTTCTCTATAATACTCTGGATTCTATTATCTGGATGGCAGAAGGCAAAAAAAATGAGGAGGTCGTGCTGATGACGGCTTCTCTTGCGCGGCTTCTCCGCCAGAGTATCAGCAATGAAGACGAGGTGGTTTCCATTGGAAATGAGATTGAATATGTGAGAAGCTACCTGACAATCCAGAAGATGCGGTATAAGGATAAGCTGGAATTCGAAATTGATGTGGAGCCGTCCATTAAACATGTAAAGATTGTGAAGCTTGTGCTGCAGCCAATTGTGGAAAATGCCATCTATCACGGGCTGAAATATAAAGAAAGCAAAGGTCTTCTGACTGTTCACGGCTACACGAAGGGCGAAAACGCAGTGATTGAGATTATAGATAACGGCGTGGGAATGGATGCGGAGACGCTGAAGCATATTTTTGAACGCCATAAGGTAAATTACCATTCTAATGGGGTAGGCGTTTATAATGTGCAGAAAAGACTGCAGCTTCATTACGGAGCGGATTATGGAATTACTTACCGCAGTGAACCGGGAATCGGAACAACTGCGACAATCGTAATTCCGAGAAATCAGGAGGGCAGCCATGAAAAAGAATAAAAAATGGATTATGTTAGCTGTAATCTTTCTGATACTGGCAGCAGCGGGAAGCTGGAGTTGTTTTTTCCAGCAGAACAGCGGAGAAAAGAAGTGGTCTTTGATATATATTCCAAAGACAGAGGATGGGACAAATGACTTCTGGACTTCTCTTTTGGCAGGGACAAGGACTGCGGCAAAGGAATATAATGCTGAACTGGAAATTCTTGCGCCCGGCAGAGAACAGGATGTGGAGCGTCAGATAGAACTTCTTGATGAAGCAATCGAAAAAAAACCGGATGCAATTCTTATTTCTCCATCCAGCTTCGATGCCTGTGATGCGCTTCTGGAAGATGCCCGCAAAAAGGGAATAAAAATTACTTTTATTGATTCTTATACAGAAAATGCAGTTCCGGATTTAACGGTTGCCACAGATAATCTGGAGGCAGGAAGAAAGCTTGGAGAATTTGCGGGAACTCTTGTTGACGAAGATTCTCAGATTGCCATAATCAGCCATGTGAAGGGCGTATCTACGGCAATGGAGCGTGAACAGGGATTCCGTGAGGGACTGGGAGAACTGGAAGGAAATGTCGAAGAAGTGCTTTACTGTGATTCTCTTTTTGACAAGTCATATAAACAGGCGAAAGAATTGATGCAGAAATATCCGAAGCTTGCTATGATTGCGGGAATGAACGAATATTCCGCTGTGGGAGCAGCCCGCGCTGTGCGTGATGCAGGCGCAGAAGGAAGAATTGCAGTCGTAGGTGTGGATTCTTCTCAGGAAGCCGTCCAGTTAATGGAAAAGGGCGTATACAGGGGGCTTGTAGTGCAGAATGCCTTTAAGATGGGGTATCTTGGAGTACGGGAGACTCTGCGGCTGCTCAACGGAGAGAAAACAGAAAAAAACATTGATTCCGGCTGTGAGCTTGTAGTTCCTGAAAATATGTATGACAGTGAAATAGAGAAGCTGATTTTTCCGTTTAATCTGAAATAGAGTCTGTTCATAAAAAAGGTTAAATATTTACGGTACAGTAAATATTTAACCTTTTTTTGGAAGATATTCCATTACAATTATGGAGAATTCACGCTATTATTGAGACATATGAAAACACAGAAATGTGAAAAAACATAGGGAGGGAAAAAAATTGGAAAAGCTGAAACAAAATCCAATCGTGAAAAAGCTCGGACTTAACAGAATCCTGCTTGTGGGGATTCTCATCGTCATGTTCGTAGTCTTCAGAATCGTACTGGGATCAAAATTCCCTGCAATGGACAGTATCAAGTCTACTCTGAACTATGTATACTTCCTGGGCTTTTTGTCACTTGGCGTTACTTTCGTAATTGCTACAGGAGGAATTGATTTCTCCATCGGACCGGTTATGTTCTGCTGTGCGCTGATTTCCGGTTACTGTATGACAAGCTATGGCGTTCCATGCGCATTAGCTATTGTAATCTGTATTCTGGTTGGCCTCTGCTTTGGTATCTTTAACGGATGGCTGGTATCTTATATGTCTGTACCGCCGTTCATCGTATCCATGGCATCCATGAACATTGCAAAAGGTCTTGCGTCTGTATTTACTAAAACACAGTCTGTAAGCTGGCCGGCAAGCAGTGATCCTGTAAACGGATGGTTCAGAAATCTTGTTTCCTATAACGGCTTCCCGGTAGGTCTTGTGATCTTCCTTAGCGCTGCTGTTATCTGTGGTATCGTACTTTACCGTACAAAACCGGGACGTTACATCCTTTGCCTTGGTTCTAACAGCGAGGCAGTTCGTCTTTCCGGTGTTAACACAAAAAAATGGCGTATGCTTGCTTACGTTATCTGCGGATTAATGGCAGGTATCGCAGCAATCTTCTTTGTAGCAACTTATACAACGGTTCAGCCGGGATATGGTGACCAGTACAACAACGAGGCGATTGCAGGCTGCGTTATGGGTGGTACATCAATGGTCGGCGGACTTGCATCTATCGGCGGTACTGTTATCGGCGTATGTATTATTTCTCTTCTGCAGCAGGGTATCATGGCGTTCGGTCTTGGTAAAGGACAGCAGATGATCATTACCGGTATCATCGTTATCGCAGCAGTTTACGCCGATGTTTCTGCAAGACGCAGAAAGAATTAATGTGAAGGGAGGATGTAACAATGGGTGAAGTTATTTTAACTATGAAGGACATCGATAAGTCCTTTCCTGGAGTTCATGCTCTGGATCATGTTAATTTCGAAGTAAGACGCGGCGAAGTACATGCTCTTATGGGTGAAAACGGTGCCGGAAAGTCCACACTGATGAAGGTGCTTACCGGTATTTACCAGAAAGACTCCGGTTCCATTACATATGAAGGTAAAGAAGTGGAATTCCACAACACCAGAGAAGCACAGGATGCAGGTGTTGTAATCGTACATCAGGAATTGAACATGGTGGGCGACCTTACTGTTGCTCAGAATATTTTTATCGGTCGTGAGCCGAAAAAAGGATTCCGCATCGACGATAAGAAGATGATCGAGGACTCCAAGAAGCTTTTCCAGGATTTAAATATTGATATTAATCCAAAAGAAAAAATGCACAATCTTACAGTCGGAAAACAGCAGATGTGCGAGATCGCAAAAGCGATTTCCCATAAAGCGAAAGTTATTATCTTCGACGAGCCTTCTGCAGCGCTGACTGAAAAAGAAATTGCAGACTTATTCGTTATTATCCGTGACCTTCGTGAAAAAGGTCTGGGAATCGTTTATATCTCTCACCGTATGGATGAGATTAAGGTTATTACAGACCGTGTAACAGTCATGCGAGACGGCGGTTATGTAGGAACTCTTATTACAAAAGACAGTACAAAAGAAGACATCATCAACATGATGGTTGGTCGTGTTATTTACGAAGATCCGAAGCAGCACAGTATGGTTGCACCGGATGCTCCGGTAGTTCTTAAAGTAGAACATCTTAACGCTGGTAAAATGGTTCAGGACGTAAGCTTCGAGCTTCGCAAAGGTGAAATCCTTGGTTTCTCCGGACTTATGGGCGCAGGACGTACAGAGACAGCAAGAGCGCTGTTCGGCGCTGACCCGAAACAGAGCGGTAAGATTTCCATTATGGACAAGAGCGGACAGCTTCGTGAAGTTACAATCAACAGCCCTCAGGATGCTGTTAAATACGGTATCGGTTATCTGTCAGAGGACAGAAGAAGATACGGATGTGTTGTTCAGAAATCCTGTATTGAGAATACAACTCTGGCAACAATGGAGCAGTTTACAAAAGGTCTTCTGATTGACTCAGCGAAAGAAAAAGAAGTAACTGAGAAATATATCAAAGAGCTTGCAACCAAGACTCCTAATGCAGACCAGCTTGTTGTGAACCTCTCCGGTGGTAACCAGCAGAAAGTCGTTATCGCTAAATGGCTGACAAGAGACAGTGAAATCCTGATTTTCGATGAGCCTACAAGAGGTATTGACGTTGGTGCCAAAAACGAAATTTACAAATTAATGAACAGACTGGCAGCAGAAGGTAAATCAATTATCATGATTTCCTCTGAAATGACAGAAGTTCTCCGTATGAGTGACCGAATTATCATCATGTGCGAGGGTAAAGTAACAGGAAATATTGATATTTCCGAAGCAACCCAGGAAAACATTATGAACAAGGCTACACGTAGTATCGATTAAGGAGGACAGTCATGACTAAGAAGAAAAAAACTATTTTAAGTGATCAGAGATTTATTGTTTTACTGGTTGTTATTGCACTGACTGCCGTATTCTCAATGATGAGTAAAGAGTTCAGACAGTACAATACCATGCTGAGCTTACTGGATTTTTCCTACTATGACCTTCTGATGGCAATCGGTGTTACTTTCCCGCTTATTACAGGCGGTGTAGACCTGTCAATCGGAACCGGAATGGTTTGCTATGCTCTTATCGGTGGTTCCATGATCAGAAACCACGGCGTACCGGTTGTAGTTGCAATGCTTATCTGCGTTGTACTCGGTGTTATCATCGGTGCTATCAACGGTACTCTTATTGGTATTATGAACCTGCCTCCATTCCTGGCTACACTTTGTACCTGTATGATTACTCGTGGTCTTGGTTCTCTTTACAGTGCAACTCCATGGCCGGGACTTACACAGGAAGGCGGATGGTTCCATTCAATCTTTAAGCTTACCATCGGAACAGGAAGAAGCGCCGATCGTTATCCAATCGGTTTCCTGTGGATGATCCTGTTAGTTCTTTTGATGGAATTCGTTCTGAATCATACTAAATTCGGACGTTACACTATCGCAATCGGTTCCAACAAAGAAGCAGCAGCTCTTTCCGGAATCAATGTTAAACTTTACCATGTAATGGTTTATGTTGTATGCGGATTCTTCGTAGGTCTTGCAGCAATCGCATATGCGGCAGTTACTCCTACTGTACAGCCCGGTACAGGCGCCGGTCTTGAGATGGACGCTATCGGCGGTGTATTCGTAGGTGGTGTTGCAGCATCCGGCGGATATGGTTCTATTCTTGGAACATTTGTAGGTATTTACGTAATCATGCTTCTGAAGACCGGTCTTCCATATATCGGACTTCAGGCTAACTGGCAGCAGATTATCACAGGTGTCGTACTTATCGTTGCGGTACTCATTGATATCGTTAAAGAGAAAAAAGCTGCTAATCAGTAATTTATTATTCTTATGGTGTATGTAAAACGGTTGACGTTTTAGCATAAAACAAACGTGTATAATTAAAAGGAGGAAACAAAAATGACAATTAAAAAAGTGATCGCACTGGGACTCAGCGCAGCAATGGTAGCAGGAATGACAGTTACACCGGTACTGGCAGCAGAAGATCCTGCAGCACAGTTCGAAGGACTGAAAGCTAACGAAGCTTACGAATTCCCGATGATGGTTAAATCCTTCCAGTCTACATACTGGCAGGCAGCCGTAGAAGGTATGCAGAAAGCAGCAGATGAGCTTGGTGTTACATTCAAAGCTCAGGGACCAAACAGTGAGTCCGATATCGCTGACCAGGTTAACATGATCAACACAGCTATCGCAGCTAAACCAGTTGGTATGGGTCTTGCAGCTTGTGATACATCTTCTGTAACAGAAGCTCTTCAGAAATGTGCAGATGACGGAATCCCGGTTGTAACATTTGATACTGGTGTTTCTGATGCTCCGGAAGGCTCTGTAGTAGCAGAAGTTGTTACAGACAATACTCAGGCTGGTGCAGTAGCAGCTGAGAATATGTATCCTGCAATCAAAGACGTTATCGCTAACGCTGAGGGACAGGTTATCATCGGTGAGATCAATCAGGATGCAACAGCTCAGAACATTCAGCTTCGTGGCTCCGGATTCATCAACAAAATGATCGAGCTTATCAAAGCTGACGGAAAAACTGTTGCAGTTACAGGTAACGAATTCTACGTAAACGCTGCTGAAGGCGCTGACGCAGAAGAAAAAGACGCAGACGTTCTTATTCAGGTAGCTGTTCCGGCACAGACAACTGTAGAGCTTTGCTCCACAGAGGCTCAGGCTATCCTTTCCAAAGAAAACTGTATCGCAATCTTCGGTTCCAACCAGGTTGCAGCAGAAGGTGTTATTGCAGCTAACTCTAACTTAAACGTACTTGGTTCTGATGCAGCAGCAGGCGACGTTATCGGTGTTGGTTTCGACGCTGGTTCTATCATCAAAGCAGCTGTAGCTGACGGCACATTCCTTGGCGCTGTTACACAGTCTCCTCTTATGATGGGTTACTACGCAATCTACGCTCTGACAGCAGCAGCTAACGGCGAAGAAGTTGAAGACATCCCAACAGCAGGTTACTGGTACAACGTAGACAACATGGAAGACGAGTCTATCGCTCCTAACCTTTACGACTAATTTAAACGCTCGGATTTAATTTAATAAAGTTATAACGGCGAAGGAACGGAGGGTGCCGCACATTGTGCGGCATCCTCTTTCTGATAAAAGAGATGCAAATAAGGATTGTTTTTGAGGCAAACAGGGTTCTTCACTATTGAAGAAGCCAGCAGTAATATGGTATCATAAAACTATAAAATATTATAAAAATTACGGGAGGCGGATTTATCATGGCAACATATTATCTTGCAATTGATATGGGTGCGTCCAGCGGACGTCACATCCTGGGACACATGGAAGACGGAAAGATGGTTCTGGAGGAAGTATACCGTTTCGAGAATGGTATGGTGAAAAAAGACGGAGAGCTCTGCTGGGAGTTTGACCGCATTTTTAAAGAAGTAATCGCAGGATTAAAGAAATGTAAGGAAATCGGCAAGATTCCGGTAAGCATGGGTGTTGATACATGGGGCGTTGACTTCGTACTTCTTGACAAAGATGAGAACGTACTGGGAAATACAGTAGGTTATCGTGACCACCGTACAGAGGGAATGGACGAGGAAGTTTACAAGGTGATTTCTCAGGAAGACTTATATGCAAGAACCGGTATCCAGAAAGCAATTTACAACACAATCTACCAGCTTATGGCAGTAAAGAAGAAACATCCGGAATATCTGGAACAGGCAGAAACACTGCTTCATGTACCGGATTACTTCCACTATCTGCTCACAGGCAGAAAAACAAACGAATATACAGAGGCAACAACAGGACAGATGGTAAGCCCTGTTACAAAGGACTGGGATTATGAGCTGATCGACAAGCTTGGTTATCCAAGAAAAATCTTCCAGGAACTGGTTATGCCGGGAACAAGCATCGGACACTTCAGTGACAAGATTCGTGAAGAAGTGGGATTTGATTGTGAGGTTGTTGCGCCTGCAACACATGATACAGGTTCTGCTGTTCTTGCAGTTCCTGCAAACGATGACGATTTCATTTACATCAGCTCCGGAACATGGTCTCTTATGGGTATTGAAAGAGCAGAGGCTGACTGCTCCCCTAAGAGCTGTGAACTGAACTTCACAAACGAGGGCGGCTACAATGGACGTTTCCGTTACATCAAGAATATCATGGGTCTTTGGATGATTCAGTCTGTACGCCATGAGACAGGAGACGCCTACAGCTTCGCAGAAATCTGTTCTATGGCAGAAGAAGCAAAAGATTTCCCATCCAGAGTAGATGCAAATGACGACTGCTTCCTTTCCCCTGAAAATATGACAGAAGAGGTAAAGGACTACTGCCGCAGAACAGGACAGAAGGTTCCGGAAACCTTAGGGGAGATTGCAACTGTTATTTATACCAGTCTTGCAGAGTGCTATGCAAAAACAGCGAAAGAGCTGGAAGAAATGACTGGCCGTACTTTCAGCAGAATCTGCGTAGTAGGCGGCGGCTCCAATGCAGGATACTTAAACGAGCTTACAGCGAAAGCATGCGGCAAGCGTGTTGAGGCAGGCCCGGGAGAGGCAACTGCAATCGGCAACATCACAGCGCAGATGATCAAAACAGGCGAGTTTAAATCTGTTCCGGAAGCGCGTACCTGCATCCATGAATCATTCAATATCAAAACATACGAAGCATAAAAAAACATGTGCAAATAAGGACCTTTTTTTACACAAACAAGGTTCTTATTTGCACCTTTTTTTTGTAGTACAATAGCCTCAGATAAAGCGAAGAACTGCGAGGAAGCAGAAAGATTCATAAGGAGGATATTTTTATGACTACACAGGAAAGATATCAGGCTGCGAAAGAGGCATATGCGGCAATTGGTGTTGATACAGACAAAGCGATAGAGACTTTAAAAAGGGTTCCGGTTTCCATGCATTGCTGGCAGGGAGACGATGTAATCGGATTTGACCATGACGGTCCTCTTACAGGAGGAATACAGACAACAGGTAATTACCCGGGCAAAGCAAGAACACCGGAAGAGCTTCTTGCAGATATGGAAAAAGTATTTACCCTTGTTCCGGGACAGAAAAAAGTAAATGTCCATGCCTGCTATGCGATTTTTGAAGACGGAGAATTCGTTGACAGAGATAAAATTGAGCCGAAACATTTCAAAAAATGGGTAGAGCTTGCAAAGAAACACCACATGGGACTTGATTTTAACCCGACCTTCTTCTCACATCCAAAGGTAAAGGACGGGCTTACCCTTTCCAGTCCTGATGAGGAGACAAGAAGATTCTGGATTGAACACGGCAAAGCCTGTATCCGCATTTCCAGATATTTTGCAGAAGAAACAGGAGTTCCCTGTGTTATGAATATCTGGACAGGAGACGGATTTAAAGACGTTCCGGCAGACAGAATGGGACCGAGAATGCGCTATAAAGAGGCGATTGAAGAGATTCTTTCCGAGCCTTACGATTTCAATATGGTGAAGCCGTGTGTGGAATCCAAGGTATTCGGCATTGGTGTGGAAGCCTATACAGTAGGAAGCGCAGAGTTTGCGTTAAGCTTTGCTGCAGAGCATAAAGATAAATGCCTTCCGCTTATGGACAACGGTCATTATCATCCTACAGAGGTTGTTTCTGATAAGATTCCGGCTCTTTTGTGCTTTTTCCCGGAACTTGCCCTTCATGTGACACGCGCCATCCGCTGGGATTCCGACCACAGCGTACTTTTT
Source organism: uncultured Blautia sp. (assembly GCA_958367245.1). GTDB lineage: Bacteria > Bacillota > Clostridia > Lachnospirales > Lachnospiraceae > Blautia_A. The sequence continues at coordinate 35,953 of CATXEA010000011.1, forward strand.
GATGACGAGACAAGAGAGATTGCAAAGGAAATTGTGAGAAATGACGCTCTCAACCGCGTATATATCGCAATGGACTATTTCGATGCAAGTATTAACAGAATCTCCGCATGGACAGTAGGTATGAGAAGTATGCAGAAAGCGCTTCTTAACGCACTTCTTACTCCGAATGCACAGTTAAAAGAGCTTCAGGATACAAACAGACTTACCGAGCTGATGGTAAGACAGGACGAAATGAAGACTATGCCGTTTGGAGACGTTTGGCAGGCATACTGCGAGAGCTGCGGCGTACCCGGCGACAGAGTATGGTTCGATGAAATCGTGAAATACGAAGAAGAGGTTCTTTCTAAGAGAGTTTAAACGCCGGAGCATTTCTGAATTTTGAAGTACCGAAAAGTATGCTCCTGAAAAAGAATATAGTTCCCAATTTTTTTTCCATCATATATAAGAAGAAGCTGTGTTCTGCCGTAAAGGCAGGGCGCGGCTTTTTTTGCATGAAAAAAAGAGGACAGTTACAAAGCCGTTACAACATGGGAGGCAGGATGGTGTAAAATAAAGGCAGACTATGGATAAAATTTTAAATTTCCAGAGGGAAGATAACAGATACAAATGAGGGAGAGGAAAAAATGAACGTAAGAATTCTTGTAATTGAAGATGAAGAAGCAATCAACGATTTAATATGTATGAATCTCGAGGTGGCAGGATATCAGCCAGTCCCTTTTCTGGATGGAGAGGAAGTGAGCAAAAGCCTGACAGAAGACAGCAATTATGCCTGCGCGCTGGTGGATGTGATGCTTCCCGGAAAAAACGGGTTTGAACTGCTTCCTGAATTGAAGAATCAGGGAATTCCCGTGATATTTCTCACAGCCAAAGGAGCTGTTCAGGATAAGGTCAGAGGTCTGAAGGAAGGGGCGGAGGATTATATTGTGAAGCCCTTTGAAATGCTGGAACTGATGGTGCGTATCGAAAAAGTTCTGGAACGTCACGGAGCCTGCGACCATGTGATGAAAATTCTTGATGTGGAAATTGATACAGAGAAACGGCTGGTCACCAAAGCGGGAGAAGAGATTTATCTTAAACCAATGGAATATGAATGTCTCCTGATGTTTGCCCGCCACAAAAACAAGGCGCTTACCAGAAAGCAGATTCTGGGGGCTTTATGGGGAATGGAGTTTGACGGGGAGACAAGGACAGTGGATGCCCATGTGGGAAGAATCCGCAAGAAGCTTGACTGGGGAAATGTAATCCGGACGATACCAACGGTGGGATACAGACTGGAGGTGGATGAGTGAGGCTGTTTCGCAGAATTTTTATCCAGGTTATGCTTGGAATCCTTCTGGTATCTCAGGTGACGCTGGGCTACACACTCTGGGAATCACGGCGTCAGACACTGGAGGATACAGAGAAATATGAGCAGCAGGTACTCTATAACAGTATGGATAAATTTCGCAGGAATCTGGAGACGTCAGGTTATACGGACAAATATGGGACAGATGCAGAGAAACAGCATCTGGGAGCAATATATTCCTTTCGAAATGTTTTTGGGAGCAAGGCGGCTCTTTATCTGCCGCAGGAGAACAGGGAGCTTTACAACAGCAGTCCTTATGAATTTGACTACAAAAAGATTTCAGAGCATCTGTTATACGGAGGAGCCTGGGCAACAGAAGCGGAAGGTCGTCACCTGCTTTTGTTTAAAGAATGGAAAAACATTAATGAAACCAACTACGGTGTTATCTACTGTGTAGACGTATCTGGTATTTATCAGAGGACGGAACGTCTTTATCTGAAGGGGCTTACAATGACACTGGGGCTTCTTCTGCTTGTGGGAGCGCTTCTGTACTGGGGAATTTACCGCAGCATCCGGCCCCTTGTTGCCTTGAAAAAAGCGGCGTCCGATATAGCAGGAGGCAATTACGGCGCTCTGGTTCCGGTGAAAGGGAAGGATGAGATAGCTCTTCTTGGCGAAAGCTTTAATCATATGTCGTCAGAAATAGAATCCCGGATTGAAGAGCTGAAACAGATAAACCGCGCTCAGAGAAGACTCATCGGAAGTCTTGCCCATGAATTAAAAACGCCTATGACAGCTATTATCGGCTATGCAGATACCCTCCTCACAGTGCGCCTCAGTGAGGAGAGAAGAGAAAAGGCTCTTACTTATATTGAAAAAGAATGCCGCCGCCTTTCGCGGCTTTCTGTAAAAATGCTGGAGCTTACCGGGCTTTATGAAGAAGGCGGACAAAATCTGGAGAGAAAGCCCTATCCTGTGTCAGAGCTTCTGGAAACAGTGGAGCATTTGGTGAAATTTAAGCTGGAGGAAAAAAATGCAGTAATGGAGGTATCCTGTGAGCCGTCAGACCTTATGCGGGATATGGACGTGGATACGATGACAAGTCTTCTTCTGAATCTGGTGGATAACGCCTGCAAAGCGTTGAAGGAAGGTGGAAAAATCCTTCTTCATGCAGACGAAACAGGTATCTTTGTGGAGGATAACGGAAAAGGAATTCCCAAAGAGGAGCTGGAGCGTGTGACGGAGGCATTTTATATGGTGGACAAATCAAGAGCCAGAAGTGCGGGAAGCGTAGGTCTGGGACTTGCTCTGTGCAAGGAGATAGCAGAGCTTCACGGAGGGAAGCTTGTACTGGAAAGTGAAGAAGGAATGGGGACAAGAGTGATTGTCGCCTGGGAAAATGCCTGAACCCTGTGCGTTCAGGCATTTTTGGCGCGTAAAACGGACTTATCTGATTTAACTCGGAGGCAGTTACATTCCGGTTACATTTCGGGGAATATCCGGTGCGCTGTTCGGTGGTAGAATAAAGGCAGAAAAAAGATAGAAAAAGCAGAGGAGATTTTGATTATGAAAAAAAGAATCGTTTCATTGTTGCTTTGTGTTTTCCTCGGAACGGGAACTCTGGCGGGCTGCGCGGAAACCCCAAAAGATTCACTGGTGAAAATGAAAGGAAAATCCAGCGAAAAGAATTATGAGGAAGCTGCCGATACAGAAGAAAATACAGAAGAAGAGAAAAAGCAGGAAAATAAAGAAGATCATAAAAATCAGGACGGGAACGTATCCGGCATCCGTAAGACTGTGAATGCTCCGGAAACCGTTAAAAGTGAAGTGGCCGACGAAACCGGAAAGATTAAGATTCTTACAGATGCAAAGGTGGAAATCCCAAATGCAGACAAGGCGTCGGCTATTCAGGTAAGCCAGCACGAATTTAATCAGGAAATGATGGATAAGATTACAAGCGCCTTTTTTCCGGGTGCAAAAATTTATTCCGACAAGAGCTATTATCAGGAGTCAAAAGAGGAGCTTATGAAGAAACTTACGGAGATGAAGGGGTATCTGGCAGAAGGAAACCTCGATCCGTATGAAAAAGGAACAGATGAAAATGGAAATCTCATCTTTGACATCAACAGATACATAGAAGAACTGGAAAGCGCATATGAGAGCGCTCCGGAAACACGCGTTCTGGAAGAAGTGAAGCCGGCTTTTGGAGCAGTGGAAGAATGGGACACTGAAGATTATTTTGGCTCTCATGTGAAAACTGCTGATGGAAAGATGTACGCATATCAATTTAAACGCTATAATTCTATGCCTATGGAGGTTTCTATCGAAAGAGCTTATGAGGAACTGGAAGAGAAAAAACAATATTCATACTGGTATGAGTACAATGTAGATGATCCGGAGGCAGTAACAGTGGATGAGATGAAAGAGAAAGGAATGATGAGCCTTGAGGATGCACAGGCCATTGCTCAGGAAAAGGCAGAGCTTCTGGATATTCCGGATATGGAAATGACGGAATGGGAATATGCGGCTTTGGTGTCGGAAAGCAGTATTTCGGAAGAAGAGACGGCAAGAGAAATTATGGATTACGGATATGTGTTCCATTATACAAGAAAACTGGGAAATATCCCCATTACTTACACTATGGATTGGGGTGGAGCTCTTGAGGATATGGACAGTGATATGGAGACCTGGGGATATGAGGTTCTTAATATTTACGTAGGCTCTGACGGAATCGGTAAGGTGGAGTTTAACAATCTCTATGACATTGGAGAGACAAAAACACAGCAGGTAAATCTGAAATCCTTTGATGAGATTATGGATATTTATGAAAAAATGATGTTGATTCAGAATGCAAATATGGGGGAAGATCTGAAAAGTGAAGTGTTTCATATTGACAGAATTACATTTGGGTACAGCCGGATTTATGAGCCTTCCACAGACAGCACAAGTGGGATTCTTGTACCTGTATGGGATTTTTTCGGAACCCGTACAATGGAATATATAGAGGAAGTGCAGGCTGAAGGTGCTCCGGCAAAGGAAACAAGCGGCATGAAATACCAGAGCTATCTTACCATCAATGCCATTGACGGCAGCGTGATTGACCGGGGGCTTGGATATTAAAGAACAGAAGGACAGGTGAGAGAAGTGGGCGGGATTTTTTCGGTAATTCGTTTTAATTTTCTGGGATTCTGGCGTAAACCCAAGGTAATCCTTACCTTCCTTCTGGGATTTGTTCTTTGCTTTCTTCTGAGCGGAAGAGTGATTCCTGTAATAGAAACTTATAAATCTCCGGTACAGGTGACGGAACCCTTTTTGTGGACTTTTGGAGACGCCACGGCGATTTTGCTGAGCGCAGTTCTTCTGCTCCTTTTGTTTTCGGATCTGCCCTGTTTAAGCGCGATAACGCCTTATTACCTGTACCGTACCACAAAGAGGAAATGGCTGATAGGACAGCTTGTCTATGTGTTGGTGGTATCTGCGCTTTATGTGATGTTTATGATGGTATCCACTATGGTTCTGTGCATGGAGAATGCTTATCCGGGGAATGTGTGGAGCGATACGGCGGCAAGGCTTGCTTATTCGAAACTGGGGGAGGAATTAAGCGTACCTTCGACTGTGAAGGTGATGGAAGGAATTCTCCCTTACGGATGTACCTTTGGGGTAGTATTGCTTTTATTTCTTTTTTGTCTGACGCTCAGTCTCGTTATTCTGGCAGGGAATCTGCTGCCGGGGAAGGGAAAGGGGCTTCTGGCAGGAATGCTGTTCTGTCTTTACGGATTTCTCCTTGACCCCAGAGTTCTCAGGGTGCTTCTGGGATATGAGGAATATGAAATGTATAAGGTAAATGTTCTCATAGGGTGGATAAGCCCCCTGAGTCATGCGGCATATGCCAGACATAATTTCGGTTACGATAAGCTTCCCACAGTGGGGCAGTCCTGCCTTGTTTTTACAGGGCTGATTCTCGGGCTGGGACTGCTGTGCGGATGGCTGATAAAAAAATATCATTTTGGATTTCTTGGAGGAGCCAATGAATAAATATCAGGGGAAAGGAAGGACAAAAATATGAAAAAACAGGCTGTGATTTTGACAGGGAGTATATTTCTGGCAGCAGGCATTTTGACGGGATGTGCCCGGACACCAGAGGAATCACTTGTAAAAATGAAAGGAAAAGAAGCTGAAAAAAATTACGAGGAGGCTGATAAAAAAGGGGACTCAGACGGAGAAAAAAAGGGGAAGACCATCAGAGAAATCGTAGGGGCGCCAAAGACATATCAAAGTGAAGAAAAGGACGAGACAGGACTTTTGACCATTCACACAGATGCAGAGATTGAAATTCCGGATGTAGAAAAAGCTTCTGTAATTTCAGTCAGTCAGCATCCCTTTGACCAGCAGACCATTGATAAGCTGACGGAGATATTTTTCCCGGATGCAAAAATGTATTCAGGAAACACCTGGCACAGAAGAACGAAACCACAGATTCTGAAAGAGCTGAATCGCTGGAAAGCATATCTGGCAGCAGGGGAACTGGATCCTAATGGATGGGGAAAGGATGAAAACGGAAATTATAATGTTGATATTTATCAGACCATAGAAGAGCTGGAAGCAGAATATGAAACTGCGCCGGAAGAGGTTACACCGGAAGAAGTAAAACCTCAGTTCGGGCTGGAACAGGTGGACTATGAAGGAACAGGCGGCAGTTGGATCAGTGAGGATCAATTTAGCGGAGTGGCGGAAACTACGGAGGGAAAACATTACTCCTATCATCTTCAAAAAGGGGATTACAGACCTTTTGAGATGAGTATCCGCGATCTTACGGCAGATGAAAAACTGGATACATCCATGTATATAGGCTGGGAGGAATACAGCAGGTGCGGAGAAGGAAATCACATCAAAGACTTTCCGGATGAGGAGGAACTGAAGAAGCGCCAGAAACTGAGCTTTGAGGAAGCGAAAAGAATTTCGGATGAAAAAGTGAAGCTTCTGGAAATTCCGAATATGGAGCTGACTGCCTGGGATTACGGTCTTTACCTGGGGGAAATACCGGGGGAGAAGGAGAATACCATTTTTGATGTGGGATATATCTTTCACTATTCCAGAATGATTGATGGGATTCCTGTTACTTATACCTCTGATCCGGGAGGGGAAGCAGAAGATTTGTCGGGCGATATGCCAACATGGGGATATGAGGAGCTGACGTTCTATATCGGCTCTGACGGTATCAGTCTGGTGGATTTCAACAATTACTATGATGTCAAAGAGACGAAAACCCAGGAAGTAAAGCTGAAATCCTTTGATGAGATTATAAAGACTTATGAAAAAATGATGCTGATTCAGAATGCACAGTGGACGGAAGATGAAAGGGAACAAAGATACGATATTGACAGAATTGTTTTTGGTTATACAAGAATTTACGAGCCATCTACAGACAGCAAGAACGGCATTCTTGTTCCTGCCTGGGATTTCTTTGGAAGCTATACTGCAAAGAGCACAGAGGAAGAGAAAGCGCAGGGAACAGAAGATTATACAGATAGCTCGAAGAGCAAGAGTTATCTTACCATTAACGCCATTGACGGAAGCGTGATCAACCGTTCACTGGGGTATTGAAACAGATTTGGGAAAGGAGAAAAAAAGGTGGAAATCCGAAGACTTTTCAGGGCTAAAAATTTCTTTTTGGGTATTGTAATCGCGTCATGCGGATTGTTTTTCGGAGCTTCCTATCCTGATGGAGAAGCGCTGAAAAAGTTACTGGAAGCCGGGCATTTCCTTGAAATGGAAGCAAAAGCATTTTCCTCCCGTCCCTTTCTCCTTCTTCTTCCCATTGCTGCAGTTCTGCCCTGGAGTGACTCCTTCCTGTTGGAAAAACAGGGAGGATTTTTAAAGTCAGCGTTACCCAGAACAGGGCGGCGATACTATGTGGAAAGCAAGGTGTTTACCACCTCGCTGGGCGGTTTTCTGGCAGTTCTGTTCGCAGGAATATTTGTCTGTTTTGCATTTTTTACAGTGTTTTTTCCCAGAGAGGCGCAGGGGAAAATTGCTGCAGACAGTTTCGTATCTTTACTGTTTCTCATCCTTCGAAGTTCTCTTCTGGGAGGGATTCTGGCATCCTTTGGAGGAATCTGCGGGGCGCTGGGAAATTCGGTTTATCTGGCTCTTGGACTTCCCTTTGTCAGTTATTATTTTTGTGTGATTCTTCGGGACCGGTATTTCAAAAAAGCTTTGTGGCTCTATCCGCCCCAGTGGGTGGAGGGCAGCGCCAAATGGGGAGAAAACGGGCTTGGTTTGTGGCTGTTTCTGCTTCTGTTTCTTGGATTTTTAATGGTAGTACATGGAGGAATTTTATATGAAAAGCTGGAAGACCTGTAAGATAAGAGAACAGGATGCAGTTATTGAGGTTTCAAAGGTGACGAAATGCTTTGGAGAAGACCTTGTTCTAAAGGAGGCGAATCTGACTCTTTATTCGGGCGAGGTTTGCGGAATCGTGGGAAATAACGGTTCCGGAAAAACGGTTCTTATGAAGTGTATCTGCGGTTTTTACCCTGTTACAACAGGGCGGATTCGTGTTCTGGGGCAGGAGATTGGAAAGGATACAGACTTCCCTTCCAGTCTGGGAGTCATTATTGAATCTCCGGGATTTCTTACAAACATGTCAGGATTTCGAAATCTGGAAATTCTGGCAGGGATGAAGAAACTCATCTCTGCGGCAGATATCCGTCTTGTTATGAAAAAAGTGGGGCTTAATCCGGATATGAAAAAAGCAGTGGCAAAGTATTCTCTGGGTATGCGCCAGCGTCTTGGCATAGCGCAGGCGATTATGGAGGACCCAAAGCTTCTCATTCTGGACGAGCCGTTTAATGGTCTTGATAAACATGGAGTAGAAGAAATCAGGCAGATTCTTCTTGACTTAAAGGACAGAGGAAAGACGATTCTTCTGGCAAGTCACAATGCAGAGGATATCCGGATTCTGTGCGACAGGGTTTTTGAGATGGACGGCGGAGTGTTGAGCGAAAGAACACAAGGAGGGGAAGAATTATGAGGAAGGGTAAGAGATGGAGCGTGACAGCAGGAGCGGCTGTAATGGCGCTTTTGCTTGGAACCGGAATGTTGGAAGTAAACGTCTATGGTTCGGATTTTGTGTCAAATGCCGTTCTGGAGGAGGTTCCGGATACGGAAACAGAAATACCGGGGGAGGATATTTTTACAGATGGAAGCGGACTGCAGGATCATGCAGACGGAAATGGCAGTGATGGTAACGGCGCAGACAACAATACAGGAGACGGGGCGGATATGGGGGCTGTGGGCGGAGGCTATATGGGAGGCTACAGCAGCGGAAGTCCCTCCGGCACATCTGAAAAAATCATCCGTCAGCCAAAGCTTATGCTGGAAAGCTGCAATCTGTCAGGGGCAGAGGTGAAGGCTGGAAGCGAGACTGCTCTGGAAGCTGTGCTGGTTAACAAAGGTGCGCAGGATCGAATTTATAATCTGAAAGTAACCCTGTCAGTGGAAGCGAAGGACGTTTTTCTTTCTGAAAAATCCTTTTATTTTGGCAGAGTGGGTGCAAAAGAGAAAATTTATCTGAACAGTATGGTAAAGGTGATGCCCAGTGCAGAAGAGGGTTTTGTGCCGGTGACGGCTTCTTTTGAATATGAGGATAAAAAAGGAACGGCGTATACAGGAACAGAGAGACTGGAATTTCATGTGGTACAGCCCTCAAAGGTGCATCTGGAATGCGGGGATATTCCGGCAGAAGCAGCCTCAACAGATACGCTGATGCTTTCCGTGAAGGTACAGAATCTGAGCCGCACTCCGGTGAATAATGTACGTGTTTCTCTGAAAGGAAAGGGACTTTTTCCAAAGGAGAAGGTCTTCGTAGGAAATATGGAGGCAGGGACTCAGGGAGAAGGTGTGATGCGGGTGTATGTGGGTACCAGAACGATGGAGAAACCGGGTGTGGATTCCGGAACGTCTGAAAGTGAAATGTTTGGGAATGTGAAGGGAAAGCTTGTGCTTGCCTATGAGGATTCGCAGGGAAATACTCATAAAGAAGAAAAGAAGTTTAAGCTGGAAATCACCAAACCGAAGATTCAGACTCTCAAGGTGGAGAAGCCGAAAAAGGCTAATTCATGGTGGTTTTCCGTGATTGCAGCAGGAGGTGCAGGGATGCTGGCTGTGATTGTGCTTCTTCTGGGACGGCTTCGCAGGCAGAAGGTGCGGATAGAAGAAATGAAAAAAATGTATGGAGGCAGTATATGAGTAAAAAGCTAAAGAGACATTTTTTCCCGTTTTGGCTCCTGCTTTTGGGGATGGCGGTGAGTGTGCTGTATCTGGGAGGACAGATGATATACGGAGAAATACAGAGCAGGAAGGTACATCAGGAAATTGTAGAGTTAGGGGAGCTTTCCTATGACGAAGCCTTTCTGGAGGAAATCTCCAAGGCAGAAGGCTTTCTGTCCGTCAGTCCTGTTTATGAAATTCCGGTGAAGCTACGATGGGAGGATTATACAATGGAAACCTCTTTTACAGTCCTTGACTTCGATGAATTTCATATGACAGGCACAGCTCCTGAAATGATTGAAATTGGAAATACGCCGATACTCCTGATTGGAGAAAAGGCTCTTTCAGGGTTTACAGATTTCTTCGGAAATCCCATATCCGAAAAAACCATAAAAAAATTCTGGGCATCTGCCGATGTTCCGACTCTTGAATATACTCTTTCAGGGGACGGACAAAGCGTTTCTTCCGGCGCTGAAACAACATCACCAACAGACACCGTTCTCTGGCGTCCCTGTCTCGCAGCCGGCTGTCTTACTGCGCCTTCAGAAGGCATTTATGTTCCCCTGACCCAGCTTGACAGTCTCACACCAATCATACCGGAAGTCGAAAAGGTTCTGCTGAAAACTCAGGGCACAAAGCCGGAAATATTGTAATAATTACCGTATTCACTATTCACGATCCAGTTCACGGCAAATATTATGATTCTCATGAACCTCCCATACATTAATTCCCTCCATTTTCACATTTTTATAATATAACATATTGTTGCTTTTCCAGGAGTCTCCTATTACGACCTTCAAATCCACATCTGGCAAATCCAGTACGGAAGGAGATACGGAACCTTTGAGCAAAATCACAACATCTCTGTATTTTTTTGTATTAAAGTCAGGTGAAAGCTCAAGCAGCAGATCAACATCACTGTTAAAACCCTGTTCTTTTCTGGCACAGCTACCATATAAATATAGACCACTGACATAAGGGGCGATACCGGATTCCCTGATTTTACGGATAGCGTGATTCAATGAGACTTCACTCCTTCTGATACATTCAGCATTAGCCCCTTTGCTCTTTCCAACTCGCATATCTGAATCCCCCTTATCTTCGAAATCAAATTATATGTTGTTATCTTCATTTTACTAGTTTACTGGTTATTTTTCAAGGTGCAGAATTGAGTGTGAACTAATGTCAGTTAGTTAAGTTGAAAGGTTAAATTCCGTGTGTGGGGTCTAACCAAAATATTGAAAAATTTTCTAAAAGGGGTTGACAGATTTCCACTAATGTGTGGCCGCTTTCGCTACTGATTGATTTCAGAAGTAGCGAGAGCGGCTCTTGAATTGTAAGTATAGTCTTTTCAAGTCAAGGAGGTACACATTTATGTCACACGAATCAATTAAAGCGGCTTTTTCAGACGCTATCAATCATGTTGCTGCCAATATTTCACTCTATACTGTTGACCCAGACAGAGATCTAACACGCAATAGAAAAATCGGAGTTCGTATACATCGAGAACATCCTTCATACAAGCTATGAATTCTGCATCCTCTCTTGAGGGAATACAACAGTATTCATTTTTGTGAGGTCGAAGTTTATTTTTGTAAGGCTCTACGGATTGCATCTTTGCTGACCGGTGTATCAAGCACTGCTTTGGATTCTTTTTCCAGCAGACGCAAAATCCATCTGGAATGCCCTTCAGGAACCGGACCACAGGCAAGTTCAATAATACGTGCTTCTGCACGTCCATCAAGGACACGCCTTGCATTGTCGGAATTGATGTTTCTTTTGAACTCGGTAACCGCTTCAATGCCGCCAGAGAAATATTTGGTTACTGTATTCGTTACAGTTGCCAGGCAAACTCCATTCGATTTTGCGGATTGCTCATGGGTTAATACTCTCCCATGAGCCTCATCCCAATCAAGAATAATCTGGCATCTGCTTCGAATCGTTTTCGATGTAGTACTTTTGTGAATTGTAGATTTTAATGTCTTCCATTAATTCTCTGTAAGTTTAATAATATATTTTCTTGGTCTTGCCATATAAATCACCGTCGTTTTCTTTTAGTTTAACATAAAACGGATTGTAATAGCTATGAATATTTAATTAAATATCAATAATACAAAACAGTAGTGCGTATTTCAAGAGTTAATTTAAAGAAAATTATCAATGAAAAATTCACTAAATTTATAAATACATAATTATATATTATTCCGAAATTTGAGAAACACATAAAAAAGAATTGACATTTAAGTAAAGTGAATTTACAATATAAATATAGTAAAATAAATTTACTTTAAAATGTATAGTCCGGATAAATATACATTGAAAGGAACGTTAAGAAATTGAATTAAATGGAGGGTTTTTTGCATGAGAAAAAGAATCGCATTATTAATGGCAGTTTTAACAGCGTTAGGTGTTTCAGCTACAAATGTATATGCAGGAGAAGGAAAACAGGAATTAACGATTACTTGTAGAAACACAGAGGCATTAGCACCAGCATTTACTACTTGGATTGAGACAACATACAATAATTGGGAGAAAAAAGATCAGGTTGAAGTTAAGATGAATGCTATCGAAGGGCAGGATAGTGATTATTTAACAAAAGTAAAACTGGGCTATCAGGATGCAAGTCAATGTGGAGATCTTGTATGGGAAGATTCTTTTATTCTTCCAGCGGATGCAGCTGCTGGATATTTAGCAGATATTACTTCCAATTTGGAAGGATATGCCGATTGGAGTAATGGTGGATATATTGAAGCTGTAAAAGAGGGAGCATTAGGTGGAGATGGTCATTATTATGGCATCCAAGCATCTACAGATTCCCGTGGACTTCTAGTAAATAAGGATGTTTTGGAAGCAGCAGGATTGGGAGCTGATTGGCAGCCAAAAGATTGGGCAGAACTTCTCGATGGATGTCGTGCAATTAAGGAAAAGTGTGAAGATGTAATTCCGATGTGGATGAGTGTTGGTAAGGCAAGTGGCGAAGGAACTAGTATGAATGGTTATGAAATGCTGCTATATGGCACTCCTGATGCGGATCAGTCTTTATACGACACAGAATCAGGTAAGTGGGTTGTAAGTAGTGAGAGTATTCTTGCAGCAAATCAGTTTCTTGTAACTTTATTTGAAGAAGGTCTTACAGGTGAATACTCTGAGATGCTTGATGCGAATGAAGGGAATTATGCATGGGAATATTTGAAAAATGGACAGTTAGGAATCTATTTGACAGGAAGTTGGTTCCCACAGATGTATCAGGAAGGCGGAGTGATGGAATGGCCAGAATTTACAGATAAACTCAATTTTATTCCAATGCCAACTAAGGATGGTTCTGGAACATTGACTATGTCAGGTGGTTGGGCTTGGACAATTCCTGCACTTTCTGACAATATTGATCTTGCATTTGAATTTCTTACTGAAATGATGAAACCAGAAAATTATTCTGCTTATATTGCGATTACAAGAGAATTGCCGGTAAGAGATCTTAGTGAATATGAAGAGATTACTTCCGCCCCATTTTTTACTTTATCTCAGGAAAAATTGGAAGCAGCCCTTTTCCGTCCAAAGAATGATCAGTATTCTACTGTATCAACATATATAGCTGAGATGAGTGAAAATGCAGTAGTAGAACTGGATGCACAGGCAGCTATGGATACATTTGCAACAAATGTTGAAAGTGCAATTGGAGCAGATGCTATCTTAAAAAAATAGTAGCTGTTATTTAGAGTAATGTTTAAGTAACGGAAGCCCGGTGGTCTGTGAGCTGGATATAAAGATACAGACTTCCGGGTTTTTAATTATTCATCTAAAAGTAGACGAGGTTACATAATGACGCATAAAAAAGAAAAGAAATTTATGATGACACTTATGTTACCGGGATTAGCGGTTATGATTGCCTTTTTTATGCTTCCGGTAGCATTAACAATTTTCTATTCCTTTACTAATCTTTCATTGACGGGAAGTGATGCAGCGAATCTTCGTTTTATAGGATTGGAGAATTATTATAAATTAATTCATGATAAAGAAGTAATGGCTACTGTTATAAGAACTTTAATGTATACAATAGCTTCTGTAGTAGGACAAAATATTCTTGGATTTATTATTGCGTATTTAATGCAGGAAAAAAATAGAACTTTTCGAAGAATTATTGGACCAATTATTCTTTCGGCGTGGGTAATGCCAGAAGTAGTAGGGGCAATTTGCGCGTATTCTGTTTTTACAGATAAAGGAACATTGAATATTATTTTGCAATTCTTAGGATTTGAAAAATTTTCTTGGCTTTATAAAGTGCCAATGCTGGCAGTCATTATTGGAAACATCTGGAGAGGAACAGCGTATTCTATGATGGTTTATCAGGCAGGACTTGATAATGTTCCGGGTGAAGTAAAGGAGTCAGCAAAGATTGACGGAGCAAGTAGTATACAAACAATCACTCATGTAATTGTCCCTATTATCAAGGATACGATTATGACCAATACTATGTTAACTACGCTTATGACTCTTGGTGGTTTCGGTTTTATCTATATAATGACAGGCGGAGGTCCTGGTGTGAAAACACAGACATTGCCTATTTTGATGTATCAAAAAGCATTTAAGAATTACAGTCTTGGTTACGGAACAGCAATTTCTATGATTTTGTTATTGATTGCTGCGATTTTTGGAGTTATTTATGTGAAATTTGCAGGAAAGGATATGGGTGATAAATAATGAGTAAGAAAAAAAGAGAAAGGATTATCGCCTATGTTGTTCTTGCAATTATGGCAATCATATTTTTGCTGCCTTTGTCATGGGTAGTTCTGGCATCTCTAGATACTAATGCATCTATTGCAGTTAAGATGCCAAATTTTACATTGAATAATTATCATGAAGTCTTGACTAATCCTGTAAATTGGAAAGCGTTTTCTAGTGGACTGATCATATCTTTGGCATCTGCAGTATTGACAGTAATTCTTGCAGGACTAATGGCATATCCGTTATCTAGATATGAAATTAAGCATAAAAAAATGTTTATGCTTACTATGTTGTTTATGACAGCGTTGCCTATTACTACAGTAATGGTTCCGGTTTATCAGTTATTTGTGACACTTCATTTGTATGATACTCTTGGAGGATTGGTTTTATTTCTTGCGGCATCTAATTTGCCATATGCAATATGGATGATGAAAAATTTTATGGATTCTGTTCCTATGACTTTGGAAGAAGCGGCTTGGATTGATGGGGCAAATAGATTGCAAGGTCTTACCAAAGTTGTGATTCCGTTGATGTACGCAGGAGTATCTTCTGTTGGTATTTTTGTATTTTCCGGTTGTTGGGGTAACTTCCTTGTTCCGTTTTTATTGTTGGGATCTGCAGATAAGGCGCCTGCTTCTGTAAAATTATATGGATATTTTGGAAGTCATACAGTATCATATGGCTCCCTGGCAGCTTTTTCAATTATTTATGCAATTCCTTCAATCGTTTTATATGTGCTATCACAGAAATATATGTCAAAAGGATTTGCAATGGAAGGTGGAGCAAAAGGTTAAATCTAGTAGGAGGAAAATGAAATGGAGAAAAAGAATAGTATTTCAAAATTTCGAGAAATGAGAAAAGAATCTTGGAGTGGTATATGGGGGAAAAGAATTCTTTCGGAAATTAGTTATCTTCTTGAGGTTTCAAAGGCTGCTAATAATAAATATCGCAGCGCATTGGATCGAGGAATTGATTTGTTGTGGAAATATGTAAAAGAAAATGGCGCTATTACAAAGCAAATTGTTTTTCAAGTAGAAGAAGAATTAACTGAAATGAAAGCGGAAGCCAGAAAGTATCAAGTCCTTTTGATTGGTCATGCACATATCGATATGAATTGGATGTGGGGATTTCAAGAAACAGCTTCGGTTACAGTGGATACTTTTGAGACTATGCTTCAGTTAATGGAGGAGTATCCTCAGTTTACATTTGCACAGTCACAGGCTTCAGTATATGCAATTATTGAAGAATATTATCCAGAACTTTTGGAGAAAATCAAAGCCCGTATCAAAGAAGGAAGATGGGAAGTTAGTGCTTCTACTTGGGTAGAAAACGATAAAAATATGTCTGGAAGTGAATCAATGGCAAGACATATTTTATATACAAAAGACTATCTTTCTAAACTTTTAGAAATTCCTGTGGATACTCTAACACTAGATTTTGAGCCAGATACTTTTGGACATAATGAAAATATGCCGGAAATACTTAATCAAGGAGGAATCAAGTATTATTATCATTGTCGTGGTTACGATAAAGAGCATGTGTATCGTTGGCAAGCACCTTCAGGAGCAGAAGTAATTGTTTATCGAGAGCCAGTATGGTATAACGCAACAGTATTGTATGATAGTCTTAGCTATATTCCTTCTTTTTGTAAAGAATATGGTTTAACAACAGCCTTGAAAATGTATGGTGTAGGAGACCATGGTGGAGGACCAACAAGAAGAGATATTGAAAGATGGATAGAAATGCAATCTTGGCCCTTGATGCCTAGAATTAAATTTGGAACATTTGCAGAATTTTATAAAGAACTTGAAAAGGTTCGAGAGAATCTTCCAATTGTAAAACAAGAATTGAATTATATTTTTACAGGTTGCTATACTTCTCAGTCTAGAATAAAAAGGGCAAATAAACAGGGAGAAGATCGTCTTTTTGAATCAGAAGCAATGGATGTTTTGGCACATATGGAAATAGATGATTATCAAACACCTTCTGATTATGTTGAAGCATGGAAAAAAATATTATTTAACCAATTTCACGATATTTTACCAGGTTCAGGTACAGTTGAAACTAGAGAATATGCAATGGGAGAATTTCAAAAAGCTATTGCAGCATCTCAAATCAATATAAATCATGCGATGCGTACAATTTGTAATAATATAGATACATCTGGACTTTCAGAGGAGGAACCGGAAGATTGGTCATTTGGGGCTGGAGCGGGTTTTGGTACTCATGACGAAAACCGCCATATGACTGGATATGTAGGTCGTGCAGGTGGGAAAAGAAGAATTATAACAGTTTTCAATCCGACAATGTATCGTCGCATAGAGTGTGTTAAAGTCACATTGTGGGATTGGAATGGAAATCCTGATCTTCTTAGAGTAGCGGATATTGATGGAAATGATGTGAGATGCCAGATAATGGATACGGGAATACATTATTGGGGACATAATTACCATACAATTGTTATAGAAGCAGATGTAGATGCCATGGGTTATACAACATATGTTTTGAAAGAGGAAGAAGAAGACAATCTAAATATTGTTTGGAAAAAGCTGTCTACGTCTCCTTGTGATGATCCGAGAATTGATGATTATACAGATATGCCAATTATAATGGAAAATGAAAAAGTAAAGGCAGTTTTTTCACCAAATACAATGAAAATGATTTCATTGGTTGATAAAAGTAGTGGAAAAGAAATTCTTTGTGAACCATCAGCGTATTTCCGAGAAGTAGTGGAAAGTACTCAGAACGAGATGACTGCATGGAGAATTGGTAATTATATAACTGTAAGTGATTTAAACGAAGAGGCTCCAGTAAGAATTACCAGATGTGAAAGAGGAACGTTAGTTCAAAAAATCGAATACAGTATTAACAAAGAAAATTATACGATTTATACAGTATTGTCATTAGCAGAGGGTAGTGAATTGCTAAATTACGATTTAAAAGTTGAATGGCATGAGATTGGAAATTCAGAAAAAGGTGTGCCACAACTTCAATTCATCGTACCATTTGCCTATGATGCAGAAAAATATGCATGTAGTATACCATTAGGCGTTACTGAAAGGGTAGGAATTGCACAAGATGTACCATGTACTGGATTTATAAGTGGGATTCCTACAAACGGAAGCAATAGAGGTGTGATTTTAATGTCAGACTGTAAGTATGGTTTTCGTGGGTATGATAATTCTGTTACGGTAACGCTTATCAGAAGTTCTTATGATCCTGATGAGATGCCGGAACAAGGAACTCATATGATAAAACTTGGTATTGGAATTACTGATGTAACATCTGTTGCAATGACAGAAAAATTGGAGCGCTTTGTACATCCTATGTATGCATGTTCTAATGGAGCACATGAAGGTAATTTACCTGCACGGTATTCTTTTTTTAATGTGAGTGGGGATGTAAATGTTACTGCAATAAAATTATCTGAAGATAAAAAAAGTGTGATTATAAGAATATATAATTTACAGAAATGGTCTACGCCTGTTACAATAAATGTAAACAAGAATGTAATAGGCGAAGCATACTTGACAGACATACTAGAACGAAAAATACAAGAATTGCAGGTGGAGGGAACAGCTGTTAAATTTGATATACCTGCTAAATCAATTCGCACAGTTAGTCTTGTTTTATATAAATAAGAAAGGTGTATATAAAACAGAGAATATGAGTACAACCATTAATAGTACAACAATGAAAAAAATTAATAGAGGGCTAGTATTTAAAAACTTAGTAATGAACCCCGAGATGTCAAGAGCTGAGTTGGCAAGAAAACTTCCACTTACTAAAATGACAATTACAAATATTGTAACAGAATTTTTGGAAAAAGAACTTATTGTAGAACAGGAAAAAATTATTCTAGGTGAACCCCATAAAAATCCAATTAGAATTGATTTATCGGAGAAATGTCCGAGAATTATCGGAGTACAGATCCAACGAAGTTATTGTAAGGCGGTATTGACAGATTTTCGACAGAATGTTTTGGAAAGCAGGGAAGTACAGTACGAAGAGATCTGTCTAGATATGCTAAAAGAGGTATTGAATACGCTGATTGGCGAATTGCTAAAGAATGGAAATGTAATGGGGATAGGCGTCGGAAGTATTGGACCTATTGATTCCTTAAATGGTATTATATGCAGTCCTCCTAATTTTGGTGATATTCAAGATTTTGCAATTGTGGATTATCTTGAAAACAAATTTCATATACCTGTGGTTCTGGAACATCATTACAATTGTGCTGTTTTAGCGGAACATTACTTTGGTACAGCTATAGAAAACAATAATCTTATTTATCTTGGAATTACTCAAGGTGTAGGCATGGGAGGTTTGGTAAAGGGGAAGTTGTATAGCTCTTTTTTTGGAAATAATATGGAGATTGGACATGTTTCCGTAGAACGTGAAGGTAAATTGTGTCGTTGTGGAAATCGTGGCTGTATGGAAACATATGTAAGTACAAATATCATGACAGAAGAATTGAGGAGATTGACGGGAGAAAAGAAAAGTTTCCGTGAGTTTTGTCAAACCAAAGATCATCCTGAAATCACGGAGTATTTTTTCAGAGTGATGGATTATCTAAAAGTTGCACTTATTGATTGTATGAATATGTTTCAACCTGAAATGATAATTATTGGGGATGATGGATATTATCTTCCAGATGAGTGTATTCAATACTTGGAAAAAGAAGTAAATCGCATACATTTGTATAGAAAACAATTATATGTCAGGATTTTAAAAACCTCTATCAGAGACAATGAATTGCTTACAGCAAGTGCTACTATGGGAGTGATAGAAAAAGTTTTTCAAGGGGAATTATTATTTGATTAAAGGGAATTCCGAATGATAAAAATTTAGAGAGTTTGGATTATTGAACCAGAGAGGAAAAGAGATATGCTTGTAAATATGAATGAAGTTTTATATCGGGCAAAACGTGGCAAATATGCGGTAGGACTTTTTAATGCAGTGAATCTCGAACTTGCGAGGGGAATTATAGCGGCAGCAGAATGTACAGGTTCACCTGTGATTATGGGAACTGCCGAGGTTCTCTTTCCATACGGACCGTTAGAAGAAGTTTCTTATTACCTTCTTCCAATGGCGAGAAAAGCGAATGTTCCAGTAGTCGTTCATTTAGATCATGGATTAAATAAAGAAACATGCTTGAAAGCGCTTGAACTGGGTTTTACTTCTATTATGTACGACTGTTCTACGGATGCCTATGATGAGAACGTTAAGAAAGTTAAGGAAATGGCAGAAATTGCTCATAGTTACGGGGCAACGATTGAAGGAGAATTAGGGCATGTAGGGGATAATGAAGGGTCTTCTGAAGGTGATTCTTATATGGAAGATCCAACGAAGTATTATACAGATCCAGCAATAGCAAAAGATTTTGTGGAAAAAACAGGGATAGATGCACTAGCGATTGCGGTTGGAACAGCTCATGGGGCTTATAAATTTCCACCTAAACTTGATTTTGAAAGAATTAAGACCATTGCAGGAACAATTGATGTACCTTTAGTTCTCCATGGAGGTTCTGGATTGACTGATGATGATTTTAAATTAGCTATAGAAGCTGGCATTAGTAAAGTAAATATTTTTACAGATATTAATGTAGCTGCTGTTAAAGCAGAATTTCAACGATTTTCTACAATGGATAAAGGAATCATTGATCTAATTCCTGCGGCAGTAGAGGCTGTTAAGCAAGAAACGATGAAAAAGATGATACTATTTGGAAGTGATGGGAAAGCATATTCCCCAAAAGAGAATAAAATTTCAAATAGATTTTTACCACAGGACGTTAGTAAAATTGTTGCTTTGGTTGTAGCAGAAATAGAGAAGAGAATCTAAGGAGCTAGGCTATGGAGAAACAAAAAACTATTATTGCGGCAGGGCATATTTGCCTAGATATAACACCGATTTTTCCAGGGGAAAAAGTAAATAAATTAAATGAAGTTCTTGCTCCTGGTAAATTAATTAATATGGAAGGAATCAGTATTCACACAGGTGGCTCTACAGCTAATACAGGACTTGGATTGAAATTTTTGGGTGCTGATGTTCGAATTATGGCGAAAATTGGATGTGATGTACTAGGAAATATGGTGGAGCAGATTTTAAAAATGCATGGGGTGACGGAAGGGTTGATTCGTGATGAAAAATCCTCCACATCTTATTCGGTTGTATTGGCAGTTCCAGGAGTAGATCGCATTTTTCTTCATGATTCCGGTGCAAATGATAGGTATTTTGCAACTGATATTCAGAATGCAGATTTTGATTCGGTAGATTTATTTCACTTTGGATATCCTCCCTTAATGAAAAGTATTTACCAAAATGACGGAGAAGAACTTTTGAAAGTTTTGAAGTTGGTCAAAGGGAAACAGATTCCTATTTCTATGGATATGGCAGCGGTAGATCCAAAATCTGAGTCCGGAAATGTAAATTGGGAAAAAATTCTTGAAAGAACCTTGCCTTATGTAGATGTTTTTTTGCCCAGTATCGAAGAAATTATATTCATGTTAGATAAAGAAAAATATAGGGATATTATTCTTCGGGCAGGAGAAAGGGATGTCACAGAGGTTTTGGATATAGAAAGTGATGTGAAACCTTTTGGAGAAAAACTTCTCGCTATGGGAGCAAAGATAGTTCTTTTAAAATGTGGAAGAGCAGGTATTTATCTTGCAACGGCGTCAGAAAAAAACCTGGAAGAATTAAAGTCAGTGATAGGATTGAACAAATCTGTTTGGTCAAATGTAAGAATTTTTGAAAAATGTTTTAAGCCAGATAAAATTTGCTCAGGAACTGGAGCAGGAGATACATGTATTGCAGCTTTTTTAATGGCGCTCCTTACAGGAGAGACACCGCAAAGCAGTGTTCAAATAGCAGCAGCAGAGGGGGCATCATGTGTGGAAGCATACGATGCATTGGGAGGACTTCGTACACTGCCAGAACTGAAAAAGAAAATTGCTAGTGGTTGGGAGAAATACTAATTCGTGGAATATAATCTCATTGGGCAATAGATTTTGTGTGAAAAAGAATACAGAATACAAGGAGGAACACAAATATGAAAGATGTTCATCTGATTTCTCATACACATTGGGATCGAGAATGGTATATGCCCTTCGAATATCACAGAGCTCGTCTTGTGAAACTTATTGATGACTGTTTGGATTTGTTTGAGAATGATTTAGATTTTCAACATTTTCATTTAGATGGACATACAATACTTCTGGAAGATTATCTTGAAGTGAAGCCTAAAAACAAAGAAAAGCTTAAGAAGTGTATTCAAGAAGGTAAATTTTCAGTAGGTCCTTGGTATGTTTTGCAAGATGAATTTTTGACAAGCAGCGAGTCAAATATTCGTAATCTTCTTGTAGGAATAGACATTGCTAAAGAATTTGGAAAATGTTCCATGATTGGTTATTTTCCAGATACATTTGGAAATGTAGGACAAATACCTCAAATTATGAAACAAGCTGGAATGAAAGCTATTGTATTTGGAAGAGGTGTAAAATCCGTTGGAATAAATAATACTGTTGCATCTGAAGAAGATTATTCTTCACAGTTTTCAGAGCTTTATTGGAAATCGCCAGATGGAAGTCTAATGCCAGCAATTTTGTTTGCAAATTGGTATCATAATGGAATGGAAATTCCGAAAGATGCTTGCGAACAATACTGGGATAGGGCAATAAAAGCTGCAGAAAGGTATGCGTCTACAAAAGAATTTCTTTTGATGAATGGATGTGACCATCAACCTGTGCAGCGTGATTTTTCTATTGCGATGAAAAATGCTCAGAAAAAATATCCAGATTATCATTTTATACATTCTAATTTTATGAACTATGCAGATGCTGTGATTAAAGAAATTCCTAAGAATGCTTCGGTAATATGTGGTGAATTGACTAGTCAGAATACAGATGGGTGGTGCACACTTGTAAATACTGCTTCATCTCATGTGGATTTAAAAATTATGAACCGGGAGAATGAGATTCTTCTGGAATCTGTTGCAGAGCCTTTGACAGTGATGGCTTCGCAATATGGCATGAAGTTCCCGCGAGAGATGCTGCTGTATGGTTGGAAAACATTGATGAAAAATCATCCTCATGACAGTATTTGTGGATGCAGTTGTGACGAAGTTAATAATGAAGTCATGTTTCGTTTTCAAAAATGTAGACAAGTTGCTGAAACAATTATTCGAGATGCTCTTGAGTTTATTTCAAAAAGAATACCAATTAAATCCTTTGAGAATAGCATTGCAACGTTTTCTATTGTAAATACTTTTTCAAGAGAAAGGTCTGGGGTAGTAGATGTAATTGTTGATGTAAGAAGAATGTATGGTTCTGATTTTTTGCATTCATATGCTGAAAAAATATCAGAAACAGCGTATCAGGGAGAGTATAAGTTATTAGATGATAAAGGCAATGAGATTCCATGTAAAATTACTAAACCGCAAGTGGCCTTTGGATATGAACTTCCTGATGATGGATTTAGAAAGGCATATATGGCAGAACGCATTTGTGTGAGTTTTGAGGCGCTATATGTTCCAGCGTTGAGTTATCGAACATATGGGTTATACAAAGTAGAAAAATCACAGCTTCAAGGCAGTTTGATCACAGAAAATAATGCTATGGAAAATGAATATCTTAGAGTTAGGATTAATAAAAATGGGACTATTAATATTTACGATAAAAAGAACCATCGTGAGTTTTATGAATTACTAAGATATGAAGATGTAGCAGATATCGGAAACGAATATACATTTGTACCATCACCGGGAGATGTTCCCATTCTTTCAGGAGAATCTTTGGCAGAAATTGAAATAATTTCTGATGAACCGTATAGGGCAGGATATAAGATTAAGACGATTATGATGATTCCAAAAGCAGCAGATGAGTCTTTAAAAGACGAACGCTTTAGCTATGTGGATATTAAGAAGCGAAAAGCTGGAAGAAGTGATCAATTGCATCCTGTATCCATAGAAACATGTTTGTTTCTTGAAAAGAATGGGAAAGGGGTAAAAATACAAACAAAGATCAATAATACAGTTCGTGATCATAGATTGAGAGTTTTAATTCCTAATAATATAAGATGTATGGTTCATAAAACAGAGTCGGTATTTGAAGTTGTTCAGAGAAATAATAAACATAATGACTGCTGGACTTATCCAAGCGGATGCGAACATCAACAGGGATTTTTGCTTATGCAAGATGAGATTTCTGGTCTGGCAGTGGCCAATATCGGGTTATATGAGTACGAAATTCTTAAAGACAATACAATTGCGATTACATTGGTTCGATCCGTAGGCGAAATGGGGGACTGGGGAGTTTTTCCTACAGAACGTTCTCAACAACAAAAGGAATTGGAATTTACTTATGAAATTGTTCCATTTAAGGAAGAAAAAGAAGTGTATTCGGAATTAACTTCTTTCCAAGTTCCTTTCCAAAGTATTCAGATATTTAATCAAGATGATCAGAAAATATATTGTAGTCCGTTTGAATGGAATGGCGATGGATTAAGAATGACGGCATATAAGTTTGCCCAAAATAGTAACGACGTGATTATGCGTTGGGTAAATTATAGTGATCAAAAGCAAATTCTGGAAGTAAAACAAACAGAATGGATTGATAATTTGTATGTGAGCAATGTGATAGAGGAAAGAGGTAGCAGCATTTGTATGGAAAATGGATACTGGAAAATAAAAGTTGAACCATATGAAATTATTACCTTAGGATGTTTAAAATAATTGTTAATATAATACTAAGTGTTTAACTATTATTTTAAAGAAATGAAAAGTAAAAATGCATATATGAATTAACATATTTTCAAATAGGAGAAAATAATATGAAGAGGTCAGAAATTAATAAATATATCAAAGAAATGGAAAATTTAATAAAAAAGAATGGATGGCATTTACCTCCGTTCTGTAATTGGACACCTGAAGAATGGGAAAGTAAAGGTCACGAATATGATGAAATTCGTGATAATATGTTAGGATGGGATATTACTGATTTTGGATTGGGAAATTTTGAAAAAATTGGTTTTTCTTTAATTACAATTAGAAATGGAAATCAAAATAATCCAAAATATAAAAAAGTATATGCGGAAAAACTTCTTATGTTAAAAGAAGGACAACATGCACCTATGCATTTTCATTGGATTAAGTCAGAGGACATTATTAATCGTGGAGGAGGTACTTTAATTATTCATATGTATAATGATGACAATGGAGAATTAGGTAAAACCGACGTATGCGTAAATAGTGATGGTAAATATTATTATGTACCTGCAGGTGCTGGTATTGAGTTGAAGCCGGGGGAAAGTGTTACTATTTGGCCACATCAGTATCATGATTTTGATGTAAAACCAGGAACAGGAGAAGTTTTGATTGGGGAAGTTTCAATGTGCAACGATGATAATACGGACAATAGATTTAACCCACCTGTAGGGAGATTTCCTGAAATAGAAGAGGATGAACCACCGTATCGTTTACTTTGTAATGAATATCCTCCGGCAAGAGAGTGAATAGAGTATATGGAAATTTAAAAATAGATAACAATAAAAAATCAGGGTTTTCAATTTTGGAACCCTGATTTTTCAAATTAGATGAGGTGATTGAGAAATGAAGGAAGAATTATTATGGGAAATAGGATATTCCAAGGATAAAGAATTAATACCTTCAGAATTTGTAAAGGCAGTTGTGCCGGGAGCAGTTCAGATTGATTGGGCAAGAGAAAAACAATATAAAAATCCATATGAAGATATAAATTTTAAACAATTTAAGTGGATGGAAAATTGTTATTGGTATTATAAAGCAAAGATGCCTACATATAAACTGAAAACAGGACAGAAGTTATTTTTTGTAAGTCGTGGGATTGATTATGAGTTTGATATTTTTATAGATGGAAAGAAGATTTTTTACCAAGAAGGAATGTTTACGCCAGTTGAGATTGATTTTACTGAGTATGCAACAGAGGTAAGAGAAGTAATGATTCGTATTTATCCTGTACCAAAGGATAAAACAGGAAAACCAGATAGTCCGGAAGAAGCCAGACAATCTGTAAAACCAGCTGTAGCTTATGGTTGGGATTGGCATCCACGTTTGATTCCTCTTGGAATTTGGGATAAGACATATTTGGAAATACGTGATTTCGATTATATTCGAGATGCTGAAGTGACAGTTTGTCTTAGTGAAGATTACAAGCAGGCAAATATTACTTTTAAAGCAGATGTAAATGAAAATTCCGTATTGGTTTGGGAATTTTTTTCTCCTTCAGGTGAAAAATTATTTGAAGGAAATGAGAGAGAATGTACTTTTAAAATTGAAAATCCGCAGCTTTGGTGGTGTAATGGATATGGAGAGCCAAATCTTTATTTTTGGAAAGTGAAAACTTCCTCAGGTGATAGTAAAATTGGGAGAATAGGAATACGAAGAGTGGAATTGGCGATGAATGAGGGTGCATGGGAAGAGCCAAAACAATTTCCTAAAACAAGAAGTAATCCTCCTATTACAATTAAATTAAATGGAGTTCCTGTATTTGCAAAAGGTTCAAACTGGGTATGTCCTGAAATTTTTCCAGGGATGGTGACAAAAGAAATATATAAAAACCTTCTTATTTACGCAAAAAATTCTAACATGAATATTTTGCGATGCTGGGGTGGCGCATATGTAAATAAGGAAAGCTTTTTTGAATTATGTGATGAAATGGGAATTATGATTTGGCAGGAATTTCCCCTTGCATGCAATGATTACTACGACAGTGATCATTATCTAGAGATTTTGGAGCAAGAAGCAATATCAATTTTAAAAAGACTGAGAAAACATCCGTCGGTTGTTTTATGGTGTGGGGGAAATGAATTATTTAATAACTGGTCTAAGATGCATGAACAAAAATTGGCATTGCGTCTTTTGAATAAGTTATGTTATGAGTATGATAGAAACACACCTTTTATTATGACCTCTCCATTGATGGGGATGGCTCATGGAAACTACCTGTTTTGTTATGATAATGGGCAGGAAGCATTTTCAGTAATGCAAAAATGTCATAATACAGCATATACAGAGTTTGGAGTTCCTTCTATTGCAGATTTGGGATATTTGAGAAAATATATATCAAAAGAATATTTAGAACCATTTGAAGAAAATGATATAACGATTGCTCATCATGCGTTTGGTGCATGGAATCAAGAATGTTCCACATGGAGTTGTATAAAAATAATTGAGGATTATTTTGGTAAACAAGAAAGTCTTGATCAGTTAATAGAAAAAAGTCAATGGTTACAATCAGAAGGATATAAGGGAATGTTTGAGGAAGCAAGAAGACAGAAACCATACTGTTCTATGGCGATTAACTGGTGTTTTAATGAGCCTTGGCCAACGATTGCAAATAATAGTTTGTTTAGCTATCCGGCAGTACCGAAACCAGCTTATTATGCAGTAAAAGATTCCTTAAAAGATGCTGTAGCAAGCGTGCAAATTCCAAAGTTTACTTATTGTGGAAATGAGACATTTGTAGCGCGGCTTTGGATACTAAATGATGGTCAAAAACCGATTACAGGAGGAATTGTAAATGTATTTATACAGATTGCCAATCAAAAAATGCATGTTTTAGAGTGGAATTATGGAATGTTAGAACCAGGAAAGAACAGGAAAGGACCAGAGATATGTTGGATTCTTCCCAAATTGGAGGCGGATTACATAGAAGTTATTTTGGAAGCAGAAAATCTATCAAATAGATACCGCTTGTCATACAAAGAGTAATATATAATATTATATAGTTGCTGATGGTTTTGTGCGGAAAAAATTTATAGAAAACATCAATAACAAGTAGATGGAACTGCTTCAGTTCATTTTTGAAATGTTATCGATGATAAATCCAGCTATGTTTACCGGGTCTTTGGCAGAAGAGTATGGCGGTGCATAAGACAGATCCAGGTCTTTGAGTTCTGTGGCTTTCATTCCTGCATTGGTGTTAGAATATAAATAGTACAAAATAAACATGACCATTTTCAACAAATAGTATATGATAGTCATAAATTAAGGAGGAGAATGGTTATGGCAAAAGGTACAAAATATTCCCAACAGTTTAAAGAAGATGCGGTACAGTATCGCATAGATTATTCGGAGCTGTCACTACGCAAGGTAGCGGAGAATCTGGGAGTCAGCGAATCTGCACTGAAAAACTGGATGAAAGCAGCAAAGGAACATAAAGGCTCTGTTCCCACTCGTGGTTCTGGTAATTATGCAAGTGATGAAGCAAAAGAGATTGCAAGATTACAGCGTGAATTACGAGATACAAAGGATGCTCTTGAAGTGTTAAAAAAAGCAATCGGTATTCTGGGAAACTGACAGAGGCTCTTTACATGGCTGCTTCTGAGTACGTGGAAGAAATCAAATCCCTGCCTGTGAAACGTCAAGTTTCTGTCAGCGGAATACTGAAAAATTGGACGTTTCACGTTCAGGTTATAATGTCTGGAAGAAACGGGTTCCTTCGGACACGTCTGTTCGCCGTACCGTTTTAAAAGAAAAAATCCAAAAGATTTATAAGGACTCACATCAAAACTACGGCGCTCCCAAAATCACTGTAGAATTACGAAAATCCGGAGAGTGCATTTCCGAAAGAACCGTGGGAAATTACATGCGTCAAATGGGAATCAGAGCCCAGTGGGTAAAGCCATATATCCAAACGACCATAGACTCTGATTTTAGCCAGGAATTAAAAAATATCCTAAACGAGGAATTTAATCCTATCCGGCCAGATGCTGTCTGGTGCTCTGACATCACGTATATTTGGACGTTTGAAGGATTCGTGTATCTTACCAGCGTTATGGATCTATATTCAAGGAAAGTCGTTTCCTGGGTATTGAGTGAGACACTGGAAGCATCTCATGTGGTGGAATGTGTGGAAAAAGCAAAATGTATCAGAAATGTTGAAAAACCACTGATTTTCCATTGTGACAGAGGATGCCAGTATGTATCGCAAGTATTTCAAAAAGCAACAAAGGGTATGATTCACAGTTATTCAAAGAAAGCATATCCATGGGATAATGCCTGTATAGAATCTTTTCATGCACTCTTGAAGAGAGAATGGATTAATCGGTTTCGAATCTTTAATTATACACATGCATACAAGTTGATTTTTGAATATATAGAAACATTTTACAACACAATACGCATTCACAGCCATTGTGGATATTTATCTCCAAACGAATATGAGGAAGAATACCTGAAAACCCTTAGGGAGAATGCAGCAGAGATAGCAGGTTAAACTTTGCTAAGAATAGAGAAAATTGGTTACATTTAATTTGTACTTTTTCTTGACATAGGACCAGAATCATGGTAACAAATCCAAGAAGGGTGGAGGTGAGCATGACACTGTAGAAGCCAAAGGCAAACTGAGCAATACCCGGATGGATCAAGGTTCCGTGATATGCCCAATGCCATGGTACTTTGAAACTCCACAGAAGAGTAACGATCTGTCGGAGATCCTGTGCGCCGGAAAATACCAGATAGGTATTCCAGAGCATCTGGAAAAACATGATAAAAAAGAAAATCAAAAATCCATAGCGGAACCATTTGCTTTTCATCCATTTGGGAATATCTTTTTTCGAGAAAGTCCGAAACGACCTCCCAGAAGACTGAATAACTGTCCTCTGCCGCAGTAGCGGTTGCAGTATCCCTTGCTTCCCTTGATGATGGAAATAAGCAGAGGAATAAAGAAGCATAAAAGCCCCAGCCAGGCAAAAAGAATATTAAAAAATCTGAGGATCAGATAGGTCAAAGATAGTATCCAGAGATAATTATACCAGTGTTTTTTCATGGCTGTATTTCCTTAATGGTGATCACAGATGCAGGACATTCTTTTGCACATTTTCCGCATCCGATACATGTTTCCGTATTTATCTTTGCCAGAATGCCTTTCCATATGGAAATAGCCTGCTTGGGACAGACTTTCACGCAGCAGCCACAGGCAACACAATCCTTGTCGTCTACAAATGCTTTTCGTTTTTTTCTGCTTTTTGTTTCCATAACAAAATCTCCTGCTGAATAGAACATATCAGAAAAGCTTATCAAGATTCGTGGGAGTGTTCCTGAATATGGAACAAAACGGACATGAGGCTTTTCCTGAAGCAGCTCAGGAAGCCAAGATCTTATCAGACTTTATTTTGTGAAGGTATAGCGTACAAGATAGCCATTTCCATCTCCGGTAACAATCACCACATCTCCATTGGGAGAATCAATTTTTTCCATGATGGGGAATCTTCCATTTTCTTTTACATAAGTTTCGGGATTTTTCGCTTCTACTTCGAGAACGGTTTTCTTGCGATGCTGTTCACCGCCGCAGGGATTGATTTCTTCAACAAAAACTTCGTATTCGTTCATAGATGCTCCTCACTTTCTTTGAAAAATTGATTAAAAGTGTCTGCTTTTATAAAATGAGTATAGCATTTTTCGAAGAGGATTTCAAAGGGTATTTGAATGGATACTGGTCACTATTCATAATCCAGTTCACGGCAAATATCAAGTACGAAATTACGTGTACTTTCTATTGTCCTGTTTGCTTTTGCGATATCTCTGAAAGTGGGCATGAAACTATCTGTCCAGGGATCGCATATTCTAAAATAATGTGCTTCAGGTGTCTTTCATATATATTTTGACCAAGCGCTGCCTCTTACATTGGAATTATAAGCCTGCCGGAAAAAGAGACAGTCGTTTCCTGCAAAGTTAAAATTTTTATAAAAGAGGGAAATAGCATTGATTTAAGAGAAAAGAATGAGTATAATAAATACGATTTACTACAGTTTTACAGACATTTATCAGTACAGATTCAATAACGCCCGAAATTCCGGAAATCTTTACCGGAGGCGTTTAGCGCAGAGAGGAAAGGAACAGGCTGTAACATACGATGAAGATAAATGAAACTCTTAGAAAGCCGATGTTGGAAGCGAAGTATTTGAATGTAGAAAATACGGACAGATACCGCCCCATCATCAGGCTTTTTTATTTAAAGTCAGAGAAATTGAAATACTGGATTTATCAGGAAGAAGTATATGAGGAATTGAAAGAAGATCCTTATTTTCGAGATTACACACCGGAACAATGTCAGCAGGATCTGAATGCTCTGGTATCCTGGGGAAACCTGATTACGATGCAGGATACCCGCAAAGTGTCCACAATAGAAGAGTTTAAAAACAAAAAATTTCGTTATCAGCTCTCGGAAGCCACGGTGGAAATTGAACGAATGGTTATCCGGGTGGAAAATCTTTTTATAGAGAGTTCTTCTCTGGAACCCACGCTTTTGGAGCGTATACGGATCAATCTTGGAAAAATCCCGGAAATGCAGAATAAAGACAGAGAAAAAATATATACATGGTGGAACGACCTGAATAACGATTTTATCCGTCTGAACCAGAATTATCAGGACTATATGAGAGAACTGAGCAGCGTAAAGGCAGAAGAAATGATGAAGTCCAGAGAATTTCTGGTATTTAAGGACAGACTGATTGAATATCTGCGTAATTTTGTAAAAGGTCTGCAGGCGAATGTGTCAGCCATTGAACAGGTTCTCAGAGAGACAGAGGAAGAGCAGATTACATTTCTATACAATGAGGTGACGGAATATGAGCTGTCTATTCCGAGAATGGATGTGGAAATCAACAGACAGGTCATTGAGGATAAGATAAAAGGACGCTGGCAGAGCCTGAAGGAATGGTTTGTGGGAGAAGACGGAAAGGAATCGGAAGCAGTCAAGGTTTTTGACAATACAAATGAGATTATCCGAAAAATCACCCGGTATGCGGCAAGAATCAGTGAACTGAGCAACAGCGGATCGAACAGAAGAGAAGAATACCATAAGCTTGCGGTGATGTTTTCTAAATGCAGGGATATGAATGAAGCTCACAGGCTGGCAGCAACTGTATTTGGAATCGAGAAGCCGCTCCATCTGAAGGGGCTTTCGGAAAGAAGCACAGAAAGTATTAACAGCGGTGTATTTGAGGAAACTCCCCATATGGTAACTGTGATTCCACGAATCCGTACTTATAAGGAAAAGGCTGCCCGCAGCGGGATTACAGACAGGACAAAGGAAAAAGAAGAAACCCGCCTTGCCACGATTCGAAAACTGGAAGAGGAACGGAGACTTTTAAAAAGTTATATCAAAGACAATTGTCTGGAATTTGCAGCTCTCCCGAAAATCGAACCTCATGTAAGGGACGTATTCCTTGGTTGGCTGTCAAAGGCTCTGGAAAATAAGAATTTCAGGGGCAAAACAGAAGACGGTCAGATGTACTGGCTGGAACAGCCGGAGCAGGGAAAAACCTGCATTGTAAGGTCGCCGGACGGTATTTTGGAGATGCCGGCATATACCATAAGATTTGAGGAGGGATTATGAGAACACTGGAAATTCTGCTGAGCAGAAGATGGATTTTAAAGAGCCGTGACAGGGAGCTTTATTATCAGATCAAGGACGAGCTGGGAAGTGTAAAGAAGTTTCTCATGGAAAAACTGGGATATCAGGTCATTGTAAATCCCTATCTGATAAAGGTGGAAAAAATGCCTGCCAGAGCGGAAAACTGGATGGGGATTCCGGAATTTACACATAAAATAGAATACATATTTCTGTGTCTTGTACTGATGTTTCTGGAAGAAAAAGAGATACAGGAGCAGTTTGTTTTGTCACAGCTTACGGAATATATACAGAGTCAGTACAGGGAGGAACAGATAGACTGGACCGTTTATCAGTATCGCAGACATCTGATTAAAGTGCTGAAATACTGCGTAAATACAGGGATTCTGGATATTAATGACGGAAGTGAAGAGAACTTTGCAAAGGAAGGAAGTGAGGTTCTGTATGAAAATACGGGGGCTTCCCGTTATTTTATGAAGAATTTCACTCAAGACATCATGGGGTATACGACTCCTTCTGATTTCGAAAAGGAGGAGTGGATTGATGTAAATGAAGACAGGGGAATCGTGCGCAGACAGAGGGTTTACAGACAGCTTCTGATGACTATGGGAATGGAGCGGACTTCTGATACAGAAGAGGACTTTGCATATCTCAGAAATCAGCGCAATCTGATACAGGGAGAGCTTTCGGAGCTCTTTGACTGTGAACTTCACGTACACAGAAACAGCGCTTTTTTGATTCTTGGAGAGGAGTGCAGAATGGGCAGGTGCTTTCCGGAAGAAAATACCTTGTCAGACGCGGTTCTTCTGACGAATCATCTGATTCAAAAAAGAATAGAGAACAGGGAAATTCCGGTTGGGGCAGAAGAAGAAATCTATGTGCCCGAAGAGGTTTTTATGGGAATTCTGGAGGAATGTAAGGAAAATTACGGAAAAGGTTTCAGCAAAACCTATCGGGAAATGACAACCAGGGATTTCTGCAAAGCGGTAAAAGATTATATGGAGGAGCTTGGCTTCATACAGGAAACGGAAGAGCAAATTAAGATTAGTGCGGCAGTGGGGAAAATTGCCGGACAGTATCCGAAAGATTTTGTGGAGGAGGATAAAGGTGACAAACAGTAAATGGCAGATATACAGGGTAGGTCTGGTGGACTTCTGGTATTACGATGAGGAGGAATTTTATTTTCTGGATGGCAGAATGCTTCTGAGGGGAGCGAACGGATCAGGAAAATCAGTTACCATGCAGAGCTTTATTCCTCTTCTTTTGGACGGAAATATGCGTCCGGAACGTCTTGACCCCTTCGGCTCAAAAGCGAGAAAAATGGAGAACTATCTTCTGGAAGAAGGAGATGGACGGGAAGAGCGGACCGGATATCTGTATATGGAACTGAAACGGGCAGAAAGCGATGAATTTCTTACTCTGGGAATGGGAATGCGCGCAAGGCGGAACAAAAAGATGGATTCCTGGTACTTCTGTATCACAGACGGCAGAAGGATCGGTTTTGATCTTTTTCTTTACAAAGATGTGCAGAGCAAGGTTACCTGTACCATGCGGGAGTTGAAGAACCGCATCGGGGAAGGCGGAAAAGTCATGGAAACCCAGAGCGAGTATGCACAATGCGTAAACAGGCTGTTGTTTGGCTTTGAGACCCAGGAGGAGTATAAGGAGCTTTTGAACCTTTTGATCCAGCTTCGTACACCGAAGCTTTCAAAGGATTTTAAGCCAACGGTAATCAATGAGATTTTGAGCAGTTCCCTCCAGACTTTGTCTGAGGATGACCTTAGACCTATGTCTGAGGCAATCGAAAATATGGACAGTCTGAAAACCAACCTTGACAATTTAAACGAGAGCATTCAGGCAGCCCGCCAGATTGAAAAGGTATATAACCGTTATAATGAAATCGTCCTCTATGACAAGGCTCTTTTATTCACAGATGCTGTTAAAAAATACAGAGAGGCGGAAAAAAGAGCGGTGGAGCTTCAGAAAGAAATCTGCCGTACTGAGGAGGAAAGAGAAAAAGAGGAACAGCATTATGAGACTTTGACAGGAGAGGAAAAGATTCTTCAGGCAGAAAAGGAGTCTCTTTCAGATAGCGATGCCACCAGATTGAAAAATCAGGAAGTCGCAATCCGCAGACAGATAACAGAACTGGAGGAAATCATTTCCCAAAAGGAACGCCAGAAAGAGGAAAAGGACGAGAAACGGTTGGATGCCGAAGAAACCATCCGGCTGCAGAGAGAAAGAAATGAACAAAAATGGAAGGAGATTGAGACTTCTCTGGAAGAAATGGAGCGTGCGCTGGAGGAAATTCCCTTTGATGAGTTCAGCTTTATGAAGGAAGAGCTTCTGGAAAACAGAGAGGAAGCGTATTCTTTTCTTTCCCATGAGCAGCTTCTGAAGGACTATACGCAGAAAGCTGAGGACGCCAAAGAGGCTTTGACAGAAGAAAAAAATATCCAGGAGCGGTACAGCCGGTTTCTTCAGGAGCTGGATGAGTTTCAGGAAGAGAAAAACCATACGGAAAGAGAAATTCTTCAATACGATAATCAGCTTCACGAGATTCGGCAAGAGCTTATCGA
Organism: uncultured Blautia sp.; assembly: GCA_958367245.1. GTDB lineage: Bacteria > Bacillota > Clostridia > Lachnospirales > Lachnospiraceae > Blautia_A. The sequence goes on from CATXEA010000011.1 coordinate 70,200, forward strand.
ACAGCTCTATAAATGGGCAGGAGGAAATGAAGAACTTCATCCGGAAGAGGAAACTCTTCAGGAAATGTCAAGAAGAATTGAGAATTACCGTACAGATACGGATTACTGGGAAATCAGAAATCTGGCGAAGGATGCCTTTGAGAAAAGGCAGGAAGAGCTTTTGTCCGCCAGAAACAGAAAAAAGCTGGAAACAGAGGAGAAGCAGCAGATTTATGCAAACACAAAGGAAGAACTTGCCCAGTGGCAGGAAAAGCGCGAGCCTGAGCCGGAGCGGAGTGAACCGGTGCTCAGAAACCGTCAGAAGCTTCGGGAAGCGGAAATTCCATTTTGGGAATTTTATAAGATGGTGGACTTTGATGGGAAGTTAAATGAGGAACAGACTGCCCGTCTGGAGGAAGCCCTTATGCAGATGGGGATTCTGGATGCTTTGATTATTCCGTCGCAGTATAAAGAGCAGGTTCTTTCCATAGATGGAGACGTATGTGACCGCTACCTGTTTACAGATGCTGATTATGTGAAGTCTAATCTTATGGAGCTTCTGGATATTGACGATGAAAAAAATGATATTCTCACTTATCAGAATGTATCCAGAATACTTACCGGAATAGGCTGGAAATCCGGAAGCAGTGAGGAAGAAACGCGAGGCGGAACCTGGGTAGACGAAAACGGGAATTTCGGTATGGGAATTCTGGAAGGTACCATTACAAAGAATTACACGCCTTGTTTCATTGGCTCAGGCGCCAGAGAGGCGTACCGTCTCAGAAAAATCAGAGAGCTTGAGGAACTTTGCAGTCTGCAGGAGAAAGAAATCCGGGAATGCGAAGAGAAACTGAAGGAATCAGAGAACAGACAGAAATGTCTGGAAGCTGAGTGGAGGAATTTTCCAAAGGAGCAGGATTTAAAGATTGCAGCAAGGGAACTGGAACGCCGGGAAGAAAAGCTTACTGTCATAAACAGCAAAATCAGGACTCAGAAAGAGCTTCTGGAAGCAGAACGGAAAAAGCTGGATGAAATCAGAATGAAGGTACAGGAGCTCTGCAGAAAATGCTATCTTCCGGCAAGACTGGATGTATTTGGAAGTGCGCTGGAAAGCCTGAAGGATTACCGGGAGCTTCTTACAGGTCTGCAGGTGAACCACGGTTCCTATATCAATGGAATACAGAGCCTGCGGGTGAAAGAGGAGTATCTGGAGGAAGTGGAAGGCGCTCTGGATGATATCCGCTATGACCTTGGACGGGGCATTACCCAGAAACGAGAGCAGGAAAAGGCTCTGAATTCTGTCCTTGAACAGTTGAAGCTTACGGATTATGAACAGATAAAGGAACGTCTCGATTATTGTACAGAGCGTCTTGCTGAGCTTCCGGGAGAAAGAGACGCTTCTGTGGAGCGGAAGGCAAGCCTTAGGAAAGAGGGGGAAATCCTTCGGGAAAAATATCAGGAGAATGAGCTTTCCCTTACTCGTTTAAGAGAACGCAGACAGTGGTGCGCCAGAGCGTTTGAACTGGAATATGCGCTGGATTATGTAAAGAAAGAGTTTGTCATCACCGAAGATATGGAAGATCAGGCAGGAAAAGTCTGCAGTCAGCTTGCCGGAAAATTTGGAAACCGGAAACAAAGCGATCTTCTGGGAAGCTTGCAGGAGGAATATCATAAGAACAGAGGACAGCTTCTGGAATATCAGATCACATTAAAGAGCCTGTTTGAAAATCTGGATGAAGATACCTCTTTTACGGAAATGAGCATGAAAAGAATTGATATTTCCGCGAAATACAGAGGAATTACCGTTAAATTTAAAGAACTGATCGCCGGAATGGAAGAGGATATGCAGATGCAGGAGCGTCTGCTGAGCGATAAGGACAGGGAGCTTTTTGAGGATATTCTGGCAAATACAATCAGCAAAAAAATAAGGGCAAGAATTCAGGCAAGCAAACGCTGGGTGGAAAAAATGAACAGTCTGATGGAGTCTATGCAGACGTCAAGCGGTCTGACTTTGAGCCTTAAGTGGAAGAATAAACGTGCGGAAAAAGAGGAACAGCTTGATACAAAAGCTCTTGTGGAGCTTCTTCAGAAGGATGCGGAAATCATGCGGCAGGAAGAAGCGCAGCAGCTTTCCGTTCACTTCCGCTCAAAAATTGAAGAAGCCAGAAAAGCAGCAGGAGAGTCTTCCAATGTTCAGTCTTTCCATGCCATTATGAGAGAAGTGCTGGATTACCGCCAGTGGTTTGAATTCCAGTTGGAGTGTCAGAAAACAGGTGAGAAAAAGAAAGAGCTGACAGACAGAGTATTTTTTACATTCAGCGGCGGCGAAAAAGCTATGGCGATGTATGTACCGCTGTTTTCGGCAGTTGTGGCGAAGTATGCGGGGGCGCGTAAGGATGCGCCGAAGCTCATTTCTCTTGACGAAGCCTTTGCCGGTGTGGACGAGATGAATATTCGGGATATGTTCCGTCTGATGGTGGAATTTGACTTTGATTTTATGATAAATTCCCAGATTCTCTGGGGGGATTACGATACGGTTCCCGGACTTGCTATTTATCAGTTGATTCGTCCGGAGAATGCCAAATATGTAACGGTGATCCGGTATATCTGGAATGGCAACAGGAAGAAAATGGTTTTGGATAAAAACGTAAATGAAAGTATATGAGAAATGGAGACACTATGGAAAATATGATGACGCAGTGTCTGGAATATTTCAGGAAACGTCCTGTTTACAGAAAGCTGTTTGCAAAGGTGAAGAGTAAATATGAAAGCCTTGGACATTTTGGCGGCACAGTAACACTCACAGGATTGACGGTACAGGAAAAACGGGAACTTGGCGGTTTTTTGCAAAAAGATTATACGGAAAACAAAACTGTGTCGGTGTCGGCCGCTTCCTTGGAAAAGGCTTTGAAATCCAGCCGTTTTGCCCGGCTTGATTGGGAGGAGATTCTGGAAGCTTATTATGGGGAAGCTCTGGTTGGGAAAAAGAAACAAAAGCTTCTTGAAACGAAACGCTGTGAGGATTTTTGGGGCAGTATTCTGGAAAGCTGCTCCAGCGATTCTGCGTCAGAGTTTCTTCGGGAAGTGTTGATGCAGAAAAAAGAAGGATATTTATTTCTTATGCAGCAGTATAAGGAAGACAAAGAGGAATTGAAAAAGCTGCTGAAAAACTTTACAGAAGCAGTGACGGCTCTTGCCGCTTTAAGGGAGACTGGGAAAAAAGAGCTGCTTCCTGTATTTGCAGCCGCTTCAACAGGAAATCCTCATTATTTTGACGAGGGCACAAGCGCACAAAAGCTGCTGTCTCTTTATCTGAAATGGTATCTCAGCGCAGAAAAGCAGGAGGGGCTGTCTAGAGCAGAGTATAAGATGAAGCTGTATTTTGAGGCGGGAATCTTAAAAGACGAGTTGTCCAATGATGTTCTTGTATATGGAATCCGCGCCTGGAAAAAAGACGGGCAGCTTCATGAGGGCATTGAGGGATTTTTCCGCTGCAGGGAAGTGATGAAGCTTACGCTTAAGACTCTTGGCAGTCTGGGAGTGATTTCCGGTATGGAAAAGCGTGTTTATGTTGTGGAGAACCCGGCGGTTTTTTCTGCGCTTGTGGATAAATATCCCGACAGTACGCTGGTGTGCGGAAATGGGCAGCCGAAGCTTTCTGTGCATCTTCTTCTGGACAGACTGGCAGAACATCATATCCTGTACTATTCAGGAGACTTCGATCCGGAAGGACTTTTAATAGCCCGTGATATAAAGATACGTTACGGGGAAAAAGCAGTCCTGTGGAATTACAGAGCTGAGTTGTATGAGAAATATGTATCGGAGATTGTTTTGGATGAAAGCCGCCTCAAAAAGCTTGAAAAAATCGAAACAGAAGAATTACAGGAAATAAAAAAACTCATGCTTCTTAGAAAACGCGCGGCATATCAGGAGACAATGCTGGGGGAGTATGGTATATAATCCGCTTACAAAAATTTCACAAATAAAATTAGACTCCCTCTTGAATAAGAAAGAGCCGATTTTATCATAACCCATTATGTATTATAGAGAGTTGAAAAAATGCAGGGATTAAGAACGCAAGAAAACGAGAAATTTAATACATTTTTTGAAGCAGTTCAGGATGCTGCGAAAAAGGAAAAAAAATATTTTTTTTAGATGCAGGAGAATGGAAGGATTCTGGGGAATTATAAAGAGGGAACGATATTATGGTAAAAGATTCACAGACAGATAATCTCTTATAGAAATGATTGAGGAATATATCAGTTACTATAACAACAAACGCTTACAAAGAAATCTTGGCGTATTAACACCAATGGAAAAACACGAAACATATTTGCAGGCAGCATAAAAATCTGCCAGCAGGTAATACCTACTGGCAGAAAAAACTTTATATTTTTTGATTGTCTACTTGACGGGAAGCAGTTCACATGTTCTGAGTGCTTTTATTGGTTTTATCCCCATGAAAAGGAGGAAAATGTGGGAAACCTCTCTGGTTTACAGATCCAGGGAATTGAAATCTATCTGCAGGTCCGGATAGATCTTGACAGGAACGGAATCCTGAAACGTATAGGTTTCGACACTGAAATCTGTCTGCTCTAAATGGTAAACCAGAATTCTCTCCCTGGACGGGTCCACAATCCAATATTCCCGGACACCTGCATCAGCGTAAAGGTTCAGCTTCATCACATAATCGTAACTGGAATTGTTCGGGGAAACGATCTCAATGATCCAGTCTGGAGCTCCGGTACAGCCCCGGTCAGTGAGTTTGTTCCGGTCACAGATAACGCTTATGTCCGGTTCTACTATGGTTCGCCTATCTGTCCTCAGCTTGACAGCGAACGGGGCGGGATAGACACGGCAGGAACCGCCCTTTGCTTTGAGATAATTCCGTATCGTTCCGGAAAGCTCCATGAGTATTGTTTGATGGATTCTGGAGGGCGCCGCCTGATTATAGATCAGATTGCCCTCGATCAGCTCCGCCCGGACATCTTCCGGCAAATCGTAATAGTCTGCTTCTGTGTAAAGTTTGGTTTGTGCTAATGGCATAGATTAGAACCTCCTTTTTCAGCTGTTACATACGTTGAGATAGAAACTATTCTTTGACAGTTGATGATGGATTTCTCAAATCTGCAGTTGTGAGAAGAATTTTTTGTGAATCATCCATTTCAAAGGCGAGTTGGCAACCAGCAAAATCAGCTATCATTATGAGTTCATCTGCTGAAAAACTACCGCGTACGAATTTATTTCTCATAGCTTGTTCACTGATTCCGAAAAGGCTTGCCAATTCTTTGTATTTTTTTCCTCTCATACTGAGCAATCCTTTTATTTTGTCGCTAACCATTGAAACACCTTCTTTCGTTTTGATAATTACATTATATAGCACAAACAGAATTAATGCAATCATAAAAATATAAAATGTAATCAAAAAAGTGTAGGAAGTAATTGGCGAGATAATCAAATTTATGTATAATATAATCGTAAACAAAACAGACGGAGAACAAGCGAAGTGGGAAAACGAAGTGGCGAAAGCGTACTGGAGACACCAACATAACATCGGACAAGGGTAAGGGGATAATGAGACAGTCAAGATACCTTAGATAGCTTTAAGACTTGCCGAGGCCTGTTACAGATTACAGGAGGCAAAGACATGAGGAGATACGATTTAAAGCAAATATGACATTGAATCAACTTTTTGATTGTTACATGGAGAATAAAACAGATTTAAGAGATAATACCAGAGAAAATTATGTTATGTTGTGGAATAACAAGGTAAGGAGTTCCAAACTCGGTAATATGAAGGTGTGCCAGATTAAGCAGATGCACATTAAATCTTTTTATGTTGGGTTATCGAAAGAGGGAGCTGCCGCCGCTACGGTAAAGAAATACCATAACATGATTAATCCGATTTTAGAAATGGCTGTAGATTCGGACATAAGCGTTACAATGAACGTATATAATCACGTGGACGTTGCCAGAGTGGAAAGTGAAATGCAAAAGATGATAAAATTTGGATAACGCAAAGGATGCCATCAGGGAGACTTGGTGGCGTTTTTATGTCGTAAATACAATGAAATGTCGTAAAAGTGTCGTAAATTAACTGCAAAATGTACATTTTGAGAAAGTACAAAGCGCTGAAACCCAGTTAAATAAAGGCTTCACAAAATCTTCACAAATAAATTTAGCACTCCCCCTTGACGAGTGCTAAATAAAGTGTTATAACACAAGTAGAACAAAGGAAGAGGAAAAATCCAATTCCCATAGTTCTTAAAAACTCGACACTTTGGATTTTCCCAATAGTGCTAATATATATTTATTTCATCTCATGAAAGGAGAATGACTTATGTTAAGACCTAGTATTTTTGGAGAAGATTTATTTGATAACTTTATGAACGACTTTAGATTCCCGACATTTCCTGAGTTTTCAAATGTGGACAAAGAGCTTTACGGCAAACACGCGAAGAATATGATGAAGACTGATGTGAAAGAAACTGACAAGGGATTTGAAGTAGATATTGACCTTCCTGGATTTAAGAAAGACGAAATCCAGATGCAGCTTGAAAATGGCTGTCTTACAGTCAGCGCAGCCAAAGGGCTGGATAAGGATGAGCAGGACAAGGATGGCAGATATATCAGACGAGAGCGTTATGCAGGCAGCATGAGCAGAAGCTTTTATGTGGGAGAGCATGTAACTGAAAAAGATATTCATCCGAAGTACGAAGATGGAATCTTAAGATTTACAGTCCCGAAAGAAGAGCAGAAAGCAGTAGAAGAGAAAAAACACTATATCTCCATTGAAGGATAATCCTTCAGGGAAATGTAATAAGCCCAGCAGGATTCCTGCTGGGTACTTTTGAGTTATGGCAGGAGGTGAAAAAAGAATATGAGTACAAAAAGAGATTATTACGAGATTCTGGGTATAGAGCGTACAGCAGATGAAAATACCATAAAAAAAGCTTATCGTAAACTGGCAAAACAATACCATCCGGATACAAATAAGGGAAATCCTCAGGCAGAAGAAAAATTTAAAGAAGCAACGGAAGCCTATGCTGTTCTGAGCGATCCTGAAAAGAGAAAACAGTATGACCAGTTCGGTTCAGGAGAAGGCGGACAGAATGGAGAATGGCAGGAATTCCACTTTGATGAAGGAGATATGGACGACATATTAAAGAATATCTTTGGCGGAGGCTTCGGCGGTTTTCACCAGGGCTTCGGTCAGGAATTCCACAACAGCGGAAATCGAAGCGGCGGTTTTCGCACAGACGGATTTACCTCTGACGGTTTCCACAGCTACGGATATCGTATGCCTGCCGAGGATGGACAGGATGTTCACGCAGATATAGACGTAGAATTTATGGAGGCAGTCAACGGATGTGAAAAAACGATTCGTCTAACAGAAGCCGACGGAACTTCAAAATCATTGAAAGTACGGATTCCTGCAGGAATTGATACAGGAAAAAGCATACGTCTGAGGGGAAAGGGAATGCCGGGAAGAAACGGCGGCAGGCAGGGAGATTTGCTGCTGCGCGTCACTGTAAAAGAACGGCAGGGATTTGAAAGAAAGGATACGGATGTTTACAGCACAGTGAAAATCCCCTTTACTACAGCCGTTTTTGGCGGAGAGGTCATTGTTCCTACCCTTGATGGAAAGGTGCTGTGTAAAATACGTCCGGGTACACAATCCGGAACAAAAATCCGTCTTCAGGGAAAAGGAATTGTATCCATGAAAACTCCTCATGTGCGCGGAGATCAATATGCAGTCGTACAGATTGAAGTACCCCGGACACTTAACCCCGAAGCACTGAAGAAACTAAAAGAATTCGAAGCTGCAATGTAAACTGCAGCTTCGAATTCTTTTTTGTTATGTTATAATGAGGGGAGAAAAACAGGGAGGTCGGAAAAAATGCAGCAGGCGCTTTTGGAAAAACTGAGGAAGATTACGGAAGAAGAAAAGAAAATTCTCGATGGTGAAGCTGTGAATCAGGCGCTTTATACGTCAGGCGCAGATTTTACGGTAGACAGCAAAAAGATGCTTGAAGAGGGAAAGCTGATCGCAGTGCGGACACACACAAGATTTGTGCATTTTCCTCTGCACCGTCATAATTATATAGAGGTTCTTTATGTGTGCGAGGGTTCTCTTACCAATATTATAGACGGAAGAGAAGTGATGGTAAAAAAAGGAGAGCTTCTCTTTCTGAATCAGTTTACCCGCCACGAGATTCTGGAAGCCGGAGAAAGTGACATTGCCATTAATTTCATGGTTCTTCCGGAATTTTTCGATGTGGCGTATTCCATGGCAGGAAGAAATAATGTGCTGGCAGACTTTCTTGTCAATATGCTCCGGCGGGATGAGGAAAGAGGAGAATACCTTCATTTCAAGGTTTCCGAGGTGCTGCAGATTCAGAATCTTCTGGAAAATATGATTTATTCTCTTGTCACAGGAGAAAGAGATGACAGCCGTATCAATCAGACGACAATGGGGCTTATTTTTCTTTATCTGGTGGATTCCGTTCAGTATGTGGAAATGCGCCTTCCCAACCAGTACGAAAATATGATTTCCATGACAACTCTGGACTATATTGAGCAGAAATATAAGACTGCTACTCTGACGGAGCTTTGCGGTATTCTTCACCAGCCCATTCACGTTTTGAGCAAGATGATTAAAAAGAATACAGGCTTCAATTTCAAGGAACTCCTCCAGCGAAAACGCCTGAATAAAGCGGTAGAGCTTATCTGTGATACAGACCTTCCTGTGAGCGACATCATAGCAGCCGTAGGCTACGAAAATAACAGTTATTTTCATCGGGTTTTCCGTGAACGCTATCACATGACCCCAAGAGAATTTCGCCAGAAAAACAGCCGGAAGACCAGAGTGCGGCTGTAAACGATTAAGAAGATAGGAGAAAATGAAAAAATGGGTATGAAAACAAAGGAGCGTCAGATGGAATACATACTGGATGAACAAAAAGATTTTTAGGTATCATAATAAAAATTTAGAAAATTTATCGAATCGTATCAAAGAAAGAAAAAAATATAGAATAATTTCGAAAAACGGTTGACAATCACCTTTTATTTACCTAAAATAAAGGTATTCTACATCATGCAGGATTGCGTGAAAAAATAAAAACTTAATAAAAGGAGGATTTAGTTATGAAGAAGAGCATGAAAAAATTTGTCAGCCTTTTACTGGCGGCAGTCATGGTCGTATCCGTATTTGCATTCAACACAGTTGTATTTGCAGATGCAGACCCTGATTTTAAAGTTGGTGTGATTCTTATCGGTGATGAGACAGAAGGTTATTCCACCGCTCACATCAATGGTATTAAAGAAGCAGCGAAAGAATTAGGTATTGATGAAGGAAATATTATCTGGAAATATAAAGTTCCGGAAGATTCCACAGCATATGACTCAGCAATCGACCTTGTAGGTCAGGGATGCCAGCTTGTTATCTCAAACAGCTATGGACATCAGACATACATGGTACAGGCGGCAATGGATTATCCTGACACAACATTCATCGCCATGACAGGTGATTTTGCAGCAATCAGCGGATGCCCGAATTTCAAAAATGCTTTTACAGGTATCTATGAATCCCGTTATGTATCCGGCGTTGTTGCAGGTCTTAAATTAAAAGAGCTTATGGAGTCCGGTACTCTGACAGCAGAGACACAGCCTGAAAGCTTTGATAAAGACGGCAATGTAAAAGTCGGTTATGTAGGCGCATTCAGCTACGCAGAGGTTGTTTCCGGATATACAGCATTCTTCCTTGGAATCCGCAGCGTAGTCCCGAACGCAGTTATGGAAGTAAAATATACAAACTCCTGGTTCGATATTGATAAAGAGGGTGCGGCAGCAGAGGCGCTTATCGCCAACGGCGCTGTTATCATCGGTCAGCATGCAGACTCCACAGGAGCTCCGGCAGCTACTCAGAAGCTTCTGGATTCCGGTAAAATCTGCTACTCTGTAGGCTACAACATCGACATGCTTGAGACAGCTCCTACAGCAGCTCTTACATCCGCTACAAACAACTGGGCAGCTTATTACAAACATGCTTTTGAGACAGTTATGAACGGCGGTGAGCTTGAAGCTGACTGGGCAAAGGGCTACAGCGAAGACGCAGTAGGCATTACTCCATTTGGTGAGTCCTGTGCAGAAGGCACAGCAGAATACATCGCAGATGTAGAAGCGAAATTAAAAGACGGTACACTTCATGTATTTGATACAAGCACCTTTACAGTAGGAGGCGAAGAAGTGACAACAGCGCCTTGCGACCTGTCCTTTATGGATTTCACAACAAATCCTCCGACAGCAGTTTATGAAGGTGAAACAGTAGAAGCGATCAAAGACGGTTACTTCGCAGAATCTGAATTCAGAAGCGCTCCGTACTTTACTCTTCGTATCGACGGAATCACAGAGGATGAAGAAGCTGTTGAATAATTCAGAAATGTTTTTCTATTAATAAAGGGAAGCTTAATGCTTCCCTTTGTTTGGTGATGCGGCTGTCCGGAACAGCCGTTTACGACAAAAACAGAAAGGAAGGAGGCACAAGTTTTATGGAATATGCAGTACAGCTTAAAAATGTAACAAAAACATTTGGAAAAGTTGTTGCAAATAAAAATGTGTCGCTGGACATCAAAAAAGGTGAAATTCTGTCGCTTCTTGGAGAAAACGGAAGCGGCAAGACAACGCTGATGAACATGATTGCCGGAATTTATTATCCGGATGAAGGAGAAATTCTCATCAACGGTAAAGTGGAAGAAATCCGCTCTCCAAGAGATGCATACAATCTGAAGATTGGTATGATTCATCAGCATTTCAAACTGATTGATGTTTTTACAGCAGTAGAAAATATTGCCCTTGGCCTTGATAAAAAAGAGAAATTCGATATGAAGGCAATCGAGGCGAGAACAAAGGAAATCTGTGAGAAATATCACTTCGACCTGAATCTGGAACAGAAGGTCTACGAGATGAGCGTTTCCCAGAAACAGACGCTGGAAATCGTAAAAGTGCTCTATCGAGGCGCGGACATTCTGATTCTGGATGAACCTACCGCAGTTCTTACACCTCAGGAGACGGACCGTCTCTTTGAAGTAATCCGCAACATGAAAGCAGATAATAAATCTGTAATCATTATTACGCATAAGCTTCACGAGGTTCTTGCGATTTCAGACCGTGTGGCGATTCTCCGCAAGGGAGAATACGTAGGAACTGTTGAGACAAAGGATGCGACAACAGGCTCTCTTACAGAGATGATGGTGGGCAAAAAGGTTGCGCTGAATATTGAACGCTCCCAGCCGGTAAATCCGGTGAAACGCCTTGAGGTTAAGAATCTCTCTGTTTACAACAAAGAAAATGTACAGGTGCTCAAAAATGTCAGCTTTGATGCCTATGGCGGCGAAATTCTTGGAATTGCAGGAATCTCCGGAAACGGCCAGAAAGAGCTTCTGGAGGCAATTGCCGGACTTCAGATTACAGCGCAGGGAAGCAGTGTAACTTTCTATGAAAAAGGAAAAGAAGACAAGCCCATCGAACTGATCGGAAAAACACCGAAGAAAATCCGAGACGCAGGCGTACATCTGGCTTTTGTTCCGGAAGACCGCCTTGGAATGGGTCTGGTAGGCTCTATGGGAATGACAGGAAATATGCTTCTTAAGAGCTACGGAAACGGTCACTCCATCCTTACGGATGTGAAGGCTCCGAAGAAACTTGCGGAAAAGGTAAAGGATGAGCTTGAAGTTGTCACTCCAAGCATCAACACTCCGGTATCCCGTCTTTCCGGCGGAAATGTACAGAAAGTTCTGGTAGGACGTGAGATTGCGGAAGAACCTACCGTATTGATGACTGCATATGCAGTGCGCGGTCTTGATATCAATACTTCCTATACTATCTACAATCTGTTTAATGAGCAGAAGAAAAATGGTTCCGCAGTTATCTATGTAGGCGAGGATCTGGACGTTCTCATTGACCTCTGCGACAGAATCCTTGTTCTGTGCGACGGACAGGTAAACGGAATTGTAGACGGACGAAAGACAACAAAAGAGGAAGTAGGACTTCTGATGACCAATCTTAAGAAGGGAGGTGCCGAAAATGAGTAATGGAAATGCGAAGGCAAAAGAACCTTTTGTGCGTATCGTGAAACGTGACGGCACCACAATGGGAAGAAAAATATATGTGCGGGCAGCATCTATCATACTGGCGCTTATTATTGACGCTGTATTTATTTTTGCTGTGACGGGACTGAATCCTCTTGCGGTTTACGGGGTAATGTTTAACGGTACGTTTATGAACTCAGTACGTTTTTCATGGGCGCTTCGCGATCTGGTAACTCTTCTGTGTATTGGTATTGCTCTTGCGCCCGCATTTAAAATGCGTTTCTGGAATATCGGTGCGGAAGGTCAGGTTCTGATGGGCGGTCTTGCGACAGCTCTCGTGATGGTAAAATGCGGACAGAGCATGTCAACACCGTTATTATTCCTCACCATGTTTGTGACAAGTGTGGCTGCAGGCGCGTTATGGGGATTTATTCCGGCGTTTTTCAAGGCTCACTGGAATACGAATGAGACACTTTTCACCTTGATGATGAACTATATTGCCACCAGTATTGTAGCATGTATGACAAATATCATGCGAGGAAAAGCAACCAGTCTCGGCAAGCTGAACATGTCTACTCAGGCAGGATGGTTCCCGCAGTTTATGGGACAGAGATATAATATCAATATCCTTGTTGTTGCAGTTCTTACGGTTGTAATGTTCCTTTACCTGAAATATTCCAAGCAGGGATATGAAATTACAGTTGTAGGTGAATCTGAGAATACAGCCCGCTATGCGGGAATTAATGTAAAGCGTGTTGCGATTCGTACTATGTTGATTTCAGGCGCGATCTGCGGTCTTGCAGGTTTCCTCATTGTAGCAGGAAAGGACCAGACTATTTCCACGACATCAGCAGGCGGACAGGGATTTACGGCGATCATCGTGGCATGGCTTGCGAAGTTTAATACCTTCTATATGGCGCTGATTTCCTTCCTCCTTGTTTTCCTTTCAAGAGGCGCGGCAGAAATTGCCTCGGCATACAGCCTAAACGATTTTGCAGCAAGTATCATCGAAGGTATTATCCTGTTCTGTATCCTGGGCAGCGAATTCTTCATCAATTACAAGATGATTTTCCGCGGACATAAGGAGGTGCAGTAAATGAACAGTTTGATTGCATGGATTATCAGAGCGATTCCTTTCGGAACGATTATCATGTTTGGTTCCATGGGAGAAATCGTGACAGAGAAATCCGGAAACCTGAATCTGGGTGTTCCGGGAATTATGTATCTTGGCGGTTTTGCCGGATTTGCAAGCTCTTATTTTTATGAAAAAAATGCATCGAATCCCAATGGTGCGGTCTGCGTGATCATAGCGCTTACTGCGGCGATTCTTGCCTCCATGTTCGGAGGGCTGATATTCAGCTTCCTGACCATTACCCTTCGTGCGAATCAGAACGTAACAGGTCTTGCACTTACTACCTTCGGTATGGGCGTTGCAAACTTCTTTGGCGTATTCATCCTTGACGGTTCCAGCTACAGTGCAGCTCCTCTTGCAAATGCGGCATTCACGAAAAAAATCCCATATCTGTCAAAAATGGGAATTATAGGAAAAACCGTTTTCAGCTATGGTTTCCTTGTGTATGCGGCAATCATTATAGCAATCGTACTTTATTACATACTGAATAAAACGCGCGTGGGTCTGAATCTCCGCGCAGTAGGAGAGAATCCGGGAACAGCAGATGCGGCAGGTATTAATGTAACCAAATACAAATATCTTGCCACCTGTCTGGGAGCAGGTCTTTCCGGCATCGGCGGTCTTTACTATGTACTTGATTACAATCAGGGTATCTGGGCTACTACAGGGCAGATTGAAGCTCTTGGCTGGCTTGCCGTAGCTCTTGTAATCTTTACAACATGGAAGCCGTTAAACGCCATCTGGGGCGCTTATCTTTTCGGTATGCTCTACTGGCTCTACCAGTTCCTGCCAAGTATTCTGGGAATCAAGGTAGCAAGCTATATTACGGATCTGGTTCAGATGGTGCCGTATGTGGTAACAATTGTGGTTCTTGTTGTAGTAAGCTTCCGCAAGAAAAAAGAAAATCAGCCTCCGGAAAGCCTTGGCTTATCCTATTTCCGCGAGGAGAGATAATAAAAAACGGAAGGATTTCCCTTCCGTTTTAAGATGACGGGCGTTTCCGGATATCTGTTTCAGATATCATGGAAACGTCCTATTTTATTTTTTATTCTCTGCATTTCATTGTCCATTTCTATGAGCTGGTAGGCAGAATGGGTCAGTTCTTCGCTGATCTTGTCGTAGCCTTCCATTTCTTCAATTCCTTTTTTATAGCGGAGCTGATGCTCAAGAGTCGCCCAGAAATCCATACCATTGGTACGAATCTGAACCTCCGCGCGCATAGGCGTTTTGCCTTTGGAAAAGAAGACGGGGATTTCGACGATCATATGATAACTTCTGTAGCCGTTTGGCTTTGGATTCTTAATATAATCCTTTACCTGAAGAACGGTGATGTCATCCTGATTGGCAAGAAGGTCTGCCACTGTATAAATATCATCGATAAATGCGCATACGACACGGACTCCGGCTACATCGTTGAGCTTGTCCTGAATGTTTTCGGGAGTGAGTTCATAGCCGTTTTTCTGAAGCTTTCTGTAGATGCTCTCAGGGGACTTGATTCGTGTCTTAATAAATGAGATAGGATTACGTTTATATTCTACAGAAAACTCATCGTTGAGAACCTCAAGCTTTGTCTGTATTTCGCGGATGGTACAGCGGTACATCATCATCAGGTCGTTGTATTTCGCGGCATTTTTGACAAAAATCTGTGGATCCGGTGTATTCAGCCACTGCTGTTCTGTATTATTTTCCATAAGATAACCTCCAATTTTATTCGGGAACACCCCCCTGCGTTCCATACGAAATTACAACCATTATATATCGAATGGAAAAAAATATCAAATATGTATTGTAAATTTTGCAGGATACCATTACACTTAAGTTGTGTATCATTGTGAAAGGGGAGCAATTCATATGAAAATCTGTACATTAATGGAAAACACGGCTGTATCAGAAGAATTTACCAGCAGCCACGGACTTAGCTTTTACATTGAGACGAAGAATCACAGAATACTTTTTGACATGGGACCGGACGGCAGTTTTCTGGAAAATGCGAAAAAACTGGGCATTGATATTTCAGGAGTGGATATTGCGATATTGTCCCATGGCCATTATGACCACGGAGGCGGACTGGAGGCTTTTCTGGAGGCGAATCAGACAGCTTCGGTACATATACAGAAGAAAGCGTTCGGTTCTTTCTGGGCGCATGATCCGGATGGCAGCCTGCGCTATATCGGACTTCCGAAGGGGCTGGAGGGCAATCCGAGAATTGTCTGCCACACAGGAGATTATAAATTAGGCGCAGAGCTTCAGGTGTTTGCCGGAGTGACAGGAAGGGAGTGCTATTCTCCTGCAAATGACAGTCTTTTCATGGAGATGAACGGACGCCATGTTCAGGACCTTTTTATGCATGAGCAGAATCTTCTCATAAAAGAGGGAAACCTCCTTGTGCTTATCGCAGGCTGCGCCCATAACGGAATCGTAAATATTTTGAATAAAGCGGAGAGCTTTGCGCCGAAAGGAATTGATTATGTGTTGGGCGGAATGCATCTTCGGAAGGCTTATGGCAATACACAGGAGCGTGAGAAATTCTGCAGCAGGCTGGCAGGCCGGTTAATGGAGAAACCCTGCAGATATTACACCTGCCACTGCACAGGAGCAGAACCCTATCAGCTTCTGCACAGGGAAATGGGAGAACGAATGCAGTATCTTGCAGCAGGAAGCGTTCTGGAACTGGGAGATAAATAAAAATAAGAATAAACAGGAGAGAAAAGGCAACGGTTTTTACAAAATCGCTGTCTTTTTTTGTCTGAAATTATACAGGACAACAAAATTTTACAACTGTCTTGTCAGTTGTAAAATAAAGGTGTATAATAGCCGCAGTAAATTTTACGAATCATTTACAAGGAGGAGAAATCCGTGGATTCCATCTATAATGAAATCGAAGCACTGAAAAAAGAACGAAATGCAGTTGTCCTTGCGCATTATTATGTACCTGAGGAAGTACAGGCATGTGCCGACTATATAGG
Organism: uncultured Blautia sp.; assembly: GCA_958367245.1. Taxonomy (GTDB): domain Bacteria; phylum Bacillota; class Clostridia; order Lachnospirales; family Lachnospiraceae; genus Blautia_A. The sequence goes on from CATXEA010000011.1 coordinate 86,366, forward strand.
AGATTCCTTTTATCTGAGTAAGCTGGCTGCAGGGCTGGACGCAGAAGTTCTGGTATTTGCAGGGGTATCCTTTATGGGAGAGAGCGCAAAGATTTTAAGCCCTGATAAAAAAGTGCTGATGCCTGAGCCGACAGCGGACTGCCCTATGGCGCATATGGCGACAAAAGAGAAAATTCAGGAAATGAGAGAGAAATACGACGATCTGGCGGTTGTCTGCTACATTAATTCCACCGGAGAGCTTAAGACATATTCTGATATTTGTGTAACCTCAGCCAATGCAGTAAAAATCGTAAAGGGACTTCCGAATAAAAATATCTTTTTTATTCCGGATGTAAACCTTGGCCGTTATGTAGCGCAGCAGGTTCCGGAGAAAAATGTCATTCTTAATGACGGTTATTGTCCGGTACACAAAGACGTAACTGCAGAACAGGTACTGGCAGTAAAACAACAGCATCCGGACGCAGAATTTCTGGTACATCCGGAGTGCTGCGAGGAGGTTGTGGCTCTTGCGGATTATGCAGGCAGTACATCAGGCATTATCAAATATGCCACAGAGAGCGAAAAAACAGAATTTATCATCGGAACAGAGAACGGCGTTTTCTATGAGCTGAAAGAAAAGAATCCGGACAAAATCTTTTATCCGGTATCAGGCGGACAGCTTTGTCCGGGAATGAAGAGTATCACATTAGAGAAAGTAAGAGACTGCCTGAAGTATGAGACAGGGGAAGTTTTCGTAGAGGATAAACTCCGGGAAGCATCTAAAGTACCCCTGGGCAGAATGCTGGAGGCAGGAAGTAAATAAGGCAGGAAAAATTATGAGAACAATACAGGCAGATGTCGTGATCGTGGGAACAGGAGTTGCAGGTCTTTTTGCGGCTCTCCATCTCCCTTCTGACAAAAAGATACTGATTATTTCCAAAGAAGGAGTACGGGACAGCGATTCTTATCTGGCGCAGGGCGGAATCTGTGTTCTTCATGACGAGGATGATTACGAGGCGTTTATGGAAGATACCATGAAGGCAGGACATTATGAGAACAGAAAAGAATCCGTAGATATTATGATCCGTTCCTCCAGAGATGTGATTAACGAGCTGATTGCAGCAGGCGTTGATTTCACTACGGAAAACGGGGAACTCCGCTATACAAGGGAAGGAGCTCATTCCCGTCCAAGGATTCTTTATCACAAGGATATTACAGGAGAGGAGATTACCAGCAAGCTTCTGAAAAAAGTAGAGACACTTCCGAATGTGACGATTCTGGAACACAGGACAATGGTAGATATTCTGGAAAAAAATAACAGATGCTGCGGAATCCTGATGCGTGATGAAGAGGGGCTGGAAGCTGTGATTGCTCCGTATACAATCTGGGCTTGCGGCGGTATTGGCGGTCTTTACGAAAACTCCACCAACTTTCCGCATCTGACAGGAGACGCTCTGGCGATTGCCCTGAATCATGGAATCGAGCTGGAACACCCGGATTATGTGCAGATTCATCCGACTACGCTTTTTTGCAGAAAAAAAGGAAGAAGATTCCTGATTTCCGAATCTGTGCGCGGAGAAGGCGCGAAGCTTTACAACAAAAATATGGAGCGGTTTGCAAGCGAAGTCCTTCCGCGGGATATTCTGACTAAGGAAATTCATAAACAGATGAAGCTTGACGGCACTGAGCATGTATGGCTGGATATGCGTCCTCTTGGTGAAAAAGAGATTAAAGGGCATTTTCCGAATATTTATAAGAGATGTCTGGAAGAAGGCTACGATGCCACGAAAGAGTGTATTCCGGTAGTGCCTGCCCAGCATTATTTCATGGGAGGCGTGAAGGCGGACAGAGACAGTATGACAACTATGGACCATTTGTATGCAGCAGGAGAAACAAGCTGTAACGGTGTTCACGGAGCCAACCGTCTTGCAAGCAATTCCCTTCTGGAAAGCCTTGTTTTTGCCAAAAGGGCAGCTTTAAAAATTTCTGCGGAATTTGAAAAAGAAGCAGATGTTTTGAAAAATGAGAAGACAGCGCTGGAATTAATTGCTATAATGGAAGAATCAGGGAAAACAGAGCTTCTTCTTGACAAAAAAGCTCTGGAAGAAGCTTATGCAGATAGAGTAAGAAAAGAAATCGAAAGGATAGGAAAAGAACATGAATGAAATTACAATGGGATTAAACGTGGATAACCTTCTCCTTCAGGCTTTACAGGAGGATATCACAAGCGAAGATATTACAACAAATGCGGTGATGCGTGAAGCAAAAGCAGGAGAAGTTGATTTAATTTGTAAAGAGGACGGAGTTATTGCCGGACTTAAGGTGTATGCCCGTGTTTTTGAGCTTCTTGACTGTGAGACAGAAACAGAGCTTTATGTAAAAGACGGCGATTTTGTAAAAAAAGGCCAGCTTATGGGTAAGGTAAGAGGCGATATCCGTGTGCTTCTTTCAGGCGAGCGCGTAGCCCTCAATTATCTTCAGAGAATGAGCGGAATCGCAACCTACACAAGACAGATTGCAGACCTTCTCAAAGGCAGCAAAACAAAGCTTCTGGATACCCGCAAAACAACTCCGAATATGAGAGTGTTTGAGAAATATGCGGTAAAAGTTGGCGGAGGTTATAACCACAGATATAATCTTTCTGACGGAATCCTTCTGAAAGATAACCACATCGGAGCAGCAGGAAGCGTTGCAAAGGCGATTGAGATGGCGAAAGAGTACGCGCCTTTTGTACGCAAGATTGAAATTGAAGTTGAGAACCTTGAGATGGTAAAAGAAGCTGTGGAAGCAGGGGCAGACATCATTATGCTGGATAATATGACACCTGATATGATGCGCGAAGCAGTTGCCCTGATCGACGGCCGCGCAGAGACAGAGTGTTCCGGAAATGTTACAAGGGAGAACGTAGACAGACTGGTGGAAATCGGAGTTGATTATATCAGCAGCGGCGCTCTTACACACTCTTCTCCAATCCTTGATATTTCCATGAAAAATCTTCACGCGACAGAATAAGAAACAGGAAAGCGGATCAGAGAAATCTGCTTCACTTGGGGATTATCGAAAGGACTGGGGATTCATGAGCGGAGAAGAACGCAGACAGGAAATTATAAACTTCATTACCGGAAACAAAAAAGCGGCGTCCGGAACCCTGCTTGCAGAGAAATTCCATGTAAGCAGACAGGTGATTGTTCAGGATATTGCCCTTCTCCGTGCAGAAGGATATGATATTTTATCTACAAACAGAGGGTATCTCTGTCAGAGAAGCGATAAGGCGTCCAGAGTATTCTACGTACAGCACGATGACGACAGGATTCTGGAGGAACTGAACCTTGTTGCAGACTGCGGCGGCTGTGTGAAGGATATTTTTGTGAAGCATGAGCTTTACGGAGAGCTTCGCGCGGAACTGAATGTGGATTCCCGTAAAAAAGCGGCAGCCTTTGTGAAAAACATATCAGAAGGTACCTGCAGCCCTTTAAACAGGGTTACTCATGGATATCATTACCATACGGTCACTGCGGAATCAGAGGAAGAACTGGATGGTATTGAGGAAGAACTGCGGCTGAAACACTTTCTGGCAGAAGGATAAGCGCAGAGCGGTATTCCGGTAATAACATAAACGATTATTAAAAAACGGAGAGATTACAGCAGAGAGTCGGTGTAATCTTTCCGTTTATTTTTTTCAGGGTGTTTCACATATTTTCAGTAAATCAGCCAGAGAAAAAAGTTCGTCTTTGGAGAGCAGTTCTTCCAGTTTGTTGAGATTTGGATCGGAATGTTCCAGCTCTCTGGAAAAACGGTAACAGATAGTCACAAGCTCTGTAAAGCTTAAATTTTCCTCGTTTTCCGTAAAGCGTCCGGCTGCCAGGTCACGGATAAAAAGGGTGGATACGACTGCCATTTTTACCTTGGCAAAGATTTCGCCGTCATAGACAGCGCCGCAGAAATAAGTGAAAATCCAGTATACAAGAAGCTGTTCCATCTGAATTTCCCAATCCGGATTTGCGCGGTAAAATGAGGCGAGGCGCTGGCGGTAGGGGAGTTCTCCTCCTGTGTACAGATAGAGCAGCCTTTCTCCGAGAAATTCGTGCCAGCCGGGGCTTAGGACTTCCATTTCAGGAAGGATGGTTTTCCACATTCGGGTGATGAGGGCATGACAGTTATCCCCATGATTTTTCCGGTTTTGCACTCTGGACAGGAAGTCTTCTCCGAAGCCCGAAGACAGGTGACGGTTTCGAAGATTTTCCCATTTGTACAACTCATTTTTGTCATAGCAAAGCTGGAAATCATGGGCACACGCCAGCAGCTTACAGAGGCGCAGAGACATCGGAATCCTGCGGTTCTGGATAATCTCAAGAAAGTAATCGCGGGTATCCATCAAGGCGGTGAAAAGAAGGTAATCGAACTCTTCGTAGGTTTCTTCCGGCATTTCTTTTTCTGTAGTGAGAAACTGCACTTTGTGTTTCATGCCAAGAAGAATACGCGCAGCCTCCGGACAGGAAAGGGAGAGCGAGATTTCCCGTAAGCCCTCGAACTCTTCGATATGTCTGGGATAGGTACGGCAGGTATGACAGAGCATATCTTTGCCGGCTTCGCTGTAGATGTCGCAGAGATTGTCTTCATTAAGAAACTCACAGCGTCGGTTGTACTGGCGGAAGGTCTTGTCTTTCCAGTCAATGCCGTTGTGGAGACGGGCGCGGAAATCTCCTGTCAGGCGGCGGTATTTCCTGAGGCTTTTTTCGTCAATCATAATCTGCCAGCCTGCGCAGCAGGTATCCGGACAGTCTCCTGCAATGCAGGAAAATTCTTTATAATAATCAGGTCTTGTAATCTGCATATGGGAACCTCCTAGATTTTTCCTAAAATATTATAAGGCCCGTCTTGCAATGTTGCAAGAAAAATGATTAACTAAAGGTTAGAAAAAAGATTATGGATGGAATATAAAAGAGGTATTTTATGGCTAAGAAAAAATTTTATGCAGTCAGAAAAGGATATAAAACAGGAATTTTTGAAACATGGGCAGAGTGTCAGAAGGCAACGTCCGGATTTTCAGGAGCAGAGTTTATGAGTTTTCCCACCAGAGACGGCGCGCAGGCATATTTAAAAGGGGAACTGGATGGAATGCCCTTTGGAACTTCTGTGGAAACAAAGACTTCTTCAGACAGAAAGGAAGTAAAATTTGACGCAAAAGGAAGACCGGTTTATGAAATGCCGGATGACGGCATGATTGCCTATGTGGACGGAAGCTTCGAGGTTTCTCTGGGGAAATATTCCTATGGCTGTGTTTTTCTCACACCGGATGGGGAAGTAACAAAAAAATCGGGAAGCGGAACTGAGCCTCAGGGCGTCAAAATCCGAAATGTAGCAGGGGAAATGCTGGGCGCTATGACAGCCGTCAGGTGGGCGATGGAACAGGGATATGCCTCCATTGAAATCCGCTACGACTATGAGGGAATCGAGAAATGGGTTACAGGCGCATGGCGGGCAAAGATGGAGCTTACACAGAAATATGCAGCCTATATGCAGAACTGCGCCGGGAAAATACGAATCGCTTTTCGCAAAGTAGCCGCTCATACAGGAGATTATTACAATGAGGAGGCAGACCAGCTTGCAAAAAAAGCTCTTTTGGATAAAGATAAAGACTAAGAGCAGGAAGAAAGGCTGAGAGATGAAGCGATGAAAAAGTTGAGAGAAGAAAAAAAGCACGAAGAAAAGAAAGAACAGGATGAAAAAATAAGACTGCAGGAAGAATACACAACTCTTGGCGGAGAGTGGATGGAAGAAGCCCCTTCCGAGTCCGGAGACTACGGAAAAGAAATAGAAAATCTGGAACAATACAGATATTTCGATCCCCAGCGCATTGCAGGCTCTGTTCACATGAGCAGGAAAACAGCTCTGGAGGGAAAGAAACTTCAGGAAGAAGGAAAAATGGGCAAAGCAGAAGTTGTGTCAGGCTACAGTAATTCCTATTCAGAAAGAATCGGACATATGGAAACGACAGGAAAGGAAAACAGGGAGGAGTTTCCTGTCAGGATTTTTTTTACAAGGGAAGGAATCCATCATATGGAATGTGGATGCAGACGGTGCCGCGCCGATTATTATTACAGAAAGAATCCGGATAATATTACCTGCCCTTATAAAGCGGGAGCAGTTCTTATGCTGAAACAGTTTCTGGAAAATCACAATATTGGCGATGCGACAGACTACGACGGACAATACCTGCTTTCTGCTTACGAAAAGAAACGTAAAAATGCCGGCTTTACAGGTAATATAGAGAGGAATGGAGCGCTCAGGCTGGTTCCCCGTCTTGAGAGAAAAGACGGTAAGCTTTCCCTGTCCTTTAAGATAGGGGAAAACAGGCTGTTTGTTATAAAAAAGCTGGATACCTTCTGTGAAAATGTAAAAAATTCTGCCACAGACATTTATGGAAGCAGTACAGAAATCAATCATGGTATCGATAATTTCTCAGAAGAGGGAAAAAACTGGATAAGTCTTATTCGCCGTATAGTGGCTGAGGAAAAAGAGTTTCTGCAAAGGCTGCAGACATCGGCGAGTTATTATGGAAGCGTGAAAGAAAGTATCGGAGGAAAACTCAATCTCTTTGGATGGCGGCTTGATGAGGTCTATGAAATGCTGGGAGAAAGAGAGATTGATTTTGAGGATAAGGACAGCAGCGCAAAAACGAAAATGACGCTCCGGTGCAGGGAGAGCGACCCCAAAATACGAGTCAGAATTTCTGAGGACGGCAGATTGAAGGACGGAATCTTTCATGGAATTGCAGTTTCGGCAAACATGCCGGAACTATACAGAGGGGCAGATACCGCCTACTTTATCAGCGAGGGAAAGCTTAATCGGGTGAGTAAAAATTTTGCGGAAAAAACAGAACCTCTGGAAAATCTTGTTATGAACGGACGGCTTTTTTTCTGCGTGGGAAGAAACCGCATGTCAGAATTTTATTACAAGCTGCTGCCTGTTTTGGAGGAAATCGCAGATGTGACGGAGACAAATTCCGTGAAATTCCGTCATTATCTTCTGCCGGAGCCCCGTTTTACTTTTTATCTGGATGCAGAAGAAGGAGAGGCTTCTTGCAGGGTTCATGTGAATTATGGAAGTAAAGAATTTTCTGCGCTGGATATGCTGGGAATAAGAAGAGAATCTCTGGAGCTTTTCCGGGACAGAGGAAGGGAAAATGAGGTGCTTCATCAGGCAATGCAGTGGTTTCCCGAAGCAGATACAGAAAAAGGGGAGCTGCGCTGCGGAGATGAAAAACGAATCTACAGTCTGATGAAAACCGGTACGGAGCGTCTGATGGAGCTGGGAGAAGTGCGCTGCACGAAACGCTTTCTCGGAAAGCGGGAGGTGAAGAAGGTAAAGGTTTCGGTAGGAGTTTCTCTGTCGTCTGACCTTCTGGAACTGGATATTTCAACAGAAGACATCTCTCAGGCAGAACTTCTTGATATACTGAAAAGCTACCGCAAAAAACAGAGCTATTACAGGCTGAAAGACGGAAGCTTTGCAGATTTGGAAGAACCGTCTCTGGAAATGCTGGCAGAGCTTACAGAAGCCATGAACGTGAAAGACAGGGAGCTTCTGAAAGGGAAATTAAAAGTTCCGATGTTTCGGACTTTATATCTGGATAAGCTTCTGGAAGAGAGCGAAGGCGTCTACAGTACCCGCGACAGCCATTTCAGAGAAGTAGTAAAGGGCTTCAAAACGGTGAAGGACGCAGATTTCGAGGAGCCGGAAAGTCTGTCAAGAATTATGCGAAACTATCAGAAGGACGGTTATAAATGGCTTCGTACTCTGGAAGCATGGAAATTCGGCGGAATTCTGGCTGACGATATGGGATTGGGAAAAACGCTTCAGATGATCGCTGTTCTTCTTGCTGCGAAAAACGAGGGAAAAAAGGGAACTTCTCTTATTGTATGTCCCTCCTCTCTGGTCTATAACTGGGGCGCAGAGTTCGAAAAATTTGCTCCAAAGCTGAAGGTTTCCATTGTTACGGGAAATCAGGAGGAACGGCAGACACGGCTTGATGGATGGCAGGAATCAGACGTTCTCGTAACTTCCTATGACCTTCTTAAAAGAGATATTGCTCTTTATGAAGATATGGAATTTCTTTATGAGATTATAGATGAGGCGCAGTATATCAAGAACCATACGACAGCCGCGGCAAAAGCAGTCAAGGTCATTCACAGTCAGGTACGCTATGCCCTTACAGGCACACCGATTGAGAACCGCCTCAGTGAGCTGTGGAGTATTTTTGACTATCTGATGCCCGGATTTCTCTATAGCTACGAGGTGTTCAGAAGAGAATTGGAAACGCCGATTGTAAAGAATAACGATGAAAAAGCAATGAAGCGGTTACAGAAAATGGTGGGACCGTTTATTCTGCGCAGATTAAAAGAGAATGTGTTAAAAGACCTTCCGGAAAAACTGGAAGAATACAGGTATGTCCGTCTGGGAGAGCGGCAGCAGCAGATTTACGACGGACAGGTGGTACATATGAGAGAGCAGCTTGCCCGTCAGAACGGGGAAGATTTTAACAAAAATAAACTTCAGATTCTGGCAGAGCTTACAAGACTTCGCCAGATTTGCTGCGACCCGTCCCTTTGTCTGGAGAGCTATAAAGGGGAGGCTGCCAAGCTGGAGGCGTGTATGGAACTGATTCAAAGCGCCATAGACGGAGGTCACAGAATTCTTGTATTTTCCCAGTTTACCTCTATGCTGGAAATCCTTGAGCAGAGACTCAGGGAGCAGGAGACAGAATATTTCGTCATTACAGGGGCTACAACGAAGGAAAAGCGTATCAGTCTGGTAAAAAGCTTCAATGAGGGTGATACCCCTGTATTTCTGATTTCTCTGAAAGCAGGCGGCGTAGGTCTGAATCTTACAGGGGCGGATGTGGTGATCCATTATGACCCGTGGTGGAATCTGGCTGCCCAGAATCAGGCGACAGACCGCGCGCACAGAATCGGTCAGAAGAAAAAGGTTACGGTTTACAAGCTGATCGCACGGCATACCATCGAAGAAAAAATACAAAAGCTGCAGGAGACAAAGAAAAATCTGGCAGAGCAGGTCATAAACGGTGAGAGCGCGGGACTGGGAAGCTTAAGCAGGGAAGAGCTGCTGGAGCTTTTGGAAGTATAAAGAATTTTGGGTTTTCGGGAATAACAGAGATAAAAACAAAAGTAAGAAACGGCAATTTCCTTTTAAAAGAGGGAAATTGCCGTTTCTTTTTATCCAATCTTACAGTGTTCCAAAAAGTCTGTCAGGATTGGTTTTAAGTCTTTGTCGTAATCTTCAGAACAGGTAAATTCAATACAAACTCCGGTTTTGCCATTTATTGCGAAAGCAGACATTCCGTAGGGATGAGGAGAGTCTTCGTCGTTGCGGCTATAGGACAGGAGCGTATATTCCTGTTCATTACAGGTGATGGTTTCTGTTTCGGACACGTCGTAGTTTTCTTCTGCGGTAGAAATCCAGAAATTATAATTTTCTTTGGCTTCCAGCTCGTCTACTGCTTCGCTTGCCAGAAAAGTAAGCTGCGCATCGTAAAGGTCTACGGTGTCTCCCTGTCGGTTCTCGTAAGGAGAGGCTTCGCCGTCTTTCCATGTGGCATAATACAGTCCTTTTTTACTAAGGGAATCGTTTACCTCCAGAAGGGTAAGCTGGTCGAAGGGTTCTACGGTAACCCGGCTTCCAAGGCGGGCAATCCCATCTTCAGGCACATAGGGTTCTTCAGGAGCAGGCTTGGAGCAGCCGCAGAGAAGGGCTGTGGCGCAGAGGATGAGGAAAAGTTTTGTTTTTTTCATGGTGATTTCCTTTCGTTGTTTCATTTAGACTACTATAGTATGTTCCTGTCTGTTTGTAAAGGCGAAAATCACAAAGCTTTACAATTTCGTCTTTTAATACATGAATTTTGTCTCTTGTGCATGATGTATTTACAATTTAAAATAAAATACGTATATTGTAGAAGTAAGAAAGGGAAGGAAACATGTATAAGATTGCAGTTTGTGACGATGAAGAAAGAATTGTCTCAGAAGTGAAAAATATCATTGAAGAATGGGACTCCTCCATTGAAGTGGTATGTTTTTCTTCCGGAGAGAAGCTTGTGGAAAATTACGAAGGCTATGAGGCTGTTTTTCTTGATATAGACATGAAAGGAATGAATGGAATTGAGACAGGAAAGGCAATCCGGCGTCTTGATAAGGACACGAAGATTGTGTACCTTACAGCGTACCGCGATTATGTGGCAGGAGCTTTTGGCGTCCATGCTTTTCAGTATCTCTTAAAGCCTGTAAACAAAAAGGCAGTTACGGGTGTGCTGGAGGAAATTTTCCGTTATGTGAGAAATACAGAAAAAAAGGTAATCGTGGATTTCCATACAGTAGACGGCGTTGTATGCCTGCCGGTTTCGGATATTTATTTCTTTGAATACGAGAACAGGCGAGTCCGTATTGTGACAGAAAGCGAAGAATATTATATGGTGGAGAGAATTACGAATGTGGCAAAAAGAATGGAAGCTTACGGGTTTTCCATGCCCCATCAGAGCTTTGTAGTAAATATGCTCCATGTGAAAAACGTAAAAAATCAGCAGATTATCATGGATAATAAAATGGAACTTCCTTTATCCCAGAAGAAACAGAAAAACTGGAAACAGGAGCTTATGACATATCTGTCAGGGCGTTTGGAAGGTAGGTGACAGAAATGAATGCTGTGATTCTTTTTACACTGATGTTGGGAATTTTCACCTATACGTTCAGCGCAATATGGTTTTTAAAGGCTGGAGATTTTAAGCCAAAGGGGCCCCAGTGGCTGAGAACGACAGCGTGGATCGTATACGGCGCATTGAATTATATTATCCCGAATCTGTGGCTGAATGATGTGATTACCATGGTGATTTTGTCTGTATACTATCTTCTGATCGGGTGGATTTTTTATCACAGGAGCAGAAACTGGCTTTTATACCAGATGATTTTTTATGCGGTTACCTATGCAGCTCAGTTGATTGCGATTTCCGCTGTAATATGGGCGGAGAGATGGATTTCCATGGAATTGGTTGTCAGAAGCTGCAGCATTCAGTTACTGAAATGTCTGTGTATTGTAATTGCAACAGCAGGGCTTCGGGTACTTGTACAAAAAAGAGGAGTATTTGACAGAAAAAACCTGAAGATAAAGGGGATGCTGCTTGTACCTGTACTCAGTTTTATTCTGATTTTTATGTATTTAAGCGCAGGAGACGTCTTTTTTATACGATACGGGTATGAATGGATTATTCTTTACTGTGTGTTATTCCTTTTTTTGAACGGATACTGTATCTATGTGTGGTATGAGGTTGCGGCAAACAGGGAACTGAAGCACAGGCTTGCGCTTATGGAACAGCAGAATGAACTCACCCATCAGTATTATGAGGAAATGGAAAAAAATTATAACCGTTCCAGAAAAATCATTCACGATATCAGAAATCATCTTCATGTTTTGGAAGAGTCTGCAAAAATGGATGACAGCCAGTATTTTCAGGATGTTCACAATATGCTGAACAGTCTTGGTATGAAGTTTTATTCGGATAACCGTATGCTGAATATTATCTTAAATGACAAATTCAGAAGATTGTTGCCAAATCAGGTGGAATGCAATCTTGGCGGAATCAGTTTTGACGAAATATCAGATATGGATTTGACAACGATTTTTGCAAATCTTCTGGATAATGCCATTGAAGAAGGAGAAGGAAAAGAAGATTTCTGGTTGAAACTGCGGGGAGAGCAGATTCAGGATTTCACGGTTGTGAAAATCTGGAATCCCTCGAAGATGCAGTATGAGCCCGGACATTCTCAAAAGAAGGGACATGAAGGAATCGGACTTTCCAATGTGCGTCATGCGGTGGAGCACTATAACGGTGAGATGAAAATTGAATATAAAGAAAATATTTTTTCAGTCACCCTTGTTTTTCCGGGGTGAAAAGAGGAGGAAAATGAGATGAAAAAAAGAGAACATATTACACGGGTACTGGTAAGAGGAACGGCAGCGCTTCTGTCTGCAGCGATGCTGACAGGATGCGGCAAAGCAAAGCTTCCGGAAGGTTTTGAAGAGGCTGCGGTAAAGGAGAAAGCGGAACAGTCCATAGAGCTTTTTAATGCCAGAGATTATGAGGCGCTTTGGGAAATGGGTTCCGATGAACTCAAGGAGAGCATTACAGCGGAACAGTTCGCGCAGGCATGTGACCCTTATCTTGACAAATGCGGCGCTTTTGAGGAAATCAGCAAAAGTGTTGTTATGGGGGGAACAGATAAAAATGCCGGAATTGATTACGCAGGAGCAGTTATGGTCGGGGATTACGAAGATGGCAAAATACAATTTACAATAGCCTTTGACCAGAATATGGAAATGATTCAGTTTCTGATCAAATAATCACAGGGACGCAGTTTTAAAAGGAGATAAAGATTTATGGAAAAGGGAAATGCAGAGAAAAAAAGATTGTGGATTTACCTTGCAGTGGCTTACGGAATCACCTTTTTGATGGGACTTTTGATGTGGTACGGAAATGCAAGAGGAGCTGATGTGGGAGCCTTTCCAAATGCGCAGATGATGTATCCGGCAGCAGGTGTGATGCTTGGATTACTTCTGACGAAAAAAGGAGATAAGACGCTGCCAAAAGGCTTGTATATTTTATTTTTACTGCTTACGGCAGTTATGATCGGAGTGTCTGTGATTTCTGTTTTTGCACCGAAAAGCATCACTGTAAACGGAATAACGATTTCCGTATGGGAGCAGATAATCAATAATGTTATCATTATAGGAGGAATTCTGTTCTGGATATTTCTTTTAATAGCAGGAAAGGAAAAGCGAAAGGCATATGGTCTAAACTGGGATAACTGGGAGAAATCATGGTGGTGTATTTTACTGTTTGTACTTCTTTTCTTTGGACGTACTGCTTTAAGCTGCGCTGTTTCCGGACAATTGGGATTACTGGAAATCATATTGACAACGCCTTCTACGTGGATTATGATTGCTGTTCTGGTTGTAAACTTTTTCCTCTCTGTTCCGGCATTTTTCGGTGAGGAATATGGATGGCGTTACTATCTGCAGCCGCTGCTTCAGAAGAAATTCGGATTAAAGGGCGGAGTGATTGTTCTTGGAGTTGTCTGGGGACTTTGGCATCTTCCCGTTGATTTCTTTTATTATACGACGCCGGATCAGGGATTTCTTGCAGCTATAGGTCAGCAGATTACCTGTATCACTCTTGGGATTTTCTTTGCTTATGCATATATGAAAACAAAGAATATCTGGGTACCCGTGGTTCTCCACTTCCTCAACAACAATCTGGCGGCAATTTTAAGCGGAGGCGGCGCCGATGCGCTTCAGAATCAGACATATACATGGTCAGACCTTCTTATGGCGTTGGTGGTCAATGCGCTGTTTTTCGGAATTTTCATTTTTGCCGGATGTTTCCGAAAAAAAGATATGGTAAAAGAAGAGGAGAAAAAAGATTTGTAGTTTCAGGGCAAAACTGGTAAAATGGAGGAATAAAATCTAGTGTGAAATTGTGACAAGATATAAAGGAGGCAGACATGATGAAAATCAGAGAAGAAGTAAGGAAAATGAAAAAAGATGCGCCTTTTTTAGCTGCATCCTCCATAGAAACCAGAAATAAGGCACTGGAACTTATTGCAGAAAACCTGAAAGCACATAAAGAAGAAATTTTTTGCGAAAATAAAAGAGATCTGGAAGAAGCAGAGAAAAACGGAATTTCTCCCGCAGTTGTCAAAAGACTGAAATTTGATGAAGGGAAGCTCAGTGACGTTCTTTCGGGAATCGAGCAGTTAATCGGACTGGAAGACCCTTTAGAGAAGGTGTCTCTTGCCCGGGAGCTGGATGAGGGCCTGACCTTATACAGAATCAGTTGTCCGATTGGTGTGATCGGAGTTATTTTTGAGGCGCGGCCGGATGCTCTGGTGCAGATATCCACCCTTTGTATTAAAAGCGGAAACTGCGCGATTCTCAAAGGGGGAAAAGAGACGACTTTCACCAACAGGATTTTATTCCGATATATTCACGAAAGTGTGGTGGAGGCAGGACTTCCGAAAAACTGTCTTTTACAGGCGGAGCAGCACAATGAAATCGATGAGCTGCTTTCCTGCCATGACAGCGTTGACCTTCTGATTCCAAGAGGTTCCAATGCATTTGTACAGTATATTATGAACAATACAAAAATTCCTGTTATGGGACATGCAGATGGAATCTGCCATATTTATGTTGACGCAGAGGCGGATCAGGATAAGGCGATACCGATTATCGTTGATGCGAAAACTCAGTATACTGCTGCCTGCAATGCAGTGGAGACTCTTCTTGTAAACAGAACTATAGCAAAGGAGTTTCTTCCAAAAATGGCGGCTGCACTGAAAGAAAACGGTGTCAGACTGCGCGGAACAGAAGAAGTGAGCAGGTTCATTGAGTCTGAAACGATTGGGGAAGAGGAGTTTGTGGAGTATCTTGACCTGGTTGTTTCTGTGAAGCTGGTAGATGATATTGATGAGGCGATTGAGCATATCAACAGATTTGGTTCTCATCATACGGACTGTATTATAACCGAAAATGCAGAACAGGCACATAAGTTTATGCAGATGGTGGATTCTGCGGGAGTATATCAGAACTGCTCTACAAGATTTGCCGATGGCTTCCGCTACGGCTTCGGCGCGGAGGTAGGAATCAGCACAGGAAAGATTCACGCCAGAGGTCCGGTAGGGTTGGAAGGACTGGTTACTTACAAGTATAAGCTGTTTGGAAACGGCCATATTGTAGGGGATTATGCGTCAGGAAAGAAACAGTTCCATCACAGGAACCTGTAATTTTTCTCCATTGACAAATATGGATTTTATGTTAAAATAAACCCAATAAACAGAGAGGGCACGATTGTGTAAGGTGAGGAAATGATTATTAGATAATTTATTTTAAGTAGAACGCAAAATTATGAAGTAATTGCTGTCAGAGTATTTTTATATGCTCCGGAAACAGTTTTTGTGTACGCTTAAATTAGATTATCTTCCGTCAGATTTATTGCCTTATATAATTTTCCAGATACTTTTGATTTGGATAAGTATATAATTGGTTGAGATGATGAGAGGCTTTTTTGCGTATGCAGAAAAGTCTCTTTTTGTACAGCGATAAAGAAATTGGCAATAAGGAGGAATTAATTATGTCAATGATTCGTGTTGAAAACCTTACTTTTTCATATCCATCGAGCTTTGATCCTGTTTTTGAAAATGCGAATTTCCAGATTGATACAGACTGGAAACTGGGATTTGTTGGGAGAAATGGAAAAGGCAAGACAACCCTGCTTAAGCTTCTTCAGGGGGAGTATGAATACAGGGGAAGAATAACCAGTTCCGTTAAATTTGATTATTTTCCATTTGAAGTCTCGGATAAAACATTGTTTACTGAAGATGTTTTACGGGAAATCTGCCCGCTTGCGAAAGAATGGGAGGTGATTCGGGAACTGTCCTATCTCAAAGTAGAGGAAACAGTATTGTGGCGTCCTTTTGAAACGCTTTCAAACGGAGAGCAGACAAAGGTGATGCTTGCTGCGCTTTTTCTGAATGAGGGGCATTTTCTGCTCATTGATGAACCGACGAACCATCTGGATGTAGCTGCCCGAAGGCAGGTGGCAGATTATCTGAACAGAAAAAAAGGATTTATTCTTGTATCCCATGACCGGCAGCTTCTGGATGGATGTGTAGACCATATCCTGTCTCTGAACAGGGCGGATATTGAGGTTCAAAGCGGGAATTTTTCATCCTGGAAAGAGAATTTTGAGCGGCAGCAGAAATTTGAAACAGCAAAGAATGAGCGGTTGAGGAGAGACATCCGCCGTTTAAAAGAATCTGCGAAACAGAAAGAAAACTGGTCTGACCGTGTAGAGGCATCAAAGAGAGGAGCCGCAGACAAGGGATATGTGGGGCATAAAGCCGCGAAGATGATGAAGCGTTCCAAGACAGTTGAAGCAAGACAGCAAAAAGCTGTGGAAGAAAAATCAAAGCTGCTTAGAAATGCAGAGTCAGCAGAGCTGTTAAAAATAAACCCTCTGGCTTATCACAGCGATACCCTTGTATCTTTTTCGGAAACAGCCGTTTTTTATGAGGGGTGTCAGGTATGCGGCCCTTTGACATTTAAAGTCAGGGGCGGAGAGAGGGTGATTCTTAACGGAAGAAACGGAAGCGGGAAAAGCAGTCTTTTGAAATTGCTGTTGAAGGCTCCGATAGACTATACGGGAACAGTGACCATTGGTTCAGGTCTTGTAATTTCTTATGTGCCTCAGGATACGTCTCACCTTCAGGGGACTCTGACGGAATTTGCAGAAAAAAATAACCTTGAGGAAAGCCTTTTCAAAACAATTCTGAGAAAGCTGGATTTCGAACGGGTACAGTTTGAAAAAGATATGAAAGATTTTTCGGCAGGTCAGAAGAAAAAGGTGCTTATTGCGAAAAGTCTCTGCGAACCGGCACATTTATACATATGGGATGAACCGCTGAACTATATTGATATATACTCCAGAATACAGATTGAAGAGATGATCACACAATTCTCCCCAACCATGCTGCTGGTTGAACACGACGCAGCATTCAGGGAGAAAATCGGCGCGAGGGTTGTGGAGGTGTGAAAAATAGTAAGCGCCCTGTATTTATTTGTGTTTACAGGGCGCTGGGTTTACAGCTTAAATTCTTTATAAAGCTGTTGTTTGAGCTGTTCATTGCCTGCAAGAATTTCCTCAAGTTCTACGTGCCTGCCTGCTTTTAACAGACAGCTAAGGAGTTGCTGCAGGCGGT
>CATXEA010000012.1 GCA_958367245.1 uncultured Blautia sp.
TGGTGTGAGAGGTCGGAAATTTCTCAATTAGAGGAATTTCCTCCTACTCGATTTAGCCTGTATAAAGCTGATAATATTTGCCTTTCTTTTCCATGAGTTCTTCATGGGAACCTCGTTCGATGATTCTTCCCTGTTCCAGAACCATGATACAGTCGCTGTTTCTGACTGTGGAGAGCCTGTGCGCAATGACGAAGGTTGTTCGTCCCTGCATCAGTTTGTCCATACCGTCCTGAACCAGTTTTTCGGTTCTTGTATCAATGGAGCTTGTTGCTTCGTCGAGAATCAGTACCGGAGGGTCTGCCACTGCTGCGCGGGCAATGGAGAGGAGCTGGCGCTGTCCCTGACTTAAGTTTGAGCCGTTTCCGCGGAGCATGGTGTTGTAGCCGTCCGGAAGGCGGCGGATAAAGCTGTCTGCGTTGGCAAGCTTAGCTGCTGCGATAACCTCTTCGTCTGTAGCGTCCAGTTTGCCGTAGCGGATATTCTCCATAACAGTGGCAGTGAAGAGGTTGGTGTCCTGAAGGACAATGCCCATGGAACGGCGGAGATCTGCTTTTTTTATCTTGTTGATATTGATGCCGTCGTAGCGGATTTTTCCGTCCTGAATGTCGTAGAAACGGTTCAGCAGATTGGTGATGGTTGTTTTTCCGGCTCCTGTGGAACCTACGAAAGCAATCTTCTGTCCCGGGGTAGCGTACATTTTTACATCGTGGAGAACGATTTTGTCATCGTTATATCCGAAGTCTACGCCGTCCAGAACCATATCTCCGGTAAGCTCTATGTAATCGGTAGTACCGAGAGCCTTGTGGAAATGCTTCCATGCCCAGCGTCCGGTACGTTGTTCGGATTCTGTGAGTTTGCCGTTTTCTTCTCTGGCATTCACAAGGGTGACATAGCCGTTGTCAGCCTCGGCTTCCTCGTCCAGAAGGTCGAAAATACGTTTCGCGCCTGCGAGAGCCATAACAATGCTGTTGAACTGCTGGCTGACCTGATTAATCGGCATATTGAAGCTTTTGTTGAAGGTCAGGAAGCTGGCAAGACCGCCCAGAGTAAAACCGCCGAAGCCGTTGATAGCCAGAATTCCGCCGAAGATGGAGCAGAATACATAGCTGATGTTTCCGAGCTGTGCTACAGTAGGCATCAGAATGTTTGCAAAGCGGTTGGCATTGTCTGCGCTTTCGAAAAGACGGTCATTAAGTTTATTGAATTTCTCAAGGCTTTCTTCCTCGTGGCAGAAAACCTTGACCACTTTCTGGCCTTCCATCATTTCTTCGATGTAGCCGTTGATAGAGCCCAGATTTTTCTGCTGCTCCATGAAATATTTGCCGCTTAATCCTGCCAGACGGCGGCTTGCGGTAAGCATGACGCCGACCATTACCAGAGTGAGGATGGTCAGTGGGATATTCAGGATAATCATGCTTGCAAGGACGCTCACAATAGTAATCACACTTGATAAAAGCTGCGGAATACTCTGGCTGATCATCTGACGAAGGGTGTCGATGTCGTTGGTATAGATTGACATAATATCGCCGTGCGGGTGGGTGTCAAAATATTTGACAGGGAGCTTTTCCATTTTTTCGAACATGTCATTTCTGAGATTGCGGAGACTTCCCTGACTTACATAAATCATAATGCGGTTATAGGTATATGCTGCTGCAACACCTAATGCGTAGAAGCCTGCAACCCGCAAAATAGCCATGGACAGGGGGCCGAAATCGGGGTTTCCGGTATTTAAAAGCGGAAGGATATATTTGTCGATCAGCGTTTTCATAAACATAGTTCCCTGCACATTTGCAAGAACGCTTACGAAGATGCAGATAACGACAGCAACAATGTGAATCTTATAATCCCTCAGAATATATTTCCAGAGACGGGACATCATTTTTCCCGGATTCTCAATCTGTATTCCCGGTTTCTTTACTCCTCTGCTCATAATGCGTCACCTCCCTTGTTCTCGTCGAAATCTCCGCCGCCTTTTATCTGAGAGTTGTAGACATCCTGATAAATGGCGTTTGTTCGAAGAAGTTCCTCGTGTGTGCCGAAGCCGTTTATCTCACCGTTATCCATGACAATGATACGGTCTGCGTTCTGGATACTGGAGATTCTCTGAGCGATAATAAGCTTGGTCGTGTTTGGGATTTCTCTGGCAAATGCCTGACGGATTCTGCCGTCTGTAGCAGTGTCTACCGCGCTTGTGGAGTCGTCCAGAATGAGGATTTTCGGTTTTTTCAGAAGGGCGCGGGCAATGCAGAGACGCTGCTTCTGGCCGCCGGAAACATTCGTTCCGCCCTGCTCTATGTAGGTGTTATATTTGTCCGGCATTCTCTGGATGAAATCGTCGGCACATGCGAGCTGGCAGGCGTGGATGCATTCTTCTTCTGTCGCGTTCTTGTCGCCCCAGCGGAGGTTATCGAGAATTGTACCTGAGAAAAGGACATTTTTCTGAAGCACGACAGATACCTGATTTCGCAGAACGTCCTTATTATATTGGCGGACGTCTATTCCTCCGACTTTTACGCTTCCTTCTGTGACGTCGTAGAGACGGCTTATGAGGTTGACAAGGCTTGATTTGGCGCTTCCGGTTCCTCCTATGATGCCGATAGTCTCTCCGGCCTTGACAGAAAGAGTAATGTCTTTGAGAACCGGTTCAGAGCTTTCTTTTTTGTAGCTGAAATTCACGTGGTCAAAAACAATGCTTCCGTCAGGAACTTCCATAACCGGGTCCTGGGGGTCTGCAATGTCGGCAGTTTCGTTCAGAACTTCTGTGACACGCCTTGCGCTTGCCATACTCATTGTAATCATAACAAAAACCATAGAAAGCATCATAAGGCTGGAAAGGATGTTTATGCAGTAGGTGAGCAGGCTCATAAGTTCTCCGGTAGTGAGAGAGGAGCCGACAATCATTTTTGCGCCCAGCCAGCTTATGCCCAGAATACAGGCGTAAACGGTGAACTGCATCAAAGGCATGTTCATAACAACCAGTTTCTCTGCGCGAACGAACATTTCGTAGACCTTGTTGCAGGCTTTCTGGAATTTCGTTGTTTCATAATCTTCGCGGACATAGGCTTTTACTACGCGGATTGCGGTGATATTTTCCTGAACGCTGGCATTTAAGTCATCGTATTTTTCGAAGACTTCCTGAAAATACACAGTGGCTTTCCGAAGAATGAGAATCAGGCAGGTTCCAAGGAAGATAACTGCCAGAAGATAGATGGATGCCAGCTTCGCGTTGATGAGAAAAGCCATAACCATAGCCGTAATCAGGCTGGCAGGGGCGCGGGTACACATACGAAGCACCATCTGGTAGGCGTTCTGCAGGTTGGTCACATCTGTGGTAAGACGGGTGATAAGACCTGCAGTGCTGAATTTGTCAATATTGGAAAAAGAAAAGGTCTGAATATTGGCGTACATGGCTTTACGCAGGTTTCGGGCGAACCCTGTGGATGCCCTTGCACCGTATTTTCCTCCGAGGATTCCGGTGATAAGACCCATAAGAGCCAGAAATGCCATGACAAGCCCCATACGGTAAATATGGCCGATATCTCCGTTTCCTACACCTTTGTCAATAATAGAAGCCATGACAAGGGGGATGAACATCTCGAACAGAACTTCGAGAATCATATAAAAAGGTGTCAGGAAGGAGGCTTTTTTGAATTCTCTGACCTGAGATAGAAGTGTTTTGATCATAAAAATCTCCTTACATAAAAAGTGTAAATGATAAAGAATAAGTTGCAATAAGCGGCTGTTTGGACATTCTGTTATGTCGGGATATGTGGGAAAATGCCCTGAAACAACTGCTACAGAACTAATATACTATTTGAAATTTTTAATGTCAACAGAGTGCAGGGGGAGAAAAATGTGAAAATAGTATGAACAGAATATTTTTTTGGCATTAAATATGCTATACTTTTAAACAGTATAAAACGAGAAACAATACTGCATGAAAAGTAAGGAGGACAAGAGCATGTTATTTGCAGAATATCCGAAATGCACAACCTGCCAGAAGGCAAAGAAATGGCTGGATGCCCACGAAATTCAGTATACAGACCGTCATATTAAAGAGGAGAATCCCACGGCAGAGGAACTGAAGCGCTGGCATGAGATGAGCGGGCTGCCGCTGAAACGGTTCTTTAACACCAGCGGATTGATTTACAAAAATATGGGATTAAAGGATAAGCTCGCGACTATGACAGAAGAAGAACAGTATGCGCTTCTTGCTACGGACGGTATGCTTGTGAAGCGCCCGATTCTTGTTGGCGAAGATTTCGTGCTTACCGGATTTAAAGAAAAAGAGTGGGAAGAGAAGCTTCTCGGATAAAAAAATCCTCCGGACACAGTTGGTATAATATTCTGTGTGCCGGAGGTTTTTGCGTTGATTTATGATAGAGATTCGGAGCTTTTTACTGTTTTGGGCGCGCTTTTTTGCGGAAGCTGTGCAAGGATAATTGCGCAGAACATAATGACGCAGCCGATAATCTCTCTTGGACTTAAGCTCTGTCCGAGGATAAGCCAGCCTGCAATTACGGAGATGCAGGACTCCAGACTGAGGATGAGAGAAGCTATGGTAGGATTCATATCTTTCTGACCGACAATCTGTAAGGTGTAGGCAACGCCGCAGGACATAATACCTGCATAGAGAAGCGGCTGCCATGCTGCAAGCAGGGAGGAAAGCTGCGGTTTTTCAAAGAACAGGGCAGGGATTCCGGAAAGGATTCCGCTTACCAGAAACTGAATGCAGGAGAGCTTCACACCGTCAGCCATCGGAGAAAAATGGTCGATGACAAGGATATGAAGGGAAAATAAAAAGGCGCAGATCAGAACCAGAATGTCGCCTTTTCCAATGGAAAACCCATCTTTAATACAAAGAAGATAGAGTCCGACAAGCGCCATAGCAACGGCTGCCCAGATATAGGAGCTGCATTTCTTTTTCATAAAAAGTCCGAGAATCGGAACAATTACAATGTAACATGCGGTGATGAAGCCTGCTTTTCCCACAGTGGTATATTTGATTCCGAACTGCTGGAAATTGCTTGCCAGAAAAAGGAATACACCGCAGGAAACGCCCCCGATGATCAAAGTCTTTCTGCCTGCTTTTTTTTCTTCTGCTGTCAGGTGCTTAGGCTCTTCTTTCTGCTTCATAAAGAAGATGAGGGGAAGCAGAACTACTGCGCCCATGAGGCAGCGGACTGCATTAAAGGTGAAGGCGCCGACATAATCCATACCTACACTCTGCGCTACGAATGCAACGCCCCAGATTGCTGCTGTCAGGAAAAGCATCAGAGAATTTTTTAATGGAACCTGTGTGTTTTTCATACGTAAAGTCCTTCCTTTGTAGTAAATTGTGATAAAAAATCAAAACATTACTATTATACAGCAGAAGCAGGGAGATTGGAAGATATGAAAAACGGGAAATCCATAAAGGATTTCCCGCAGCAAAAGAAAGTGTTTAAATAAGTACATATTTCAGAACAAACAGCACGGCAAGAACATACATCAGAACACTGATTTTCTTTTCCTTTGCCTTTCCTGTGATCAGGTTGATTACTACATAGGAAATAACGCCCATAGAGATACCTTCGGAAATGCTGTACATAAACGGCATTGCGATAATCGCGATAAATGCCGGAATGGCTTCTGTCATATCGTCGAAGTCGATTTTTGTTACAGATGTCAGCATCAGGAAGCCTACGATGATCAGTGCAGGAGCTGTTGCGAAGGATGGAATTGCAAGGAAAATCGGTGACAGGAACAGGGACAATCCAAAAAGGATTGCAGCTACGATGGCTGTAAGACCTGTACGTCCGCCTTCTGCAACACCGGAAGCGCTCTCGACGAAGGTAGTAACTGTAGAAGTACCGCACATAGCGCCGACAGAAGTACCGACAGCGTCAGAGAGGAGCGCGCCCTTGATTTTTGGAAGCTTTCCGTCTTTATCCAGCATGTCTGCCTTGGAAGCAACGCCGATGAGTGTTCCGAGGGTATCAAACATGTCTACGAAAAGGAAAGCAAACATAATAATCAGGAAGTCAATGGTAAATACAATGCTGAAATCCATCTTCATAAAGGTCGGAGCCATGCTTGGAACAGAAATTCCGCCGGAGAAATCAGGGAGAAGACTGAACCAGCCTGCATCCGGGTTCGGTTTATAGATTCCCAGAAGCTGACAGATGATTCCAAGACCCCAGGTAATCAGAATACCCCAGAGGATATTGCCTTTTACCTTTTTTACAAGTAAGATTCCGGTGATGAGGATGCCTACCAGAGCGAGAAGGACAGTGATGCCTTCTGTGGAGAAAGTGCCTCCCTTGATAGCGCCCTTAAAGGAAAAAACTCCTACTAAGGTAGAATCGTTATTTATAACGATTTTTGCATTCTGCAGACCGATGAAAGCGATGAAAAGACCGATACCAACAGAAACAGCATGTTTCAGATTCATGGGAATCGCATTAAAAATCGCTTCACGAACATTGGTCAGAGAGAGTACGATGAAGATTGCGCCTTCAACGAAAACTGCTGCCAGAGCCTGCTGCCAGGAGTATCCCATGCCCAGAACTACAGTGTAGGCAAAGTAGGCATTTAATCCCATGCCGGGAGCAAGGACGAATGGATAGTTGGAGAGCAGCGCCATAAGGCAGGTTGCAATAAAGGACGCCAGCGCAGTAGCGGTGAAAATAGCGCCTCTGTCCATTCCGGAGGCTTCCAGAATGTTCGGGTTAACTGCCAGGATGTAAGCCATTGTCATAAATGTTGTGATGCCGGCCATGACTTCGGTTTTAACATCCGTGTGGTTTTCCTTCAGATGGAAAAGTTTGTCGAGATTCATATTCAATCCCCCTTTTTAAAATATTTTTTGGCCGGAAACATACTTTCCGGTGATAATATGGTCATCCCCGAGATAAATCATTCGTTCCAGTCTGTCCCTTATGGTAAGCTCCTGCGGATGGGGGAGACTGGTATCGTCAAGGATGAGAGCATCAAATTCATAGCCTTCTTTGAAATTTCCTGCTTTTCCAAAGAAGGAGCCGCCGCCTTCGGTTGCCAGATAGAAGGTTTCTTCGAGAGTCAGCGGTTTTTGGGTATCGTCCACAAGTCGCCAGCGAAGCTTGGAAACCTGAATGGAATCTACAATACTGCGAAACAGGGAAAGAGTTGCGCCGCCGGCAATATCTGTGCCAAGTCCTACGTGAAGCCCCTCGTCAAGATAACGTCTCACAGGAGCGATTCCTGAGGAGAGATTCGTATTGGACTGCGCGCAGTGGGCAACGTAAACACCGCGTTCTTTCATAAGGCGTATTTCTGCATCCGGAGAATGTACGCAGTGCGCCATGATAGTAGGGCATTCGCCGCCGAAAAGTCCGAATTTATCGTAGGCTTCCCCGTAAAAATCTGTATCCGGACAAAGCTCCTTTACCCAGGCAATTTCACCCAGATTTTCTGACAGGTGAGACTGGATGGGAAGATTATATTTTTTCTGAATAGCGGAAAGCATCTCCATCAGCTCATCTGAGCAGGAGGGAGTGAATCTCGGCGTAAGGATTGGACGCACATTTTTGTATTTATACAGAGTATTCTCAAGCCAGACGAGTGTATCCTGTGCAGAGGTCTTTGCGTCTTTTTCCTGAAGATTCGGGACTCCGTTTCTGTCCATGTTGACTTTTCCTACCATTGTCTTTAAGCCTGTCTCTTCCAGAAGGTCCATCAGAAGTTCTGTTGCAGGTACGTGCATAGTGCCGAAAATACATGCTCTTGCAGTAGGGCTTTTCTTTAAGTCGGCTGCAAAAATAGAATAAGCTTTTCGGGCGTAATCCAAATCTGCATAAGCTGCTTCCTGCGGGAAGGTGATGGTATTGAGCCAGTCCAGAAGCTCCAGATCCATGCCGGTTCCGCGGTAGCTGTACTGCGGCGCATGCAGATGGAGGTCGGTAAGACCGGGAATGATCAGGCTGTCACCGCAGTCCCGGATGGGAAGGGCGTGATATTTCTCAGGAAGTTCCTGAAAGACACCGGAACATAAGCCGTCCTCGCAAACCAGATAGGCATTTTCTGTAATAGCGAAGGCTGTAGGCGATTCACTGCAGCAAACATTACCTTTGAGTACAAAATTTTTTTCAGTCATAGTACACCTTCTTTCTTGTGCGAGAGGAAAATGGGCACAAAAAAAGTCTATAAAATCCCCTCGACAGATAGAACTTATAGACAACTATTACGGTAGTTGGTAGAGACGTCCAACCGATTATGGACTTATATAAGTAGTTTATATTCACATTAGACATTATAAAGTATATAATCGGTACTGTCAATTCTTTTTGTGAAAAATAACAATAAAAAATATGAATTGCAAGAAAAAATATACAATATACCGATTGGATTCGGGAAGAAAAAAGATAAAAACTGAAAAAGTAACAGTTTTTTACTTGTGGGAAAATAAGGTATACATAGCAGGGGTTTCGTGCTAAAATGTGTACAATTATTAAAAATACAGATTGAAAACTGGAGGGATATTGTGAATCTTGATAAGGAAAATGTAAAGAAAATACGTAACCTGATTGCGTTTGCTGTTCTCCTGTATCTTGGAGTGCAGAATTACAAAATCGTATTCGGGATGTTCAGTCTTGCGTGGGGATTCTGTTTTCCGTTTATTCTCGGCGCAGCGATTGCGTTTATTTTAAACGTCCCAATGAAGTTTGTGGAACGTCATCTTTTCGGCAGGCTTCTGAAAAAGAAGAATAAATACGCGGAGAAATTTGCCCGTCCGGTCAGCCTGGTGATGTCTCTGCTGTTTGTAGTGACGATTATCATGGTGGTTGTTCTTATTGTAGTGCCGGAGCTTGCTACGACTATTGTAAGCGTTGCAAAGAGAATTGAAGAAAGTGTGCCTGTCCTTCAGAGCTGGGCAGAGGAAACCTTCCAGAATCCCATGATTCTTGAATGGATTGATTCTATTGAATTTAACCCGCAGAAACTCATTGATTCTTTTGTGCATGTGTTAAAAAGCGGTCTGGATAATATTCTGACTTCTACTGTTACCCTGACAATGGGAATTGTCAGCACAGCCATGAATCTGTTTATCGGGATTATCTTTTCTTTTTATATTTTGCTGCAGAAAGAGAGACTGAGCAGTCAGGTGAAAAAAGCCTTGTATGCACTTCTTCCGAAAAATGTGGTAACCTATACGCTTCATGTCTGCTCTCTGGCTAACAAAACCTTTGCAAGCTTTATCACAGGACAGTGTATTGAGGCGGTTATTCTGGGAAGCATGTTCTTTGTAACTATGACGCTTTTCCGTTTCCCATATGCGATGCTGGTGGGTGTTTTGATTGCGTTTACGGCTCTGATTCCTGTGTTTGGAGGATTTATCGGCTGCTGGATTGGTTTTTTCCTGATACTTATGGTAAGTCCTGTACAGGCTATCGTATATCTGGGGCTTTTCCTTGTGCTCCAGCAGATTGAAGGAAATCTGATTTATCCTCATGTGGTGGGAAACTCAGTCGGTCTTCCTTCTATCTGGGTGCTTGCTGCGGTAACCCTCGGCGGCAGCCTGATGGGAGTGGTAGGTATGCTTGTGTTTATTCCGCTGGTTTCCGTAATTTATGCCCTGTTCCGCGAATGGGTATATAAAAGACTTAAGGAAAAGAAAATAAAGGTATGAAGATGCCTGAATTTTTACCTGATATAAAAAATACATTGTTTTGAGAAAAATATTTAATCTATCTGTAATCTAATGTAAGAGATATTAAATTGCAATTTATTCGATATTTTTGTATCATAATACTATGTGTAATAAAGAAAGGCAGTGAGATTATGGATATTTTAAAAGGGAAAAGATACGATGTTATGGATGTTCTGTGGAAAGAAGATAAGCCGCTGTCTGCATTTGAAATCAACGAACTTCATCCAGAGATGAAAATGCCGACGATTCGCAGATGTCTGGAGCTTCTTCTGAAAGAGAATATCGTAAAGGTTGCAGGAATGTCCATGAATGGGAAGGTGTATGCGAGAAATTATGTTCCGCTCCTGACCCGTGAGGATTATCTTAAGGAGAGCACCCACAGCCGCAAGATTGGGGCAGTGGAGATGCTGAAAGTCCTGTTGGAGGACAAAGATATTACTGCAGGCGATGTGGAAGAGCTGCAGGAGATTTTAAACAGAAAAAAAGAAGAGCTTGGAATTGCATAACAAAAAAAGTACAGCCATTTATTTGACTGTACTTTTTTTCTTTTATTTATTGTTTGTTTTTTCGTTTTCTTTCATCATCATTGCGCGAACTTTCAGAGGAAGACCGAACAGGGTGATGAAGCCGTCTGCATCGTGATGGTCATAAAGGTCGCCTGTTGTAAAGGAAGCAAGAGATTCGTTGTACAGGCTGTATGGGGAAGTTGTGCCGGCTTTGATGATGTTGCCTTTGTAAAGCTGGAATTTCACTTCGCCTGTTACATATTTCTGAGTAGACTCTACGAATGCCTGAATTGCTTCGCGCAGAGGAGTGAACCATTTGCCTTCATATACAATCTGTGCGAACTGGCTGCCGAGTTTTTTCTTAGTCTCCAGAGTTTCACGGTCAAGAATCAGTTCCTCCAACTGCTGGTGAGCTTCCATAAGGATAGTTCCTCCCGGAGTTTCGTATACGCCTCGGGATTTCATACCTACAACACGGTTTTCTACGATGTCGATAATTCCGATGCCGTTTTCACCGCCTAATTTATTCAGCTCTGTGATAATCTCGGAAACTTTCATTTCTTTGCCGTTTAAGGTTTTCGGAATACCGGATTCAAAAGTCATGGTAATGTCGGTTGCTTTGTCCGGGGCTTTCTGAGGTGTCACGCTCAGGACAAGCATATCGTCGTAATTAGGTGCCATTGCAGGATTTTCGAGTTCCAGTCCTTCGTGGCTGATGTGCCATAAGTTACGGTCGCGGCTGTAGCTGTGGTTTGCATCGAATGGGAGGTCAATGCCGTGAGCCTTTACAAATTCAAGCTCGTCTTCACGGGACTGCATTGTCCATACGTCGGTCATACGCCACGGAGCGATGATCTTGATGTCAGGAGCAAGGGCTTTGATACCCAGTTCAAAACGAATCTGGTCGTTTCCTTTGCCTGTTGCGCCGTGGCAGATGGCAACTGCGTTTTCTTTACGGGCAATTTCTACTAATTTCTTGGCAATTACAGGACGCGCCATAGAAGTGCCGAGAAGATATTTGTGTTCGTATACAGCGCCTGCCTCCACACATGGCATTACATATTCGTCGCAGAATTCATCAACAATATCCTCGATGTATAATTTGGAAGCGCCGGAAATTTTTGCTCTTTCTTCCAGTCCGTCCAGTTCATTTCCCTGTCCGCAGTTTACGCAGCAGCAGATAACTTCGTAATCAAAATTTTCTTTTAACCACGGAATTAAAGCTGTGGTGTCAAGTCCTCCGGAGTATGCTAATACAACTTTTTCTTTCATAATAAAAATCCTCCTTATAATTCATGTTTGTATAATTTAGCAATATGCAGTATCAATCTGGTAGCATATTTATGTGTTGATTTGCATAAAAATTCATTTGAAAGTAAGTGTTCTTCCTTTTGACAAAAGTTAATATACAACATTTTTTATAAATATGCAACCCCTAATTTTAAAAAATCAAAATTTTTTATTTGAAAATCAGCGCATTATAATTAAGTAATATTTGTGAAAATGAATAAAAGAAAGAGAGGAAAAAGAAAAATCATAGCAAAATCACTATTGCATATTATGCATGTTAGATGTATAATCATACCAATTAAAAACAAAGCTGCAACGAAAAGAGCAGTTCGAAGTTTGAAGCACTTAACTGGATGGAGGGAATTGTTATGATAAAAGCCGGAATTATAGGAGCGACCGGATATGCGGGAAATGAGATTGTGCGTCTGCTCCTTGGACATAAAGAAGTGGAGATTGCGTGGTATGGCTCCAGAAGCTATATTGATAAATCCTATGCGGGAATTTACCAGAACTTTTTTAAACTGGTGGATGCTAAATGTATGGATGACAATATGGCGGCTCTTGCAGAAGAGGTGGATGTTATTTTTACCGCAACACCTCAGGGACTCTGCGCGTCTCTTATTAATGAGGAAATTTTGTCAAAGGCAAAGATTATTGATTTAAGCGCGGACTTTCGTATTAAAGATGTAAAAAAATATGAAAAGTGGTATGGAATTGAACATAAAGCGCCTCAGTTTGTTGAGGAAGCTGTTTATGGGCTTTGCGAGATTAACCGTGAAGAGATTAAAAAGGCAAGACTTATTGCAAATCCGGGATGTTATCCCACCTGTTCCACTCTTTCTATTTATCCGTTGTTGAAAGAGGGGATGATAGACCCTTCCACTATTATTATTGATGCGAAATCCGGTACGTCCGGAGCAGGGCGTGGCGCGAAAGTGGATAATCTGTTCTGTGAGGTAAATGAAAATATCAAGGCTTATGGCGTTGCGCAGCACAGGCATACGCCGGAGATTGAGGATCAGCTTGGTTATGCCTGCAAACAGGAGGTTCTGATTAATTTTACCCCTCATCTGATTCCGATGAACCGCGGAATTCTCATTACGGCTTACGCTTCTCTTGTAAAAGATGTGACCTACGAGGAGGTAAAGGCTGCATATGACAAATATTATGAGAAAGAGATGTTTGTCCGCGTTCTGGATAAGGATGTCTGCCCCCAGACGAAATGGGTGGAGGGCAGCAATTATGTAGATGTGAATTTTAAGATTGATCCGAGAACACATAGAATTATTATGATGGGAGCTATGGATAATCTGGTGAAGGGCGCGGCAGGTCAGGCTGTACAGAATATGAATCTGATGTTTGGATTTGGAGAGGCTGAAGGATTAATGCAGATTCCGATGTGCCCATAAGAGGAAGCTGCGTTTACGGAGAAAGAAACAGTTGTTGTTCGGTAAGAGGAGGATGTTTTTTATGAAAAGTATTACAGGAGGCGTAACTGCTGCGAAAGGCTTTCTGGCAGCGGCAGCAGCGGCGGAGATTAAATATAAAGGCAGAACAGATATGGCGATGATTTACAGTGAAACGCCCTGTGTGGCTGCCGGAACCTTTACAACGAATGTGGTGAAGGCTGCGCCTGTGAAATGGGATCAGGATGTGGTTTATAACCATGCTCATGCGCAGGCAGTAATCTGTAACAGCGGAATTGCCAATGCGTGTACAGGGGCAGAAGGGTATGGATATTGTAAGGAGACTGCGGACGCTGCTGCAGAGATTCTGGGAATTTCCCCGGACAGTGTGCTTGTAGCATCCACAGGCGTAATCGGAATGCAGGTTCCCATTGACCGGATTAAAAACGGAGTAAAAATGATGGCGCCCGTTCTTTCCGGAACACTTGAAGCAGGTACTGAAGCCGCAAAAGCAATTATGACCACTGATACTGTGAAAAAAGAAGTGGCAGTTCAGGTGGAGATCGGCGGCAGGACAGTGACAGTCGGCGGTATGTGCAAAGGCTCTGGAATGATTCATCCCAATATGTGTACTATGCTTGGGTTTGTGACTACAGATGTGAATATTTCTAAGGAAATGCTTCAGGAAGCACTCAGTGAGGATGTGAAGGATACTTATAATATGGTTTCTGTAGACGGAGATACTTCCACAAATGATACCGTGCTTCTTCTTGCAAATGGAATGGCGGGAAATCCGGAGATTACAGAAAAAAACGGGGATTTCGAGACGTTCAGAAAGGCGCTTAATTTCGTAAATACCACGCTGGCAAAGAAGATTGCCGGAGATGGAGAGGGTGCAACTGCACTGTTTGAGGTTAAAGTCATTGGCGCAGAATCTAAGGAGCAGGCTGTAACTCTGAGTAAGTCTGTAGTGACATCTTCTCTTACAAAGGCGGCGATTTACGGACACGATGCAAACTGGGGAAGAATTCTCTGCGCGATGGGATATTCCGGCGCACAGTTTGATCCGGAAAAAGTTGACCTCTATTTTGAGAGCAGAGCCGGAAAAATCAAGATTATAGAAAATGGCGTTTCCACCGGATATTCAGAAGAGGAAGCGACAAAAATCCTTTCAGAGGATGAGGTTACCGCTATTGCAGATGTGAAGATGGGAGATTGTTCCGCAACTGCGTGGGGATGCGACCTGACATATGATTACGTTAAGATAAATGCAGATTACAGGTCTTGAACAGCCGAAAGTGTTTTTGGTTTGTTTTGACTCGGAAGTGATAGAAATTTTTGGATGAGGTATGTGTGATGGTTAAACAGAAATATTTGGATAAGGCAGAGGTTTTAATTGAGGCTTTGCCTTATATTCAGAGATTCAACGGAAAGATTGTAGTTGTGAAATATGGCGGAAGCGCCATGCTGGATGAGGAACTGAAAGCAAATGTAATCAAAGATGTCGTTCTTTTGAAGCTGGTTGGGCTGAAGCCGATTATTGTGCATGGCGGAGGTAAGGAAATCAGCCGGTGGGTAGGAAAAGTAGGAATGGATGCGAAGTTTGTGAACGGGCTTCGCGTGACAGATAAAGATACGATGGAAATTGCGGAGATGGTGCTTGCGAAGGTGAATAAGGAGCTGGTTACGCTTGTGCAGTCTCTTGGCGTAAAAGCAGTTGGCATCAGCGGTAAAGATGGAGGGCTTCTCAAGTGCGTGAAAAAGCTGTCCGGAGGTGAGGACATCGGTTTTGTCGGCGAGGTTACAGAGGTTCAGCCGAAAGTGCTGTTTGACTTAATGGAAAAAGATTTTATTCCGATTGTTTTTCCGGTGGGTTACGATGATGCTTTTGATACCTTTAATATCAATGCGGATGATGCAGCCTGCGCGATTGCGGAGGCGGTTCATGCGGAGAAACTGGCGTTTCTTTCAGATATTGAGGGCGTTTATAAGGATCCGGACGACCCGTCTACTCTGTTTTCGGAGCTTCATGTGCAGGAGGCGCAGGAGCTGATTTCAGATGGATTTGTAGGCGGAGGAATGATTCCGAAGCTGAAGAATTGCATGGATGCTATTGAGAATGGCGTAAATCGTGTGCATATTCTGGACGGAAGAATTCCGCACAGTCTTCTTTTGGAAATCTTTACAAATAAAGGTATCGGTACTGCAATTTTGAGAGAGGATGGTGAAACTTACTACCATGAACATGAATGAACAGATGCAGGAGGCGGAGGTAAGTATTCTCCACACATATAACCGTTTTCCGGTTGTTTTTTCCAGAGGTGAGGGATGTTATTTATATGATACCGAAGGAAAAGAATATCTGGATTTCGCTGCGGGTATCGCAGTGAATTCCCTTGGATATCATTATCCCGGATACGACGAGGCTTTGAAGGAGCAGATTGATAAACTGACGCATATTTCGAATCTTTATTACAATGAACCGATTATCAGCGCAGGGGCAAAGCTTGTGCTTGCCAGCAGTATGGATAAAGTGTTTTTTACGAACAGCGGAACAGAGGCTGTAGAAGGAGCTCTTAAAGCGGCAAAAAAATATGCGTTTGTCCGTGACGGACATGCAGACCATGAGATTATTGCAATGAATCACTCTTTTCATGGGAGAAGCATCGGAGCTCTTTCAGTGACAGGGACAGCGCATTACCGCGAACCCTTCGAGCCTTTGATGGGAGGCGTGAAGTTTGCGGATTTCAATGATCTGGAAAGCGTAAAAGCCCAGATTACAGATAAGACCTGCGCGATTATTACGGAAACTGTACAGGGAGAGGGTGGGATTTATCCCGCAGAAAAAGAGTTTCTGGAAGGCTTGCGCCGTCTCTGTGATGAGAAGGATATTCTTCTTATTTTTGATGAGATTCAGTGTGGAATGGGAAGAACCGGGCATTATTTTGCATGGCAGGCTTACGGCGTGCAGCCGGATATTATGACCTGCGCCAAGGCTCTTGGCTGCGGTG
The DNA here is from genome assembly GCA_958367245.1 of uncultured Blautia sp. Taxonomy (GTDB): domain Bacteria; phylum Bacillota; class Clostridia; order Lachnospirales; family Lachnospiraceae; genus Blautia_A. The sequence continues at coordinate 15,881 of CATXEA010000012.1, forward strand.
TTCCGGTAGGAGCTTTTGTTCTTAATAAAAAGGCTGCTTTGGCATCTTTAGAGCCGGGAGACCACGGTACTACTTATGGAGGAAATCCATTTGTCTGCGCGGCTGTCAGTAAGGTGTTCAGCATTTTTGAGCAGGATATGATTCTGACTCATGTGCGGGAGCTGACTCCATATCTGGAGAAGAGACTGGATGAGCTTGTGGATAAATTTGATTGTGTGACTGCAAGAAGGGGAATGGGCTTCATGCAGGGGCTTGTCATTTCCGGAAGACCTGTCAGTGAAGTTGTAAAAGAGGCTCTTTCTGAAGGGCTTCTTGTGATATCGGCAGGTTCTGACGTCCTTCGTCTTGTTCCTCCGCTGATTATCACGCAGGAGCATGTAGATAAGATGATTACAATTCTTGAAAAATGTCTTGCGTAGGAAAGACTTGAAGTATGGCTACGGGCAGGGGACTGAGTCCCCTGCCCGTAGTTGGTTCTGTAACGAATAAATTGTCAAACACCTATTGACAAGGAAAGTTGTCAATGATATATTTGTGACAAGAAAAATTGTCATAATGACAATGAAATATGACATAAAACAAAAGTGAAACAGGAAAATTGAGGGGGGGGGTAATTCAATGCCACTGGAGAACCGACTGAAGGAACATAGAGCAAGGCTGGGAATCAACCAGTCTGAGATGGGAAAGCTGGCTGGTGTGTCCAGACAGACGATCAGTCTGATAGAAAGAGGCGACTATTCGCCTTCCGTTACTCTGGCGTTGAAGATAGCCGGAATATGTCAGGTGACGGTAGAAGATATCTTTTCGTACAGGGAGGAAGAAGATGAAAACAATGAGTAAAGAGGAAAAAAAGATGAAAAAGAAGCCCAACAGTTATGTGAGATTTCTCACGATTATGTTCTGGGCTGCGCTGGGAGGCGGAGCCATTGGATTTCTCATGGGATTCTTTGAAGTTGACCAATGGAATATGAGTATCTTCATGGATGTTCTCAGTAAAATACAGATACCTTTAATGATTCTGATTCTGGGAATTACCGTACCTGTAGCTGAGATTGTCCTGATAAAACTTCAAAAGCTCAATCTTCTTCTGGAAAATGCGGAAGATGAAGAGGCAGACAGACTGGAATATGAAGAGGAAAAAGTAGGGAGCATCGGCGTTATTGTAAGCAATTTGGCAATGGTACTGACCTTATTAAGCCTCTCCATTAATTACAGCAGCAGTTACATAGAGAAACATTCGACTATAATGATTGTGAGTTGTATCCTGACAGTTATTATATTTGGTTATCAGGGAATCTGGCAGATTCGTTATGTAAAGTGTCTGCAGAAAAGCAACCCAAGACTGCAGGGAGATCCGGGATGCATGAAGCAAAAGGACTTTCAGAAAGCATGGCTGGGGAGCTGCGATGAAGCAGAAAGAGAGCTCATTTATCAGTCGGGATATGAAGCGTATGTTGGAATAATGCGAATCATCCCAATGTGCGCAGTTGTGGCAATGATTTGCCATCTTATGTGGAATACTGGTATCTTTGCAGTAGTGATATCAGGTGTTATATGGATTTGGACAACGGTAATTTATGTCAAAAGCTGTGTGTCAAAAAGGCGAAGCAAAATCAATATAGAATAAAATTTGTATGATAAAAAGGAGGAACATATGAAACTGGAAATCAGGAATTTAAAGAAATCTTTCGGTGATACAGAAGTGCTTCATGGAATTTCCTTTACAGTAGAAAGCGGAACAGCCCTGGGACTTCTTGGAAGAAACGGCGCGGGAAAAACAACCACAATCCGTATCCTAATGGATGTGTTTAAAGGGAACGGAGGTACTATTCTTCTTGACGGAAAGCCTTTTGAACCCAGAAAACATCAGATTGGATATCTCCCGGAAGAACGAGGTCTTTATCCGAAAAAAACTGTAAGTGAACAGTTGATTTACCTTGGAATGCTTCGTGGATTAAATGCGAAAAAAGCAAAAGAAAGCATGAAAAAATGGCTGGAAAGAATGGGTATTTCAGAATATGAAAACCGCAAATTAGAAACGCTTTCCAAAGGAAATCAGCAGAAAGTACAGCTTGCACAGACACTTATCTGTAATCCGGATATGATTATCCTTGACGAGCCTTTTTCCGGCCTTGACCCGGTAAATTCACAGATACTTAAAGATGTAATCCGTGAGCAGATTCAGGAAGGGAAGCTGGTAATATTTTCCAGTCATCAGATGAGCTACGTGGAAGAGTTCTGCGAGGAAATCGCAATTTTAAATCATGGGGAGGTTGTGCTTTCCGGAGATTTAAAAGAAATCAAGAGAGAATTCGGCAAGGACAGACTGGTGATATCCAGTCTGGAAGAGACGCCGCAGGAGCTTGGAAGACGGCTTGAAGACACCTTTTCAGATTTGCTCGAAGTAGAAAAAATCAGGAAAGACAGCGTCATTGTTCGGAAGAAACATCCGGAAAATAAGAATAAGATTCTTGAAAGACTGGTAGCCCAGGAGGTGGATCTGGAATTCTTCGGTATGTACGAACCATCTCTGAATGATATCTTTGTAGAGAAAGCAGGTGACGAGGCATGAAACAGTTTCTGACTGTACTGAAATTTGAACTAAACAATTACTTTAAAAATAAAAGCTTCCTTGTAACTACAGTTCTGATTGCCCTTTTAATTGCAGGCGTTATTATTGTTCCGACGCTGATTCCCGGTCTTCTTGACAATATAAATGGTGGAAATAAAGATGCTCAGACAGTTCAGGAAGAAGCAGAGGAGAGCGCAGAACAATATGGTATTCTGGCGCCCGAAGAAATAAAAGAAAGCATTCCTCTTTTCCCTGCAAAATGGGTAGATTATACAGATGAGGATGCCATAAAAGAGGCTGTTGAAAAGGGTGAGATTGAAGCGGGATTTATTCTCGGAGATAATGGAGAAGTAACCTATGTAGTCAACAATCTCGGTATGGGAGACAGCAATATAATGGAACAGTTCCGTCAGTGTGTCCTTGCATATGAGAAGGAGCAATACCTTATAGAAAAAGGTCTGACACCGGAAGAAATCCATCAGTCTGAGAATGTTTCCGTAACTGTTACGCCGGAAGTTCTGGGCAAAAACAGCGTAAATAATTTCTGGTATACCTATGTTCTGGTGTTCGTTGTATACTTCCTGATTCTGTTCTATGGACAGATGATTTCTGTATCAGTTACTACGGAAAAAAGCAATCGTGCCATTGAGATTCTTGTGACAAGTGTGAATTCTAACAGCCTGATTTTCGGTAAAGTTCTGGCAGGCGCTCTTGCGGGAATCATTCAGACTGTTATCATACTTGGAACCGGGTTTGCAGCATATATGGCAGTTGGGGAAGCCTGGGGCGGAATTCTGGACAGGCTGTTCGACATTCCTTCAAGAGTTCTGATATCCTTTTCTGTATTCGGGATTCTCAGCTATCTTCTGTATGCTTTTATTTACGGAATGCTGGGCGCACTTGTGTCAAAAACAGAGGATATCAGCAAGAGCGCAACCCCTGTGACTCTTATTTATGTAGCGTCCTTCCTGGTTGCCATGTTTGGTCTTAATGTGAGCGACAGTATGCTGATTAAAGTGGCTTCTTTCATTCCGTTTACCTCCGGAAACGCTATGTTTATCCGGATTTCCATGGGAAGTGTAGCCACCTGGGAGATTCTGGTTTCCCTCATCCTTCTTGCAGGAACCTGTGTGTTTACAGGAATACTGGCTGCGAAAATCTTCCGTTTCGGAACTTTGAATTACGGAAATCCGATTAAGATTACAAGAGCGATAAAAAGCATTCGGGAAAAATAAAAAGAATGTATAAATTCAAAATAACCGCATAAACTATGAACAGACAAAGGAGAGGTGCTGCATAAGCAGCGCCTCTTTTCAGTGATATGGCAGACAGGAGGAAAGAATATGTGGGGAATTTTGATTGCGCTGTTGTCAGGAGCGCTGATGAGCATTCAGGGAGTCTTTAACACGGAGGTGACGAAGCAGACAAGTCTGTGGGTATCTGCAGGCTGGGTACAGATTTCCGCTTTTGCAGTCTGTGTGCTTGCGTGGCTGTTTACGGGAAGAGATCAGGTAGGCGCGCTTTGGCAGATTAACAGTAAATATACGCTGCTTGGCGGTGTTATCGGCGCATTTATCACGGCAACCGTCATCAAAAGTATGAGTTCTCTGGGGCCTGCAAAAGCAGCTATGCTGATTGTGGTATCCCAGCTTGCCGTTGCTTATGTGATTGAGCTTTTCGGAATGTTCGGCGTGGAGAAACAGCCTTTTGAGTGGCGTAAGATTATTGGAATGGCAATCTCCATTGTAGGAATCATCATCTTTAAGTGGCAAAAATAATAAGAAAGAGATAGTATTAAAAATAAGATACGAAACCTCTTGTAAAACTTGTAATATTTCGTTAAAATAGAAGATGGCATTATGGGTTCCGGGACGCTTGCTGTAAAAATGCGGAGGAGGAAGTGAACCGAAATTCATGAAATTATCAAGAATTAGTAAAAAAACAGTCATACACTGCTATATTGTTATGATTCTGACCTTTGGGATACTTTTGACAGGATGCACAGACAGAGAGTCTGAGTTTATTGCAGAAATCCGGGAGACAGAAGCCGATGGGGAGGATGGATTTGAAAATCCGGAACCCCGGGCAACAGGAAATTCCGAAAAGAAAGGCTCAGAATCCGGGGATGCAGGAGACTCCGAAAGCAAAAGGTCAGGGAAATCCAAAACAGATTTCTCAGACAGTGAAGAGGCGCAGGAAAAACCGGCGCAGATTTATGTGGACGTCTGCGGCGCTGTGGTAAAGCCGGGAGTTTTCTGTCTGGAAGAGGGAAGCCGGGTATTTCAGGCAATCGAGGCTGCGGGAGGATATCTTCCGGAAGCGGCACAGGGATACATTAACCGGGCGGAAATTCTGGGCGACGGACAGCAGATTTATGTCCCGACAAAGGAGGAAGCAGACAATAACGGGACTCCCGGGCTTTGGCAGGGAGAAGAAGCAGTGACAACAGGTAATACAAGTCCCGGAGATGGCAGAGTAAATATCAACTCTGCAGGGGAAGAGGAGCTTACAACGCTGACAGGAATCGGAGCCACAAGAGCAAGGGCGATTATTTCCTACAGAGAGGCGAACGGCCCTTTTTCTGCAATAGAAGACATTATGAAGGTAGAAGGTATCAAAGAAGGGACTTTTGCGAAGATAAAAGACGAGATTATAGTAGGATAAGGAGAATTGAATGAGCAGGAAAGTATTGGTAGTAGACGATGAAAAGCTTATTGTGAAAGGAATCCGTTTCAGCCTTGAACAGGAAGGAATGGAGGTTGACTGCGCTTATGACGGAGAAGAGGCAGTTGAGAAGGCGAAAGAGAAAAAATACGACATCATCCTTTTGGACTTAATGCTTCCAAAGATGGATGGACTTGAGGTCTGCCAGCAGATTCGCGAGTTTTCAAATGTTCCCATCGTAATGCTGACTGCGAAGGGCGAAGACATGGATAAGATTCTGGGACTGGAATACGGAGCTGACGATTATATCACGAAGCCCTTTAATATCCTTGAGGTAAAAGCCCGTATCAAGGCAATCATGCGCCGCGCAGGAAGCGACCATGAGGAGAAAGAAAAAGCAAAAACAATAGAAGTAGGTGAACTGCGTATGGATTGCGAAGGACGCCGCGTATTTATTTCCGGAAAAGAAATCAATCTGACTGCGAAAGAATTTGATGTTCTGGAACTTCTGGTGTTTAATCCGAATAAAGTCTACAGCCGTGAGAACCTGCTGAATATTGTATGGGGATATGAGTATCCGGGCGACGTTCGTACTGTGGATGTACATATTCGCCGTCTCCGTGAAAAAATTGAGGCAAATCCCAGTGAGCCGAAATTTGTGCATACCAAATGGGGCGTAGGCTATTATTTTCAGGCATAAAAGATGAAAAGAAAAGGCAATTTCTTTAAAAGCCTTCGCTTTCGTATCCTGGTTATTCTGATTATTCTGGGAATTGTGCCAAGTATCATTGTGACAGGAATTGTAATCAGCAATTATGCAAACCGTGCAGTTTCGGTTCGCGCAGAGAGTCTGAAAAAGCAGAGTGATATTTTGTGCAGCCTGTTAATAAAAGAGAATTATTTGAATGACTCCAGCTCGCAGGTGGTGAACAGCAAGCTGGAGTTGTTCTGTAATATCTATGATGGCCGGATCATTCTGGCAGACAGGGACTTTAAGATAGTCAGAGATACGTACAATGCAGAAGTGGGAAATATTTTGCTGAATCCTCTTGCAATCAGGGCTTTCCGGGGGGAGGAAGCATACGATTATGATAAGGGTACAGGCTGCCTTTCGCTGGCGGTTCCTGTGAGAAGTCCCGATGTACAGCAGCTTCAGGGGGTGATGCTTGTCGTCGCATCCATGAAGGAAACGGCATCCAATGTAAACGAACTGAGACAGAAGGGTATTATGATCATAGGTATCATTGTTACGCTGTCAATTCTTCTGGCATATGTGCTGTCTACAATACTTGTGAAGCCTCTGGCAAGGGTGACAAAGGCGATTGAAGACCTTACAGACGGTTTTCAGAATGAGGAAATTTCGGTTCCTGACTATACGGAAACCGCTTTGATCACCGAAGCCTTTAATAAGATGGTGGCAAGAATGAAGATTCTGGATGAATCACGCCAGGAATTTGTTTCCAATGTGTCTCACGAGTTAAAGACACCCATGACTTCGATGAAGGTTCTTGCAGATTCCCTTGTTGGTCAAAAAGGAGTGCCTGAGGAGCTTTATCAGGAGTTTATGAGCGATATTACGGCTGAAATCGACAGAGAGAATAAGATTATCACAGACCTTCTTTCCCTTGTAAAAATGGACAAAAAGGCGGCTGACCTCAATATTACCCATATGGATATCAACAAGCTTCTTGAGGACATTCTGAAACGTCTTCGTCCGATTGCGGATAAGAGAAGCATTGACCTGATTCTTGACAGTTTCAGACCTGTGGAAGCTGATGTGGATGAGGTAAAATTTACGCTTGCCATCAGCAATCTTGTGGAAAATGGTATCAAATACAATGTAGACGAAGGATGGGTGCGAGTTTCTCTGGATGCGGATCACAAGTACTTTTATGTGACTGTGGCAGACTCCGGTATGGGAATCCCGCAGGATTCTGTGGATAAGATTTTTGAAAGATTTTATCGTGTGGATAAGTCCCATTCCAAGGAAATCGGCGGAACAGGACTCGGCCTTGCCATCACCAGAAGCTCTATTGTCATGCATCACGGAGCAATTAAGGTGTTCAGCAAGGAAGGAGAGGGAACCACATTTTCTGTCCGGATTCCTCTGTCATATATTCCGTAGGAGGTGCTGTGTGAAAAAGTTAGTTACAAAAATTCTTTCAGTATTGCTGACCTGCTCTCTTCTTGCGGGCTGCAGTATTGAGGTGAAGGAAGAAAAAGACAAATCCGGGCATGAGTATTATATATATTACATGAATAAGGATGCCACAGCTCTGAAAAAAGAAAAATATGAGCCGGAACAGGAAACTGCGGATTTTATGCTGAAGGATTTGATGCAGCGTCTGAATAACAAGTCGTTAGACGGTGAAAGAATCGAGCTTTTGCCTGAAGAGGTGGAGATAACTTCTTATAACATTGCGGATACGATTCTTGTTATAGATTTTAACGGTAAGTATGCAAAGATGAGTAAGGCAAGGGAGATTCTGGTTCGTGCCGGAGTTGTGAAAACTTTCCTGCAGATTGCCGGAGTGAGCGCAGTACAGTTTACAGTAAACGGAGCGGAGCTCAAGGACTCCCGGGAGCAGGCTGTGGGAAGTATGAACAATTCTTCTTTCATGGAATTAAATGGAAGCGATGCAGACTCCTACTGTTATGGCACTTTTACCCTGTATTTTACAGATAAAACAGGTAAAAATCTGGTAGAAGAGCAGAGGACTGTGAGATATAAAAGATCAATCCCGAAAGAAAAGGTCATTCTGGAACAGCTTATGAAGGGACCTATGGAAAAGGGACATTATCCTACGATTCCGGAAAATACCGGAATTTTGAGTGTGACAATTGCAGACAGAATCTGTTATCTGACAGTAGACAATGTTTTTTCCGATTACGCGCTTGATGTGGCGGACAAGATTCCGATTTATTCCATAGTAAATTCACTGCTTTCCGGAATTGAGGCTGATAAAGTGCAGATTACGGTGGGCGATGACAGGGAAGGAACTTTCCGGGAAAAAATGCCGCTGTATCGTTTTTATGAAAAGAAAGAAGATATTGTAATAAATAAAAAAGAAGAACAGTAAGAACACAATCAGAAATGGAGGAGCGTTATGGGAAGACGCCCTGTATGTATACTGTGTCTGGTTTTGATGGTTCTGCTCTGTGTGGCTGACTGGATGGGGATTCCGCTGATACGCGGAAATCCTCTTCCGGCTGACCTGAGAGAGCATCTGGAGAAAGAGGCAGAGGTTTCCGCCGTCGGGGAGGTGGAACGGTGCGCAGACACAGAATTTTCCCAATCTGTTTATCTTAAAAGAGTTTCTGTTATCTATAAATCAAAAAAAGTTTCCATTGGTAATTTAAGAGTATTTTTAAAGAACAGACAAAAGCTTCCGGCAGGGAGTCTTATTTTGGTTCGCGGAATTCTGGAAGAAGTAAAAGCGCCCTGCAATCCAGGAGAATTTGACAGCAGGCAGTATTATGCATGCAGACATATTTATTACTTTATGAAAAAGGCATCGGTAGAAAAGAAATCAAAAGGATTTTCCAGATTCGGACAGTTTCTTCTGGATATGCGTGAAAAATTCGGGAAGATTTTTGACAAAGCTGCAGGAGAAAGCGCTCCGGTATTTCGGGCAATTGTGCTGGGAGATAAGGGAGAACTTGCTCCTGAGACGAAAATGAGATATCAAATGGCTGGAATTATCCATATTCTTGCGATTTCCGGACTTCATATCAGCGTGTTGGGGGTGGGACTGTATGAACTCCTGATGCGAACAGGGCTGGGAATCCGGCCGGCAGGAATGGTTTCGCTGACTGTCATGCTGGGATACGGGATAATGACCGGAGGGGGCGTATCCACGATGAGGGCGGTCATTATGTTTCTTGTCAGCGTTGGGGCAAAGCTTTTGGGGCGGATTTACGATATGCAGACAGCGCTTTCTCTGGCTGCGGTTCTCATTCTTCTGGATGCTCCGGCCTATCTTCTGAATGGAGGATTCTGGCTGTCCTTTGGGGCGGTGACAGGAGTAGGGATAATTGCTCCTGTGTTTTGCGGGATTTGTAAAGTGAAGGGGCGGCTGGGAAAAATGTTCGTGTCTTCTCTGGCAGTTCAGGTTACCACACTTCCTGTAATGCTGTGGTTTTACGGAGAGATTTCGATTGCGGGCATTTTTTTGAATCTGCTGGTTCTTCCCACAGTGGGTATTGTTCTGGGAAGCGGCGCTGCGGCTGCGCTGGCAGGGCTTGGAGGAAATACGGCAGCTATGCTTTGTATCCTTCCGGGGAGAGGATTGTTGTGGGCGTATGAGGAATTGTGTGAACTGGCGGAAAAAATACCTTTTTGTACATGGGTAGGAGGCAGACCGGAAATCTGGCAGATTGGGGTATATTATGCGATGCTGGCGATAGCTGTCTCTGTGTGGAAGTATAGGAATCTTGCGGGAGCTGTGGTTGTTCTGACCCTTTTGTGTACGGTGGTGATAAGGTGGAGGCCGGAAGCTGATTTTCGGATTACCTGTCTTGATATCGGACAGGGGGATGCTATTGTAGTGGAGACGCCATCAGGGCAGAATTTTTTGATTGACGGAGGAAGCAGCAACAAAAAGGGGATTTGTCAGTATCAGATTCTTCCTTACCTCAAAAGTCGCGGGATTTCCCGGATTGACGCTGTGTTTATCTCTCACACGGATGGAGACCACATCAGCGGGATACAGGAATTTCTGGAATTTCAGTCTCTTGGAGCTGTATCTGTAAAAATCAGAAAGCTGATTCTGCCGAAGTGGACGACTCCTCCGAAGGAGTGGAAACAGCTTGCGGATGCTGCAGAAAGCGCGGGAGTACAGGTTCTGACAGCAAAGAACGGAGATGTATTTCGCGGGAAGGATACAGTGTTTCAGGTGATTTCCCCGTGGGAGGGCACCGGTGGAGAGAATGTAAATGAAGAGGGGATGGTAATGCAAGTATCCTGCGGGGAGTTCAAAGGCCTTTTTACAGGTGATATCGGAGTGGAAACAGAGGAGAAGCTTCTGGAAACGGATGCTTTGGAGGATGTGGACTATCTGAAAGTAGGACATCATGGTTCCGGATATTCTACAGGAGAGCGGTTTCTTCAGAAAATTCTTCCGGAAATTGCAGTGATTTCCGTATCTGAATCAAATACCTACGGTCATCCGTCGCCGGAGGTGATTCGCCGTCTTGAAGAGATGGGGGCAAAGGTGTACTGTACGAAGGACTGCGGCGCAGTCACGGCTTCTGTAGGGAATGAACAGGGCTGTACGGTTCGCGTCATGCCGTATAAGAAGAGGTGAACAGTAACCTTGCGAAAAAGATGCTGCTATGCTAAGATAAACTCACGAAAAGGAGAATATTATGAAGCGTATTCAGGAAGATATAAGAACAGGACAATTTAAACATGCCTATCTTCTGTATGGGGATGAGGCATATTTGCGTCAGCAATATAAGCATAAGCTTGCGAAGGCGCTGAATCCGGATGACGATACCATGAATTTCAGCCGGTTTGAAGGAAAAGGGATTGATGTGAAAGAATTGATAGACCTTTGTGAGACAATGCCTTTTTTTGCGGAAAGGCGGGTAGTGCTTCTGGAGGATACGGGTTTTTTTAAAAATAAGTGCGATGAACTTGCGGATTATATGAAAGAACTGCCGGATTATCTTTACCTGATTTTTGCAGAAACGGAAGTGGATAAGAGGAGCCGGATGTATAAAGCGGTAAAAAACTGCGGATGTGTGACAGAGTTTGCAGGTCAGGACGAAAAAACACTGATGCGGTGGGCTGCAGGCATTCTCGGAAAGGAAGGAAAAAAAATCACCCAGAGAGACATGGAGCTTCTTTTGACAAAGACCGGAACGGATATGGGGAATCTGCGAATGGAGCTTGAAAAACTGATTTCCTATACGGAAGGACGGGAAATCATATCTTCAGAAGACATTGAAGAAATCTGTACAACACAGACGACAAATAAGATTTTTGACATGGTGAGAGCCGTTACTGAAAAAAATCAAAAGAGGGCGCTGGAGCTGTATTATGACCTTCTTACTCTGAAAGAGCCTCCTATGCGAATTCTGTTTCTTCTGGCAAAACAGTACAGACAGCTTCTTCTCACGAAAAAAATGACAGCCGAAGGGGCTGCGCAGAGTGAAATTGCGTCGCGGCTTGGAATTCCGTCCTTTGCAGTGCGCAATATTGCTGCCTGCGCCCGTTCCTATAAGACAGAGGAACTGGAGGAAGCAGTAGAAGATTTCGTGAATGCGGAGGAAGCGGTGAAAACAGGGCGTCTGGGAGATGTGCTCAGCGTGGAGCTGCTTATTGTGAAATACAGTTCTGTTCGACAGTAAAAAAAGGAATGAAAAAAGACAACCACATGACGGTGATGGTTGTCTTTCATTTTCATTTATAAGCTTATAATTAAAAACGAATATCTATTGACCGATACAGCAGAAATTAGTTGATGCTGTTAACGGCTTTGGATAAACGAGAAACTTTTCTAGCGCAGTTGTTTTTGTGGAAAACACCTTTAGATGTAGCTTTGCTGATTACGGAAACTGCATCTTTTAATGCTGCCTCTGCTGCTGCTTTATCTTTAAGAGCTACTGCAGCCTCAACTTTTTTGATAGCTGTTTTAACGGAAGATTTGATAGCTTTGTTTCTCGCAGCTTTAGTTCTGTTTACTAAGATTCTTTTTTTAGCAGATTTGATATTTGCCAATTCTGACACCTCCAATTCCGGTATAATAATTATTATTGCTGTTTGCCATAAGAACAGACACGGGCGTTCCTATGAACATGCTTGTATATTCTATTATAATTAGCGAAAAATGTCAATACATATTTCCATAAAAAAAAGAAAAACTAAGAAAAGCGGCTGCTGCTTCAAAAATGTTATAGCTGATAGAAAAGTCAGGAAGCGGAGAAACAGCAGAAAGGCGTTTAGTATACTTTGAGAGAATGACGGAGGCGGAGCATGTTGGAAAATTACAGAATCAGGACAGACCTTGCGCTTGAGGCAACAGAACGGTTTACAGAAGAAAATGTGGAAATCAGGGGTGTGGAAATACATGAGACTTACAATGAGGAAAAGGATGTCCGCACCACTGTGGTAAAAATTACGACAGAGAACGGCGCGCGTACGATGGGACGGCCGCAGGGAAATTATATCACAATCGAAGCGCCGGATCTGTCTGTGCCGGACGAAGACTATCACAGGGAAATTTCCGAGGAAATCGCGTCTCATCTGCGGCAGTTGATCGACCTTGACAAAGAGCAGTCTGTTCTGGTAGTAGGTCTTGGAAACAGGGGAGTGACTGCGGATGCGCTGGGGCCTCGCGTGGTGGAGAATCTTCATATGACGAGACATATTATAAGAGAGTATGGATTAAAGAGTACGGGAAAAGAAAAGATGCACCGGACAAGCGGAATCATTCCCGGCGTAATGGCTCAGACAGGGATGGAAACATCGGAAATCGTACAGGGAATTGTGGCAGAAACGAAGCCGGATGTGGTGATTGCCGTAGATGCGCTTGCGGCGCGCAGTACGAGAAGACTGAACCGTACGATTCAGATTACAGATACAGGGATAAATCCGGGTTCAGGAGTACAGAATCACAGAATCGGTCTTACAGAAGAAAATCTCAAGGTAAAGGTCATCGGCATCGGCGTCCCTACAGTGGTGGATGCCGCGACAATTGTCCATGATTCTATGGCGCATCTGCTGGAAGCCCTTGATGAGGCTGAACAGAAGGAATTTCTGGAGGAGATGATTTCCCCCCATCTTCACAGTATGTTTGTTACGCCGAAGGATGTGGATGAAACTGTGAAATATTTAAGCTTCACCATATCGGAAGGGCTGAATATGGCGTTTTCCTGAAAATACCATAGATGTCTGTCGCGAGTACGGGAGTATAAATCAGGAGGTTTCGTCATAGGATAACGTGAGGTGGTGATCAGGTGACGAAATTCCAGAAAGCAGTAAGCGTGTGCATGAGTCTGTGTTTTTTTATGATACTGGCAGTGCTGCCGGGACAGTTTTTTTTTCGGGAAAATGTGTACAGGCAGTTGCCGCTGTACTGCTTTCTGGAAGAAAGGGCTGCGTCTGCGCCTCCTGCACAGGACTGGGAGACATACGAAAAAATTGTGGCTGCAAACGGGGCGTATCTGGGGAAAAAAATCCGACAGGAACAGCTAAGGGCGAAACGGCTCAGGGAGGCAGAGGAAAACCGGGATGAAAAAGAGCAGGAGCCGGAAGCATCTTTGGCAGAAGAGCCGGGGCTTGAAACAGCGGCGCTTCCGCATCCTGTTATCGACCTGTCGCCGGAAAGGCTTTCAGACAGTGATTATCTCCTGAATCAGTTTTTTGTAGAGGATTCTGCGACAGAGGCGATTCCCGGGCTTTTAAATGCAGCCCGTTTTCTTGAAAAAGACCTGACCATAAAGCAGGATTCGTCTGCGCCGCAGATTCTCATTTATCACAGTCATGCATCAGAAACTTTTGCAGATTCCAGAGAAGGAAGGCAGGGAGATACAATTGTGGGGGTGGGAAGCTGTCTTGCGCGTATTCTGAAAGAAAAGTACGGATATCATGTGATTCACATAAAGGATGCCTTTGATATGGCAGGAGGGACGCTGGACAGAAGTAAAGCCTATGATTACGCAGGAGAATTCCTGACGTCTTTTCTGGAGAAGAACCCCAGTATTGAGGTGATTCTTGATGTACACAGGGACGGCGTACCGGAGGACCGTCGTCTGGTGACGGAAATAAACGGAAAAAAGACGGCTCAGATTATGTTTTATAATGGTATCAGCTATACGAAGGAACAGGGAAACGTGGATTATCTGCCCAATCCCTACATAGAGGACAATCTGGCATTTTCTTTTCAGATGGAGTACCAGGCAGCGCAGTATTATCCTGATTTTTACAGATGCATCTATCTGGCAGGATATAGGTATAATCTGCATTTGCGGCCGAAATCCATGCTTCTTGAGGTGGGCGCTCAGAATAACACGGTACAGGAAGCAAAAAACGCAATGGAACCCTTTGCGGAGCTTTTGAATAAAGTGCTTCATGGCTGAAAAAACGGATAAAATTATGTGGCTATTTTATGGGCTATCATATATAATTAGGCATATGATGAAAGGAGGTTTTTCATATGAAAAAAAGAACCTGGATGGCACTTGCAGCAGCAGGATGCATGATGATGGCACCGATGACCGTAATGGGCGGGGAAGAAGCCGGTATGTCTAACGATGTTTACAGTTTTCAGATGGAGTATGATGGAGAGCTTTTTCAGCTTCCAATGGCGTTTTCGGAACTGACGGACAGAGGCTGGCAATTGAGTAAGTACGATGATCCTGAAATGAAGGTAGGAACAAATTCCTATGCAATGGTCGGATTTGTCAAGGGAGATCTGGAACTCCGGGCAGACGTAATCAATTTCGGAATCAATGAAGCGGCGCTGGAGGACTGTCTGATCGGCGGACTTACTGTGGATGCAAGCTATTCGGAGATGGATTTTGGTGAAACTCCTGTACAGCTTCCCGGCGGAATATTGATGGGAAGTTCCAATCTGGACGACATCAAGGCTGCATATGGAGAGCCAAGCGATACTTATGAGGGCGACAACTATGTGAAGGTAACATATGAAAGAGATACGTATCAGGATGTGGAGCTTTATGTATATAAAGAAAAAAATGCGCTGCTTCAGGCATCTCTGAGGAATTTTACGGAACCGGAAGGCTTTGATAAAGGCAGCGTAAGTACAGAAGCGCCGGACATTGTAACTGCATATAAAGCTCCGACAGAACCGGGAAAAGACTTTATGGATCCTGTAGTAGAGTATTTCGGAGACCTTTATGCGCTTCCGGCTCCTGTTTCTGCTTTTACAGCGAATGGATGGGAGCTTAAGGATGTAGAAGAGGGAGCTTTTGCAGAAGGCGGTGGTCTGGAATTTATTGAAATGATGAAAGAAAACCAGACTGTGAGATTCGGTGTTTATAATCTGACAGAAAATGCAGTTACGATTGAGAACTGC
Organism: uncultured Blautia sp.; assembly: GCA_958367245.1. Lineage (GTDB taxonomy): Bacteria > Bacillota > Clostridia > Lachnospirales > Lachnospiraceae > Blautia_A. Next base: position 31,160 of record CATXEA010000012.1, read on the forward strand.
TTTGTTACAGAACTGAAACATGCAGAGTACGACCCGGAAGTGATTGCCATGAAGCTGGCGGGAGACATCAGCATTGGAGCAGAAAGGGATAATCTGGTAGCTCTTGCCAAAGAAAAAGGCTTCGTCTGCGAGCTTGATGAAGAGGGCAGCTATCTGACAATTTATAAAGATAAGGAGACTAAACTGGAGAGAAGGCTGGAAGTCTGGTTCAATAAGGACAAGAGTAAATCACAGGCTGCAGGTCTTACCTACAGAAATGAGATTCTTCCCGAATAAAAACCTGTGTAAAAGATTACATAAAAATCCGGTGACAAATCCAAGGTCTGTATGCTATAATACAAAATTAGCAAAGAAACAGTTTAGAGAAAGACAGAGGAGGAACTCCTGAATGATAGACCAGAGTAAAATCAGAAATTTCTGTATTATTGCCCATATTGACCACGGTAAATCTACCCTGGCCGACCGGATTATTGAGAAGACAGGTCTTCTGACTGAGCGTGAAATGCAGTCCCAGATTCTTGACAACATGGATCTGGAGCGTGAGAGGGGAATTACAATCAAATCTCAGGCTGTTCGTATTGTATATAAGGCTCAGGACGGAGAAGAATATATTTTAAACTTAATCGACACACCGGGACACGTAGACTTTAACTATGAGGTTTCCCGAAGCCTTGCAGCCTGCGACGGAGCAATTCTTGTGGTAGATGCTGCCCAGGGAATCGAGGCGCAGACTCTTGCAAACGTATATCTTGCGCTGGACCATGACCTTGATGTGATTCCGGTTATCAACAAAATCGACCTGCCGAGCGCAGATCCTGACCGCGTAGTAGCCGAGATTGAGGATATCATCGGTCTGGAAGCCCATGATGCGCCGCGGATTTCTGCCAAAACAGGCGTAAATATCGAGGGGGTTCTGGAACAGATTGTTCATAAGATTCCTGCTCCTCACGGCGATGTGGATGCGCCGCTTAAGGCTCTTATTTTTGACTCAGTATACGATCCGTATAAAGGAGTAATCGTTTTCTGCCGACTCATGGACGGAAGAGTAAAAAAAGGAACTCCTATCCGTATGATGGCTACCGGGTTTGCCACAGAGGTTGTGGAGGTCGGTACTTTCGGCGCAGGGCAGTTTATCCCATGTGAAGAACTGACAGCAGGTATGGTTGGTTACATTACTGCAAGTATTAAGAATGTCCGCGATACCCGTGTAGGTGATACGATTACCAACAGCAGCAATCCATGCGCGGAAGCGCTTCCGGGATATAAAAAGGTAAATCCTATGGTTTACTGCGGGCTTTACCCGGCTGACGGCGCGAAATACGGCGATCTTCGAGATGCCCTTGAGAAGCTTCAGCTAAACGATGCGTCCCTGTTTTATGAGCCGGAGACATCGGTGGCTCTTGGTTTCGGTTTCCGCTGCGGATTCCTCGGTCTTCTCCATCTGGAGATTATTCAGGAGCGTCTGGAAAGAGAATATAATCTTGACCTTGTAACTACTGCGCCAAGTGTTATTTATAAGGTTTATAAGACAAATGGCGAGGTTATTGACCTGACAAATCCTACCAATCTTCCGGATCCTTCAGAGATTGAGTATATGGAAGAGCCTATGGTAAACGCAGAGATTATGGTGACTACTGAATTTATCGGCGCGATCATGGAGCTCTGTCAGGAGAGAAGAGGCCAGTACCTTGGTATGGACTATATGGAAGAGACACGTGCGTTACTGAAGTATAAGCTGCCTCTCAATGAAATCATTTATGACTTTTTCGACGCGCTGAAATCCAGATCAAGAGGTTATGCGTCACTGGATTACGAGCTTTGCGGATATGAACGCAGCGAGCTTGTGAAGCTTGATATTCTTGTAAATAAAGAAGAGGTGGATGCTCTTTCCTTCATTGTACATAGCGAAACAGCCTACGAGAGAGGACGCAAAATGTGCGAGAAGCTGAAAGATGAGATTCCGAGACAGCTTTTTGAAATTCCGATTCAGGCAGCGATAGGAAGCAAGGTTATTGCCAGAGAAACAGTAAGAGCTATGCGTAAAGACGTTCTTGCCAAATGCTACGGCGGTGATATTTCACGTAAGAAGAAACTTCTTGAGAAACAGAAGGAAGGCAAGAAGCGTATGCGTCAGGTAGGTAATGTAGAAATTCCGCAGAAGGCATTTATGAGCGTTCTGAAGCTGGATGATAAATAATCATCCGCACAGAATGCGCGGGAGGAATTCGGATGAAAAAAATATATAAAAAAAGCCTGGTCATTTTGATGGTTCTTGCAGGATGTACACTGATTGGCGGCTGTGGCTGCGGCAAAAAGAAAAAGCCGGACGATGCCTCTACAAAGGTAATGCAGATTACCATTACGCCTGAGCCGACTCCGACTGCGGCTCCGGAACAGATCAGTTCCGAAGCAGTGCTGAAAAACGGAAATCTGACTATGGTAAATCTTTATCTGGCGCAGAATAAGGATATCCCGGAAGAAGCTTCCGGTGATGCAGCAGGAGAAACAAACGATACAGAAACAGAAGGAAAAGAGGATGGAAGCGAAGAATAATAAGACGGCTTCCATGGAAATCTATATTCATATTCCTTTTTGTGCAAAAAAATGTGAATACTGTGATTTCCTTTCCGGCCCTGCAGGCGGGAAGGAGCAGAGAGCTTATGTACAGGCTCTTTTGAAGGAAATCCGGGCGGCAGAAGAAGGTCAGGGAAGGAGTGTGTCCTCCATATTTATTGGAGGCGGCACTCCTTCTCTTTTGAAAGAGGATTTACTTGGAAGCATCCTGAATGAAATATACGAAAAATTTAATCTGGAACCGGAAGCGGAGATTTCTATTGAAGTCAATCCGGGGACAGTCTCTTTAAAGAAACTGGAAGCCTATCGCAGAATGGGAATTAACCGACTGAGTATCGGTCTGCAGTCAACCGATGACAGAGAGCTTAAAACACTGGGACGGCTTCATAATTATGCCCAGTTTCTGGAGACGTATCAGGCTGCCGGAACCGCAGGCTTTGACAACATCAATATTGATCTGATGAGCGCGTTGCCGGATCAGACGTATGAAGGCTGGGTCACAAATCTGCGCAGGACAGCAGAGCTTTCGCCTGCTCATATTTCCGCATACAGCCTTATTATAGAAGAAGGTACGCCTTTTGCTCTGAGAGAGCTTAATCTGCCGGACGAAGAAACAGAATACAGGATGTATGAGGATACGGCGGCGATTCTGAAGGAATATGGATATGAGCAGTATGAGATTTCCAATTATGCAAAAAAAGGAAAGCGCTGCCGCCATAATGTAGGCTACTGGACAAGATGTGATTATCTGGGCTTCGGGCTTGGAGCAGCATCTCTTTGGGGGAATAAACGATTCTCCAACACGGCTGACATGGAAGAATATCTGAAAAACAGCGCTTTTCCGGAAAGGATTCGCCTTATGGAGCCGGTTCTTTCCAGAGAGGATGAGATGGCAGAATTTATGTTTCTCGGTCTTCGCATGACAGAGGGAGTTTCCGAAGCTGCTTTCAGACAGGAGTTTGGCGTGGAAATGAGAGAAATTTACGGAGAAGTCCTGAAAAAATATACAGATATGGAGCTTTTGGAAGAGAAGAATGGATGGATTTTTCTTACAAGGAAAGGAATACATGTAAGCAATTCTGTGATGTCAGATTTTCTTTTGGAAACTCCTTGACGAACAAATGTTCATGTATTATACTGAAAAAAACGCGAGAATGACAGGAGGAACAAATGGCAGAGAATGTTATGAAAAAGCAGTTCATCAGAATCAGGGGAGCCAATGTAAATAATCTTAAGAATTTAAGTGTGGATATACCGAGAGATCAGTTTGTCGTGCTTACGGGTCTGAGCGGTTCGGGCAAGTCTTCTCTGGCATTTGATACGATATATGCAGAGGGTCAGAGACGCTATATGGAGTCTCTTTCTTCCTATGCAAGACAGTTCCTTGGACAGATGGAGAAGCCGGATGTGGAGAGTATCGAGGGACTTCCGCCTGCGATTTCCATTGACCAGAAGTCAACCAACAGGAATCCCCGTTCCACAGTGGGAACTGTAACGGAAATCTATGATTATTTCAGGCTTCTTTATGCCCGTGTGGGGATTCCTCACTGCCCGAAATGCGGAAGAGAGATTAAAAGGCAGACAGTTGACCAGATGGTTGATAGCATAATGGCTATGCCTGAGAGGACGAAGATTCAGCTTCTTGCGCCTGTAGTCAGGGGAAGGAAGGGAACTCACGCGAAGCTTCTTGACCATGCAAAGAGAAGCGGATATGTCCGTGTGCAGATTGACGGAAGTGTATATGAGCTTTCGGAGGAGATTTCACTTGATAAGAATATCAAGCACAATATTGAAATCATCGTAGACAGACTTGTTGTGAAGCCGGGGATTGAGAAGCGTCTTTCCGATTCCATTGAGACAGTTCTGGAGCTTGCGGACGGTCTTTTGACTGTAGATACTATGGATGGAGAGCTTCACAATTTCAGTCAGAGCTTTTCCTGTCCGGACTGCGGAGTCAGTGTGGATGAAATTGAGCCCAGAAGCTTTTCCTTTAATAATCCCTTTGGAGCCTGTCCAGATTGTCTGGGACTTGGATATAAGATGGAATTTGATATTGATCTGATGATACCAGATCAGAGTCTGAGCATTGCACAGGGGGCTATCGCAGTCGTAGGATGGCAGTCCTGTACCACACAGGGAAGTTTTTCCAGAGCGATTCTCGACGCTCTTGCAAAGGAGTATGAATTCAGTCTGGAAACACCGTTTGAGGATTATCCGGAAAAAATAAAGAATATCATTATTAACGGTACGGACGGACATTCTGTTAAGGTTTATTATAAGGGCCAGAGAGGAGAGGGCGTCTACGATGTGGCATTTCCGGGACTCATCCGGAACGTGGAACAGCGTTACAGAGAAACAGGTTCAGAGACTATGAAGCAGGAGTATGAATCTTTTATGCGGATCACGCCGTGTAAGACCTGTAAGGGACAGCGTCTGAAGAAGGAATCTCTGGCAGTTACGGTTGCAGATAAGAATATTTATGAAGTCACGAATCTTTCCATAGAGAATCTGAAGAAGTTTCTGGAGGAAATGCAGCTTTCCGACCAGCAGCTCCTCATAGGGAAGCAGATACTGAAGGAAATCAAATCCCGTGTCAGCTTCCTTTCGGATGTAGGGCTGGATTATCTTTCTCTTGGAAGGGCTACTGCGACGCTTTCAGGAGGAGAGGCGCAGAGAATCCGTCTTGCCACACAGATTGGTTCAGGTCTGGTGGGAGTTGCCTATATTCTCGATGAGCCGAGTATCGGACTTCATCAGAGAGACAATGACAAGCTTCTTCAGTCGTTGATGAAGCTGCGCGATCTGGGGAACAGCCTTATTGTAGTGGAGCACGACGAGGATACCATGCGGGCGGCAGACTGCGTGGTGGATATCGGACCGGGAGCAGGAGAACATGGCGGTCAGTTAGTGGGAATCGGTACAGCAGAGGAACTGATGAAGAATGAGAAATCCATCACAGGAGCATACCTCAGTAAAAAAATAAAGATCCCTGTTCCGAAGGAGAGACGTATTCCTACGGATTTTCTTACGATTAAAGGGGCGTCGGAGAATAACCTTAAGAATATAAATGTGGATATTCCGCTGGGAGTTATGACCTGTGTGACCGGTGTTTCCGGTTCCGGAAAGAGTTCTCTGATTAATGAAATTCTTTATAAACGTCTGGCAAGAGACCTGAACCGCGCAAGGATTATTCCTGGGAAACATAAGGATCTCATAGGCGCGGAGAAGCTTGACAAGGTTATCAATATCGACCAGTCTCCGATCGGACGGACGCCGAGATCGAATCCCGCTACCTATACAGGGGTATTTGACCAGATCCGAGATCTTTTCGCAGCCACTTCGGATGCCAAGGCAAAGGGATACAAGAAGGGACGTTTCAGCTTTAATGTCAAGGGCGGACGATGCGAGGCATGCAGCGGGGACGGTATCATAAAGATAGAAATGCATTTCCTTCCTGATGTCTATGTACCCTGCGAGGTTTGTAAGGGCAAGCGCTATAACAGGGAAACTCTGGAAGTGAAGTATAAGGATAAAAACATTTATGACGTTCTGAATATGACGGTGGAGGAGGCTCTGCCTTTCTTCGAGAATATTCCGTCCATCAGAAGAAAAATAGAGACTCTTTATGATGTGGGGCTTTCCTATATCAGACTGGGTCAGCCTTCCACAGAGCTTTCAGGAGGAGAGGCGCAGAGAATCAAGCTTGCCACGGAGCTGAGCAAGAGAAGTACAGGTAAGACGATTTATATTCTGGACGAGCCGACAACAGGACTTCATTTCGCAGATGTGCATAAGCTCATCGAGATTTTGAAACGGCTTTCAGAGGGAGGCAATACGGTTGTTGTCATCGAGCATAATCTTGATGTGATAAAGACGGCGGATTATATCATTGACATAGGTCCGGAAGGCGGAGACAGAGGAGGAACTGTTATTGCGAAGGGAACACCTGAGGAAATTGCAGCGAACCCGGTTTCCTATACGGGTAAATATATAAAAAAATATCTGGAAGACTGACCGGGGCTTTTCTTTTTCGAAATTATTGTATATAATGAGAGAAACAAAAAAGCGCAGATGATTTCCCGACAGGGCATCTGTTAATTTATATTTGTTGTACTAGAATAACAAGATAAGAGAACGCCGGAAGCTGCTTCCGGTGAATGCGATAAACAGAAAGGAAACACGTATGCCAGCAAATGATATCGGAATCGACCTGGGTACCAGGAACAGCCTGGTGTACTCCACCGGGAAGGGGCTTGTCCTGAAAGAACCATCCGTGGTAGTTTATGATAAAAATTCAGAAAAAATTAAAGCAATCGGGGAAGAAGCCAGGCAGATGTCAGGGCATGCGATTTCCGATATGGCAGTTATACGTCCGATTCGCCAGGGAGTCATTGTTGACTACACGGTAATGGAGAAGATGCTGAAATACTTTGTCTCAAGAGCGCTTGGAAGGAGAGCTTTCCGCAAGCCGCGCATCAGTATCTGTGTACCCAGCGGTATTACGGAGATTGAGCGTAAGGCTGTGGAGGAGGCAACCTATCAGGCAGGGGCAAGAGAGGTATTTCTTGTTGAAGAACCCATTGCTGCAGCTATTGGAGCCGGGGTGGATGTAACGAAGCCATTTGGCAATCTGATTGTTGACATCGGCGCGGGAACTACAGATGTGGCAGTTATTTCACTGGCAGGAGTCGTGGTTTCCGGTTCTATCAAGGTTGCGGGAGATGCTTTTGATCAGGCTATTATGAATTATATAAGGGAGAAACACAGCCTTTTTATAGGAGAAGACCTGGCAGAGAAAATAAAGATACAGATTGGAACCGCCTGCGAGGAAGCGGAACCAAGAACAATGGAAGTAAAGGGCAGAAATGTAATTACCGGACTTCCGAAGGTGACAACTCTGACTTCTGAGGAAATCAGAATGGCGTTGAAGGACGCTACAAATCAGATTGTGGAAACCGTTCACGGAGTCCTTGAGAAAACACCGCCGGAGCTTGCAGCCGATATTGTGGACAGAGGGATTGTCCTCACAGGAGGCGGAGCTATGCTTCACGGTATGGATACACTGATCGAGCAGAGGACAGGGGTAAGTACGCTCATTGTTCAGGACGCTATGGGCGTAGTTGCAGTTGGTACAGGCAGATACGCAGAGGTCATGGCGAAATTCGACGGATAAAGCAGGGGGTGCTGCAGATGCAGCGCCCTTTTGGCGTTAGATGGCGGAACGGAGGTTGCAGAAATGCGCAGAAGAAAATGTTGTTTTGCAACGCGCATTTCGCAGCAAGAACGCAGGAGTGTTCTTGAAAAGAATGTACAGAAATGGAGAGATACGAATGAGTGAGACTGTAACCGGATACATAGACCATATTATTTTCCGAAACGAAGAGAATGGGTATACAGTCATGGTTCTGAAAGAAACAGGAAACGAGGAAGAACTTACCTGTGTGGGGACGTTTCCGGCAGTGAATCAGGGGGCTTCCATAGAAGCGTCAGGAGAATATACCCATCATCCTGTTTACGGCAAACAGTTTCAGATTGAGAGTTTTCAGGAGAAGATGCCGGAAGACGCGATGGCGATGGAGAGGTATCTGGGCTCCGGGGCGATTAAGGGAATAGGCGCTGCGCTGGCAGCAAGAATTGTGCGCCGTTTCGGAGAAGACACCTTCCGGATAGTGGAGGAGGAGCCGGAACGTCTGGCGGAAGTGAAGGGAATCAGTGAAAAAAAGGCAAGAGAAATCGCAGCGCAGGTTACCGAGAAGGCAGAAATGCGAAAAGTTATGATTTTTCTTCAGAAATATGGGATTTCGCTTAATCTTGGAGCTAAGATTTATCAGAAATACGGGCAGTCTGTGTACAGTGTGCTTCAGGAAAATCCCTATCGTCTTGCAGAAGATATCAGCGGAGTAGGATTTAAAATCGCAGATGAGATTGCTGCCCGTATCGGTATCCATACAGATTCAGATTACAGAATCAGGAGCGGAATGTTGTATACTCTGTTAATCGCTTCTTCGGAAGGGCATACTTATCTTCCTAAGGAGATTCTGTTTGACAGATGTTCCAGCCTTCTGGGAGTGGATGTTTCCTACATGGAAAAACATCTCATGGATATGACAATTGACCGAAAACTGATACAAAAGGAAATTAACGGGAATGTTGCAGTCTATCCCAGTAAATACTATTATCTGGAAATGAATACGGCGAGAATGCTGTGCGAGCTGAACGTGCGCTGTCCTGAGGATGAAGAATTTGTGAAGCGCCGTCTTGTTCAGATAGAGAAGGAGACTGGGACAGTTCTCGATGAAATGCAGAAAAAGGCAGTTCTTGAGGCTTCCAGTCATGGACTTTTCATATTGACGGGAGGTCCCGGTACAGGAAAAACAACAACGATTAACGCTATTATACGCTTTTTCGAGGGAGAAGGGGCTGAACTTCGTCTTGCAGCGCCTACCGGACGGGCAGCGAAGCGTATGACAGAGGCAACCGGATATGAAGCCCAGACAATTCACAGATTGCTGGAACTTAACGGAATCCCTGAGGATGACAGAGAAGGGCAGGCAGTGAAATTTGAAAGAAATGCAGAAAATCCTCTGGAAGCAGACGTCATTATCATTGATGAGATGTCTATGGTCGATATCCATCTGATGCATTCACTTCTTCTTGCCGTAACTGCAGGAACAAGACTGATTCTTGTAGGAGACGAGAACCAGCTTCCAAGCGTCGGTCCCGGAAATGTACTTCGGGATATTATCAGGAGCGGGGAATTTTCCGTAGTTGAACTCAAGAAAATCTTCCGTCAGGCTGCTGAGAGCGACATTGTGGTAAATGCCCATAAGATTAACAGGGGAGAGCAGGTGGAAATATCCAACAAGAGCCGCGATTTCTTTTTCCTGAAACGGTACAATGCAGATATTATTATCCGTGTGGTGATTGCGCTGATTCAGGAAAAGCTTCCCAGATATGTGGATGCAAGACCTTTTGAGATACAGGTGCTTACGCCTATGAGAAAGGGGCTTCTTGGAGTAGAACGGCTCAATCAGATTCTTCAGAGATATCTGAACCCTCCGGACGGCAAAAAAAAGGAAAAGGATTTCGGCAGCAGACTGTTTCGGGAAGGCGACAAGGTAATGCAGATCAAGAACAATTATCAGCTTGAATGGGAAGTGAGAGGAAAATACGGAATTCCCGTGGAAGAAGGAATCGGTGTTTTTAACGGTGACATGGGAATCCTGAAGGAAATCAATGAATTTGCGGAGACTGCAGAGGTGGAATTTGAAGATGGACGCTTTGCCCAGTATTCCTTTAAACAGCTTGAAGAGCTGGAGCTTGCCTATGCAATTACCATCCACAAATCTCAGGGCTCGGAATATCCGGCAGTGATTTTGCCGATTCTTTCCGGTCCCCGGATGCTTTTAAATCGTAATCTTCTCTATACTGCGGTGACCAGGGCAAGGAAATGCGTGACTGTGGTAGGAGATGAAGGAACTTTTGCAGAGATGATTCGAAATGAGAAGCAGCAGAAACGCTACAGTTCCCTGGACCTGAGAGTGAAAGAGTTTGCTTCGGAGGATACAGTTTGAAAAAACTGACAGAAAGCTTTCTGAACATTTTATACCCCAGACGCTGTCCTCTTTGCCATGAGATTCTGAAAGAACAGGACAGCCTGATTTGCGAAAAGTGCAGGGAGACATTGAGCCCCATAGAAGAACCGAGATGTTATAAGTGTGGGAAACCTGTCAGGGAAGGAGAAGAATATTGTCCTGACTGTACGTCAGCGCAGCACTTCTATGACAGGGGCAGAGGGATTTTTGTTTACGATGAGAGGATGAGGCAGTCTCTTGTGCGTTACAAATATTACGGGTGCAGGGAATATGGTGATTTTTACAGCCGTGCCATGTGCCTGTATGGAAAAAAGGAGATTGCCCTCTGGAAACCGGAGCTTATTGTTCCGGTACCTGTCCACAGGACAAAGGAGAGAAGGAGAGGATTCAATCAGTCTGCATATCTGGCAGAAAGGATAAGCGGATATACGGGGATTCCGGCAGACCTGACTCTTGTAAAAAAAATCAGGAAAACCAAATCGCAGAAGAAGCTTACAGCCCATCAGAGACAGGAGAATCTGAAAAAGGCTTTTGAGGTACAGCATCCTGTAAACGCGGGGAGGATTCTGGTGGTGGACGACGTATATACCACAGGAAGCACCATAGACGCAATGGCGCGATGCCTGAAAGAAAAAGGGGCTGAAAAGATATATTTCCTTACGGTCTGTATCGGGGAAAGATGATAAAAAAACCTTTTCATAGGTTTGGATATATGTTACAATCAATAATATATGGTTCTTAGCGTATGTAGTAATGTATCAGTGAGAAACTTGTAAGGAGTAATTTATGTTAAATGAAGAGAAAGTAAAAATCATGAATCGGCTCGCTATGTACGAAAAGCGGGAAGGGAAAAAATATCTGCCAGTCAGCAAGTATTACAGAACAGACTATATCGGACTTGCGCTGATTAAGAATTTTTTTCTGGCAACCATAGGTTATGGCCTGATATTATGTGCAGTTGCAGCCTATTTAGGTGAATATCTCCTGGCAAATATTCACAAGATGAATCTGGTGAATCTGGGAATCTATGTTGTTGCAGGATATGTGGTCACGCTTGCAGTATATTCAGTGCTGACCTATATTTTATATTCCGTTAAATATCATAAGGCGAAGAAAAGTGTGAAATCTTATTATGAACAGCTTACAGCCCTGAATAAGATTTACAGCCGAGAGGAGAAAAAAACAACTGGCAGGGGAACCGCAGGAGGATATAAAAAATGACAGCTTTACTGGAATTGAAGCAAAAAATCAAAAATTTATACGGACAGAATGAAATCTATATCCTGCCTGTATTGAAATTTGCACTGGCTCTTACTTATTTCTTATGGATTAACGAAAAAATGGGATATATGAGCCAGCTTAACAACCTGTTTATTGTATTGATTCTGGCGCTTATTTGTTCTATCATGCCGCCGGCAGTAACAATCTTTGTAGGATTTGTTCTGATGCTGGGACATGCATATGCGCTTGGAATAGAAGTAGCGGCGTTCCTGCTGGTTCTGATTCTTTTTATGCTGATTCTGTTTCTTCGATTCAGCGCGGGTACAAATATTGTGCTGGTATTTACACCGCTTTCCTTTACCTGCGGTGTTCCTGCCCTTCTTCCGATCGGATGCGGGCTTTTAAGCGGTCCTGCCTCCTCGCTTCCGGCAGGCTGCGGTATCATCATCTATTATTTTGTACGTTTTGTCCGGGCACAGTCTGCATATCTGGCTAATCCGGATGTGCTTCTCACAGAGAAGCTGAAAACGATGGCAGACGGGCTGGTTCAGAACTGGGGAATGTGGATTACGATTGTTGCCTTTATTGCGACAATTCTTATCGTTAATCTGATTCGCACACGTTCTTTTGATTATGCATGGAGAATTGCGATCCTTGTGGGCGGCGTAACCTATATACTGGTTCTTCTGGCAGCAGGTTACTGTCTGGATCTGACTTTCAACATCATTCCTATGGTGATATATACAGTGGTTTCCGTTCTTGTAGGCATTGTGCTGGAGTTCTTCGTCTTCGGAGGAGATTACAGCCGTACGGAGAGACTGGAATATGAGGATGATGAGTATTATTACTATGTAAAGGCTGTGCCTAAGGCAGCAGTTGCAGCTACAGAACGCAGCATCAAAAAAATTAATGCGGAACCAAGTACAGAAGAGAAAGTTTTTGAAGAAAATACGGGCGCTTATGCGAATCCGATTTTCCACGAAGACGACGTACAGGAGCCTGCTCAGAGTGAAGCTCCCGTGTTAAGAAAAAAGAGAATGGACGATGTGGACTTTGAGAGAAAACTTGAGGAATCTCTGAAAGACCTCTAAAATAAAAGAAAGGAGAACAATATGAAGGATATTGCCATTGAGCTTGCAGACTATTTATCAAGAATCGCACTTCCCAAGATTGGGGTTATTGATGTGATACAGATTATTGTCATTGCGTTTTTTGTGTACCAGTTTATGATCTGGATCAAATACACACGTGCATATACGCTGCTGAAGGGCATTGTTCTTGTTCTCCTCTTTATTTTTCTTGCGTATATCTTTAAAATGAATACGATTCTGTGGATTTTCTCCAATCTGGCAAGTACGCTTATCGTAGGCGTTGTTGTTATTTTCCAGCCGGAGCTTCGCAAGGTTCTGGAGCAGCTTGGACAGAAAAAGATCATGTCGGCAATTATCCCTTTCGGCTCAGACAAAGAAGTGCAGGAACGATTCACAGATAAGACGATCAGTGAGCTGATCAAGGCATGTTTTGACATGGGCGAGGTAAAAACAGGAGCTCTGATCGTAATAGAACAGGCGGAGCTTCTGACAGATTATATACGAACAGGCATTAATCTGGATGCCATTCTCACCAGTCAGCTTCTTATTAACATTTTTGAACATAATACGCCGCTTCACGACGGGGCGGTGATCGTAAGAGGAAACCGTATTGTGGCAGCTACATGTTATCTTCCTCTTTCTGATAATATGGAACTCAGTAAACAGCTTGGTACCCGTCACAGAGCAGGGGTGGGAATCAGTGAACAGACGGATTCCCTTACCATTATCGTTTCCGAAGAGACAGGTCAGGTTTCAGTGGCTTACAGAGGACGGCTGATTCGCGGTGTAAACAGCGCCAAACTTCGTGAAATGCTTGTGATCGCGCAGAATAAGAAGGTTGTAGATAACAATAAGCTCAGGCATTTGCTGAAAGGGAGAATAAAACATGAAGAGAAAAATAACAGATAATATCCCTCTGAAGATTATGTCCCTGGCAGTTGCAGTCCTTGTGTGGCTGATAGTTGTAAACATTGATAACCCGATGGAAACACAGTATTACACAGTGTCCAATGTGGAAATCGTCAATAAAGACTATATTGAATCTCCGGAAACAGGCGGAAAGATGTGTCTGCCTGAGGTGGATCAGGGAAGTATAAGGGTAGCGATTACTGCGCAGAGGAAGGTGCAGAGCAGGATCAGTTCTTCGGATATTACGGCAACAGCAGACCTGCAGCAGGCAATAAGCCTTGATACAACACCGGTTATGGTGCCTATCACAGCAGCCTGTCCGGGAATTTCGGCGGAGGACATCAAGGTGACGCCGCAGAATTTAAGCGTTTATCTGGATGATAAGGAAACACAGGAATTTGTTGTCAATGTGAGCAAGAGCGAATCGAAGCCTGCCAGAGACTATGAAGTGGGAACGCTTACCTCCAATCCGGAGAAAGTCAGGATTACAGGACCGAAGTCTCTAATGGGTAAAATAGATAGAGTAAGTGCTACTGTAAACGTGACAGGAAGAAGTCAGGATTTTTCACAGGATAAAATTCTGACCATTTATGACAGAAATCAGGATCCGCTGACAGATGCAGAAATGAATTCTCTGAGAATAGAGAATAACGGAAAGGTAACCGTAACAGCGAAGCTGTGGAAGGTACGCAAGGATGTGAAGCTCACAGCGGGCTACATGGGCGAACCTGCGGACGGATATCAGGTAGGAACAGTGAATACGCTTCCGGATACGATCAGTGTGGCAGGAAGTCAGGAGGCGCTGGATACGCTGGCGCAGAATAACAATGTGATTGAAATTCCCGGAGAAGAGGTAGATATTTCCGGGAAATCAAGAGACGCGGAGATTAAGGTGAGCCTTATCAATGTTCTTCCGGCAGGACTGAAGCTTGTAAGTGATTCCAGTGAGGATGTGTGGGTAACCGTAAATATTCTTCCGTACGGCAGCGAGGCGTTTGATTTCCTCACGAAAGAAATTGAAGTGAAGAATAAACCGAAGGATCTGCAGATAGCTTTTGAGACTGCACAGATTGAAATTCGTATCAAGTCAGAGGATGACAATTTAGACAAGCTGGATGTGGAGAAGGATGTTAAGGTTTCCATTGACCTGAAAGGAAAGGAAGAAGGAAGCTATGAGGTTCCGGTAGACATTAAGCTGCCTGAAGGATATGAACTGGTGGACGAGGTTGTTACGGAAGTAGTGATTTCCGCAGGAACAGTTGTTGAGGAAGAGGAATAAAAGCAGCAGACAGTTACGAAATTATACAGAACAGGGGTGTATAAAAGATGATCAGACATAAGGTGACGATCAAGAATCCCACAGGGCTTCATCTGAGGCCGGCGGGGAATCTGTGTAAGGAGGCCATGAAGTATAAATGTTCGGTTTCGTTTATTTTTAATGGCAGCAGTTCAAATGCGAAAAGCGTCCTCAGTGTACTTGGAGCATGTGTGAAATGTGGAAATGAGATAGAACTTATCTGTGAGGGAGAAGATGAGGAAGAGGCTATGAATGCCCTCGTAAATGCAGTTGAGAGCGGACTTGGGGAATGAAATGGTAAGATACAGGTGTAAATTTTTAAAGGAGGAGTTATTATGCAAAGAAAATTTATTTCAGTTCTTCTCAGCATCTCGATGTGCCTGACTATGGTTTCACCGGCAGGCGCAGCGTCCTTTGGCTCTGAAAAGGAGACAGATGCAGCAGTAATGGCAGCAGGAGAAGAAGCAGGGTTTGATGAAGGTTCCGTACAGGAAGAGACGACGGAAGATGTTTCTGATATCTTTTCTGCAGGAGAAGAAGAGATTCCTGATTCAAATGCAGGGGAAGATGCATTTCAGGATACGGCTGTTCAGGAGAAACCTGCAGAACAGGATGAATTTCTTCCGGGAGTAATGGAGGAAGAAGTTCCTCAGGCAGAAGCAGGAGAGGCTATTCTTGTAGACGCGCAGGACTGGGAAAAGGACGGAGAGCATTTTAAGCTTCGCAGAACAGTATCCACTGTACAGAAACAGGCAGCAGCTCCCGCGCAGGAAGAGATCCCGGTGGATGCTGTGGAGGATGGAGAGGCAGCTTTTCTGTCAGGGGAAGAAATCCCGGCAGCAGACAACGCAGAAGGAATGGAAGCAGGAGAGGTTTTGGATACGGAAGCAGCTCCTCAGCCGGAGATGCCTGACGGAACAGAAGAAATACCGGACGCAGAGCCGCAGGAGCAGCCTCAGACAGGGGATGATTCTCAGGCAGAGGATAATTCCCAGACACAGGACAATCCTCAGACAGAGGAAGTTCCGCCTGCACAGACAACTTCCGGCTACTATACAGAGGCAGATGGGATTCTCTGTATTTCCACAGAATATAAAAATACGGTACATAACGGCTACTACCTTTTTGATGAGAACGGTTACCTTGTAACAGGACAGAAAGAGGTAAAGAGCGGAACTCTCGGACAGACAGAGGATACGGAATTCTGGTTCAGAGACGCTGCCAATGCGACGGTTTATCCGGAATTTGAAGGAGAGGAAATCAATCCATACTCTTCCAGTTTGGGACAGCAGATCAGAGATGACTGGGCATGGACAGGAAGCGCCTTCCGTCATTATGACAAGGACGGCAGATATATGACCGTTTCTCAGGTAGATGCTCTTTATAAACAGGAGGGCAGATATACAGGTTATTATAAGATTGGAAATGATTACTATTGTCTGAAAGAAGACGGAACACCGAGAACAGGGGAGATTACTCTGAAGGCAGGTTCCTCTTCTGCGAAATATTATTTCCAGCCTGCAGCAACAGAAGGTGAGATTCCGGGCAAAATGTATTATAAAGGCTGGTTCACCCATAAAACATCAAAGGGCGACAGATGGGTATATTATAATCAGGGCGTCACAAATCCGAAGGATATCGGTAAAGCGCTTGAACGCGGAATTATCGCAACCCGTCTGGATATTGATAAAATGGGAAATTATACCTATCTTATTGACCAGGACGGATATATTATCAAGAGCGCCATGAAAAAGGCGGCAAACGGCGCATACTACTGTACAGACTCCAGAGGAGTTATCTACAGAGACAGACTTGTAAAGTATAAGGATTACAGATACTATTTCAATTCTGACGGTAAGCGTGCAACATGGAAAAATATGTGGCACGTATGTAAAGGCGCCGGAAACAGATACTATTATTTCGGTTCATCCGCAGGACGCGTACAGGAGAAGAAGGGATGGCAGAAGGTTCCCAACTCTAAGGGTAAATTCTCGGGATGGTTCTATTTCCCGTCTTCCGGAAACCATTACATCAATAAGCTTACCTCTTCCGGATACTACTTCACAAGCAAGGGGAAACTTGCAGGCGGAATTCAGGAGATTAACGGTAAGAAATACCTGTTCGCTGTATCCGATGAAAAGACACACCGCGGTAAAATGTACAAGAGCACTCTGGTTCGTTACAGAAACAGATGGTACTATGCAGATGCCGACGGCGTTCTGAAAAAGAGCGGATGGAAAAAAATCAGCGGCAATTACTACTACTTTGACGATTACAAAGCAGTGACAAAGAAGTTCATCAAGAAAAACGGCGTAAATGGTTATCTGGATGCAAACGGTAAATTTACACAGGGCTGGGTAATTGTGAGCAATGCGAAGAATCAGGTGAAATACATCAACCCGGACGGGGATGATTTCGTTAAGAACGGAAGCAAATGGATAGATGGTCTTCTGTATTACTTTGACAAGAACGGATACAGAATCAACGACCTTACAAACATCTATAAACAGCCGTATTATTACAAAGTAGACCGTGTCAACGGTGTAATGACAGTTTACAATGCTGCGAAGACAGTTCCCGTGAAATCAATCCGTGTATCAGTAGGACTTCCGGGCACACCGACACCGCTGGGAGGACCTTATAATCTGACTCCGTACGGCAGATGGCAGGCTCTCATGGGACCGTCATGGGGACAGTACGGAACTCATGTAGACGGCGCCGGACAGGGCGGAATCTTCGTACATTCTGTAGCCTGCCCGCAGGCAAACCATTATAACCTTCCGTCAGGCGCATATAATATGCTTGGCAGACCGGCATCCCACGGATGTATCCGCGCCTGTGTAGCAGATGCGAAATGGGTATATGAGCACAGCAGAGGCGGTAAATTATATGTATTCGACGGCAAGGCAAACAGCAACGAAGCCATGAAAGGACCTCTTGGAAGAAGAGCTCTCGTTCCGTTGAAGTATCCATATAACTTTGACCCGACAGACCCGGCAATCTAAATTCATAAGCAAGGCAGTGTTTCAGGAGCAGAGGGCTCCCGGAAACACTGCCTTTTTTACTTGATATTTGAGAAAGGGATGTGTATAATAAAATGTAATATAATTGTAACTTATTTTAAAATTGCCGTATTCTGCTCAGAAACGGGACAGAGTATAAAGACAAAGGGGATAAGATTGAAAATGGGAAATTTCAAAAAATGGATAGCAGCGGCTCTGGCTGCTGCAATTGTAAGTACAGCAGGTTTCACAGCGCCGGTTTCAGCGCAGTCATCGGGATATCAGAGATGGGACACAGTGGCGGAGGAAGAACGAGTTCCTGCAGCTTTTGCGAAGGATAAGGAGGAAAATAAGAAAGCAGACCCCAAGGCATGGAAAAAAATCAACGGTGTCTGTTACAATGGAAGCGGAAAGAAAATTCCGGGGGCGATTACCAGAGGAATCGACGTATCAGAATGGCAGGGCAGGCCAAATTGGAAAAAAGTAAAAAAATCTGACGTAGATTTTGCTTTTATACGTATTTCCTACGGGACGGGACACATGGATAAATCCTACGATTATAATATGCTTCAGGCAGAAGAGGCAGGAGTTCCGGTGGGAACCTATGTCTACAGTCTGGCAACCACCACAGATCAGGCTCTGGAGGAGGCGAAGCTTGCCATCGAAAAAATGGATGGATACAAGGTATCCTATCCGGTTGTATTTGATTTGGAAGATTCCAAAATGGAAGGACTTACAAGGAAGCAGGTTTCAAACCTTGCAAAAACCTTCTGTGAGGAAGTAAAAAAAGCAGGTTATTATCCTATGGTATACTGTAATACCAATTGGTATGACAATGAGGTAGACTGGGAAATTCTTGGAGAATACGATGTATGGCTTGCAAAATACGGGGACAGGATTCAGGCGCCCTCCCACGAAGATTATGATTATACAATCTGGCAGTGTACAGACGGATACGGAGGCGGTACCTTAAATCCAACGAAGGGGCTGATTGACGGCATTGATGACAATGTAGATCTGAATTTCGGGTTTGTAGATTATACGAAGATTATTACGCCGAGGAAATATACGGCGTCCGGCTATAAACCGTCCATCCACCCGTCAATTGATATTGACGGGAATAAATGGGGTTCTATAAACGGCTGGAGAAAAGAAAACGGAAAGACCTACTATTATGTAAATAATAAAAAAGTTACGGGCGTTAAAAAAATCGACGGGAAATATTATCGCTTTAGTACAAAAACAGGCGCTATGTATACAAATCGCAGAATTGTAGATACAAAAGGAAATATCTGTTATTATGGCGCAGATGGCGCGCGCTATGCGGACGGGTTCCACAAAGTAAAGATTAACGGAAAAATGAAGACCTTTTATTTCAGCAAATCAGGAATTGCAAAGAAAGGCTGGGCAACGATTAACGGTAAAAAATACTACTTCTATAAAGGAACTGCTGCAAATTCCGGAACAAGAGCAGAAAATATTACCCTTACAAGCTCAAAAAATGTTGTTTCTGTTTTTGACAAAAACGGCGTCTGTATCAAACAGTACAAAAAGAAAAAATGAAACGCTTCCGCAGGAGATAAGTTTTGGCGAAAATATACATTGAATTTACAGTGTGATTGTGAGAAAATAATAAGGATACGGAACTAAATTCATTATAACAAAATACAGAGGATATAAATGATTGATTTTAACAGACCTGCGTTTGTGGGGAAAGAAATGGATTATATCATGGATGCCGTAAATCGCGGAATGCTCTGCGGAGACGGGATTTATACGAAGAAGTGCTCCAGATGGATGGAGGAAAGATTTCAGGTAAAGCATACTCTGCTTACAACCTCCTGCACCCATGCTCTGGAGATGGCAGCGTATCTGGCTGAAATTGAGGATGGAGACGAGGTAATCATGCCGTCCTATACGTTTGTTTCTACGGCAGATGCTTTTGTGCTCCGTGGTGCGAAGATTGTATTTGTGGATATCAGACCGGATACAATGAATATAGATGAACAGCTTATTGAACAGGCAATTACGCCCAGAACGAAAGCAATCGTACCTGTTCATTACGCGGGAGTTGCCTGCGAAATGGATACGATTATGAAGCTTGCCCTGAAGTATAATCTGAAGGTTATAGAAGATGCGGCTCAGGGTGTGGATGCTTCTTATAAGGGCAGGGCTCTTGGAACAATCGGTGATTTCGGCTGTTACAGCTTCCATGAGACGAAGAACTATACCATGGGAGAAGGAGGCGCGCTTCTTTTTCAGAAGGAAGAATATCTGGAAAAGGCGGAAATTCTCCGTGAAAAGGGAACAGACAGAAGTAAGTTTTTCAGAGGACAGGTGGATAAGTACCGCTGGATGGACTACGGCTCTTCCTATCTTCCAAGCGAGCTGAATGCGGCTTACCTCTATGCGCAGTTGGAAGAATCGGACAGAATCAGCAGTAAGCGTATGGAAATATATAATTATTATCACAGGAATCTGAAGGGACTGGCTGAGGAAGGAAAGATAGAACAGCCTTTTGTTCCGGACGGGTGTACGCATAATGCGCATATGTACTATCTGAAGGTAAGGGATATGGAAGTCCGTACAAGACTGCTCAGATACCTTCGGGAAAATGGAATCAACAGCGTATTTCATTATGTACCGCTTCATTCTTCTCCTGCAGGACTCAGGTTCGGCAGATTTGCGGGAGAAGATGTATATACGACCAGAGAGAGCGAGCGTCTGTTAAGACTGCCTATGTTTTATAATCTGGATATGGAACAGGTTAAGAGAATTGTCGATGTACTTGCTGCGTTTGAAGAATTTTAATTACGGGAGAATGATATGAAAAAATGGAAAAAAGTACTCTGCTCAGTGATAGCAGGAATCATGGTGGCTGCCCTGCCTGTACAGGCGGCAGTTGTGGATCAGGAAATAAAGGCTGCGATTGAGACGAACGATATACCGCCGTGGCCGAAAGCCTCTGATTTGATGGCGGAAAGCGGTCTTCTCATGGAATTTTCCACAGGAACTGTTATTTACAGCAAAGGAGGAGATCAGCGTATTTCTCCAACCGGTATCACGAAGCTGATGACAATTCTGCTGGCAGTTGAGAATTCTGCCCTCACAGATCAGGTTACTTTTGCAGATACGTGTCTTGCCAAGGCAGATCCGGAAAGTAATCTGGGGCTTATGGCAGGGGAAACACTGACTATGGAGCAGTGTCTGAAGATTATGGTATTGGATAAGGCGTATGAGGTTGCAGCTCAGGTTGCCGAAAATCTGGGACCGTCTGAGGCGCAGTTTGTTGCAAAAATGAACGAGAGAGCGAAGGAGATTGGCTGTGAAAATACGAATTTTACCAATGCAGGTGGAATTTCCGACCCGAATCAGTATACGACAGCCAGAGATATGACCAAAATTTTCCGTGAGGGCTTAAAGAACAAAATGTTCCGAAAAATAATAAGGACATCGAAGCTCACGGTAGGGCCTACGAATCTCAACGGCATGGAACGGTCACTGCCAACCTATCATCCAATTCGCTCCAAACATTCGAGCCTTTTTGACCCGGATTGCATGGGAGGTTTATTTTCTGTTTCTCAGGATGCGGGAAGCAGTCTTGCTACGGCAGTAAAAAAGAATGGAGTTATCTATATCTCGGTGGTACTGAACGATGTGGACATCAATCAGGCAGGAGTAGATACTCAGTATCTTATGAAATATGGATATGAGAATTTCCAGAAGATTTCAGTAGAGGGAGGAAGCGTGGTAATTCCCAACGGAATGTCAGTGGCAGACCTTCAGATAAGCGAACGGAAATCAGGAGATAAGGTGCGCCAGTTTTATGCTGTGGATAATTACAGAGTAGGACGCGGAGTGAAGCAGGCAGCAGTTCCGGCTCCGGAGGTACGCTCTGACGAGCAGATCACTGAGGGACAGACAGAGGGAACGAAACAGACTCCTGTGGAGGAAGCGAAAGAAAACGGACTTTCCGATACAGCAAAAATGCTTCTCGGCGTCATGGCAGTCATGGTACTTATCCTTATCATTCTCTGCATTCTTCTGGCGATTAAAGACCATAAAGAAAGCCGATATTACGAAGATTAGAGGGAATTACGGCAAAGAGATTCCCGAAGAGATTATATAGAAAAGAGGAAAATAAAATGGGAAAAATTACGGTAACACAGTGCGGTGATATCAAAGGTTTAAAAGTAGTAGAACCGGCAGTTTTTGGGGATGAACGCGGTTATTTCATGGAAACCTACAATTACAATGATTTTAAGGAAGCGGGAATTGACGTACAGTTCGTACAGGACAACCAGTCCAGCTCCAGAAGAGGCGTTCTCCGCGGACTCCATTTCCAGATCAATTACCCTCAGGATAAGCTGGTGCGCGTGGTAAGCGGCGAGGTTTTTGATGTGGCAGTTGACCTTCGCAAGGATTCAGAAACCTACGGCAAATGGTACGGCGTGATTCTTTCCGCAGAAAATAAAAAACAGTTTTTTATCCCAAAGGGATTTGCGCACGGATTTCTGGTGCTTTCCGACAATGCGGAATTTGCATATAAGTGCTCTGACTTTTATCATCCAAACGATGAGGGCGGTCTTATCTGGAATGACCCGGAGATTGGTGTAGAGTGGCCTGTTCAGGAGGGCGTAGAGCTTATATTTTCTGAGAAAGACCAGAAATGGGGAAGCTTTGCCCAGTACAACAGCGAAAAATAATTACGCTGTCAGAATAATAGATAAAAAGGACTTTTTGAATGGATCAGAAAAAAAATCATATGATAAATAACAAAAAACTGATCGCCTATCTGACGAAAAATGACTTTAAAACCAGGTTTGCAGGCTCTTATTTCGGGATTGTCTGGGGCTTTATCCAGCCCCTTGTAACAATCCTTCTTTACTGGTTTGTTTTTCAGCTTGCGCTGAAGCCCGGACCGATGACAAACACGGACGTACCTTTTGTCCTCTGGCTGATGGCAGGGCTTGTACCCTGGTTCTTTTTCTCAGAAGCAGTGATCAACGGAACCAATTGTTTCCTTGAATATAATTATCTGGTAAAAAAAGTAATGTTTGATATCAAGATTCTGCCTCTTGTAAAGGTATTATCTTCTTTATATGTACATGTCTTTTTTGCGGGAATTCTGGCTGTGGCCTATCTTATCAGCGGAAATTTCCCGGGAATTACTTTTATCCAGATATTTTATTATTCCTTTGCTATGGTGATGCTGTGTCTGGCAATTGTCTATTTTACAGCTTCTGTGACTGTATTTTTTAAAGATACCACTCAGCTTGTGGGAATCGCTATGCAGGTGGGAGTATGGATGACGCCTATTATGTGGAATTTTCAGGATATGGCATCCAGAGTACCTCCAGTCATTCAGGGAATTCTGAAATTAAATCCCATGTTTTATATTGTACAGGGATATCGTGATGCAATGGTTGACAAAATATGGGTCTGGGAACGGGGCGGACTTACCTTGTATTTCTGGTGCTTTGTGCTGGCTCTTCTTTTTATCAGCAGCAGAGTTTACAAAAAACTGAAACCACAGTTCTCAGATGTACTATAAACAGTCTGAATGGAGTATAAACGAATGAAAGAAACAGCGATTAAGGTCTCAAATGTTTCCAAGGTTTACCGTCTTTACGATAAACCTTCTCTGAGACTGAAAGAAGCGTTCAGTATAAGAAAAAAATCCTATCACAAAGATTTCCACGCCTTAAATGATGTATCCTTTGAGGTAAAGAAAGGCGAGATGCTTGGTATCATCGGAAAGAACGGAGCGGGCAAATCCACTCTCTTAAAAATCATTACAGGAGTTCTGACGCCCTCCTCCGGACAGGTGGAAATTAACGGAAAAATCTCCGCTCTTCTGGAGCTTGGCGCAGGCTTTAATCCGGAATATAACGGAATCCAGAATGCCTATCTCTCCGGTACGATGATGGGATTTACAGAAGAGGAGATGGATGCGAAACTGGATGGAATCCTGAAATTTGCAGACATCGGGGATTTTGTGAAGCAGCCGGTAAAAACCTATTCCAGCGGTATGTTTGCCCGTCTTGCTTTCGCGGTTGCCATCAGTGTGGAACCGGATATCCTGATTATTGACGAGGCATTATCTGTAGGAGATGTCTTTTTTCAGGCGAAATGCTATAAAAGAATGGAAGAGCTGAAGAACAGCGGAAAGACAGTTCTTTTTGTAACCCACGATATGGGAAGTGTGATGAAATACTGCGAGCGCTGTATTATCATCAATAATGGAGGGCTGTATGCGCAGGGACCGACGAAGCCGATGATCGATCTTTACAAGAAGGTTCTTGTGGGACAGGCTCCGGATGCAGCAGTTCTTGACGAGCACATGATGGAGGAGATTACCTCATCTGAAATTAAGGAAGGTGTAAGCGCAGACGTCTGGCAGGATTCCATGCTCATTAACCCTAACCATGAAGATTATGGGGACGGAAGGGCGAATATTGTTTCCTTCGGAATTTTTGATGACAAGGGAAATATCACGAATACTATTTATAAAATGTCAGAGTTTACCATCAGGATGAGAGTGAAATTTGCCCAGCGCATCGAAAATCCAATCTTTGCCTTTGCGATTAAGGACCTGAAAGGAAATGAACTTACAGGAACTAACACCATCATTGAGAAGGTGGATACCGGATATGTGGAGGCAGGAGAAACCGTTGAAGTGGCTTTTACCCAGAAAATGATCCTTCAGGGAGGGCAGCAGCTTATTTCTCTTGGCTGTACCGGATTCGAGAACGATGAGCTGGTTGTTTATCACAGACTTTATGATATCTGCTGTCTTCAGGTGATTTCAGACAAGACAACAGTAGGATACTGCGATATGGATTCTAAAGTGAAGTATACAAGGAGCGTTACAAATGGCTAAATTAAAGAAACTGGCGGCTATGGCAGGGCTGTGTATCAGAGAGCCTGAAACCCTGTTAAAAGGTGTGAAATATCTGAAAAATCACGGCGCTGCAGGATTTATGGAGAATTTAAGGGGCAGGGCGGAATATGAGACTAATCCGGATGTGTTCAGTTATCTTGTTGGTCTGGAAAAAAAAGGACCTTTTGACGGCGAGATAAAATTTTCTATTATTATGCCGGTTTATAATGTGGAAGTAAAATGGCTGGAAAAAGCTATTCAGTCTGTGCAGAACCAGAATTATGTGAATTGGGAGCTGTGTATCGCAGACGACTGTTCCACGAAAGAGGAGACAAGGGAATATTTAAAAAAGATAGACGATCCGAAAATCCATATTAAGATGATGGAAAAAAACGGCGGTATTTCTGAGGCGACCAATGCGGCTGCAGAAATGGCAGACGGAGACTATCTGGTGCTTATGGATAATGACGATGAATTGTCCTTTTTTGCCCTCTACGGTTTCTACAAGAACATTATGAGGACAAAGGCGGATATTATCTACAGCGATCAGGATATTATTGACGAAAACGGAAACCACAGAGAACCGCTGTTTAAGCCTGACTGGTCTCCGGATTTGATGAGAAGTCAGATGTATGTGGGACATCTTCTGGGATTTCGAAGAAGCCTTTTCGAGGAGGTTGGCGGTTTCCGAAGCAAATTCAACGGAAGTCAGGATTACGACCTTTTCTTACGCATGAGTGAAAAGACAGATAATATCCAGCACGTGGCGAAAATCTGTTATTCATGGAGAGCGCTTCCAAGCTCTACAGCAGCAAATCCGGACTCCAAACCTTATGCACAGACTGCGGGGCTGATGGCAGTTTCCGAGCATCTGGAGCGCACCTTTGGTAAGGGAAAAGCCGAAGCCTTTGAGACAGAGGATTTATTTGTCTATGATGTGAGATATAAGCTGGAAGAGAAACCGCTGGTATCTGTTATCATGCCTACAAAGGATGCTGTAAATTATCTCCGCGAAGTAATTGACAGCATTGAGGAGAAGACAGAGTATCCGAATTACGAAGTCCTGATTTTGGATAACAATTCAGAGAAAGAAGAAACCTTCCGTTATTTCGAGGAAGTTACAGAGAAATACAGCAATGTTCGCGTAGTGAAGGCAGAGCTTCCGTTTAACTGGTCTTTACTGAATAATTTCGGTATGAAACAGGCAAAAGGCGATGTTTTTATTTTTATGAACAACGATATGAAAGTAATTTCTCCTCAGTGGATGACCCGTCTTACAGAAAAAGCGCTCCGCCCGGACTGCGGTGTAGTAGGAGGGCTTCTCTTATATGAGGACGGAACAATCCAGCATGCAGGCGTTGTCTGCGGAATGGGCGGCTGGGCAGAGCATGTATTTAAGGGTATGAAGCCTGTGCATTACGGCTCACCTTTCCTGTCTCCTATGGTTACCAGAAATGTAACTGCAGTGACAGGTGCGTGTATGGCGATTTCAAGAAAGACAATCGAAGAAATCGGAACATTCAATGAAAACTTTATTGTCTGCGGCAGCGATATTGAAATCTGCATCAGAGCCTTACAGTCGGGAAAGGTCAATATTTATGACCCTCATGTGAAGCTCTATCATTATGAATCCAAGAGCCGTGACCCGAAAGACATTCCGGAGGTTGATTTCACCCTTTCCCATGAGATGTATATGGCGTACAATCGTCTGAAAGATCCGTACTATAACGATAATCTTGACTATATGAGCAGCGTTCCGAAAGTATTAGTAAAAAAACAGGACGCAGGCAGGAGGAGAAAATGAAAAATTTAGTAAAAGGAGTGATTCGCAAAGCTGCCCATGTGGCTATCGAAAAGACCACTCCAATGGATACGAATATT
The DNA here is from genome assembly GCA_958367245.1 of uncultured Blautia sp. GTDB lineage: Bacteria > Bacillota > Clostridia > Lachnospirales > Lachnospiraceae > Blautia_A. The sequence goes on from CATXEA010000012.1 coordinate 57,613, forward strand.
GCGGAGATTACTCCCTATACTTTCCGTAAGATGGATTTCCCTGAAAAAAGAATCAACCTTCTTGTTCCGTCCATTAATCCGGAGCACGTGTTCGGCGGTATTTCCACAGCTCTGAAATTTTTCGGGGAGCTGGGAGAAAAGACAGGTTTTGCCATGCGCATGATTCTGGTGGATGCTGCGCCCTCCGAGGAGGCGAAGAAGAATTTCAGCGGAGAGTACATCTTTGTGGACATGGCGGAGGATTCTCTGGAAAGAAAGCAGATTGTAGCGTACAGCGACCGCGCAGGCAAAAGCATTCCTGTTTCCGTAAACGATATTTTTATGTTTACGGGCTGGTGGACTGCACACTGTGCGCAGGAAGCTTATGAGGAATTTGAAGAAAAAGAAGGAATTGTTCCGAATATTTTTATCAATCTTATTCAGGATTTTGAGCCGGGATTTTATCCATGGTCATCCAGATATCTGCTTGCAGAAGCTACCTATAAGAACCGTTATCCCCAGATTGGAGTGTTCAATACAGGGCTTCTCCATGATTATTTCAAAAATAACGGCTTCTCCTTTGCTCACGAATTTGTCTTTGAGCCTGTGCTCAATGCAAGTCTGAAAGCGCAGCTTCCGAAAGAAGGGGAGACTGTAGAGAAAAAGAAACAGATTCTCCTTTACGGCAGACCGGGAACTGAGAGAAATGCATTTAACCTGATTGTGGCTATCCTGAAAAAGTGGGTGACAATGCAGGAAAATGCAGGCGAATGGACGATTCTTTCCGCAGGGGAGCAGCATGAGCCTGTAGAACTTGGAAACGGAATGGCAATCCGCTCTGTAGGCAAGCTTACTCTGGAGGAGTATGCGCGAACCCTGAGAGAATCCTATGCAGGAATTTCCCTGATGGCGTCCCCTCATCCAAGCTATCCGCCTCTGGAAATGTCTGTTTTTGATATAAAGGTCATGACAAATACCTTTGCAAATAAGGATTTGAAAGATTTCAACGAGAACATTATCTCAATGGATAATATCAGCCCGGTCAATATGGCGAGACGGCTGAAAGAAATCTGTGATGGATATACAGCTACAGTACAGCACAGAGAGTCCAATCCGAAATATCTGGAAAATACAGAGCTGTTTTCCTTTATTGATGAGATTAAGACTTTGCTGTAGGAGGTTTATGTGGAAGAGAGAATTGGAAATGTAGTTCTGGACTATACATTTTATAAAGGAACAGACCAGTACAGCGATGGAGACATAGAGGATGTGCTTCTTTCTCTGATTCAGAAAGAGCCGGATGTAGATGAAATTATCCGAAAGGACAGAAGATGGCCGGTGCTGTATCATTTTTCACCGATCAGGCAGAACATTGTGGAATGGTATCCGTTCAAAAAAGGTGCTTCTGTTCTGGAAATCGGCGCAGGCTGCGGAGCTATCACAGGTGGTCTGTCTAAAAAAGCGAAATCTGTCACCTGTGTAGATTTGTCACGCCGCCGTTCCCTTATCAATGCGACAAGAAATCAGAAATGTGATAATGTGCGTATTATGGTGGGAAATTTCAATGATATTGTACTGGAAGAAAAATTTGATTATATCACTCTCATTGGTGTGATGGAATATGCTGCGTACTATACAGAAGGAACAGACCCTTTCCGGGGATTTCTGGAAAATATTGCGAAGCTTCTCAAGCCTGACGGAAAGGTTCTGATTGCCATTGAGAATAAATTTGGAATGAAATATTGGGCAGGATGCAGAGAAGACCATACAGGAGGCTTCTTTGACGGTCTGGAAGGATATCATCAGACAGACAGTAAGGTGAGAACCTTCGGAAAAGAGGAACTGAAGGAAATTCTGAACTCTGCAGGCTATGGGGAAACACAATTTTATTATCCTTTCCCTGATTATAAGTTTCCGCAGCAGATTTTTTCAGATGATTATCTGCCGTCTCCGGAAGACCTGGTGTGTTCTCTTGAATCCTACGACGCAGACCGCCTGCGTCTGTTTGACGAGACTTCTGTATTCAAAAATGTGGTAAATGCAGGTAAGTTTGACTTTTTTGCAAACTCATATTTCATTGAAGCAGGCAGAAAGTAGAGGTGCCAAATTGAAAAAAATCTTTTCGAAATTTACAAGAGAGAGGGAGCAGCGTTTTCAGATTGAGACTTCCATTTATCTGGAGAACGGAGAGAAGTTTGCGCACAAGCGTCCTCTTACAGAAGCTGCAGCGCCTCATGTAGCTGCTTTATATGAGAATTATAAATATTTCTGTGGAAAAGGCGTGAAGCTTTATACAGAATGTGAGCTTTTCGAAGATGGAGTACGTTTTCCGTTTGTGAAGGGAGTGACGTATTACACGCAGATTCTGGAAGCAGTTGAAGCCGGAGACAGAATCCGCTTTGACAGCCTTCTTGAAACGTATAAGGCTCTGGTGGAGGAAAGCTGCGGCACGGAGTTTGCAGAGTTTGAGAGTTCTGAAGAATTTGAAGCAGTCTTTGGAGAAATTCCGGAACTGAATGGAAAGAAATCCTGCAGAAAACTGGATATTGACCTGACGCTGGATAATCTGATTCTTCTTCCGGATGGAGAAAACCGCATTATTGATTATGAGTGGATGTTTGATTTTCTGATTCCGGTGGAATTTGTTTACTACAGGGCTGTTCTTGCGCTTTATGTGCGAAACGGCGCTGGTATGAATGCTTTTTGCAGCGAATCAGAATTGTTCGAAAAGTTTGGCATTGGAGCAAAGGAGCAGGATATCTACAGCCGTATGAATGAAGCTTTTAACGCTTATACTTCCGGCGGAGAACGTGCGCTTGTAAAGACGCTGAAAAAATATGAAAAAAAGGCATACGTGCTTTCTGAGTGGGTGAAGCAGTCCTGCGGTGTTGTGCAGGTTTATGTCAGCAGAGATGCATCTTTTCGAAATTCCAGATGTCTGGATTTCGAGGTTGGAGAAAATGTGGACCTGCGCGTGGGTCTGAAGGAATTTGCAGACACACATGTGATTCGCCTCGACCCTTTGAATGTGCCGGGAACGATTCATCATTTCTGTATCACTTATACGGAGAATGGGAAAGAAATGGAACTTCAGGCATCAAATCTCCGTCACAATGCCATGATGGTCAGCAACGGAAGTTATGTTTTCACAGGGGAAGACCCTCAGATTATCTGGGATATTCCTCAAGAATTGAAGCCGGAAGAAATTCATATTACTTATTCTATCGGTGCGCAGGAGGATGGAATGAAGCTTATGAAGGCTCAGGTGGAGGAACTGAGAGAAAGAGAGAGAAAGCTTTCCTACATTGAGAGCACCAAAGCCTACCGAATGTTCCTTGAGAAAAAGGTTAATACAGTATTTGGAGGAGAAAATTGAAAAAAGAACTGACAGCCTGGATGAAAAGGCGAAAGGCGCAGCTTATTTTTACAGGAATCCTCTTCGTGCTTCTGGCGTTCTGGGCGCTTGTCATGCCCTTTGAGGCTGCGCCGGATGAGGGAATGCGATTCCAGATACCGGAATATATTGCCAGATATCACAGACTTCCTGATGGGAGAGATGAGGCGCTTCGTAATCCTCAATGGGGAATCTCCTATGGATTTGGCCCTCAGCTTACCTATATTCTGCAGGCAATTTTTATGTCTGTTATGGCGAAATTTACGCAGATGGGCGGTTCAGCCATGTTTGCTGCCCGAATGGTCAGTGTTCTGGCAGGTACGGGAACGATATGGATGAGCGTTCTGATCAGTGAAAAGCTGTTTGAAAAAAAATACAGGAAGCTGTTTGTAGCGCTGGTAAGTCTTTTACCCCAGTTTCTCTATCTTTCTACCTATATCAATAACGATGCGCTGGCTTTATTCGGAACAGCAGTAATCGTGTACATGTGGATATGCGGGAATGAGTCCGGTTGGAATATCAGAAGCTGTATCGGACTTACGGCGGGAATTGTAATTTGTACGCTTACATATTTTAATTCCTACGGTTTTATCCTGTGCAGTATCATTTTCCTTTTTGGAAGTCTTTTTATGCAAAAGAAGCCGCTGAAGGAAATTGCAGGCAAGTCTCTTTTTATTGCGGTGCTGGTTCTTCTTCTGACCTCATGGTATTTCATCAGGAATTATTTCCTGTATGACGGAGATATCCTGGGAATGAAAATCAGTACGGAATATGCGGAAATGTACGCGATAGACAGTCTGAAACCTTCCATGCGCCAGACGCCTGCAAATACAGGAACCTCTCTGGCAAAAATGTTTTTCGGGGAATCCCAGTGGTTTGCAGTGAGCTGGAAGAGTTTTGTCGGCGTGTTCGGTCATATGGCTGTTTATATGCGCCAGTGGCAGTATTATTTTTATGCATTTCTGTTCTGGATTGGGGCAGGAGGAATTTTTTTCAGAAAAAAGGCAGGGAGCAGGAAGAGAGAAAGCCGTCTGTTTACAGGGGTGATGGCTGCGGCAGGAGTGATACCGTTTGCGCTGTCTCTGTATAATTCCTACTATTCTGATTATCAGCCTCAGGGACGTTATCTTATGCCCATGCTGATTCCTATGATGTATTTTGTGACAAAAGGGCTTCAGAACGTGCTGGAGCATTTCATAAAACCGGAACAGACGGAGCAGGTAATCCGTATTATCACGGTAATTCTTGTGGGAATTATGATTTATGTGTATATAGGAATCTGGTTTATGACGTATAAAGACGGACTGAATCTTTTTACCTGACGAAATAAAAAAAGGATGGAAAACCGTTTATATCGGTTTTTCATCCTTTTTTGTCTGAGAAATCAGGATTTGATGACACGGATCATCAGGAAGAGAAGAAGGAGAAGAACGGAAATTCCGATTCCGCCGATAACATAATACATGGTGTTGCTTCTTGCTGCAGAAAATTCTTCTGCCTCTTTCATGTTTTTTGCACCTGTTTCTGCTTTGGTGTCTTCTACTGCAACCTCGTTTTCGAGAGTGGCAGTTCCGACTCTTGTATCTCCGAAATAATAGCTTCTGCGGATTTTATCGCCTTTTTCTTTATCCTTGAAGGTAAGGCTGTCCGCAGAGGCGCCATTTGGAACAAAAACGATTCCTCCGGAAATCCTGTTCAGGTCTTCGTCCGGAAGTTCCAGCCTGCCGAAATTGTCATAACCGTAATTTAAAAGAGAAATGGCTTCGTCGTCTGTGACTCCGGCTGCGCCGTTAAGCACTACGCAGATAAGAGTGACTCCGTTTCTGGAAGCCGCGCATACAAGGGTACTGCCGGACGCCTGAGTGTATCCTTCCTTTCCGCCCAGACATCCCTGATAATAGGCAGGGTCTGCAGTATTGGTCATGGTGAATTTATTGGTAAGGGCACGTTCGCCGCCGGATACGTTGGTAGCCGGAATGGTATAGGACTGGGCTGCGGCGATGGTGCGGAAGGTATCGTTGTTCATTGCTGCTCGCATGATCAGCGCCATATCGTAGGCTGTAGTGTGCTGATTTTCGTCAGGAAGTCCTGTAGGATTAGTGAATATAGTATCTTTACAGCCGAGTTCCTTTGCGCGGGCGTTCATTTTTTCGACAAAGGCTTCTACAGAGCCGCCCACATGTTCTGCAACCTGAAGAGCGATATCGTTGGCAGAAGCAACCATGATCGCATAAAGGCACTGCTCCATAGTAAAGGTTTCATCAAGCTGGGCAGATATGTTCACACCTCCGTCTGTAACACCGGAAACTCCGGTAGCCGTCATGGTAACGGTATCTGTAAGCTGGCTGTTTTCAAGAGCTACGAGGGTTGTCATAATTTTGACAGCAGCAGACGGATAAAGAGGCTGGTTTGCATTTTTGGAAAAAAGAGAAGTCTTTGTGGACGATTCCATAACTACGGCAGCAGTGGACGAAATATCTGCCGCCTGAGGCCAGCCCGGGATTGCGTTTGTCTTAATGGAAGAGGTCTGTTCTGCGCCCTGTGCAGTTGCTGATACGGGCATCTGGAAAAGAAGAGAAGCGCTGATTCCAAGAGCCAGAACAGCAGCAGTAAGTTTCTTTTTTATCATAATCAGTATTAACTCCTATGCTAAAATATTTCAAATCTTTAATAGTATAGCACATTTCTTGCAAAAAATATAATAGAATGTTAAAATAAAATGTAACTAAAATGTATCGAGGTATCGTTTATGAGTAAAAAACAGCCGTCAGGCGGAGGAATACAGTGGGGAAAGGTTCTTAAGAAGCTTTCACCATATACAATACAGAAAGGGTTCCGTTATCTGAAGCATTACGGCCCGAAGGAATTCTGGGTGAGACTCCATGAGCGTTTCGAACCGGAGGAGGTCCCCTATGGACCGTGGTATGAGGCTTATGTGCCGGATGAAGCAGCTCTGGAGCAGCAGAGGAAAAGGAAATTTAAGGAGCCGCTTCTTTTCAGCGTAGTTGTCCCGGCTTACAGAACTCCGGTTCTTTTCCTGAAACAGATGATAGAGTCTCTTCTGGCTCAGACTTATGCAAACTGGGAGCTGTGTATAGCAAATGCCAGTCCTGACGATGAAGAAATGCAGAAGGTTCTGGCAGATTATGCTGCGAAGGACAGTCGTATCCGTTTCCGGAATCTGAAAGAAAACCTTGGAATTGCAGGAAATACGAACGTAGCTCTTCAAATGGCAGGAGGAGAATTTGTGGGGCTTCTCGACCATGACGACCTTCTTGCGCCGAATGCCCTTTTTGAGATTGCGCTTGCACTGGAGAAGCATCCTGAGGCAGATGCTGTTTATACTGATGAAGATAAGGTAACAACAGAGCTGGATGAGCACTTCCAGCCCCATCTGAAACCGGATTTCAGTCTGGACCTTCTTCGTTCCAATAATTATATTTGTCATTTCTTTCTTGCGCGCCGAAGCGTGATAGAAGAAGTCGGAGGCTTCCGGAAGGAATTTGACGGAGCGCAGGACTATGATTTCATTTTCCGCTGTGTGGAAAAAGCAAGGGAAATCCTTCATATTCCGGAGATTCTTTACCACTGGAGAACGCATAAGGCATCCACTGCGGACAACCCTGCAAGTAAGATGTATGCGTTTGATGCGGGAAAAAGAGCAATCGAAGCTCATCTTGAACGTACGGGAACGAAGGGCGAAGTGAGCCATACGCCGGATCTGGGATTTTACAGAGTGAAATATCCGGTGCAGGGAGAACCGCTTATTTCAATTATCATTCCAAATAAGGATGAAAAAGAAACACTGGAAACCTGTCTGGAATCCATAAGGAAGTCGGCGTACAGAAATTATGAGATTCTTATTGTGGAAAATAACAGTACAACAGAGGAAATTTTCCGGTATTATAAAGAGCTTTCCGATGAGGAGGACATCAGGCTTCTCCGTTGGAAAAAAGAATTTAATTATGCGGCTATCAACAATTATGCGGCTTCTCATGCAAAGGGAGATTATCTGCTATTTCTGAATAATGATGTGAAAGCGATTACTCCTGACTGGATAGAGGAGCTTTTAAGCGTATGCCAGCGTCCGGAGGTAGGAGCGGCAGGCGCAAAGCTGATTTATCCTGATGATACGATTCAACATGCAGGCTGTGTGATCGGAATGGGCGGAATTGCGGGGCATATGTTTGTAGATATGCCTGCAGACCGTACAGGTTATCTTCATAAGGCGTCGATTCTGCAGGATATGAGCGCTGTTACGGCTGCCTGTATGATGATGAAACGTGAGGCTTTTGACAGAGCGGGAGGTTTCACAGAAGAGCTTGCTGTGGCGTTCAATGATGTGGATTTATGCCTGAAGGTAAGAAGAGAAGGCTATCTTATTGTCTATGATCCCTATGCGCAGCTTTATCATATGGAATCAAAGACGAGAGGGGCGGAGGACAGTAAAGAAAAGGTTCAGCGCTTCCAGACGGAGATTGAGTATATGAGATGTCATTGGATTGATATTTTGAAGAATGGAGATCCATACTATAATAAGAATCTGTCTCTTACGAAATGGAATTATTCACTGAAGCCCCTCCCCGGGATGGGACAGAAGACACTAGGAGGAAAACATGCAGGAAGTATCGGTCATAATTCCTAATTATAACGGGATGGCATATCTGGACGGTGTGCTTGCCAGTCTGGAACAGCAGACAATGACAAATTTTGAAGTGATTCTTGTGGATAACGGCTCTGATGACGGGAGCTGTGCGTTCGTGTCAGAACATTATCCGTGGGTGCATTTAATAGAACTGCCGGAGAATTTCGGGTTCTGTAAAGCAGTGAATGAGGGGATAAAAGCATCCCGCTCCAGATATGTTCTGCTTCTGAACAATGATATTGAAGCGGAAAAGAACTTTCTGGAGGAAATGGTCAGCGCGATCAAAAGGCATAAAAAGGCTTTCTCATGCAGCGCGAAGATGATTCAGTTCCATGACAGGGATAAGATTGACGATGCCGGAAATTATTACTGCGCTCTTGGCTGGGCTTATGCAAGAGGAAAGGGCAAAGACATTCATGCCTTCGAAAAAGAAGAAAAGGTATTTGCCTGCTGTGCAGGAGCTGCCATTTACAGAAAGAAGCTTTTGGATAAGATTGGTTATTTTGATGAAGAGCATTTCGCTTATCTGGAGGATTTGGATATCGGATACCGAGCAAGAATCCACGGCTTCGAAAACTGGTATGCGCCGAAGGCAGTGGTATACCATGTGGGAAGCGGAACCAGCGGCTCCCGCTATAACCAGTTTAAAACAAGATATTCTTCCAGAAATAATATATATCTGATTTACAAAAATATGCCTTTCGTACAGATTGTTCTGAATCTGCCGTTTCTTCTGGCAGGTTTTGGGATTAAGATTCTGTTTTTTGCCTGTAAAGGTCTTGGCAGAGAATATATTGCAGGAATCAAAAACGGATTTCAGATTAGCAGAAAAGGACGGAAGGTACCGTTTAAGCTTGAACATTTCCCGGCATACTGCAGGATTCAGTGGGAACTCTGGGTAAATATTCTTCATCGTTTTCGGGGATAAAAATCGTTTTTTCATAAAAAAATTATAAATTCCGGCAGAGATTAGTTGATTTTGCAGGATATCTATTATAATATAAAGGCTATGAAAAAATGAGGTAATGAAAAAACGAGGTGAAAAAACTTGTTAGTGGACAATGAGAAAAATTTCAGTCCGGTAAATATGCTCGTTGACGCAGTGGCAGTAGGCCTGTCCTATCTTTTTGCATGGCTTATGCGTTTCGTAGGTCCGTTTTCGGATACGGCAGTCAGGGCGAGAAGCTTCGAGCAATATATGATGTGGCTTGTCTTTATTATTCCGCTGTATCTGCTTTTGTATCAGGCTTTTACTTTATACACACCGATGCGTATGCAGGGACGTCGTCTTCTGCTGGCGAATATTATCAAGGCGAACAGTCTGGGACTCCTTATCATTATGTTTACGTTCTATATGATTGATGAGGGAGAATTTTCCAGATCTACCTATATTATGTTCTACCTTTTCAATATTGTGCTCCAGTGGGGCTCGCGTATGCTGATGTTTGCTTTTCTCAAAAATATGAGAGAGCGCGGACTGAATCAGAAACAGATTATCTGCGTCGGCTACAGCCGTGCTGCAGAAGAGTATATTGACAGGGTGCTTAAGAATCCGCAGTGGGGATATATTATCCGAGGGATTCTGGACGACAATGTTCCGGCAGGCACCATGTATAAGGGAATCAAGGTCATCGGCCGTATTGCCAACCTTGATGTTATCCTTCCGGCGAACCGTCTGGATGAAATTGCCATCACTCTTGGACTGAATGAGTATTACCGTCTGGAGGAGATTGTTGCTCTTTGCGAAAAGTCAGGAGTACACACGAAATTTATTCCGGATTATAATAGAATTATCCCTACAAAGCCATATACAGAGGATATTCTCGGACTTCCGGTAATCAACATCCGGTATGTCCCGCTCAGCAATACGTTCAATGCTCTTGTGAAACGTGTTATGGACATTGTCGGTTCCATAGTGGGAATTATCGTCACTTCACCGATAATGCTTGTTATGTGTATTCTGATTAAGCTTACATCACCCGGCCCTCTTATTTACAAGCAGGAGAGAGTCGGACTTCACAATAAGACCTTCTGGATGTATAAATTCCGTTCTATGGAAATACAGCCGGAAGCAGAAGAAAAAAAAGCATGGACTGTCAAAAATGACCCCAGAGTTACAGGGATCGGCAAGTTTATGCGGCGTACAAGTATTGATGAGCTGCCTCAGCTTTTCAACATATTAAAAGGCAATATGAGTCTTGTAGGACCAAGACCTGAAAGACCTTTCTTTGTGGAGAAATTCAGGGAAGAGATTCCCAGATACATGGTGAAGCATCAGGTTCGCCCGGGACTGACCGGCTGGGCGCAGGTGAACGGTTTCCGCGGAGATACGTCTATCAGGAAACGGATTGAATGTGATCTTTATTATATTGAGAACTGGAGTGTGGGCTTCGACATAAAGATTATGTTCCTGACGATTTTTAAAGGCTTTGTAAACAAAAACGCATACTAAGATAAGGGGAAAAAATATGGCTAGACCAGGAAAAAAGAAAAGAGTATTATTCATCCTTGAGATTGTGGTTCTTCTTCTGTTTATCGGCGGTCTTTATGTATACGGTCAGATTACATCAAGACTGGACAAGGTATCACAGCCGAAAATCGAAAAAGAAAAGATTCTTGTAAACTCTGAGGTTCCCGAAATGACGGGATACACGACTTATGCTGTTTTCGGTGTAGACAGCCGTGGAGAGGGAAGCTCTCTCTCTGCAAATAACAGCGATACTATGATTATTGTGAGCATCAACAACGATGCCAAAGAGGTGAAGCTGGTATCCCTGTACAGAGATACCTTCCTGAATATCGGGAACGGAACTTACACCAAGGCGAATGCGGCATATGCATACGGCGGACCGGAGCAGGCGATTTCCATGCTCAATACAAACCTCGACCTGAATATCACAGATTATGCAACAGCCGATTTCAGCGCTCTTGTTGAAATCATTGATGCAGTCGGCGGTCTTGACATTCCGCTTTCCTGGGACGAAATTGCCCACGTAAACAGCTACTGCGTAGAGACGTCCGAGGTGACAGGCAAATCCTATACGCCAATTGAAAGACCGGAAACACAGCCGGCAGATACAGAAGCTCCGATTGGAACTTATCATCTCAATGGTGTACAGGCAACCGCATACTGTCGTATCCGTTATACCTCAAGTCTTGATATGGGACGTACGGAACGTCAGAGAACAGTCATCAGCATGATTGTGGAAAAAGCTAAAAAAGCAAATATTACAACTTTATTTAAGATTGTAGACGCAGTTTTCCCGATGGTGGAAACTTCAATCTCCAAGGCAGAAATCCTGAAGCTGATTCCGGTTCTTCTGACCTATGATATCGGAGATAAGACTGGTTTCCCGTTTGAGTACAAGTTCTCCAATGTAAAGGGAAGTATCATTGTTCCGACTACTCTGGAAACCAACGTGGCAGAGCTTCATAAGCTTCTCTACGGAGATGCAAATTACAGTCCGTCATCTGAGGTTGTGAACAGAAGTAATGAAATCCTCAACGCAGTGGGCGGAGCAGAGAACCTGGAGGATGCGGCGGCAACTCCGTCACCGGATCAGACAGAGCCGGAAGATGACTTCATCTGGTCAAACGGCGGAAGCACAAACAATGATTATAATAACAATTACGGAGACAGCGGAAGTACCGGAGGCGGTAACTACGGAGATGGAAGCGGCGGAAGTACCGGAGGCGGTGATTATGGAGACGGAAGCGGCGGAAGTACCGGAGGCGGCGACTATGGAGACGGAAGCGGCGGAAGTACTGGAGGCGGCGACTATGGAGACGGAAGCGGCGGCGACTACGGAGATGGAAGCGGCGGCGACTACGGAGATGGAAGCGGCGGTGACTACGGAGACGGAAGCGGCGGTGACTACGGAGACGGAAGCGGCGGCGACTACGGAGACGGAAGCGGCGGTGATAACGGAAGCGGAGATCTGGGAGACGGTACAGAAGGAAGCTTTGACGACGGAGCGGCTGTTGACGGAACCGGAGAAACTACGGCAGAATATACAGAAGAAATCTAAAACAGAAAGACCATCCGGAATAAGGATGGTCTTTTCTTACACAATATAAATATACGGAGGAGAGGAAATGGAAAATAAAAGCGTTGATGTGATTATTCCTGCGTATCATCCGGGAGCGTCTTTTCCTGAACTGATACAGAGGCTGGAAGGTCAGGAGATAAAACCGGACAGGATAATTGTGATAAACACAGAAAAAGAATTTTGGAATCCCGGATGGGAGAGTCTGAGTTCTTCAATGGAAGTACACCATATCACAAAAAAGGAGTTTGACCACGGCGGGACAAGGCATTTTGCAGCAGGTCTTTCTACTGCAGATATTCTGGTATTTATGACACAGGATGCCCTTCCGGCAGACAGTCATCTGATAGGAAGTCTCATAAAGCCTATCATTGAGAACAGTACAACAGGAGCAGCTTATGCCAGACAGCTTCCTGCAAAAGACTGTAATTTTATCGAAAAATATACCCGGTCGTTCAACTATCCGGATGAATCCTCAGTAAAATGCAGGAAGGATATTGAGAAATATGGAATAAAAACTTATTTCTGCTCCAATGTGTGCGCAGCTTATGACAGAAAAATTTATGAGAAGCTGGGCGGATTTGTACGCCGCGCAATTTTTAATGAGGATATGATTTATGCGGGAAATCTGGTGAAGGCAGGGTATGGCGTTGCCTATGCAGCAGATGCAAAAGTATACCATTCCCATAATTATACTGCCATTGAGCAGTTTCACAGAAATTTTGATCTGGGAGTTTCCCAGGCGGAACATCCGGAGATTTTTGACGAAGTACCGTCGGAAGGAGAAGGACTCCGTCTTGTGAAAAAAACATTTTGTTACCTTGTGAAGCAGGGGCGTATCTGGCTTGTGCCAAAGCTGGTCGTACAGAGCGGCGCCAAGTATGCAGGATATTTTCTGGGAAAAAGATACAAAAAACTTCCGGAAAAGCTGATTCGTATCTGCACAATGAATCCGTCTTATTGGGAAAAGAAATAAGGAAAATGCGTTCACTGCATTTTACGAGAATTGTCACATTTTGAACACAATTCGTTGCTATACTGAATTCATAAAATGATAAAAAGAAGAAACTTTCCACGGAAATCAAAAATATGGAGAAGTTTCTTTCACAGTATAGAAAGGAGCTGTAATTCATGAGTGATGGCAGAGAGGATTTTGAAGAACTGAATCCGCCTGAGCCCAGATATGAACATTACCATTTAGGGCAGAAAGAACCGGATTTGGACGACGGCTCCGGGAAACAGGATAAGCCGGAGAACAGACCGAATTCTTTTGTGCGGAAGCTGATTGCGACAATTGCCCTCGCTGTAGTATTCGGAGTTGTTGCCGGAGGAGTTTTCTGGGGAATGAAGGCTGCGGCAGACAGGTACGCAGGAGACGATAAAGATACGGTACGTATAGGAAGCACAGATACGATTACGGAATATACGTCGAAAGGAACTCGGGAGACTGCATCGGGTAAAGGCTCTGTGGCAGAGGTAGCAGAAGCGACTATGCCTGCAGTTGTGGCGATTACGACGGTAAGCATTAAAGAAATTCCAAGTTTTTTCGGATATGCGACATATCAGAAGCGAAGTTCTGAGAGCGGTTCCGGAATTATCGTGGGAGAGAACGAAGAAGAGCTTTTTATCGCGACGAATAATCATGTAGTGGAAGATTCCTCTACTTTGAGCGTATGCTTTATTGGAGACGATGTAGAAAATGCAGAAGAAGAATCCTTAAATCTTGTCACAGGAGACGGAGATCTGAATCTGGAAGATGCAGTGACAGCTAAAATCAAGGGAACAGATGAAATGAACGACCTTGCTGTGGTGACTGTGAAGAAAGCGGATATTCCGGAGGATACTTTAAGCCGGATTAAGGTTGCGAAGCTTGGAAGCTCGGATTCTCTGACTGTAGGAGAACAGGTAGTAGCCATTGGAAATGCGCTTGGCTACGGACAGTCGGTTACTTCCGGATGGGTCAGCGCCCTGAACAGAAATATAAGTACAGAGGATGGAAGCGGCACAGATTTAATCCAGACAGACGCTGCGATAAATCCCGGAAACAGCGGCGGCGCTCTTCTTAATATGCAGGGGGAACTGATCGGGATTAATTCTGCGAAATATGCAGATTATGCAGTAGAGGGTATGGGTTATGCCATTCCCATCTCCAAGGCGCAGCCCATCCTTGAGAATATTATGAATCGTAAGACGAGGGAAATTGTAGACGAAGAGAAGGCTGCATATATGGGAATCAGGCTGAGAAACCGTTCCCAGGAGGTTATCCAGATGTATGATATGCCGATAGGCGCTTTTATCAGTGGAGTAGTTCCGGGGGCAGCGGCAGATGAAGCGGGAATCCGGGAAGGCGATATTGTGGAAACTCTGGACGGTCTTCAGGTGAGCAGCGAGAAGGATCTTCTGGAGAAGCTTCAGCATTACGAGGCAGGCGAAACAGTTGAAGTCTGTGTTGCCAGATTTACAGATGAGGGATACGCAGAGACAACGCTGGATGTTACATTTGATTTTCGTCCGCAGTAAGAAATAAGAACAGAAGGGATGCCGCAGGAGGGTATCCCTTTTTTCCATATATAACATGAGTTTTTATAAAAAGTTTATTTGATACACAGAAGGATTGTGGTATAATTCAAAATAAGCCAAGGCAGTGAAAGGAGTCATTATGTCAGAGAAGTATAATGATAAAGAAGAAGTAAAAGAGAAAGAAATCGTAAATGCAGAGGATGCAGAAGAGAAGGATGATGAATATGAGAAATTCTGTTTCCTTTGCAGGAGACCGGAGAGTCAGGCAGGGCCGATGATCAGTCTTCCCAATGATATACATATATGTACCGATTGTATGCAGAAAAGCTTCAATTCCATGAATCAGCAGTTCAGTGATGGTAAATTTAACTATTCAGACCTGTTGAACATGCCGAATGTGAGCATGATAGACCTGAGCAGTTTCCAGAATCCGATGTCTCAGACCAAAAAAATTAAGAAAAAAAAGAAAGCGGAGGAATCCAAGCCGGTAATCGACCTTAAGAATATTCCGGCTCCTCATAAGATAAAGGCTACTCTTGACCAGTATGTGATCGGTCAGGAGAAAGCGAAGAAGGTTATGTCTGTAGCGGTTTATAACCACTATAAGAGAGTTGCCACCAATACGATGGATGAGATTGAGATAGAGAAATCCAATATGCTGATGATCGGACCTACAGGAAGCGGTAAGACCTATCTGGTAAAAACGCTTGCGAAGCTTCTTGATGTGCCCCTTGCTATCGCAGATGCGACCTCACTTACAGAGGCGGGATATATTGGCGATGACATCGAGAGTGTCGTTTCCAAGCTTCTTGCAGCAGCCGACAATGATGTGGAGAAAGCGGAACACGGCATCATCTTCATTGATGAGATTGATAAAATCGCGAAAAAGAAGAATACAAATCAGCGGGATGTAAGCGGAGAGGCTGTACAGCAGGGAATGCTCAAGCTTCTTGAAGGCAGCGACGTGGAGGTTCCGGTAGGAGCAAACAGCAAAAATGCGATGGTTCCGCTTACCACAGTAAATACAAGAAATATTCTTTTTATCTGCGGAGGCGCATTCCCGGATCTGGAGAATATTATCAAAGAGAGACTGAATAAGCAGGCGTCCATTGGTTTCTATGCAGACTTGAAAGATAAATATGATAACGATCCTCATCTTCTGGAGAAAGTGACGGTAGAGGATATCCGTTCCTTTGGTATGATTCCGGAATTTATCGGTCGTCTTCCGATTATCTTTACGCTGGAAGGTCTTAATGAGGATGCTCTTGTAAAAATCCTTAAAGAGCCGAAAAATGCGATATTGAAGCAGTATCAGAAGCTTCTTGCTCTGGATGAGGTGAAACTTGAATTTGAAGACGATGCGCTCCGCGCGATTGCGAAGAAGGCTCTGGAGAAGAATACGGGAGCCAGAGCGCTGAGAGCAATTCTTGAAGAATATATGCTTGATATTATGTATGAGATTCCGAAGGATGACAGCATCGGTCAGGTAATCATAACGAGGGGATATATCGAAGGCAACGGAGGGCCGAAGATTCTTTTAAGAGGACAGGAAATGCCTCTTCTGGAACAGCAGGCATAACAGCAGTCAGAAAGGAGAAGGTAATTATGGGAGCAGATTTTTTTGATGGTCTTGGGGAAACTCTTACGAAAACAGCCAGAGAAATCGGGGAGCGGGCAGAGCAGATTTATGAAGTGCAGAAGCTTCGCAACAGGATTTCAGGGGAAGAACGGATGGTAGATAAGATTCTGATTGACGTGGGGAATCTGATTTATAAGAGATTCGAGAGCGGCGAGGAGATGGAGCCGGAGATTACAGTGCTCTGCGAAGAGGTTCGTCAGCATATTCGTAAAATCAGAGAGTATAAAAGACAGGCTGCCGGGATGAGAGGGCAGAAGGTTTGCCGGTCATGCGGTAAAGCGATAGATAAAGAAGTATCTTACTGTCCGTACTGCGGTACAGCATGTGCTTTTGAAGAGCCGGAGCCTGAAACAGAGGAATGTGCAGACGATGTGATTGAGGAGAACTGGGAAGACAATTTTCCCAAGGAAGAAACTTCGGAGGACGCCGACTGCGGGAGCTTCAGTCAGGACGAGCCGGACGAACCCGGCGAAAAAGAAGGGGAAGATTCCTGCGAAGACGGGGGGATGGAAGAAAAACCGGTGGAATGACCGGGAATGGAAATAAGAAAAGGTCCTAAAGCGGGGATTCGAATAAGGGGAAACAGGTTCTTACAGAGAGCCTGTTTCTCTTTGGTATAATAGATGAGACATAGAAAAAAGGCAGGTAAAACTGGTAAATATTAACAAAAGTAACAAATGTGTAAAAAATAGTTGCACTTTTGTAAGAAATGTGATAACTTAGTATCATGTAATAAGTTAAAAATGGATGGATTTGGCAGGTGTATGATGGGGAGTGCCGAATCTTCCGTAAAATTCAGAAAGTGAGGAGATAAATAATGAGAAACAGAAAAATGTTCCAGGCATGTATGGCAGGCGTACTCAGTACAGCTATGTTAATGACAAATGTTTCTGTCTGGGGTGCAGAATTTTCTGACGGCGCACAGGTTCAGGAAATTGAAGCGGAAGCAGAAGCGCAGGAATTTGAAGCTGCAGCAGAGACAGAGGAGGAGGTTCCTGTTCTTGAGGATGAGAATTTTACTTCAGAGGCAGCAGAGGCTTCTGAGACCTCTATCAGTTCAAGTACATTTCCGGATGCAGTATTCCGCGAGTATGTCCTGAATGCATTTGATACCGATGGAAACAAGAAGCTTTCCGATTCAGAGAAAAAAGCGGCTACAGAACTGAAACTGGCAAATATGGGAGTCAAGGAATTAAAAGGACTAAAATATCTGCCATATCTGACAACCTTATCCGTACCCGGAAACAAGCTGAAAAAAGTGGATTTAAAATATAACACAAGACTTGAAAATATCAATGTGAGCGGAAATGACCTTTCAGGCACACTGGACCTGAGAAAATGTACCAGAATGAAAACAATCAACTATTCAGATAATGCGCTTACCAAGGTCAATATGCCTTCTTCCAAATATCTGAAAAAGGTTGAGATAATTAACGCAAGCAAGAACAAATTTACAAGCCAGACAAACGCAGGTCTGTATTACAAGAATATTGACAGCTCTGTGATGCCTGAGCTGATTGAGATTTATGCAAGCGACAATGCAATCACAAGTTTCAACTGCAATGGTTACGCAGGTATGATGCTTGACCTGCGCAACAATAAGATTACCAAGTTTGAAGGCGGTTCAGGCGGTTTCCAGGCTCTCGGTATTCTTCTTGATGGTAAATACAATACTCTGAGCAGTACATCCAAGGTTGATTTCTCCACTCTTGGAAACGTGGTACCTCAGAGATTCAACTGTAACTCCAGTGCAAGATCCAAGATTACAATGGTTACTCCGAAATTATCCACTTCTCTGGCATCTGACTGGTCACAGATTAAAGTGACAGTAGGTTCCACCAGCGACAATGCAAGCTATAAGCTTGAAAAGAGAACAGGAAGCGGAAGCTATAAGACTATTGAGACCTGGGAAGAGGGCGAGCTTGTAGATCCGGAATTCGGCGAGAACGAATATATTGACAGGGATATTAAAGCAGGCGAAACCTATACATATAAGCTGACAACAACAGTTAAGGTTCAGGATGCGGACAAGAATCCTATTGAATGGTCTAAGTCTGCCGGAAAGCAGATAAAGGTAGCTCTGGATAAACCTTCTATTTCTGTGAAGTCTTCCAAGAAGGGTTACGCAACTATTAGTTGGAAGGAAGTTTCCGGCGCTGACGGATATCAGGTTTACTACGGAAAGAAAGCAGGCTCCAAGAGCGCGACAACCCGTCTTACAACTACAAGCAAGCTGTCCTACTCCAAGAGCAGACTTTCCAGCGGAAAGACATATTACTTCCGTGTTCGCGCGTATAAAAAAGTAAATGGCAAAAACATTTACGGCGCGCCATGTACTGTAAAGGGCGTTAAGATTAAATAATGCCAATTAGGAATCTTTAAAATAAAATATTGCGGCTGTGAGGTTTTCTGACAGTCACAGATTCATCCTTGTGGTGAAACACTACGAAAATGCCGGTTATGCAGAAGGTTCAGCCTTCTGCAGACCGGTGTTTTCCGTATAAAGGGGGAAGGTTTATGAAAAGAAAAAGCAGATATGCGGGGGTTCTGGTACTGTTTCTTGTTTTTCTGTGCGCAGCTCCGGTAAGGGCGGCGGCGCCTGCGAAACCGAACGTTCCAATTCTCAAAGGAACAGCGCATAAAAATGAAGTGACACTTACGTGGAATCAGGTGAAACATGCGAGAGGATACCACATTTATCTCTATTATGGTTCGGACAAAGGATTCAGGCGTGTGGGCAATATCAGCGCCAGAGCGGAGCGTAAAATTGTGCTGAAAGGCTCTCTGGACCGCGTTTACAGGTATAAGATACGGGCTTACAATAAGAAGGGGAACAAGGTAGTCTACAGTGGTATGTCGCAGGAACTTCAGGTAAAAACAGCTCCGTCGAAGGCAAGTCTGAAGCTGGCGGAGAAACGAAGCGTTTCCATGACACAGTTAAACTGGAAAAAAGTTCCGTCAGCAGACGGGTATCAGGTGATACGTTCTGAGAAAAAAGAGGGACCATACAGGAGGATTGCAGTCCTTTCGGGAAAGGAGACAGTTTCTTTTCAGGATACTAATACAGAGGGGAAAAAATGGTTTTACCGTGTGAGGGCATACAGCCGAAATCCCGGAAGCCGGGTTTATGGGGCTTACAGTGAGCCTGTGCGGACAGAGGAGCGTCCGCTTATGGTTATCGGGGATTCGAGGACTGTGATGCTGGAAGAGCTGATAGGAGGCAAAACGACCTGGATCTGCAAGATAAGCATGGGTTATAAATGGCTGGCAGAAACAGCAGTAAAAGAAGCGGAAAAAGCTTTGAAAAAGAACAGTGACATTGTAATCTGGCTTGGTGTGAACGATCCGTATAATATTTCTAATTATATTACATGGCTGAATGAAAAGATTCCGGTCTGGCGTTCGAAAGGAGCCAGAGTTTATATCATGGCTGTTGGACAGGTGGAGAAGGATCCTTTTGTGGACAATGAGGAAATCAGGGATTTCAATGCCCGAATGAAATCCTCAGTTCGGGGCGCAAGATATATAGATCTTTATACACATCTGGAAAAATCAGGGTATCGCACAACGGACGGCACCCACTACGACGATGCCACAAGCAGAAAGATATACAATTATATGATAAAGAATATTCGATAAAAAACACGGGAAGCCCGGTAATTCTGCGGCTTCCCGTATTTATCTGAGTTTTCTGCGATTTAGATAAAAAAATAATGCAGGAGATGGGACTTGAACCCACACGATCTTGCGACCACAGGCACCTGAAGCCTGCGCGTCTGCCAATTCCGCCACTCCTGCATTTCTTATGTTCGATCGCTGTTTCGCGACTGCTTGATTATAATAACCCATGTCAGGATAAAAGTCAATAGGTTTTTTGAAATTTTTTTATTTTTTTTAATTTTTCTTCCAAAAGGCACAAAATACCTTATAAATTTTTTTGAGCAAAACAGAATTATTTTTAGTGTCACATTGTGTTGAAAAAGAAATTTCGATGTGATATAATCTCGAAGATTTAGGATAAAATAAACGAAACAGAAAGGGAGATTGTATGAAAGCATTTCTGATATTAGAAGATGGCCATGTATTTACAGGAACGAGCATTGGCTCTACAAGAGAAGTTATCAGCGAAATCGTCTTTAATACTTCCATGGCAGGTTACCTGGAAGTCATGTCAGACCCGACATATCTGGGACAGGCAGTTTGTATGACATATCCGTTAATCGGAAACTACGGAATCTGCTATGAGGATCAGGAATCCAGAAACACCTGGGTTGACGGAGTGATTGTTCGTGAATTATCCCGCGTTCCAAGCAACTTCAGAAGCGTGGACACAATCCAGCACTTCTTAATGAAACATGATATACCGGGTATTGCAGGGATTGACACAAGAGCATTGACCAGAATCCTTCGCGAGAAAGGTACCATGAACGGTATGATCACGGTTGATGAGAATTATGATTTAGATACAATTATCCCGCGTTTAAAAGCATATAAAAAAGAAAATGCAGTAGAAACTGTAAGCCGCCGCGAGAAAGAGCTTGTGAAGGGAAATGGTCCGAAGGTTGCGCTTATGGACTTCGGTGTGAGAAACAGCCTTGTAGCTGCTCTTACAGACAGAGGCTGTCAGGTAACGGTTTACCCTGCACATACCGGCGCAGAAACAATCCTGAAGGATGCTCCGGACGGAATCCTTCTCAGCAACGGCCCCGGAGACCCGAAGGCAAATCCTTCCGTTATCGAGGAAGTAAAGAAGCTGTATGAGGCGGAAATCCCGGTTATGGGCGTAGGTCTTGGACATCAGCTTATGGCACTTGCAGCAGGCGGAGATACTTATAAGATGAAATGCGGACACAGAGGAAGCAACTATCCGGTTAAGGGAATGGAGACAGGAATGACCTATATTTCTTCCCAGGGTCACGGATATGCAGTTGACGCCTCTGCTCTTGAGGAGAAAAACATCGCAAAAGTTTCTTATACAAATGTAAACGACGGCACAAATGAAGGTCTGGAATACATTGGAAAGAAAATCTTTACAGTTCAGTTCCAGCCGGCAGCCGACGAAGGAGTGCAGTATACAAGCTCCTTATATAATAAATTCGTAGAAATGATGGGAGGGAATAAATAATGCCAAAGATGAAAGACATTAAAAAGGTACTCGTTATTGGTTCCGGCCCGATTATCATCGGTCAGGCAGCAGAGTTCGACTACGCAGGAACACAGGCATGCCGTGCTCTGAAAGAGGAAGGCATCGAAGTTGTACTTCTGAATTCCAACCCTGCAACCATCATGACAGACAAAGACATGGCTGACAGAGTTTACATCGAACCTCTGACAGTAGAAGTTGTAGAACAGTTGATTATAAAAGAGAAACCGGACAGCGTTCTTCCTACCCTTGGCGGACAGGCTGGTCTGAACCTTGCAATGGAACTTGCAGAGAGCGGTTTCTTAAAAGAGCACAATGTTCGTCTTATCGGTACGACTCCTGACACCATCAAGAGAGCGGAAGACCGTCAGGCATTTAAAGATACCATGGAAAAGATTAACGAGCCGATCGCTGCTTCCAAGGTTGTTACAACTGTAGAAGACGGTGTGGCTTTCACAAATACCATCGGTTATCCGGTTGTTCTGCGTCCTGCATACACACTTGGCGGAAGCGGCGGCGGTATCGCGTACAATGAGCCTGAACTGATTGAAATTCTGGAGAACGGACTTCGTCTTTCCCGTGTAGGAGAGGTTCTTGTAGAGAGATGTATCTCCGGATGGAAAGAGATTGAATACGAAGTAATCCGTGACAGCGCAGGAAACTGCATCACCGTATGTAACATGGAAAACGTAGACCCGGTTGGCGTCCACACAGGAGACTCCATCGTAGTTGCTCCGACACAGACACTGGGAGCGAAAGAGTGTAATATGCTCCGCACTTCCGCTCTGAACATCATTACAGAGCTTGGAATTACAGGCGGATGTAACGTACAGTTCGCTCTTCATCCGGAGAGCTTCGAATACTGTGTAATCGAGGTAAATCCACGTCTGAGCCGTTCCTCAGCTCTTGCAAGTAAGGCAACAGGATACCCGATTGCCAAGGTTGCATCCAAGATTGCGCTTGGATATACACTGGATGAAATTCCGAACGCAGTTACAGGAAATACATTTGCAAGCTTTGAGCCGACCATTGACTACTGTGTAGTTAAGGTTCCGCGCCTTCCATTCGATAAATTTATCACAGCCAAGAGAACTCTGACCACCCAGATGAAAGCTACCGGAGAGGTTATGAGTATCTGTACAAACTTTGAGGGAGCTTTAATGAAAGCAATCCGTTCCCTTGAGCAGCATGTAGACTGCCTGCAGTCCTATGATTTCAGCCATCTTACAGAAGAAGAGCTTCTTGAAGAGCTGAAGGTTGTGGACGACCGCAGAATCTGGAAGATTGCAGAAGCAATCCGCAAAGGAATTCCGCAGGAGACAATCTATGATATTACAAAGATTGACCGCTGGTTCATTGACAAAATCGCAGTAATCGTTGAGATGGAGAACGCTCTGCAGACAGAGGAGCTTACAGGAGAACTTCTTCTGGAAGCGAAACGCATGGAATTTCCGGACAATGTCATTGCCCGCATGACAGGTAAGACAGAAGACGAGATTAAAGCTATGCGTGAAGAATGCGGAATTAAAGCGGCATATAAGCTGGTTGACACCTGTGCGGGTGAGTTCCAGGCTGCTACTCCGTACTACTATTCTGTATACGGCGACAAAGAAACCGAAAACGAAGCCATTGCAACTCCGGATAAAAAGAAAGTTCTTGTACTTGGTTCCGGTCCGATCCGTATCGGTCAGGGTATTGAGTTCGACTTCTGTTCCGTACACTGTACATGGGCATTCGCAAAAGAAGGATACGAAACAATCATTATCAACAACAACCCTGAAACAGTAAGTACAGACTTCGATATTGCAGACAAACTGTATTTCGAGCCACTTACACCGGAAGATGTTGAGAATGTTGTAAATATTGAGAAACCGGACGGAGCAGTTGTTCAGTTCGGCGGACAGACAGCTATCAAGCTTACAGAAGCTCTTATTAAGATGGGAGTTAAGATTCTCGGTACTTCCGCAGAAGACGTAGACGCAGCAGAAGACCGTGAACTCTTTGACGGAATTCTTGAGCAGTGCCAGATTCCGAGACCAAAGGGAGATACCGTATTTACTGCAGAGGAAGCAAAAGAAGTGGCAAACAGACTTGGTTATCCGGTTCTGGTACGTCCTTCCTATGTACTTGGCGGTCAGGGAATGAGAATCGCAGTAAGCGATGAAGACGTTGAAGAATATATCGGAATCATCAATCAGATTGCACAGGATCACCCGATTCTGGTAGATAAATATCTGGTAGGAAAGGAAATCGAGGTTGACGCTGTATGTGACGGCGAAGAAATCCTGATTCCTGGTATTATGGAGCATATCGAGCGCGCCGGCGTTCACTCCGGAGACAGTATTTCCGTATATCCGGCACAGACAATCAGCGAAAATGCAAAGGCAACTATCGCAGAGTATACACGCCGTCTTGCAAAAGCGCTTCACGTTGTAGGTATGATTAACATTCAGTTTATCGTATGCGGTGAAGAAGTATATGTTATCGAAGTAAATCCGCGTTCCAGCCGTACAGTTCCTTATATCTCCAAGGTAACAGGAATTCCGATCGTACCGCTTGCAACAAAGGTAATTCTCGGATACAAACTGAAAGATCTCGGATATAAAGCGGGATTACAGGAAGAAGCGAAACATATCGCAATCAAGATGCCGGTATTCTCCTTCGAAAAGATTCGTGGAGCAGATATCAGCCTTGGACCTGAAATGAAATCTACAGGCGAGTGTCTTGGTATTGCGGAAACCTTCAATGAAGCTCTTTACAAAGCCTTCATCGGAGCCGGTATCCGTCTTCCGAAACACAAAAATATGATTATCACAGTCAGAGACGAGGATAAAGAGGACATTATTCCGATTGCAAGAAGATTCGAAGCACAGGGCTACCGTATCTATGCAACACTTGGAACTGCAAAGGTTCTCAAAGAGAACGGAATCAAAGTAATCCGTACCAATAAGCTTGAGCAGCCTGCTCCGAACCTTATGGACCTTATCCTTGGACATAAGATTGACGTTGTCATTGATACTCCGCCTCAGGGTGTTGAGCATCAGAAGGACGGCTTCCTGATTCGTCGTAATGCTATCGAGACAGGCGTAAATGTTCTGACATCCCTTGACACAGCAGAAGCGCTTGTGACAAGTCTTGAGAACACAGACCTCAATAACCTGACCCTGATTGACATTGCAACGATTGATAAAAGATAATAAATAATAAATACCACACAGTACCGCACATCTGACAGGGTGTGCGGTATTTTTGGGTAAAACAGGTAATACAGAAAAACAGTTTACAGAACTTAAAATAAAGAATATACTGAAATAGTGAAGCAAAAAAAGAGGCTTTCCCGTTAAAGACAGGGAGAACAAAAAAAGAAAGGGGAAGAAATGGAAATTATTGAATTATTGAAGGTTATTCTTCTCGGTATTGTGGAGGGAATCACAGAATGGCTGCCTATCAGCAGTACCGGACATATGATACTTGTGGATGAATTTGTGAAGCTGAATGTGACAGAGGAATTTAAAAACTTGTTTTTTGTAGTTATTCAGCTTGGAGCGATTCTTGCGGTAGTTGTTTTGTACTGGAATAAGCTTTGGCCCTTCTGCATAAAGAAAATTCCTAAAAAAATGCAGGCAGCCATAAATAAAAAACCAGGCTGGGCGAGATTATATCTGAATTTCAGTGAGAAATACTGCGATAAAGAGAAGTGGATTTTGTGGTTTAAGATTATTGTGGCATGTATCCCGACCATTGTGATTGCTCTGCCGTTTAACGATGTCATTGAGGAGAAGTTTAATAATTATGTGGTGGTTGCCATTGCGCTTATTGTCTACGGCGTGCTGTTTATCGTGATTGAGAACTATAATAAAAAAAGAACAGCCGTCTGTGAGAATCTGGAAGACCTGTCTTTCAAAACTGCTCTGATTATCGGCGCATTTCAGGTGCTTTCCGTGATTCCGGGAACCTCCCGTTCCGGCTCTACCATCATCGGCGGTATTCTGGCAGGAACTTCCCGTACAGTTGCGGCGGAATTTACATTTTTCCTTGGAATTCCGGTTATGTTCGGCGCCAGCCTCCTGAAAATCCTGAAATTCGGTTTGGATTTCACAGGTGCAGAGCTGATGATTCTCGGCGTTGGTATGGTAGTTGCCTTTGTGGTGTCCATTCTTGCGATCAAATTCCTCATGGGATACATAAAGAAACACGATTTCAAGGCATTTGGCTGGTACAGAATCGTACTGGGTATTCTGGTACTTGGATATTTCATTGGTAAGACAATTCTGGCATAAAAAAAGAGACTCAGGTCTCTTTTTTTATATTTCTGAAAGTTCTCCGACATGGGTGACATCATATCCTGAAAAGCTGTGAAGCTCCTCCCGGAATTCCTGTGAACATACAAGATTCAAAAGAATGGAATATGCGGGATTGTTCATCATCTCTGCCGGAAAGACAAGAGACATGGTTTGCATATCCAGAGACAGAAATTCTGTGTTTGGATAGTAGCGTGAAATAAATGCTTCTCCAAGAGCTGCATCGACAGAACCTGATGCAACGGCAGCGGCAGACGCCATATCAGAAATTGCTTCGCTTGTATATCCGTTTATGGAAGCCGCAGAAATACCGCTGGCTTTTAAATGACGGTCAAACCAGATTCTCCGGCTGCTTCCGCGCTCTCGGTTCTGAAATCTGACATCTTTTTCCGAAAGGTCGGAAAGAGTCCGGATATTCAGTGGATTTCCTTTCTGTACATAAAAGCCCAGAGGATAATCGTAAAGACGGAGTAAGATAAGTTTTTCTCCGGGAATCAGGCATGTGATATCTTCCGGCTTAAGGCTGGCTGCTGCAATATGCGCCTTTTTGAAATAAAGGGCATAAAGGCTGTTGTAGCTGTTCATATGAGAATGAAGAATCGGGAGAGCGCCGGACTGAGCTGCGATTTTACCAAGGAGATAATCCAGAGCGGGGGTATTCTGACCACAGAGGAGAATCCCGTTGGAATGGAGAAGATAATCCCGTTTCAGGAGCGAACTTTCCGGCGGAAAAGCGGAAGGCTGCACAGGAAGGGGAGCAGGTTCGCTGCCCATCAGATACTGTGCGAGCTGTTCTTCGCTGACACGGAGCTGCTTGCCTATTTTTGAGGAGGCAAGCTCGCCTCGCTTAATCAGTTCGTAAACGGTGGTCTTCCGGATTTTCAGCCTGTCTGCGACTTCCTGTGCAGTATAAAGTTTATTCATCAACTCCTACCATAACATTGGTAGCTTTAATAACAGCATATGCATCGGAACCGATTTCCAGTCCAAGCTCTTCAACTGCGGAGCAGGAGATTGTTGCAGTGATAATGTTTCCTCCGCCGATATCGATGGATACGATAGAGTTAACAGCTCCTTTGTTAATGTTTACAACTTTTCCTTTTAACTGGTTTCTGGCGCTTAATTTCATATCAATTACCTCTTTCTTTAAATTGTTAGTAAATTTATAATAACATATATAAATTGAATTGACAAGTCAATAGAGATACTGTAGAATAAAAAATAACTAAACCGAATAAAACCGAATAAAAATGAATAAAAAGAAAGGCGGTAAGAGAAATGAAGAAAAAAATTTTGGCGACAGTACTTGCAGGCGCGTTGTGTATGAGCGCTATTGGCTCTGTGTCTGTATATGCGGCAGATGATGTGAAAGGTGAGGTTTATGCCTTTATTGCTGCCAGTCTCAGCAATTCTATGGAACAGATTCAGAAGGATTTTAACGAAATCCATCCGGATGTAGAGATTCTGTACAATGCAGACAGCTCCGGTACGCTTCAGACTCAGATTCAGGAAGGCGCGCGCTGCGATTTGTTTTTCTCTGCTGCCCAGAAACAGATGGATGCGCTGAAAGAGGATAAGCTTGTGAAAGAGGATTCCGTAGTCGATCTTCTTGAGAATAAGGTTGTCCTGATTAAGCCAAAGGGCCAAGAGACGAAGGTTACAGGTTTTGAGAATATCACGGATGCCGCGAATCTTGCTCTTGCAGGGGACAGCGTTCCGGTAGGTCAGTATGCCCGTGAAATTTTTACAAATCTGGGAATCATGGAAGATGTAGAAAAAATGGAAATCAATGAGGGCAAGAATGTTTCGGAAGTTCTTGCAGCGATCAGTGAGGGCAGTAATGAGGTTGGCGTAGTTTATGCCACCGACGCTGCGTCAGTTGCAGATAAGGTAGAGATTATCGCGGAAGCTCCGGCAGACAGCTTAAAGACACCGGTTCTTTATCCGGTAGGGTTGATTGAGAGCGCAGAGGCGACAGAGGACGATGCGAAGGCAGCGGAAGTGTTTATGGAATACCTGCAGTCTGAAGAGGCGATAAAGGTTTTTGAAGAATATGGATTTTCGGCTGCTTTGTCTGAGGAACCGGAGGTTGAGACAGAGGAAGCCGAGGCAGCAGGAAAATGATGGAGTTTTTGGCGGAAATAAACTGGAGTCCTCTCTGGATTTCCCTGAAAACAGGATTTATCGCCACAGTGCTCGCCTTTTTTATCGGCGTGTACTGTGCAAGTAAGGTAATGAAGCTTAAACCTGTTACGAGGGGGATTCTGGATGGGATTTTTACAATGCCGCTGGTGCTTCCGCCTACAGTTGCTGGGTTTCTGCTTCTGATGGTATTCAGCCTGAGAAGACCCTTTGGCGCTTTCCTTCTGGAGCAGTTTGATATTAAAGTGGTACAGACCTGGAAAGGCTGTATCATAGCTGCGGCTGTGATTGCCTTTCCACTTATGTACCGCAATGCAAGGGCAGCCTTTGAGCAGGTGGATGTTAATCTTATTTCTGCGGGAAAAACCCTTGGAATGAGCGACAGGGCAGTTTTCTGGAAGGTAGTTATGCCTGCGGCAGGACCGGGAATCGCTTCCGGCACAGTGCTTGCTTTTGCGCGTGCCATAGGGGAGTACGGAGCGACTTCCATGCTTGCCGGAAATATCCTTGGCAAGACAAGGACAGTTTCTGTTGCCATAGCCTCTGAGACTGCCGCGGGAAATTACGGGATGGCAGGCTTCTGGGTTGTAGTCATTCTTATCATCTCTTTCTTTATTGTGGCGCTGATAAATATTGTATCCGGCAGGGGGATGCGGACAGGAAGGTGGCTGTGATGGCATTAGAGGTTCATATTGTAAAAAAGCTGCATGGCTTTACCCTGCGCGTAAATTTTTGTACAGAAGGCTCAAATATGGGCGTTCTGGGAGCGTCCGGGAGCGGAAAGAGCATGACGCTGCGGTGTATCGCGGGGATTGAAACGCCGGACGAGGGGAGAATTGTTATAAACGGAAGAACGCTTTTTGACTCGGAAAAGCATATAAATCTGAAGCCTCAGGAACGCCGCGTAGGTTATCTTTTCCAGAATTACGCGCTGTTCCCGACTATGACTGTGGAAAAAAATATTTCCTGCGGATTTCGTGGGGATAAGTCGGAGCGCAAAAAAAAGGTAAGGGATTATCTGGAGCGTTATCAGCTTGTAGGATTGGAAATGCGTTATCCTTCCCAGCTTTCGGGAGGTCAGCAGCAGAGAGTTGCGCTGGCAAGGATGATGATCGGAGAGCCTGAAGTGATTCTTCTTGACGAACCTTTTTCTGCTCTTGACAGTTATCTGAAGGACGTACTGCAAAGAGATATGGTGAATTTCCTGAAAGAATATCAGGGAGATATGATTCTCGTTACTCACAGCAGGGACGAGGCATATAAGTTCTGTGAGGAGCTGACGCTTCTGAAAGACGGAAGCGTTCTTATTGCAGGAGAGACGAAGGAGATTTTTGAGAATCCGAAACTCGTGGAGGCTGCGCGGCTTACCGGATGCAAGAATTTCACGGCAGTACAGAAGCTGGACGACCATAAGATTTATGCAGCAGACTGGGATATTATCCTGCATACAAAGGATTTTGTGGAGAGAAATATCACCTGCGCCGCAATTCGCGGACACTGGCTTCGTCCCTGTGAAAGCGGAGGAAGAAACTGTATGCGCGCAGAAGCTGTGGAATGTGTGGAAACTCCGTTTGAGCATCAGTATCTGGTGAAAAATAAAGATAATAAAGACAGCAGTCCGCTATGGTGGATGAAACCGAAGGGAAGCTTTCAGGAACTGGCGTCAGAGGGTGTGCCCAAGTACATATACTTCCCGGAGGAGCATATTATGCTGTTGAAATAAAATTAAGAGAGCTTACGGCTCTCTTAATTTATGTGAAAAAACAGTTTTAAATAATCAGGGATGACTTCTGGAATATTTGATATAGTCTACAACCATCATGGCAAGCTTGAAGGTCAGCGCATCTTCAAAGGTGCGGATATCAAGGCCGAATTTCTTCTGGAGCTTTTCGAAACGGTACACCAGAGTGTTTCTGTGAACGTAAAGCTGTCTGGAGGTTTCGGAAAGATTCAGGTTGTTTTCGAAGAAAGTCTTGATGGTGATGAGAGTTTCCTCATCAATGGAGTCAAGGGTTTCATCCCGGAAGATTTCGTCGATAAACATTTCGCAGATGGAAATCGGAAGCTGGTAGATGAGGCGGCCGATGCCAAGTCGGTTATAGCCGAATACGTTTTCCATGGAATAGAAGATTTTGCCGACTTCAAGTGCGGTACGGGCTTCCTTATAGGCGTTTGCAAGCTGGCTGATGTCTCCGGCAATATTGCTGTAGGAGACCCAGGCTGAGGTCATGGCTTCTGTATTGAGCATATCCACAAGCATGTAAGCGATGCCGCTTAAATCCTCAAAGGTTTCGGTTGACTGAAGCTCACGAACAATGATAATGCCGGAGTCGTCGATTGCGGTAATGAAATCTCTGGTTCTTGCAGAGAAGATATTGCGGATGGTTGCCAGAGCGCTTTCATCCTTGTTCTGTTTTGTCTCTACAAGGAAGACTGCACGGCGGACAGAAGTGGCGATATGAAGCTTTTTGGCGCGGTTAAAAGCATCTACATCTGAATAGGTATTCAGAAGCAGATTCTGCATAAAGGTATTTTTGTCATTTTTTTCCGCATAGGCAGTCAGAAGACTCTGTACCTGACATACGGCAAGCTCTCCGATAGTTGCTGTACTGTCCCCGCGTCCCCACACGATCAGAAGAAAGGCAAGGTGATTATTGTTCATAATCTTGTAAAGGCAGCAGCTTGTATTGGATACAAGGAGCGCGCTGCTTTGCAGGAATTCTTCCAGTTTGGCTGAAGCCGGAAGCGGACGGTCACAGGTGGAAACAAAGATGCTGCTGTCCGGGTTTAAAAGGCAGAAATCAAGCCGGCTGATGTTCTTCCAGTCTTCCAGACATTTCTGAAGTATATGCTGTATTTTCATCGTCTGTGTCCTTTCTGTAGTTATTTTGCTTTGATTATATCATAAAACGGGAAAAAGAAAAACCCGGGGAAAATTCCCCGGGCTCCTGATTTTATAATTAGTTAGTGATAACCAGTTCTGTCTCTTTGTCGAAGAAGTGAGATTTTTCCATATCAAATGCGAATTTGATTGGGTCACCAGTCTTAGCTGTTGTACGTGGGTCAACACGAGCTGTAACCTGAGTTCCGTTTACATCGAAGTATAAGAATACTTCAGCGCCGAGAAGCTCGTAAACTTTAACTACAGAATTCATTGGAGCGTTTGGAGCTGCTTCGATGAACATCTGGGAATCATGGATGTCTTCTGGACGGATACCCATAACAACTGTTTTGCCTACATAACCGCCGTCTTTAAGAGCTTTAGCTTTAGCTGTTGGGATAAGAAGCTCATATTCGCCAACTTTAGCAACAAGGTCATTTCCTTTTGCTGCGATTGTAGCGTCAAGGAAGTTCATCTGCGGAGATCCCATGAATCCAGCTACGAATAAGTTGCCTGGTTTCTGGTAGAGGTTCTGAGGTGTATCAACCTGCTGAACAACACCGTCTTTCATAACAACGATTCTTGTACCAAGTGTCATAGCCTCTGTCTGGTCATGTGTTACGTAGATGATAGTAGCACCAAGTCTCTGATGGATCTTGGAAATCTCAATACGCATCTGTACACGAAGTTTAGCATCCAGGTTGGAAAGAGGCTCATCCATAAGGAATACCTTAGGATTACGAACGATAGCACGACCCATAGCAACACGCTGTCTCTGACCACCGGAAAGAGCTTTCGGTTTACGGTCAAGAAGTTTCTCAAGGTCAAGGATTCTTGCTGCTTCACGAACTGCTTTGTCAATCTCGTCTTTCGGAACTTTACGAAGTTTCAGACCGAATGCCATGTTATCATATACTGTCATATGAGGATACAGAGCGTAGTTCTGGAATACCATCGCGATATCACGGTCTTTAGGCTCTACATCGTTCATAACTTTATCGCCGATTTTTAATGTACCGCCGGAAATTTCTTCCAGACCGGCAACCATACGAAGTGTAGTAGATTTACCACATCCTGAAGGTCCTACGAAAATGATGAATTCTTTGTCTTCGATTTCAAGGTTGAAGTCTTTAACAGCCTGGAAACCGTTTGGATATGTTTTGTTAATATGCTGTAATGATAAGCTTGCCATGTTTGTTCTCCTCCAAATTTGATAATGATAAAAATGATTAATTATACGTTTTTGCTTTTGTACGTTTTTTCATCTGTTGTCAGTATAGCGAAATTCACGATTTCGCGCTAGTGCAGAAACCTACAAAGTTTCCTGTGGTTTCTTGACAGAATGACGAAAAAAGAAAGGGCTCTTTTTCGTCATTTTGTCAAAGCCTTTGTGCAGGCTGACAGGAATACCCCTGTGAAACTGACGAATTATTTCCAGTTGTCCGGAATTCTGTGCTCATTGACGAACATTCCTTTAAACAGCGGAACATGGAAAAGCTCAACGAAACGCTGGCATTTGCAGAGGAAGAGATAGTATACGTTCAGTCCGCAGTCGTGGAGAGTCTCGAAGTTTCCCTGTCCTTTGGCAAGGATGACATCCGCAGTGTCAAGAAGGTTCCGTGTAGCAGCGTCGATGCCCGGAAGCCAGGTGCCGCCCACATTGCTGCCATTGCCCTGAACAGTTACAAGGTCTGTAAGACCGCACATACGGGCATCCTCCATTGTCGCGTCGTTGACTACAGGCTCTCCGCGTACAATAACGGTGATTTTTGTATCCGGATAGCGTTCCTTAAGCACCTCTATGGCAAGCTTGTCAAGAACGATTTCCCCGCAGTTATCTGTAAGGTAGACAAGGGAGCGGGCATTTGCCATTTCTTCTTTGAAGCGGGCGTATTCAGCTTCGTCCAGAGGTTCTTTCTTTTCACTTCTGATCATGGAAAGAACCTTGTCCTTGCTTACGTGTTCCATTGCTGCAAAATCAATGTAATTGCCGATTCGGGCATAATTGAGAGCTGCTTCCAGAGGGTCAGGGGATTCACGGATTATGGCGCGCAGGCTGTCTTCCAGTCCCATCATCAGGCTGTTAAATTCTTTTTTGATTTCTGTGTAATCCTTTTCAGGAACATTCCAGAATTCACTGTAATATTTGCTCAGTTCCACGGAAATGCTCGGCGCACAGTCGTTTTCCCCTGCCTGGGAAAAACGTCGGCAGACTTCTTTCATATAAGTGACTTTTTTCTCTTCATCCTTAAAGTGACGGATGTTTTTTTCCTGCTTATTCATTGCACAGCACATGCAAAAAGGGTTGAGTTTCATGGTTTTTTTCCTCTTTTTTGTAATTTTCTTATTAAAATTGTAGCAAGGAGGGAGAACGGTGTCAATGGGGGAATGTTTTCGTTGACAGATGGAAGGTAATGTGACAGACTTAATATATCTTTTAGAAAAGTTTATGGATTAGGGAAATTCATAATAATAGGAGGTTATCAATGAAAAGATTTTCATACAGAAGACTTTGGGGCTGTCTGTTTTTGTGTATGGTTTTGATTTTGGGTAACACAGTAGGCGTTTTTGCAGAAAAGAAGCTGAAAGAGCCGGAAATTGCCACAGGTACAGGTGTTCTTATTGACGGGGAGACTGGGGAGGTTCTTTATAATAAGAATATGAACAAAAAACGATATCCGGCAAGTACCACGAAGGTGATGACTGCTCTTGTAGCAATTGAAAATTCTTCCCTTACAGACAAGGTTACCATCAGGGAAAATGCGGTAAAGTATGTAACACCTGATAATTCTCATATCGATGCTAGGCTAGGAGAAATTTTTACCATGGAACAGTGTCTTTATGCTATGCTTTTGACATCGGCGAATGAAATATCTGTTCAGGTTGCGGAACAGATTGGAGGCAGTGAGGAAAACTTTGCTAAAATGATGAATAATCGGGCAAAGGAGATTGGCTGTAAGAGAACGCATTTCACAAATGCCAGTGGGCTTCATGATAAAGAGCATTATTCTACAGCTTATGATATGGCATTGATTCTTCGGGAGGCAATCAAAAATCCTACTTTTGTGGAAATCAATTCCAAGACCGGTTATACAATTCCGCCTACCAATATGTATGCAGATTCAAGAAGTCTGATGAATCACCATGCCATGTTTTTTGAAGAAGGGGAATACTACTGTAAAGGAATTATTGCCGGTAAGACCGGTTATACAAAGGCTGCTCGCAATACGCTTTTGACGGCGGCAAAAAGGGACGGTATTACGCTGGTTAGTGCAGTCCTTCGCAGTGGAAAACTGGATTATATTCATGATACACAGAAACTGATGGATTACGGCTTTTCGAATTATGAGGCAATAAAGGCTCAAAAAGTAGCTGACAGAAAGAAAAAAGAAGCGAAGGATATGGCACCGACCCCTACGCCGACTCCGGAACCAACTCCTACGCCGACAATTTTGCCAAGAGATGCGGAAGTGCCGGAGGAAATTCATGTTATGATTAAAGTTCTTATCGGTTTTAATGTTGTAGCAGGTGTTTTGTTGTTGTTTGTATTATTGAAAAAGAAAAAACATTCAAAAAAATAGTTACAGGAAGGAATCGGGATGGCAACAGAAATTCAAAAATTACGATTTGAAAATAATAATGGCAATGAGCTTTACATTATGCGGGATGATTTGCTTCCCTTTTCCATGGGAGGGAATAAGGTTAGGATCGCGGAAGCATTCTTTGAGGATATGAGGCAGAAGCAGAAGGACTCCATGGTTATTTATGGAAGCAGACATTCCAATCTCTGTCGTGTTTTGTCGAATCTGTGTTTTTGCAGGGATGTGGAATGTGTGATGATATGTTCCCACGAAACAGAGGAGGATGAGGGGGCAACATACAATACCTTCCTCATCGACTGGACAGGGACAGAAATTATCCATTGCAAAAAAGATGAGATTGCTCTGACTGTAGATAAGGTGATGGAAAGTCTACGCACAAAAGGAAAGAAACCCTATTATATTTACGGTGATCGTTTTGGTAGAGGAAATGAGGGGACGGCTGCAATGGCTTACGCAAAGGCATATGAGGAAATTAAAGCTTTTGAGCAGGAAAAAGGATGGGAGTTTGACTATCTTTTCTGTCCGTCAGGCACAGGTGCGACGCAGAGTGGTCTAATTTGCGGGCATCTTTTGGCGAAAGATTCCAAAAAGATTTGTGGAATTATGATTTCTTCAAGGGAAAAGGAGCGTGCTTTTGACATCATTGCAGATGGAGTTCGAGATTTTTTTATCAAGTCAGGACAGGAGCTTCCCAAGGAGTATGAAAAAGAGATTATTTTGTTGGATAATTACAGACTTGGGGGATATGGCTGCTATAATGAGGAGGTTCGCGCCTGTATCAAGAAAGAATATAGAAGAAACAGTATTCCTCTTGATCCCGTGTATACAGGGAAAGCGTTTCTGGGAATGGAGAAGTATATAGAAGAAAATGGTTTGAAGAACAGAAAAGTCTTATTCCTACATACGGGAGGCGGACCGATTTTCTATGATTTTCTTGCAAAAGAAGGAGCGGTGAAATAAATGTTAGTGTCAATTGTGATACCATGCTATTATTCAGAGAAATCCATCCGTAAGGTGGTGGAGCTAGTAATGGAGGAATTTGAAAAGAATAAGGGATATTCCTGTGAGTTTATTCTTGTCAATGATGGATCTAAGGATAGAACTTTTGAGGAAATCTGTACGCTTGCAGATGAGTATTCCAATGTGTGCGGTGTGAATTTGATGCGTAATTTCGGTCAGCACAATGCTTTGATGGCTGCAATACATTATACAAAAGGCGATTATGTGCTGGGAATGGATGATGATCTTCAGACACATCCATCTCAGATTTTCAAGCTGATTTATAAAATAGAAGAAGGATTTGATGTGGTTTACGGAGTTTATCCAAAGAGAAAAAATTCTCCGCTGAAAAATCTTACAAGCAAACTGAATGAGGTCAGTTCCCGCGTCATGCTGAATCGTCCGAAAGATATTGTGTCCAGTAATTTCTGGATGATTACCAGAGCCGTCCGTGATGAGGTGATAAAGTATGAAAGTTTTAATCCGTATATTGACGGGATTTTTTATCGTGTCACTCACAATATCGGTAATGTACCGGTAGAGCATCATAAACGTGAATTTGGAAATTCCGGATATACCTTTAAGAAACTTCTGAATCTGTGGCTGGCGTACTGGAATTTTTCTGTAATTCCTCTTAGAATTTCATTTTTTCTGGGGATTTTTTCGGCAATCGGTGGAGTTCTGGTGGCATTACTCGTAGTGATTAATAAGATTCTGAATCCTGATGTAGCTGTAGGATGGTCTTCGTCGCTTTGTGTGATGGCTGTAATGTTTGGGCTTGTACTTATGGTTCTTGGCGTGATAGGAGAGTATATCGGAAAAATTATTATGATTCTGAACAATACGCCACAGTATATCGTAAGGGAGACTGTAAATGCTTCTGGCAGGGAAGATATTAAAAATCTTGTGAAAGAAGAGGTTTCTCGGGAGGGAAAAGACGGATGAAGAAAATTATGATTCTTGGAGCTGGCGTCTATCAGGTGCCTCTTATCAAAACTGCGAAAAACAGGGGGCTTTTTACCATTGTTGTCAGCATTTGGGGAAACTATCCGGGTTTTGCTCTGGCGGATAAGGTTTACTATATTAATACGACAGATAAGGAAAAGGTTTTGGCGGCCGCCCAAGAAGAGCAGATTGCAGGAATCTGTACCACAGGAACAGATGTGGCTGTGGCGACGATAGGATATGTCTGTGAAAAGCTGGGACTTGCGGGTTTGTCTGAGGCAGCAGCCATACGGGCGACAGATAAGGCAGTCATGAAAGATGCTTTTGCTCGTGGAGGTGTGTGTTCGCCGAACTTTAAAAAGGTTTGTGATTTTTCTGAGGCGAAAGCTGCCGCAGAGGAATTGGGATTTCCTGTGGTTGTGAAAAGGGTGGACAGCTCAGGGAGCCGTGGAATTACTATTGTGAAAGAAGCCGCTGCGCTTGAGGAAGCGTTTAGGGAAGCGCTTGTTACTTCAGGAAAGGATTATGTACTTGTGGAGTGCTTTGCAAAAGGCAGAGAAATAGGTGTGGATGGTATAGTACAAAACGGTAAGATTGTTTTTCTGGCGCCTCATGAGAAGTTAGTACATCACGGAGCGAAAAGTACGATTCCGGTAGGGCACGGGTTTCCGTATCATTGTTCTGTTTTTTTGGAAGAAGAAATTCGCAAACAGATGGAACAAGGGGTGGAAGCGCTCGGACTTGATAACTGCTCTGTAAATGCAGATGTGTTTGTTGATTATTCAGAGAGAGAAGAAAAATGGACAGTATCTGTAATTGAGATGGGTGGACGCACGGGGGCAACTTGTATTCCGGAGCTCCTTTCACTATATTTCGGCTTTGATTTTTACGAAAAAATTCTGGATAATGCACTGGGAATTCCATTGGATTTTCAAGTGGAGAAAACCAAATGTCCTTGTATGGCGAAGCTTTTGATGAGTCCTGTTCATGGAGTGATTACAAGAATTGACGAAGCTGGACTTGAGAAAATTCGTTCCAGAGGAAATGTTGTGGCTGTTGATTTTTCAGTGGGACATGAAGTGGAGCCTATGGAAAACGGTACAAACCGTATTGGACATGTAGTGTCTTGTGTGAAAGAAGAAGGAGAACTGGAAGAGATTGTGAGCTGTATTTACCGTTGTATATTTATTGATGGGTGCTCACTGGAGGAAATATGGAAAAAGTAAAGGATTATCTTTTTTTACATTTAAGTGTAATGATGTTTTCGTTCACCGGAGTTTTTTCAAAGTTTGCGTCTCGAGAGCTTAGCGCAGGGGGATTAAAAAATCCGAAGGTTTATGTTTTTGCTTTTTTGATGATTTTTATCTGTTTTTTATATGCGTTCTGCTGGCAGAAGGTGATAAAAAAATTTGATCTGAATATCGGTTATGCAAACAGGAGCGTTTATCTTCTGTGGAGTCAGATTTGGGCGGTGACGATTTTTAAGGAACATCTTACTGTACGAAATATAATCGGACTCTTTATTGTGCTTGCCGGAGTTCTGGTGGTAACTATGAGTGCAGAACAGAAGGAGGCGGAATAAGATATGGAACCGTATTTTTTATTGATGTTTGCGGCGACGTTTTTTACGGCTGTTTCGCAGGTGCTTCTCAAACAAAGTGCTCAAAAAGAACATAAAAGCTGGATTTTTGAATATCTGAACTGGCGGGTAATCACAGCCTATGGAATCTCCTTTGCTGTACTACTCTTAAATACTTACGCATACACGAAGGTAGACATGAAATACGGTGCAGTCATTGATACTTTCAGTTATGTGTTTGTTATGGTGTTGTCTTATTTTATTCTGAAAGAAAAATTCAACAGAGGGCAGCTGATTGGAAATCTGCTGATTATTACCGGTATTCTAGTTTATACATTGTAAAATATAGAGCAGCTGCAAGAAACTCCTCTCTGAAAGGGGTTGCCCTGTTTCGGAAAGGAGTTTTTGGGGTCTTAGCCGGGATAATCTATCTTCTATATATCAGCTTTCGGCTGCTTTTTTGGCGTATTCTGTTGTAACAAGATTTTCGTAATCGAGGCGTTTGTTCAGCTCGCCTGCGCCTTCCAGAATATCCTGAAGAAGGTTGAAGCTGTCTTCCTCAAAAATCAGATTATCTTTCCATGTATCCTGATCGTAATATCGTTTCACAATGGTGGTGATGGTTTCCAGATTAAATTCCGGAAACTGGGGAGCGATAACCTCTGCGATTTCTTCAGGTGTATGGTTTACCACGAAGTCCATGCCTTTTTGAAGACCGTTTGTGAATGCCGTAATAAGCTCAGGATGTTTTTCCATATAGCTTGTTTTTGCGCTGTAGGAAGTGTAGGGCACATAGCCGGAGTCTACACCCAGAGAAGCGACGACATAACCTGCGCCTTCCTGTTCAAGGGCTGTGGCGGACGGCTCAAACTCTACGGAGAAATCTCCCTGCCCGCCGGAAAAAGCAGCGGCAGTAGAGCCGAAATCAATACTCTGGTCGATGGTAAGGTCAGTTTGCGGGTCAATGTTGTTGGCTTTGAGGATATGCTCGAAGACCATTTCCGGCATACCACCTGTTGTCACCATTACAATGTAAATAATCGTCCGATAATTGTTCAGAAGTCATTTGAGACGGTAAATCCGGTAGATATTGATGCATCAATACCGTAACTTCTTCTTTTGTTTTCGCAATATTGTAAGGTTTCAGCGGATTATCCGTATCTTCCAAAATTCCCAATTCTTTCATCAAATTGATATAAGGTAAGATACTTTGTTTCGTTTTCTTAAATCCCAATGCTGTGATATGTTCTGACAAGT
>CATXEA010000013.1 GCA_958367245.1 uncultured Blautia sp.
TCATCTGAGCCTTTTTCTTTTCACTCAGTTTTTCATAACTCACTTGACACTACCGGCCAATATTATTCCACAACAATTGTATATTTCTTTTATTATTATAACTATATCTCATAGTTTTATCAAGTTATCAGAATTCTTTTTTCAATATAAATAATAGGGCATATGAAAAATGAAAGCTTTTTCATATGCCCAAAACATTCCTCTTATGCTGTTTTTTTTGACAGTTCCTGAATTTCTTCCAATGATAAATCCGTCATCTCCGAAATCTCTTCCATT
This sequence comes from uncultured Blautia sp., assembly GCA_958367245.1. Classification (GTDB taxonomy): domain Bacteria; phylum Bacillota; class Clostridia; order Lachnospirales; family Lachnospiraceae; genus Blautia_A. The sequence goes on from CATXEA010000013.1 coordinate 277, forward strand.
GAATCACGGCCTCTCGCCAACATCTTAATAGCCATGCTTACTGCTTTTCGTGATTTCCTTCTTCTCTTGCCTTTGCACCAGCTTCTGCTGCGACTTCCGCTCTCATACCTTCTAAAAATTTACACATCTGGTCTCGACCTCCTTCTGTTTCCTTTAAGTATCGGACTTCTTCTGCAAGCAGCGGATTTATGATATCTTCTGCATTTTTGCAGTTAAAATCATGCATCAAGAAGCCTTACATGATGTTTCTGTGTTTTCATTATAATAGACATTCTCCGGAAAAATCAACACTGTTTTTTATCTGATAAGCTCAAACGCAATACGCGGGCTTCCATCTTCCGTATAAATTATCCCGCATTTCCTGAATCCATTCTTTTCCAGCACATGCTGCATGACATGATTATTTTCGTGGGTGTCGATGCGCAGATGCGCTGTTTTCTCCCTGCAATATTTCAGTGCTGCCGGAATCAGTCCGTGGGCTTTCCCTGCGCTTGCCACACGGTGGATTACTCCATATGGTTCCTGGGAGCTCCAGCTTCCCTCTTCAATATGAGCATAGGTAGAATCTGCTCCGATTGCAAACATGAATACTCCCTGTAACATACCGGATTGTTCGGCTACATATAGCTGCCCTTTCTCCAGATCCTCTCTCACTAATTGCTCGGGAGGATAATTACTGCCCCACTGGGTTTCATTTCCCGTCTGGCGCATAAATGCGCGGGCTGTTTCATAAATCTGTAAAATCTCCGACAACTCCTCTTCCCTTGCCTTACGTATGATAAAATCCTGATTTTGCTGTTTTTTCTCCATATCTCGTAGTTCTCCAAATAATTTTATTTTCATGACTTGCAAGTCTGTCTCTTTTCCTCTGGCACTGCACTGAAACCATATATTCCTTCCGCATTCAAAAGCTCTCTGTCCGCCTTACAAAAATCCTCCGGAAACGGAGCGGAAACACAAATACTTTCTCCGGTAAAGGGATGCTGCAGCCTCACCTCTCCGGCGTGTAGTGCAGCCCTTGAAAATAATGGCGATACACGTTCTTTTTCCTCGTACAACTGATCTCCCAAAAGTGTATGCCCCAGCCAGTTCATATGTACCCGAATCTGATGCGTTCGTCCTGTTTTCAACCTGAGACGCACCAGCGCCATATTTTCATAATTTCTTACTGCTTCATACAACGTTACTGCCGGCTTTCCCTCTGCACACACCTGCATCTTAATCCGTTCCCTTCCTTTTCCGCATCCCACAGCCCCAATAGGTTCACAGATGATTCCCCTTTTGTTCTCCATTTTTCCCGCGACAAAGGCATAATATATTTTTTCAAAAGTACCATTTTCTCTCTGGGCAGAAAGGCGTGATGCAGCAATCTGGTTTTTTGCAAATACAACAACGCCTGACGTTTCCATATCCAGCCTTCCGACAGGCCGGATTAAAGGAGTCTTTTCATGTTTGAGAGCATATGCATACACCAGATTGCAAAGAGAACGGGCGGCATGACGACCTGTAGGCTGAGTAGGAATCATGGGCGGTTTATTGACAATAAGCATATCTTCATCCTCATACAGTACGCAAAGGCTTCCCTCTGACGGAAGCAGGATATTGGAAGTCTTTTCTTCTTCAAAAGAAACCGTCAGACAATCCCCTTTTTTCACCTTCTGATTTACACGCACTTTTTCTCCATTGAGACAGATTCCGTTTTCCTGAAATTTCGCTCTGCTTATTTCCCGCTTTGATAAATGAAATTCCCTTTTCAGCAGTTGCTCTACAGAGATATCTTCCAGTTCTTCCCCAATAGAAAGTGTAAATATTTTTTTCGCCACTCTGTTCATCTCCTTTCTTACTGATATGTATCCGAAAAAATACCGGATTAAGATTTTGTCTCTCAATCCGGTATACTCTAAAGTGTTCCTGAATTAAGCAGCGTCTGCCTCCGGAACAACTGTAACTCCTTCTGTTTCCACGCTTCCTTCGGCGCTGCCCGCAGCTCCTTCTACAGATACCACGGTATTGGCAGGTTCTGCTTCATTGTAGGAAATCGTAATCCGATCTCCAACATCGTATTTAACGATACCAAGAAAATCCGTAATCGGCACATCAAAAATCTGATCGTCATGTCCTTCCAGTACGATATAATAATGGGTATTTCCATCAATAACGCCCTGCGCCATACGTTTAATTACACCGGAAACCTTTTTCGTATTTTCTCCGGCAACTGCGGCGCTGCTTCCCCTGATCATCTTCAGATATGTTTTTTCACACTGTTTTACAGTATCTCCGATTGCTACATTCTGATATTTCTGGATATTCAGCATGGCGTATTTTTTTACCAGTCCTGCATTGTCCTTCAGAGCAATAAAATACGTAGGTTCATCCGCGATATTTAAAAGCAGCGGGAAGGTTGCCTTATATCCAAGGTTCTGCACCTGACCTTCTGCAGATTCCATGGCAGAATACTCCTCTGCTCCCGGTATCTCATAATACTTTGTTTCTTTTGTTCTCTGATTCATAAGAACAAAACCTACGTTAGAGCGGTCGCCGCTTACAGAGGTAACTCCTGTATATACCCATACGTCATCGTCAATGGCAAGATAATTATATCCCTCTGTTGTTTTCAGACATCCTTTCTGCCCCATAACGCTATTGATAAATCCGTTAATCAGTGTTCCATGATAATTGTAAAGCTCTACCAGAAGCTCTGCCGGATACGCGCGGTCTACCCATGTAGGGCAATCCTCGATTTTATAGTCCTTACAATCACCGGTCACTGCATTACACAGAACCACTCTTCCGATGGTCTGTCCGCCAAAAAGTCCTATATTGAACTTCTTTACAGGACATACCCAGTAAGGAGTTCCTTCTTCATCAATCTCGAAACTGAGCTGGTCAAAAATATACGTAGGATATTTGAAACGCAGATGTCTGTAAATATTTCTGTTAAAGTACTCTGCTTCCGAATACCGGATGCCGTCCTTCATTTTCACCAGCTCAGTATTCTGCGTTGCCATATCAATCGTGATATAAGCCGGAATACCCTGTCTCATATTTGTCAGCCATTTAATCGGGCTTGCATACACCAGCGGAGTGACGCGAACCGGACGTCCCTGATAATTAATCTGGGAGTAAAGATTGCTTACCTCAAACTGTGATACCATGTCCACCATACTACCCATTTTACGGTTTCCAAGAAGCGCTGCCGATTCCTTGTCAAGAAGAGGAATCTGGTCATAGCTGATCTGCTGGATATCCTCTGTGAAATCTCCTGTTTCCGGAACCATAAGATCCCGATATTTCTTTGCATTGACGATCGGTGAGGAAAGAATGCTTCCTCCAACATAAATAAGAACCAGAAGTCCCGCCAGCCCGACTCCCAGCTTTAAAAGCTTAAACTGTCGGATTTCTCCCGGAGAATGCACTCCCTTTTTTCCTGCATAAAGCAGCAGACAAAAAATAACAAAGGCAATGAGAAATCCCCAGAATCCACTGGCATGGATATTAATGGCAGGAATTGCCACATAATAATAAGCGCATGCTGCCAGAATAATCACCAACAGCATAAGGATTTTGCCTTTCTTTCCAGAACCGGATGATTTTTTCCTGTTCATAAATAATACCTCCCTTTTTTCAGATATACGACTGTATTTTTCTACAGTCTTTCCGAGATTGTAGGATATTGTATCATCTTTTCTCGAAAAAGTCACCTGTTCATCTCAGATGGGGAGCTATTATATTGCATTATATTATTTTCTTGCAATTTTCCCATAAATCATTTACAATAAAGCATATTACAGAATATATGTTCGAGTATAATTTATGGAGGTGACAACAGATGGAAACTCTTTGGTACATTCCCTGCATATGTATCGGCTTACTTTTGCTTGTACTGCTCTTTCTTTTATATCGTAAAAAGAACTACTATCCCTATGCAGCCAAACATCTCCTTACGAAAAGGGAGTACCGTTTTTATCTCCTTTTGCGTGAAGTGGCTGACGAATATCATTATATTATCTGCCCCAAGGTCGGCGTTAAGGATTTATTGGCTGTGACAGATAAAAGACAGTACATGAAGTATTTTCACAAAATAGCTCAAAAACATGTGGATTTCGTAATTTGCGATAGGGATCTTCATGTGCTTTTTGCGCTGGAATTAGATGACAGCACCCATGACACAAGAGAAGCTCGAAAGCGGGATCACTTAAAAGACAAAGCCTTTGCTGCTGCCGGAGTCCCTTTAAAAAGGATTACGGAAATTGACCAGCGTCAGATACGAAAGCTTTTCCGTTGAAAATCAGGCAATTCCGTTATTTTTCTGTAATTGCAATTTTAATAACCCCATCCAACCGGTTCTCAAAAATACGATAGGCTTCTTCAATGTCTGCCAGGGCAAAGTGATGGGTGATAAGAGGTGTAGTATCAATTTTTCCCTCTGCAATTAATTTCAGAATTTCAGCACAGTCACAGCCATCCACACCACCTGTTTTGAAAGTCAGGTTTTTTCCGTACATCTGCGGAAGAGGAAGTGTCTGTGCTTCGTCATAAAGCGCCACAACTGTCACTGTCGCGTTCGGACGGGCGCACTTCCATGCAAGTTCAAATGTGTTTCCTGCACCGGCTACTTCCAGTACAACATCTGCACCGCCGTGGTCAGAGTGTTCCTGTACATATTTCTCACATTCTTCCGGCGTACAGGTCAGAACCTGCTCATAATGTTTCTGTACAAATTTTCTTCTTGCTTCTTCTTTCTCACAGACGATAATGCGCTTCGGTTTTTTTAACATTACGCATAATAAGGTACAAATTCCTGTCGGGCCTGCTCCGATAATCAGCACTGTATCTTCCGGCGTAATTTCTGATATCCGCGCTGCCCAGAATCCTGTCGCAAGTACGTCTCCCACAAAGAGCGCCTGTTCGTCTGTCACAGAATCCGGAATTTTGTTTAATCCCTGGTCTGCATAAGGAACCCGGACATATTCTGCCTGTCCGCCGTCAATCCGGCATCCAAGCGCCCAGCCGCCATCAGGATCTGTGCAGTTATTTACATAACCATTCCTGCAGAAAAAGCACTCTCCGCAAAAAGTTTCCACATTCACCGTCACTCTGTCTCCGGGCTGAACAGTTGTCACTTCATCCCCGATTTGTTCTACAATTCCCACCATTTCATGTCCCACCGTGATTCCCGGAACTGCTCTCGGTACGGAGCCATGTTTGATATGAAGGTCACTTGTACAAATAGAGCCAAGTGTGACACGGACAATGGCATCCCGGGGATTCAGAAGCTCCGGTTTCGGCTTTTCTATCAGCTTAAATTTTCCATGTTCCATATAAGTTAAGGCTTTCATTATAATATCCCCCTTATTTTTATAATCTTCGTGTGTACACCAGATCTGTCATGCCATTATTGACCTGGGTGTGAATAAGTTTTAATTCAATTCTGGATTTCCCATTCTCAAAGAGCCGGATTCCGGAACCTAAAAGGGTCGGGATTACTGTGATATAATAACAGTCGATCAAATCCGCATTTATCAACTGCTGTACAAGACTTGCTCCTCCGCAGACCCAAATCCCTTTCCCTTTTTCTTCTTTTAATTTTTTTATCAGATCAGCAGGCGCTGTATTTACAAAATGAATATTTTCGGAAGATTTCTGTTCCTTATGTGTGAAAACATAAGTTGTAAAATCATCGTATACCCACTCATCCGGTGAAAGTTCTGTGACGATTTGATGATAGGTGTTCCATCCCATGAGCACCGTATCAATATCTTTAACAAAGGCAGAATACGTATCAATTGTCTCTGCTTCCTCATCCTGTCCTCCCAGCCAGTCAACACCGCCTTTGCTGTCCGCAATATATCCGTCAAGGCTCATTGCTATAAACAGGGTGACCTTCCTATCCTCTTTATCCTGAATTTGTTTTTCCATAATCTGCTTTACATCCTCCTTCATTTTTTCAAAAAATGTTTCTATTTCTAGACACTTTTTTTAAGAAAAAGAAAAGCCCCTCTCTTTTTCGAGATTGGGTCTTCTCCTGAAAGTTCCTTTTCTGCATCTGAAAATCAGTCTTTTAATCTACAGACCATATCCCAGTGCGCTTCTGCTGAATTGAAGTTCTCAGGGATAATATCTGCCGGAGTGATTGTAATTCTGTCATCAATCAAAGTATCACCGTTTTCATAGTCCGCATCCGGCTGGATTTCTTCCAAATTTTCAGTTAGTACACGATTACATGCCGTACAGCCTCTTTAAGTATATCGTTTCTATCAGTGAATGCAAGTGTTTTTCGTAACTAATTTGTACTTTATTGCCTCTATTTCTTTATAAATCGATAAATTCATGCTACAATTATATTATTATGTAAAGGAGGAATAGTATGTCAAAGCAACGTAGTGATTTTGAGACAAATCTGACTATTATAAGAAAACTCAAAGCTTCAGCCAAACGGACAAATGAGCAGGAGGAAGAACTCCAAAAATTGCTTCTTTTCCTTTTTAATTCTATTAAACAATATGGTTTTTTTCTATTAAATTCCTTTCTGGCTTCAGGAAATAATGCTTTCAGCAGAAAAGACCGTGAAGATTTTGAACATGATTTAATGGTCAGCTTTCTTACATATATCGACAAATACGATGCTAGTATTTCATGTCCGACCACTTACTTCAAAGGTCCCTTTATTGAAGCTATACGCAATCACTGTTATTACATATTTGGAATAACTCCTTATTATTTTTCTATTTATAAAGACATTACAAAGCGAATTGGATTTTGGGATTCAGATAACACTCCTTCCATTGCTGATATATTGAATGCCTGCCCACATTTATCTGCCCTTACAGTCAAAAATTTGCTAGAGGTTCTTGAGCACAGCAGGCATATCTCTCTCGATTCTTTAGATCCTTTTCCTACTGCTAATTCTCCCTCTGCTGAAGATTCTTTTATGTATACTGAAGAGGAAAATTGTTTAATACAAACTATTTGCGAAATTTTAACCAACGAAGAAAAAGAAGTTTTTTTATGTGTTGTGAATCTTGGGGGATCAAAAAGACTTACTTATAAGCAGGCTGGTGAAATTCTGGGACTAAATCCATGTCAGGTGTCCAGAATATATAAAAAATCAGTTCAAAAGCTTGCTGTAAACCCTAAAATTTCTTCTATGAAAAAATGAAGGGGCTGTGAAAAAACTCGATAGAGTTTTTTCGCAGCCCTCTTTTTGCTTTTGTTGTGTATAAATTGCTAGAATCCTACGCCGAAAAGGCGCACTCCCCCTACCCCATAGAGATTCTCTTTTTAAATCTATGCGGCAGTTCTATTTCTCATCTTTTTGTTCTGATATTTGTATAGATTATGTCCTATTGCCACAAGTAAAACTTCTAGTTTAACCGAATGAATACCCCTTCGGACAATTCTCTTGTACCAACGGTCATTTTTCATGATTCCGAAAGTGCCTTCTGCTTGTATCGAACGGTTCATTCGTAACAGCGCACCATGAATACTTTCTAAGTTTTCGATTACTTCCTGATGCATTGCAGTGAGTTCCTGATTGATCCGAACAGTTCGATTTTTAGCTGTTTTCTTACATTTCTCTGCATATGGACATCCGCTGCAATCTTCACATTCATACAGTTCTTCCTTGCGTCCGTATTGATTTCCCCTCACACTTCTTCTGTATAAAAGATGAAATGCTTTATCGTTAGGACATCTCATGACACCTTGTTCATCAATTCTAAAATTAACTGCACGAAAGGGATCTTCATGATACTTGCGTTCCTTGGTTTCCTTTTTAAACATTGGAAACTTCATATACTTTTCCATTCCGTTCTGTTCGCAAAAAATATAGTTGTTATATGATCCGTAGCCAGCATCTGCCACAGGATACTTGGGATAGAAGCCATACGTTTGTTTGAAGTGCTTCATCAAAGGAATGAAACAGTCCATATCGGAACGATAATGGTTCACGTCAACAACTGCGATATATTCATCTGCTACACCAATCTGTACATTGTATGCCGGCAGAAGCTGATCATTGCCCATGTAATCCGTTTTGATGCGCATAAAGGTAGCTGATTTATCTGTTTTAGAATAGCTGTTACGATCAGGACCACAAATGTCAATTCTTTCTATATATTCCTGAAGTTTCTGACAGAAACCAGTCAAATGTTCATAATGACGCTGCTCTTTGGATTTTCTCTTTCCGCTTCCGTAAACAAATGTACTGATATCCAGATCCCATAAAAGCATTAGCTGATCAATGATTTCATTCAGATAATCTGGTACATACTCAGAATTCGTTGAAATCTGTACTCCACTCCATGCGATTTCTTTGTTGATTTCCTCAATCTCCCCAGTGATTTTTTCATAAAGCTTGTAACGGAACTTTTCGGTAGCCTTCTTCCAAACCCAGGTATATTTGTTGGCGTTTGCTTCAAACTTGGAACCATCGATGTAGATATGTTGCAAATCCACATGCTCTTCGTTGAAGATCGCTTGATTGATGTCGTCAAAAATGTTTTCAATCTTATCCTGAAGGACTTCGTTGATGAAATATCCAAATGTTCGGTATGATGGAGTCTGGTGATCCATGAGATACATGAATCTGATATTGACTTTGCAGTTGTCTTCCAGTTCTCTCAGGGAGCAGTAGCCGCTGGTCATAAATCCGAAAAGTACTGTTTTTAACATGTTGACCGGATTATATCTGAGCCGTCCAGTTGTGTACTCCGGAATATCTGTCAGATACTTATTTAAATCGATTCCTCCCATCAATCTGTCAAATGTTAAAACAGGATCCAGCAGATCCAAACAATCTGAAAGAAACAGTGGTAAATATCCTTGTTTTGGATTATTATAATTTATAGTTGAAGTTTTCATCGCAAGTTAATTTTAACATAAAAGAGGACCTTTCGTTCATTTTGAACGAAAAGTCCTCTTTTTCCGTAGAGACTGTTATTTCACAGCCCCTTCTTCTCGTTGGGACACGATCAGTTTTATTCTGACTCTATTTTATTTTGAACGAAAAATTATTTGTAGTTTACGATCTGGCCGAAGTCAGCTTTAAGGCTTGCGCCGCCTACAAGACCGCCGTCGATGTCGTTCTGTACGAATAATTCCGGTGCTGTTGCAGGATTTACAGATCCGCCGTACTGGATGCGGATTGCTTCTGCTGTAGCTTCATCGTAGATTTCAGCGATACATGCACGGATACCTGCGCATACTTCCTGAGCCTGCTCAGTTGTAGCTGTTTTGCCTGTTCCGATAGCCCAGATTGGCTCATAAGCGATAACTGCTGTTTTTGCCTGATCTGCTGTTACGTTCTGGAATCCGATTTTAACCTGCTGACGGATGAAGTCCATAGTAACGCCCTGCTCTCTCTGCTCAAGAGATTCGCCGCAGCACATGATTGGTGTAAGACCATGCTCAAAAGCTTTCAGCATTTTTTTGTTTACAGTTGCATCTGTTTCAGCAAAATATTCACGTCTCTCAGAATGTCCGAGAACTACATATTTAACGCCTGCATCTGTAAGCATTGCAGGGGAGATTTCTCCTGTGTATGCACCTTTTTCTTCGAAGTACATATTTTCAGCGCCAACCTGGATGTTTGTGCCTTTGCAGGCCTCAACAACAGGAATGATGTCGATTGCAGGTACGCAGAATACAACATCAACTTCTTCGTTAGCTACTAATGGTTTCAGAGTTTCAACTAATTTAACTGCTTCGCTTGGTGTCATGTTCATTTTCCAGTTACCAGCGACAATTTTTCTTCTTGCCATTTTATTATTCTCCTACTTGTTTTATTTAAACTAAAGTCGAACTTCGCCTTTGGCTCGTTTTTATTAAGTTGCTTTCCGCTTATTTATCGTTAGCTGCTGCTACTCCCGGAAGCTCTTTGCCCTCAAGGAATTCAAGGGAAGCGCCGCCGCCTGTAGAAATATGAGTCATCTTATCGCCATATCCTAAGATATTAACAGCCGCTGCAGAGTCACCGCCGCCGATGATAGTTGTTGCATCAGTATCAGCAAGCGCTTTTGCAACTGCTTCTGTACCATGAGCAAAGTTCGGCATTTCGAAGCAGCCCATCGGTCCGTTCCATACAACAGTCTTTGCATCTTTTACAGCATCGCAGAAAAGTTTCTCTGTTTCAGGTCCGATATCCAGACCTTCCCAGCCATCCGGAATCTCTCCGCGTTTTACAACCTGCATGTTGCAGTCGTTGGAGAAAGCATCACCGATTCTGTTATCTACAGGAAGAAGAAGCTTCACGCCTTTTTCTTGTGCCTTTTTCTCCATGTCAAGAGCGTACTGTAAGTAATCGTCCTCGCAAAGAGAAATACCGATATTTCCGCCATGCGCTTTGGTAAATGTGTAGGACATTCCGCCGCCGATGATAAGAACGTCAACTTTGTCAAGAAGGTTATTGATTACGGAAATTTTGCTGGAAACTTTCGCACCGCCAAGGATAGCCACGAATGGTCTTTCCGGATTGTTTACAGCGTTTCCTAAGAAATCAATTTCTTTCTGCATCAGGTAACCAACTACTGCAGTGTCAACGAATTTTGTAACACCTACGTTGGAGCAATGAGCTCTGTGAGCAGTACCGAAAGCGTCGTTTACGAATACATCGCAAAGAGAAGCCAGTTCTTTGCTGAATTCTTCGCCGTTCTTTGTCTCTTCTGCACGATAACGTGTATTCTCAAGAAGAATAACCTCACCGTCTTTCATAGCTTCTACTGCTGCTTTTGCATTTGGTCCTACTACTTCCGGATCTGCTGCAAATTTAACTTCCTGTCCCAGTAATTCAGAAAGACGTACTGCAACAGGTGCAAGAGATAATTCCGGTTTCGGCTCTCCTTTCGGTTTGCCCAGATGAGAGCAGAGAATTACCTTTCCGCCGTCAGCGATCAGTTTTTTGATTGTAGGAAGAGCTGCAACAAGACGATTTTCGTCTGTGATTTTTCCATCCTGAAGAGGAACATTGAAGTCACATCTAACGAGGACTTTCTGGCCTTTTACGTTGATATCATCAACAGATTTTTTATTCAGCATTTCATATGCCTCCTTAACTTTTAATAATTGCTACTGTTCACTCCGTTCACAGTAACAGTAAAAAAGGGTCCGGTCCATACCAGACCGGACCCTTTCACTGAGTCTTATTCTGCCTGCTGATTAAGCGTTCAGAAGTTTACCAAAGTGTTTGATTGTACGAACCATCTGGCTTGTGTAGGAGTTTTCGTTGTCATACCAGGAAACTACCTGTACCTGTGTTGTGCCGTTGTCTAATGGAAGAACCATTGTCTGTGTAGCATCAAACAGGGAACCAAATCTCATACCTACGATATCGCTGGAAACGATTTCGTCTGTATTGTATCCGAAGGATTCGTTGGAAGCTGCTTTCATAGCGTCGTTGATCTGCTCTTTTGTAACATTTCCTTCAACAACTGCTGTTAAGATAGTTGTAGAACCTGTTGGGGTTGGAACACGCTGAGCAGCGCCGATTAATTTGCCGTTAAGCTCTGGGATAACAAGACCGATAGCTTTAGCAGCACCTGTGCTGTTAGGAACGATATTGCAAGCTGCTGCACGTGATCTTCTCTTATCGCCTTTTCTCTGTGGTCCGTCAAGTGTCATCTGATCGCCTGTGTAAGCGTGGATTGTACACATAATACCAGTTTTGATCGGTGCAAGATCGTTAAGAGCTTTAGCCATTGGAGCTAAGCAGTTTGTTGTACAGGAAGCAGCGGAGATGATGTGGTCTTCTTTTGTAAGTGTCTCATGGTTTACATTGTAAACGATTGTTTTCAGATCGTTTCCAGCCGGAGCAGAAATGATAACGTGTTTAGCACCAGCATCGATATGAGCCTGAGCTTTATCTTTGGATGTATAGAAACCTGTACACTCAAGAACTACGTCTACACCGATTTCTCCCCATGGAAGTTCTGCAGCGTTAGCTTTTGCATAAATTTTGATTTCTTTTCCGTCAACTGTGATAGTATCTTCTCCAGCTGTTACTGTATCAGCAAGAGCGTATCTACCCTGAGTTGAATCATATTTTAATAAGTGAGCAAGCATTTCAGGAGATGTTAAATCGTTAATTGCTACGATTTCAAATCCTTCTGCTCCAAACATCTGACGGAATGCAAGACGTCCAATACGTCCAAAACCATTAATTGCAACTTTTACTGCCATGATAAATTCCTCCTATGAATTAAGTGGTAATTATGACGTCTCTATAAGTTTGTTAAAGAAACGTCAACCTATATTGTATTGTACCGAATTTCAAACAAAAATTCAAGTGTATTTTGTAAAAAAGCTCATAATTTTCCATAAAGAAATATGTTATAATAATTATTATCAACGCCAGGATGCATAACTGCGGGGAAAGTTCCCCTACTCTTACATCTGTTTACGGAGGTATATTATGAATAAAATTTTATGGGACTGCCATATGCATTCCTCTTTTTCTTCCGATTCCCCTACCCCTATGGAGAATATGATAAAAGAAGCAATTTCCCAAAAAATGGCAGGTATTATTTTTACCGAACATCAGGATACTGATTATCCCGCGTCCCCTGACGGTCTGTCCTTCACTGTAGACCTGGATTCTTACATGGACTGTCTGCTTCGACTGAAAGAAGAATACCGGACGCAGCTTGATATACGCTTCGGTATTGAACTTGGACTTCAGCCCCATCTTTCCGAACAATACCATCTGCTTCTTGAAAAATATCCCTTTGACTTTGTCATCGGTTCTTCCCATCTGGTTCACGGCGCAGACCCGTATTATTCTGATTTCTATTTGGGGCGCAGTGAGGAAGACTGTTACAGAGAATATTTCCAGTCCATTCTGGAAAATCTTGAAGCCTTTGACGGCATGGATGTCTACGGACATATCGACTACATTGTGCGTTATGGCCCAAACAAAAACCGGAACTATTCTTATGAAAAATATCAGGATATTCTCGATGCGATTCTGAAAAAAATCATTTCCATGGGAAAAGGAATCGAACTGAATACCGGAGGCTATCATTATGGTCTGGGAGAACCTAATCCCTGTACGGAAATTATCCGGCGTTACCGGGAGCTTGGCGGCGAGATTATTACCGTCGGCGCAGATGCACATACTCCAGATAAAATAGGATACGATTTCCACAAAGCAGCTCAGGTTCTTCGAGACTGCGGTTTTTCTCATTATAATGTATTCAGAAATCGAACGCCTGAATTTCTAAAACTTGACTTTTAGTCTCTTCAACTGTACAATCATAATGACTTTCGTAGCTGCTGACAGAGGAACAAAGGAAGAGGCAGTTACGATTTTTTTCAAACGACTAAGGGAGGATAACAATGGCTAAAAAAAGACTCCAGAAAAAAAAGGCTGCTGTTCAAAGAAAAGCAGAAACAGCAAAAATTGAAACTACTAAATCAGAACCATTAAAAATGGAAACTTCTAAAACAGAACAGGTAAAAATCGAGACTTCCAAAACAGAACCTATAAAGGTCGAAACAAAGAAAGTTGAGCCTGTGAAAATCGAAACTTCCAAGACGGAACCGGCAAAGGTCGAAACCAAAAAGGTTGAGCCGATAAAAGTTGAGACAAAGAAAGTTGAGGCAGTGAAGATCGAAACTTCCAAAACAGAACCGGCAAAGGTCGAAACAAAAAAGGTCGAGCCGATAAAAGTTGAGACAAAAAAGGTTGAGCCTGTAAAAATCGCGACCGAAAAGCCTCTTCCTGAGGTTGACTGGGATGCTTATGAGGCGCGTTTCAACCGACATGCAGACGAACTGAAATGGCTTTACTGCGAACTTTATCAGGACAACCCCTATGTAATGATGCACTTTAACGATTTAACTGCTGATATGCGTGGATTCTATGCAGACCGAAACGCAGCGCTTCAGGCTTCAGACAAAAAACGTGAGGCTGACCCGAACTGGTATAAACGCAATGACCTTCTGGGTATGATGATGTATGTTAACAATTTCTCAAAGACCTTAAAAGGTCTGGAAGAAAAGCTGGACTATATCCGCGAATGTAATGTCAACTATCTGCACCTGATGCCTCTCCTTTCTTCTCCAAAGGGAAAAAGCGACGGCGGCTATGCAGTAGCAGATTTCCGTCAGGTACAACCGGAACTGGGAACTATGGATGATTTCGCAGAACTGACTGCAAAATGCCACGAAAACGGTATCAGCGTCTGCCTCGATTTTGTCATGAACCACACATCTGAAGAGCATGAGTGGGCACGACGCGCCCGCGCAGGAGAAAAAGAATATCAGGACCGCTATTTCTTCTTTGATAACTATGATGTTCCGGCTATGTATGAGCAGCATTGTCCGGAAGTTTTCCCGACTACGGCGCCTGGTAATTTCACATGGTACGATGATATTCAGAAGCACGTTATGACGACTTTCTATCCCTACCAGTGGGATTTGAATTACAAAAACCCAATCGTCCTCAATGAGATGATTTACAATATGCTTTATCTGGCAAACAAGGGTGTGGACATCGTGCGTCTGGATGCAGTTCCGTACATCTGGAAACAGCTTGGCACTAACTGCCGGAATCTTCCGCAGGTTCATACGATTGTACGAATCATGCGTATTATCAGTGAAATTGTCTGCCCCGGCGTACTCCTTCTGGGCGAAGTTGTCATGGCTCCTGAAAAAGTGGTTCCTTATTTCGGAACTCCTGAAAAACCGGAATGCCATCTTCTTTACAATGTTACAACAATGGCAAGCACCTGGCATACTGTTGCGACCAGAGACGTTTCTCTTCTGCGCAGACAGCTTGATATTGTCGCAGGTCTTCCAAAGGATTATATTTTCCAGAACTATCTCCGCTGCCACGACGATATCGGCTGGGGACTTGATTATGACTACCTGAAAAATTTCTCCATCGAAGAGGTTGCGCATAAGAAATATCTGAACGATTTCTTTACCGGCAAATATCCGAACTCCTTTGCCAGAGGAGAGCTTTACAACGACGACCCAAGACTTGGCGATGCCCGTCTCTGCGGTACTACCGCTTCTCTTTGCGGAATTGAGCGTTTCGGCTTCGAAGGCAACGAAAACGGAGTGGAAAGAGGTATCCGTTATGATATCACTCTTCACGCTTTCATGCTTTCCCAGTCCGGTATTCCTGTTATCTACAGCGGAGACGAAATCGGTCAGTTAAACGATTACTCTTACAAGAACGATCCGGATAAGGTTTCCGATTCCCGTTATCTCCACAGAGGCGAATTCGACTGGAATCTTGCAGATAACCGCAAAATCGACTACACGGTACAGGGACGTCTTTTCCCTGCTCTTGACAAGCTGGAGCATATCCGCGCTTCTCACAGTGTATTCGGCGCAGACGCTTCTCTGCGCACCATTGACACATGGGATTCTTCTATTCTGGCGCTGGTTCGTGAAAACGAAGATGAAAAATTCATCGGCATCTATAATTTCAGCGAAAACGACAGAGTTGCATGGATCAACGAAGACGACGGCATGTATCTCGACCTGATTTCCGGCCATGAAATGGAAGCAAAGGGCGTTATGATTCCGGCATTTGGCTGTTACTGGCTGTGCCGCAAAAAGAAATAATCTGCAAACAACATAAAACAACTTATAATTTGCAAAAAAATATCCCGCCGGTGCAAATCAATTGCCGACGGGATATTTTTCGTATAATTTGAGGAATTTATACTTATGCTTTTTTGCTGTATAAAAGTTTAAGAGCTATTGGCGTTATGATAGAGGATACCATAATCAGAAGAATTACGGCTGTAAAGAATTTACTCTCCACCATTCCCACAGAAAGCCCCTTCTGGGCTACAATAAGAGCAACCTCGCCCCTTGTCATCATACCTACGCCAATCTTCAGAGAATCATTCGTGTTAAATCCCAGTATTTTCGATATCAGTCCACAACCGATGATTTTTGTAACAAGAGCCACAAACACGAACAGAACACAGAAAATCAGCAGGGATACTGACATCTCGTCTACAGAAGTTTTCAGACCGATACTGCAGAAGAAAACAGGAGCAAACAACATATAAGAACTGATGTCTACTTTTCTTGCAATATACTCGGAATCGTCAATACTGCATAAAACGATACCTGCCACATAGGCGCCTGTGATATCTGCAATGCCAAAGTATTCCTCTGCCAGATACGCAAATGCAAATGCAAGAACAAACCCGAGAATCGGAATCCTTCTTGTATGAGGATATCTGGCATCCAAAGCCTTAAAAAGCTTATAAATAATATAGCCTACTACAATAGCAAATACAAAAAACAATCCTGTGCTGACGATTACAGAGGACGGACTGGATGTCGGGTCTTTCATTCCAACAACGAAGGTCAGAACAATAATACCAATTACATCGTCAATAATTGCCGCGCTCATAATGGTAGTTCCTGTCTCAGATTTAAGATAACCGAGCTCCTGCAGAGAAGCAACTGTAATGCTGACAGAAGTCGCAGTCATAATTACACCTGTAAACACCGCAGAATAGAACTGGGCAGAGCCGTTTGGCGCAAAGCCGTAATAGCAGGAATACAAAAAATAACCGCCTGCCAGAGGCACAAACACACCTGCACATGCAATGAGCAAAGCTTTCCAGCCTGTGCGTCTCAAATCCTTAAGACTTGTCTGAAGTCCTGCAAAGAACATCAGAAGCACAACTCCGATCTCCGCCATACCGCTGATAAGTTCAGTCTGCTGCACCAGCCCAAGAACGCTTGGTCCAATCAGAAGACCTGCAATAATCTCTCCCACAACCTGCGGTGCCTTTAATTTACCGGCAAGAAGTCCGCACAGCTTTGCAGAAATCAGGATAATGGCCAGATCCTTAAAAATCTCATAAGTTTCCATAATCTCTTTTCCCCTTTTGTAAAATGAATAATTACTTTACAGGAAAATTATAGCACCATCGAATTGGAAGTACAAGGATTGTACACAGAGAATTCACGATTTCTGCAATTTCTCAAGGAACAGAGCAAATGAGCTTTTTTCTGCTCTGCTCAGGGATTTTTCGTACATTTTTCGAAGCCATGCAGTAATCGCTTCAATGGCAATCGGGGAGAATGTCATCAGAAGGAATACCCAGATGATCATTCCAAATTCCAGAGAACCAAGGTTCAGCAATTTCTGAAGCACAACTGCCGCTCCGAAAAATATAAACTGCATACCGTAAATGATAATCTTACGATAGCGGCTTAACGGAGAATATACGGTTTTTAAAGCAGCCATATAATTCCAGCCTGTCACAAGAACACAGGCAGTATTGAGCATGGCGTTGGAATGATACGCTTCCTGACATACCAGCATAACTGTAAACACACAGCCTGTAATGGTTACTGCCGCAGGAAAAGCATTCATAAACACATGGCGCAGGAAGGTACGGTCAATTTTTTCGTAATTGTTCTCCTGCGCAAGAAGGAATGTCGGAATTCCTACTGCACATGCGCTGATCAGGGACATCTGAATCGGCTCAAAAGGATATGCCTCTCCAAAGAAAATCGTAATCAAAGACAAAAGTACGGAAAAAATCGTCTTTATCAGGAACATGGAAGCAGCCATACGGATATTGTTTACTACTCTTCGTCCCTGATTTACAATATGAGGCATAGACGCAAAGTTGGAATCCAGAAGAACCACATTCGCAATATTTTTGGCAGCATCACTTCCCTCTGCCATAGCAATACTGCAGTCCGCTTCTTTAAGAGCCAGTACGTCGTTGACACCGTCTCCCGTCATTGCAACTGTATGCTTCTGTTTCTTCAGCGCCTGAACCATCTGTTTTTTCTGCTGAGGCGTTACACGGCCGAATACGCTGCAGGAGGCAACTGCTTTTTCCATTTCTTCCTGTGTATGAATGGTCGTTGCATCAATATAATTATCCGCATTTTTCAGCCCTGCCTTTTTTGCAATGGAAGCGACTGTCACAGGGTCATCACCTGATATTACTTTTAAATCTACTCCCTGACTGTCAAAAAATTTCAAAGTTTCAGGAGCTTCTGCACGGATCACATCTGTGAGAAGGAGAATTGCCGCCGGCTTTAATCCTTCCGGAATCGCATTTCCTTCCGCCGTATTGGGGCTGTGAGCAAGCACTAAAATACGATACCCCTGCTCTGCGTAAAGCTTGCAGACTCTTTCCAGTTCCTCATTTCCCTCCGGAAACAGGAACTGTACGGCTCCCATAAGATACGTTCCTTTCTGCTCGAAAGAAGCGCCGCTGTATTTCCTGTCTGATGAAAACGGAATCGCTTTTTCCAGCGTCATATCCCGGCTGACAGGGAAAAACTTGCGCAGCGCGTCTGCCGTGGCATTTTTGTCATTGAGAACTGCCATAAGATTTCCCATGACATGCCCGATTTCCTCAACAGAAGCCTTCGAAACAGCCGAAATTTCTTCTGTGTAAGGCTCTGCGCTTTCTACGCACATCGTTCCTTCTGTGATTGTTCCTGTTTTGTCCAGACAGAGGGTATCTACTCTGGCAAGAGTTTCAATACAGTACAATTCCTGTACAAGCGTCTTTTTGCGCGCCAGAGTAAGAGCGCCCAGAGTAAGGGCAACACTGGTAAGAAGTACAAGACCTTCCGGAATCATTCCAAGAACTGCTGCAACTGTACTGACTACAGAATCTCTCAGGCTGTCTCCTACCAGATAAAACTGTTTGTAAAAAAGCATGGCTCCCAAAGGAACGATAATAATACTGATTACCTTCAAAATCGCATTCAGGGCATTTCTAAGTTCTGAATTATGACGTTTAAACTCTTTCGCCTCACTGGTAATCTGCGCGGCATAATTGTCTTTTCCTACATGGATAACCTGACAGCAGGCTTCCCCGGAGGTAACGAAGCTTCCGGAAAAAAGTTCATCGCCCGGATTTTTGGCAAGGTTATCTGCTTCACCTGTAAGAAGAGATTCATTTACTTCCATGCAGCCTTCCAGAACCTTCGCATCTGCCGGAATCTGGTCACCTGTTTTCAGGTAAATAATATCGTCGAGAACCAGCTTTTCTGTAGAAATCGTCCATTTTTTGCCCTCGCGAAGCACCACTGTCTTGCTTTCCGTCAGGATTGCAAGCTGGTCAATGGTCTTCTTGGCACGAATTTCCTGTACAATTCCAATTACTGTGTTAATTACAATAATCCCCATAAATGCAGAATTCTTGTACGAGCCTACAAGAAGCACCATCACCAGAAGCGCAACATTCAAAAAGTTGAAGAATGTCAGGGAATTCTCCATGATAATCTGCTTATACGTTCTGGTATTGGGATTTTCGTTGGCGTTTACCTGCCCTTCGGCAATCCGCGCCTGTACCTGTTCATTCGTAAGTCCTGTCATCTTTTCCTCCCGCAAATACACGACAAGGCAGATGCATTTTCATACATCCGCCCGCTTTATTTCTGCTCACTTATTTCACGGAGCAGTCGATCACGCCGCCGCCTGCCACATAATCTCCCTGATAAAAGACTACTGCCTGTCCCGGGGTTATCGCCCTCTGAGGCTCTTTAAATCTTACAAGAAGCTTATCCTCGCCTTGTTTTTCCAAAACTGCAGGTGCGCCTTTATGGTTGTAGCGGATCTTGGCAATTACTTCCATCCCATCTTCAAACCGCGGCACAGAGACTGCATTTAGCTGACTGCAAAGGAGCGCCGGAGCAAATACATCTTCATTATCCCCGATGACAACCTCATTGGTTTCCGGTCTGATCTGTGTGACGAAAACCGGACGCCCCATAGAAAGATTCAGTCCCTTACGCTGTCCTACCGTATAATGGATGATTCCCTGATGCTGTCCGAGAATTTCTCCGTTTATACTAACATAGTTTCCTTTGGGAACTGTAATCCCCGTATTCTCTGCGATGAATTTCGCATAATCCCCGTCAGGGATAAAGCAGATTTCCATACTATCCGGCTTCTTCGCAACCGGAAGACCGATTCTCTCTGCTATTTTACGAATTTCATCTTTTTCATAACTTCCGACAGGCATTCTGGTTCTGGATAACTGTTCCTGTGTCAGCCCGTACAATGCGTATGTCTGGTCTTTCGCCGCAGTTATGGAATTTTTGAGAGTGTATCTGCCATTTGCAAGCTTCGCAATCTGAGCATAATGCCCTGTTGCCATAAGGTGCGCGCCAAGCTTCTCACCCTCTTCCATAATTGCCTTCCACTTTATATAACGATTGCAAACCACGCATGGATTCGGAGTTCTGCCGGAAATATATTCTTTTGTAAAATAATCGATTACATTTTCTTTAAACTGTGGACAGACATCTACCACATAGTGGGGAATCTCCAGAAAATCTGCAACTTTTTTCGCATCTTCCACAATTTGCTCTGTCGAACTTTTTTCTCCAGGGAGAAGATTTCGTTCTTTAAAATGCGACATAGTCACTCCGATTACGTCATACCCTTCTTCTTTCAGCAGGTAAGCCGCCACAGAAGAATCTACACCGCCTGACAGACCTACGATTATTTTTTCTTTATTCATCAGTATTCTTCCTCGTCTTCCTCTTCACCTTCATGGATATCGGATTTCGGTTTCTCAAGACCTTCGATGACAATACCGTGTTTCTGGGCATAATCCCAAAGCGCCGCATGGACTGCCTCCTCTGCAAGAAGGGAGCAGTGTACCTTTACCGGAGGAAGTCCGTCAAGAGCCTCCATAACCGCTTTGTTCGTCAGCTTCATAGCCTCCTCAATGGTTTTGCCCTTTACAAGCTCTGTCGCCATACTGCTTGTCGCAACAGCAGCTCCGCATCCGAAGGTTTTAAATTTACAGTCTTTAATAATTTTTGTCTCTTCATCAATATCCAGAAAGATTCTCATAATATCGCCGCACTTGGCGTTTCCTACTGTACCTACGCCGCTGGCATTCTCTATTTCTCCCACATTACGTGGATTCTGGAAATGGTCCATTACTTTCTCACTATACATTATTTTTTCCTCCTGACAAGTAGTTTTATAATACTTTAATGATTATTTCTGTTTTTTTATAAAGTCTTCATATAATGGTGACATATTTCTTAAATTCTGCACAATGTCTCTTAATTTATCCACTGTGAAATCAATTTCCTCTTTCGTAGTCTCTTCGCTTAATGTGAGACGGAGAGAACCATGCGCGATTTCATGGGGAAGTCCGATGGCAAGAAGCACATGGGACGGATCCAGAGAGCCTGACGTACAGGCAGAACCGCTGGATGCGCAAATCCCGAAGGAATCCAGCATGAGAAGAAGAGACTCGCCCTCAATAAAACGGAAGCTTACATTTACGTTATTCGGAAGACGTTTCACGGAATCTCCATTTAACTTCACATATGGGATTTCTTTCATAATACGTCCAATCATATAGTCTCTTAATTCGATTTCCCTGTCTGTTCGCTCTTTCATTGTTTTTAACGCCCTGTTTGCCGCAGCGCCATATCCCACGATTCCCGGAACATTTTCGGTACCTGCACGACGCTTGCGCTCCTGCGCGCCGCCGTGTACAAAAGAACGGATTTTTACGCCTTTACGGATATATAAGAAACCGATTCCCTTTGGTCCGTTAATTTTATGTCCGCTGGAGCTCAACATATCAATGTTCATCTCATCTACATTGATCGGCACCTGACCAAAAGCCTGAACAGCATCCGTATGGAACAGGATTCCATGCTCTCTGGCAATCATTCCGATTTCCTTAACCGGCTGAATGGTTCCGATTTCGTTATTTGCGAACATTACTGAAATCAGAATCGTTTCCGGTGTGATTGCTTTTTGCAGTTCATCAAGGTCCACCACTCCGTTTTCATCTACATCAAGATAAGTAATCCTTGCGCCGCGCTTCTCCAGATATTCACAGGTATGAAGGATGGCATGATGCTCGATTTTCGTTGTGATAATGTGGTTTCCTTTTCCCTTAAAATATTCAAATGCTGCTTTCAGAGCCCAGTTATCTGCTTCTGAGCCGCCTGCTGTGAAATATATTTCTTCTTTCTTTGCGCCGATCACTTCTGCAATCTGCTCTCTGGCTGTTGTGACAGCCTCCTTACTCTTTCCCGCAAAGTCATACACACTTGACGGGTTTCCGTAAAATTCTGTAAAATACGGCAGCATTGCCTGAACTACCTCAGGCGCTGTTTTTGTTGTCGCTGCATTATCTAAATAAATCATATCTCGTCCTCCTGCTCTCTATTCTATTCCTGCATTCTTTTCCCGCATCCGCCTGCTCTCCTCTATAAGCTCGCTGAGCATCAGAGTGTCTACCGCATTTGTAATGCCGTCATTAATGCGTTTCCATACTATTTTCGCCACGCAGATATCCGCTCCCTGACAGGTTTCTTCCTCACATACCGCCGCATTGAGATTTCCTTCCAGAACTCTTAAGATATCGCCTACCGAGATTTCCTCCGCAGGCCTGCCAAGCTGATAGCCGCCGCAGGCGCCTCTGGAACTTTTTACAATTCCTGCCTTCTTAAGAAGAGCCATAATCTGTTCCAGATAGCTTACGGAGATGCTCTGTCTCCCTGCTATACTCTGGAGCGAGATTGTTTCATCTTTGCTGTATAATCCTAAATCGATGAGTGCCCGAAGGCCGTAACGTGCTCGTGTTGACAGTTTCATTTCCTCACCTCTTTTAATTCCCAGTGTTTTCCTCGGATTTCTTTTTTTACTTTAACAGAAAGTTTCTGTTCTGTCAAGATGGTTTTATGAATATACTAACTAAAAAAGTCCAGGTTTATATCATGTCAAAAAATCGACTTATAAGAGGTACTCTGATTCTTACCTGCGCCGGTTTATTAAGCCGGTTCATCGGTTTCTTTTATAGAATATTCCTCTCCCATACCATTGGTGCGCAGGGACTTGGGCTCTTCCAGCTTATTCTGCCGCTTCAGGGGCTTGTGATGGCAATTTCCGTTTCCGGAATGCAGACTGCCATCTCCCGCCTCTACGCCTCCCATGCGGCATTGGGTCAGAAGAAAAAAGCCGGAGATTTTTTCTGGCTCGGAAGTATCCTGTCTGTAGCGGCAGCCTCTATCCTTTCCTGGTTCATCTATAAGCATTCGGACTTTTTTTCCTCCGAAATCCTGAAAGCCCCGCAGACGAACTCTCTCATACGCATACTCGCCTTTTCCTTTCCTCTGGGCGCTTTGCACACCTGCGTCAACAGTTATTATTTTGCCCTGAAGCAGACGGGAATCCCTTCTTTTGTCCAGCTTCTCGAACAAACGGTACGCGTAGGCACCTGCTATCTTCTTTCTGTTATATTTGTTTCAGAAGGACGCCCTGTCACCCCTGTTATTGCAGTGGGAGGCGCTCTCGCAGGCGAAGCTGCTTCCGCTTTTGTATCCCTGTTCTGTATAGGCAGTCATTTTCATCAAAACAGATATTCTATTTTTCAAATGAAAGGAATCCCCTCCCTGTGCCGGGAACTTTTTAATATTTCCTTTCCACTGACTCTGAACCGGATTCTCCTGACAGTACTGAGCAGTATGGAAATGGTTCTGATTCCCCAGCGGCTTCGGATGTATGGCTTAAGCAGCCGGGAAACCCTGAGCATATACGGAATTTTTACAGGAATGGCTATGCCTCTGATTCTCTTTCCCGGGACGCTGACCAACTCCGCCGCTGTAATGCTGATGCCTTCTGTTGCTCAGCTTCAGGCTCTTGGAAAAAAAGAAAAAATAAGGCGCATGACCAGACAGCTCTTTTTCTGCTGTTCACTTATGGGCACTGCCTGTATGTTTCTTTTCCTGCTATTGGGAGATTTTCTGGGAAATTTTCTTTTCCACAGCTCTGCTGCAGGAACATACATACGAACGCTTTCTTTTATCTGTCCGTTTCTGTATCTGAACACAACCCTTACCAGTGTTCTGCACGGTCTTGGTAAAGCCGGTATGTGCCTCCTGCACAGTGTAATCAGTATTTCCGTCCGGTTAAGCTTCGTACTCTTTGCAGTTCCCCTCATGGGAATCCGCGGTTATCTGTATGGAATCCTGCTTGCAGAACTTATCCTCACTCTCCTTCACGGAATACTCCTCACAAAAATCATCCGTGAAACATGAAATATCTATCGACATGAAAAAAAAATTGGGTTATACTAAATTTTGAATCACAAAGGAATCTGTTTTAAAGGAGATACGAATATGGGATTTGATTTCATTAAAAAATTACCGACACCTGAAGAGATACGCAGCCAATATCCCATTGATGCAAATATTCAGGCGCTGAAAGAAAAACGCGACCAGGAAATACGGGATGTGTTTACCGGAAAATCTGAGAAGTTTCTGGCAATTGTAGGCCCCTGCTCTGCAGACAACGAAGATGCTGTCTGCGATTATCTGGAACGTCTGGCAAAGGTTCAGGAAGAAATTCAGGATAAAGTTTTAATTATCCCAAGAGTTTATACAAACAAACCAAGAACTACAGGAGAAGGTTATAAGGGCATGGTTCATCAGCCGGACCCTGAGAAAAAGCCAAACCTTCTTGCAGGACTTGTTGCCATCCGAAAAATGCATATGCATGCGATTCAGGTAAGCGGTCTTACCTGTGCAGATGAAATGCTTTATCCGGAGAACTACCGTTATCTTTCTGACCTTCTTTCCTATGTTGCAGTAGGCGCCCGTTCCGTAGAGGATCAGCAGCACCGTCTTACAGTCAGCGGCATGGATGTGCCTGCTGGTATGAAAAACCCTACCAGCGGAGATTATTCTGTTATGCTCAACTCCGTTGTTGCGGCTCAGGGCGGTCACCGTTTTATCTACAGAGGCTGGGAAGTAGAAACTACCGGAAACGAACTGGCTCATACCATTCTCCGCGGCGCTGTAAATAAACACGGGGAAGCAATTCCAAACTACCACTATGAGGATTTGCGTCTTCTCTGGGAAAAATATCAGCTTAAAAACCTGAAAAATCCGGCTGTCATCATCGACACCAATCATTCCAACTCCAACAAACAGTACGAACAGCAGATTCGTATTGCCAAAGAAGTTCTTCACAGCCGCACTGTGGATCCCAAGCTTCGTACTCTGGTAAAAGGTCTTATGATTGAAAGCTACATTGAACCCGGCTGCCAGAAAATCGGCTCCGACCATGTTTACGGCAAATCCATCACTGACCCCTGTCTCGGATGGAACGAAACAGAACAGCTTCTTCACACGATCGCACAGATGTGCTGACCTGTCAAATTTTCCTGTAACACGCAAAAACTGCCGGACATATGCAAAAATATGCATTCTGTCCGGCAGACTTTTTATGATTCTATTCAATGTCTCGGATGCGCTTTCATGTACACATCCCTCATCTTATTTACGTTCATTCCCAAATAAATCTGTGTCGTGGAAATATCGGAATGTCCCAGCATTTCCTGTACGCTTCTCAGATCCGCTCCATTCTGCAGCATATGTACAGCAAAAGAATGGCGCAGCGTATGCGGCGTAATATCACGCTTGATTCCGGCTTCATCCGCATAGCCCTTCAGAACTTTCCAGAATCCCTGACGGCTCATTGCCTTGCCCGCACAATTTGTAAACAATGCGCTTTCCTGCTGCTCTTTCACAAAAATTCCCCTTGTGCTTTCCATATATTTTACAAGAGCTTTCCTGCTTGGACCGCCGATAGGGATAATTCTCTCTTTCCCGTTCTCATGGCAGACTACATAGCCCATCTGAAGATTCACATCCTGCACCTGCAAATGAAGGAGTTCACTCACTCTCATTCCTGTAGCATAAAGGAGCTCCAGCATTGCCGCATCCCTGATTCCCTTTGGCGTTTGAAGATTCGGCTGTTCCAGAAGTCTGTCCACTTCCTCAATTGTCAGTATTTCCGGCGCTTTTTTCTCCACCTTTGGAGATTTCAGATTCTCAGAGGGATCTCTGTCAATAATTTTTTCTTTAACCAGAAACTGAAAAAATGCCCTGACAGACGCCACACTTCTGGAAATTGAGGATGACGCAAACTTCTCTCTCTCCATAAAACTGATATAACCTTCCAGTTCCAGTTCATGGACTTCCCCAACTTCCCTGATTCCTCTTTCAGATAAAAAGGAACTCATTTTTTTAAGGTCTCTCTGATAAGATACTTCTGTATTTGCTGATGTCTTTTTCGTATTATGTAAATATGCAATAAATGCCTGTATCTCTTTTTCCATGCCGTCTACTTCCTGTTTCATATGTAAAATGTACCTGTATTATACTGTGTATTTGACATAAAATCAAACCCTTTTTTAACCCAAAAACCCTTAAAACACAGACTTTTCGACACAAAATACCAAATATCGAGGATGTTATGGCAACCAAATACAATATCTTGTAAAAAAATATTTAAAATAAATCTGCAAATCCAAGAATTTTTTCTGCAATCCACGGATTCAGGTAACACTCCATAAGAATACCACCTGTATACAGCAGTGCTCCAAGAATCACCTTTCCTGCAAAACGTCCAGCTTTTTCCGGGAAAATCCCCCTGTTTTTCCATATTCCAAGAGACAGCTCATAAATCCATGACATAAAGCAAAGGGTTACCGGAACATAGACTAAATACTGAGGAATTAAAAGCCCGATCCATACCAGCCCGCCTGACAGTCCGAAACTCAGTACAGACATGGCAAACAGCGCTCCGAGCTCTGCTCCGAAAAGAATCGTTCCCACAACCGCAACCGGTACTCCAAATACAGAACATCCACAGACTGTACATAAAATATAATAGCTTCCTCTCATCCGCAAAAGTTCCAGCAGATATTCCTTTCCTGATATCCCCCTGTCTGCAAAAACTTCCAGAAGA
Source organism: uncultured Blautia sp. (assembly GCA_958367245.1). Taxonomy (GTDB): domain Bacteria; phylum Bacillota; class Clostridia; order Lachnospirales; family Lachnospiraceae; genus Blautia_A. The sequence goes on from CATXEA010000013.1 coordinate 27,020, forward strand.
TACACAGATGCCATTGTTTCCTGCTGCCACTCCATCTTCCACAGGATATTAGGGATAAGATTCCCAAGTAAAAATCCGCACAGAAATAATATCAACCCCGGAAACCCCTTTTTTCTATCAGAATTTATTCTTTTTTTCATAGCTTCACCCTGTACCAGTCTACGGTAAAGTTCTGGTTTTTATGCAGAAAAAAAACACTGTAAATTATGTTTATTCACATAATTTACAGTGTTCATATTTGTAATTCGTAAAGAACTTTTATTTCGCGTAGTCAATCGCTCTGCTTTCACGGATCACGTTAACCTTAATCTGACCTGGATATTCAAGCTCTGCCTCAATCTGTTTCGCAATATCTCTTGCCAGAATTACCATATCTGCATCGTTGATATGATCCGGCAATACCATAACGCGAATCTCACGACCTGCCTGAATTGCAAAGGACTTGTCAACACCCTTGAACTGGTTGGTAATATCTTCCAACTGTTTCAGTCTGTTGGTATATGTTTCCAGAGTCTCTCTTCTCGCACCCGGTCTGGCTGCGGAAATTGCATCAGCCGCCTGAACAATACATGCGATAAGGGATTCCGGTTCCACATCTCCATGATGTGAAGCTACTGCATTAATTACTACAGCAGACTCCTTATACTTTCTACAGAGATCTACACCAATCTGGATATGAGAACCTTCAACTTCATGGTCAATAGACTTACCAATATCGTGAAGAAGTCCGGCACGTTTCGCTACACGTACATCCACACCAACTTCACCTGCCAGCATTCCTGCTAACTGGGCAACTTCGATGGAATGCTTCAATGCATTCTGTCCATAGCTGGAGCGGAATTTCATTCTTCCAAGAAGCTTCAGCAGTTCCGGATGGATTCCATGAACGCCTACGTCCATAGCTGCTGTCTCACCTTCTTCGCGAATCTGGGATTCCACTTCTCTCTGCGCTTTCTCTACCATCTCTTCGATTCTTGCCGGATGGATACGTCCGTCCACGATCAGCTTCTCAAGCGCCACACGGGCAATCTCACGGCGAATCGGATCAAACGCGGATAATACAACTGCCTCCGGAGTATCGTCAATGATAAGATCAACACCGGTCAATGTTTCCAGTGTACGGATATTTCTTCCCTCACGCCCGATAATACGGCCCTTCATCTCATCACTCGGAAGCTGGACTACAGAAATAGTTGCTTCAGATACATGGTCAACCGCACATTTCTGAATGGCATTTACCACATATTCTTTTGCTTTCTTTCCTGCTTCTTCCTTTGCTCTGTTCTCGAGCTCTCTGTAAAGCTTAGCCACATCTACCTTGACATCGTCTTCCACAGATTTGAGTAACTCTTCCTTTGCCTGTTCGGAGGTCAGACCTGAAACACGTTCCAGTTCCTGTACTCCTTTCTGCTCAAGTTCTTCTACTCTTTTTTCCTTTTTCTGCACTTCGGCTGCTCTCGCTGTGCACTCTGCTTCACGCTTCTCAACTACTTCCGCTTTTTTATCTACGGCTGCTTCCTTTGATAAAACACGGTTTTCATACTTCTGCAGTTCGTTTCTTCGTTCCTTGGTTTCTTTCTCCAGTTCATTTTTTGTACGGAGAGATTCTTCTTTGACTTCCAATAAAGCTTCTCTTTTTTTAGTTTCCGCCGTTTTCAGGGCTTCATCTATAATGCTTCTTGCTTTGTCTTCCGCTGTCCCTACAATTTCTGCGTCTTTTTTGACCTTATTGTTCACAGCGACCTTGCAAGTAACAGGAACCGCAATAAGTAGCGCGACCATCACAGCGACAATTGCAACAATAATTGTTGTTGTCACAGGAGCACCTCCTTATTTAGTTTTCATTGTACAAATACAACAATAATAGTATATCTGTTTCTGATACTTATGTCAAGTTTTTATGAACAGTTCTGGTAATTCCTGTTTTAATGTTTTAATCCTCGCAAAATCGTGTTTCATGGGAAATACGGATATTCATTTCTTCCAGTACAGAGGAAATATCATGGAACTGAAAACCGCGGCGCACCAGATATCCCTGAAGACGGCGCATCTCTTTTTCATTCAGTTCCGTATTTGCCTCATATTTCTTCTCTATGTTCCTTCTGAGAATTTCGCGTTCATCCGGCTGATTCAGGGCAGCCTCTTCTTCCCAGGCTTCTGCTGCTGTCTGCCTGTCCACGCCTTTCTGCTGAAGCTCCTGAATCAGTTTCTGGCGGCTCTTCGTCTCCATACGACAGGCAATGTACGTTCTGGCGTATCGGCTGTCATCAATATAGCCATATGATTTCACATAAGCCATAGCGTCCGCTGCTGCTCTTTCTGAAAATCCTGCCTGACGGAGCCTGTCTGACAGCGCTTTCTCCGTACGGTCCATATGTTCCAAAAGCTGCATGGCTTTCCTTCTGGCATTTCTGATTTCTTCCGGAAGTACCGTCATAGGTTATTCCTCAATTTCTTCTTCCTCAGAAGTTACCATTGCCTCTGTTTCTTCGATTTCTGCATCCTCTCCCGGAAGAAGATGGTAGTGGATTCTTACCTTCTTCTCGATCTCGTCACAGATTTCCGGATGTTCTTTCAGGAATTTCTTGGCATTCTCACGTCCCTGACCAATCTTATCTCCCTGGTACGCATACCATGCGCCGCTCTTATTGACAATCGAGCAGTCTGCTGCAAGATCAAGGATATCGCCTTCTTTGGAAATACCTGTACCAAACATAATATCAAATTCCGCCTGTTTAAACGGCGGAGCCACCTTATTCTTCACTACTTTAATTCTTGTATGGTTACCTACCATATCGCCGCCCTGCTTCAATGTCTCTACACGGCGTACATCCAGACGAATGGATGAGTAGAATTTCAGCGCACGGCCTCCTGTAGTTGTCTCCGGATTGCCGAACATAACCCCCACCTTCTCACGAAGCTGGTTGATAAAAATAACCACACAATTAGACTTACTGATTACTGCAGTAAGCTTACGGAGCGCCTGAGACATCAGACGTGCCTGAAGACCTACATGACTGTCTCCCATATCTCCGTCAATCTCAGCCTTGGGAACAAGGGCTGCTACAGAGTCCACGATTACAATGTCAACTGCTCCGGAGCGCACCATCGTCTCTGTAATTTCAAGCGCCTGCTCGCCGTTATCCGGCTGGGATATGTAAAGGTTATCAATATCTACACCGATATTCTTTGCATAAACAGGGTCAAGGGCATGTTCTGCATCAATAAAGCCTGCGATACCGCCGCGTTTCTGAACCTCTGCCACCATATGTAAGGCAACCGTAGTCTTACCACTGGACTCAGGGCCATAGATTTCAATAATTCGTCCTTTAGGAACTCCACCAACACCAAGCGCGATATCAAGGCTCAGAGAGCCTGTAGGTACCGTCTCAATCTGCATATTGGCTCTGGATTCTCCCAGCTTCATAACGGATCCCTTACCGTACTGCTTCTCAATCTGTCCAAGGGCTGCTTCCAGTGCTTTCTGTTTCTCTTCGTTAATCATCTATATTATCTCCTTGCTCTTACTTTTCGCTCATTGCGAACCTATGTTCGTGTTTTCTGTTACCATAGTAGTATACTTCTCCTGAAATGTCAAGCCTTTCCTTGTAAATAATGCACAGTTTTCATCGACAAAATCTGACAGTTTCATTGTAACTTAAAAAGCCAGAAGGCATCCAATGACACCCTCTGGCCGAAAAATTACTTATGCTGTTTTCAGAATCAGCCCTGACTTAAAACAGAGCGGACATGATCCACTTCTTCTCTTGTCGCCTGCGCTGCAGGAACATAATATCCCCTGTTGCGGGCAATCCCGTAAATCTCTTCCTGAGACATTTCACACTGATTACGCATCTGCTTCAATGTCTGCTTAAGCTGAGGATTCTCTGTCTGAGAAATCATTTCCCCGTAGCGCACCAGTTCGCCGTTAATTCCTGTAAGCGTATCTACTACCATTGTCTTTTCGTCCATGCTCTGCCTCCTACTGTAAAAACTGCATTAACTGCTGCTTGCTCTGTACTGCGGACTGTGCGGATTTCTGGAAGAACTGTTTCACTTCCATGTCCATAGCCTGCTGCGCATACGCATCCATTTTACAGTGGGTGGTTTCATAGCCTCCGATAAGATGGCGCAGATTCTGTAAATCCAATTCTGAAATTTGTGTCATAACACTACCTCCTGTAAGTTGTTTACAGAGGATAGTATTTCTGATTCTCTGAAAATTATTCTCCAATCAGCCAGTTATACATTTCTTCATACTGACGCGCAGAATTATTCCATGAGAAATCTGCTGCCATAGCGCGGTCAACCATCTTATTCCAGTCGCGTTTCTTGTCATAGTAGATACGCTCTGCATTGCGGATGGTGTTAAGCATTTCATGGGCATTGTAATTGCGGAAGGAGAATCCTGTTCCTGTTCCCTCAATTTCGTTGAAAGGCTCTACCGTATCCTTCAGACCGCCAGTTTCTCTGACAATCGGAAGAGTTCCGTAACGAAGGCTCATAAGCTGGCTTAATCCGCACGGCTCAAAGAGAGACGGCATAAGGAATGCGTCAGATGCCGCATAAATACGGTGTGACATTGCCTCATCGTAGTAAATCTGTGCAGAAACCTTGCCATGATATTTCCAGTCAAAATGACGGAACATATTTTCGTAACGCTCGTCGCCTGTACCAAGAGCAACAATCTGCACCGCATCCTGACAGAGCTCATCCATGATATAAGCAATCAGGTCGAAGCCCTTCTGGTCTGTCAGACGGGATACAATACCGATCATCATCGTCTTCGGGTCTTCTGTCAGACCTAAATCTCTCTGAAGCTGAAGTTTATTTTTAACCTTTTCCTTACGGAATGTGGTTGCATTGTAGTTCTTTGTGATATACTGGTCTGTTTCCGGATTGAATAAATCATAATCAATACCGTTTACAATACCGCGCAGGCTGTTGGAACGCGCGCACATAAGTCCGTCCAGACGCTCGCCGTAGAACGGTGTCTTGATTTCCTCTGCATAAGTATTGCTTACTGTCGTAACTGCATCTGCGAATACAATACCGCCTTTCAGGAAGTTTGCATCCTTATAGGCTTCCAGCTTGTCCGGTGCGAAATAGTAATCGGAAAGACCTGTGATTCCCTGTACAGTCTTAACGTCATACACACCCTGGAATTTCAGGTTATGTATAGTCATAATAGTTTTAATGTTCCAGAAGAATTCATTCTGCTGGAAGCTGTCATGAAGGTAAACAGGAACCAGACCTGTCTGCCAGTCATGGCAGTGAATAATGTCAGGACGGAAACCAATCACAGGAAGCACTGAGAGAACCGCTTTAGAGAAAAATGCAAATTTCTCAAGATCCCACGGTGCAGCATCATATGGCTTCGGTCCGCTGAAATAGTATTCGTTGTCGATGAAATAGAATTTGATTCCATCATACTCCATCTGCATAACACCAACATAACAGTTCTTGTAACCCAGATCCATATAAAAGTGAGTTACATATTCCATTCTGTCTTTCCATTCCTGTTTCATACATGCATATTTAGGAAGAATTACACGAATATCGAAATAGCGTTTATCAAAACATTTCGGCAATGCGCCGGCAACGTCTGCTAATCCTCCTGTTTTGATAAATGGTACTGCTTCAGATGTTGCAAACAAAATATTCTTCATCCCAAGACCCTCCTTCGTAAAGTCAACTTAATGTATTAATTATACCGCAAAAATCTTCTAATGGAAAGCCCGATTTTTATATTCCAGCCTTATTTTATCCGCAATTAATGCAATAAATTCGGAATTCGTCGGTTTCCCCTTCCCAGTGCTGACTGTATAACCAAAAAGAGCATCTATAGTATCCATTTTCCCTCTGCTCCACGCCACTTCAATAGCATGACGGATGGCTCTTTCCACCCTGCTTGAAGTCGTCTGGTGTTTTTTTGCAATTGTAGGATATAATATTTTTGTGATGGAATTGAGCATTTCCATATCTCCTACTGACAAAATAATTGCGTCCCTTAAATACTGATATCCCTTAATATGGGCGGGGACGCCGATTTCATGTATAATATTTGTAACATCTGCCTCCAGATTTCCCTTCGTATATGTCTCCCTGTCATCCCCCGGAATCTGACGGTTTATCTCTCTTATTTTGCGGTCTCCTGCTCTTCGGATATGCTTAATCCTGTTGATCAGCATCTTGTTATCAAAAGGTTTCAGCATATAGTAGTCTGCTCCCAGACTGAATGCATCCTCCGTTATGCGGTCCTGTCCCACCGCTGATACGACAATAAAAGACGGCGCTTTTTTTCCTGATGTATCGTGGCTGAACCTCTCCATAACTGATAAACCGTCCACCTTCGGCATAATAATGTCCAGAACTACTACATCCGGTTCTTTTTCCTGAATAATATTACAGATTTCTTCTCCATTATGTGCTTTTCCGACCAGCTTAAGGTCTTTATCTTCTTCGATCATACGACCCAGTATTTCTACCATTTTTTCATTATCATCCGCAACTGCCACATTTAATTTTTCCATGAGGCCTGTCTCCTCCCTAACCTGTCGCTGTTCACAGTTCCCTGTGAACAGCTTCCTGAATCTGTCTATGTTTACATTTACAACGGGGCCCTTATAAGAACTGCTTTTGTTCCTACGCGTCATAGTTCATTATAGAGGAATCCAGATGGGGAAATCAAGGGAAAGACGGCGATTCTCCTTGGTTTTCGCTCTTCCTTTATCTAGATAAATCCGCAAGGAATGAACTTCTTTTACCTTTATCAACAGCAAAGGAAAAAATTCTATTTTTTTTGCAGTTTCATATTTAAATCTTATTCAGAACCAGATCTGGCAGTAGCAAGTTCCGCAAACTTCTGCATCTGAGGAGTCACCCATTTGCTCTGATGATAAAAAAGCTGACTGTACATCACTACCTGCGGAAAATTTGTATGAATCTGGCACAGTTTTTTCTGCTCTAAGTCTTTTTTTACCGTAAATTCCGGCAAAAAGGAATATCCCATCCCACGTTTCAGCAGTTTAATTATCGTATCTGTATTCCCAAGTTCCAGAATCGGATGAATCTCCAGTTCGGCTTCTGCAAGAAGGCGCTCCAATTCATATTGATAAGCTGCCCCTCTCTCTGTCAGAATAAAAGGCTTCCGGACCAGTTCCTGTATGGGAATGTTCTCCGTCTCCGCTATTTTCTGATCATAAAGAGTTACAAATACTATTTTTTCCTCTTTCTGCGCTGCACACTTCCATTCGGATTTACAGATTTTGCAGTCCAGCGTATACAACAGATCAATCTCATTTTGACGAGCCATTTCCATAAGTTCTTCTACTGTGCCGGATTTCATCAACAAGTTCACTTTCGGATACTGCTTATGAAAAGAATAAATCATCTCCGGCAAAATCGCAGTACTGACCGACTCAACACCTCCAATCCTCAAACTCCCCTCCAGTTCTCCTTCTATATTTGCAAAAGTAAGAGCCTGATTCATTAAACGCATAATTTCATTTGCATAAGAAGTAAATTCCATTCCTCTTTCTGTAAGTGAAATTTTTTTTCCTATTCTCTCAAATAATTGAACCCCCAGTTCTTTTTCAAGCTGACGGATCTGTACCGTCACTGCAGATTGTGAATACCCAAGTATTCTGGCTGCCCTTGAAATATTTTGTGTAGCTGCAACTTTCAAAAAGGTATTTATATTTCTTAATTCCATATCCGCTCCTGCTAATTAATATTTTTCATATATAATATAAAATACATGAATTTTACATATATGTCTTCTTAGTGTAAACTAAGTTCAGTTTCATGTAAAGAATGTATAATGTAATAAATTTTCATTCAGGAGGACTATCTATTATGATTAACAGTGAAAATGTTTTAAATACAACACAACTGGAAGAAATCGTCCAGTCTTTTGTACATAAATTCTGTCAGGAAAAACGCGATATCCATTCTCAGAATGTTACCTGGTATACTGACGAAGAGCAGACAGCAAAAATCCGCCAAATTGGCATTTCCCGCGATGGCCGCCCTGCTGCTGAAGTAGTAGAAGAAATGATGAAAGAAGTTTACAGATACAGAGGAGACGGCAATCATCCCCGCTTCTTTGGTTTTGTTCCAGGTCCTGCCTCATCCATCTCATGGCTTGGGGATATTATGACCGCAGCCTACAACATCCATGCCGGCGGATGTAAACTGGCCCCAACTGTCAACTGCATCGAGCAGGAGGTCATTCGCTGGCTCTGTTCACAGGTCGGATTTACGGAACATCCGGGCGGCGTGTTCGTCAGCGGAGGCTCCATGGCAAATATTACTGCTCTTACAGCGGCACGTGACTGTAAGCTGAACGACGAGACCATGCATCTTGGAGTTGCCTATGTCTCCGATCAGACACACAGCTCCGTCGCAAAGGGATTGCGTATTATCGGAATTCCTCAGAGCAGGATCCGGACAATCCCTACAAACAGCCGCTTCCAAATGAAAATCAAAGATTTAAAAGAAGCAATCTCTGCAGATAAGGAAGCCGGTCTGATTCCTTTTGCAGTAATAGGAACTGCGGGAACGACAAATACCGGAAGTATCGATCCTCTTCCGGAAATAGCTTCCGTCTGCAAAGAACATAATCTCTGGTTCCACATTGACGGAGCCTATGGCGCTTCCGTACTCCTCAGCCCTAAATACCGCCATCTTCTGAACGGAACCGAACTTGCCGACAGTATCAGTTGGGACGCTCATAAATGGCTGTTCCAGACCTATGGCTGCGCTATGGTTCTTGTAAAAGATGTTCGCCATTTGTTCCACAGCTTCCATGTAAATCCTGAGTACCTTCAGGATATTGAAGGCGACAGTGAGCACATCAATCCATGGGATATCGGTATGGAACTCACACGCCCTGCACGTGGTCTGAAGCTCTGGCTTACTCTCCAGGTTCTCGGCACAGATCTTATCGGAAGCGCAATTGAACACGGTTTTGACCTTGCCTCCTGGGCTGAAGAAGCCCTTCGTGAACTGGATTACTGGGAAATCGTTTCCCCCGCCCAGCTTGCCATGGTTAATTTCCGCTATACCCCGGATGACCTGACAGAAGAAGAGACAAATCTTTTAAACGAAAAGCTTTCTGAACGTATTCTGGGAACCGGGTATGCTGCAGTCTTCACAACTGTATTAAACGGAAAAAAAGTTCTTCGCATTTGCGCACTCCATCCCGAAACTACACGGGAAGATATGAGGACGACAATCCATATGCTCAATAATTTTGCCCAGCAAATTCATTCAGAGCTTCTCGAAAAAAACAAACAATAAAAAGAATCCCGGACAGATTCCCCTCTGTTTCGGGATTCTCTTTTACTATTATGCTTTAAACGGTTTACTTGCTTTTTGCATCCAGACCGTAATATCCCTGTCTATTTCAGAAATTCTCCGAAGAGCTGCTTCTGCGTCTTCTGTCCGTCCTTCTCTGACAGCCTCATACAAATGACGATGATAGGGCACTGTGGAAAGCCACATGGTTTCCTCTCCGTCCAGAGTTCTCCAGTAACCGCGCAGTTCTTCAAAAATTTTTCTTATCAGTTGTACCAGAGTTTTATTTCCCGAAAAACTCCACAGGGTTTTGTGAAACATTCCGTCTATCTCCGGACTGTAAATCCCCTCCTGCGCGTTTTTTTCCAGTATCAGAAGTTTTTCTTCCAGTTTCCCCTGTTCTTCTGCACTTAATTTTCCGCAAAGCCCTTTTACCAACGCAATTTCCAGTATATCCTTCACTTCCAGCAGCTCTGTATAATTCATTCCCCATGTTTTAACATAAAACGAATTCTGATTCGGACCGGTTTTTACAAAACTTCCGCTTCCCTGACGTATTTCTACCAGCCCGCCGCCTTCCAGCACTCTCAAAGCTTCCCGCACAGAATTACGGCTCGTGTTGAAATGCGCCGCCATCTCGCGCTCCGGAGGGAGCTTGTCTCCATCCTGCAGTTGATTTTCTTCAATATATTTGATAATTGCATCTGCAATCTTGGCATGCAGTAAATCTTTTCTTATCGGTCTCATCACTATCGACTGTTCCTTCATACGGCATCCCTTCCAATCATTCTATTTTTGTCAGTATATCATATTTTCTCTTTCTCAAAAAGCCCTGTTATAAAGAAAAGAGGCATCACACTCCAACAATGCAATGCCCCTTCTCCACTTACTCATCCCATCAATACTTCAAAATTTCTTTATCCCACTTCAGGCGGATCATCGGTCAGCCATTCCGGGTCATAAGTGGACAGGACAACATCCAGATCCACATTCTGATTCTTTTTCAGATAGTTCTTTCGCATATAATAGTATACAATTCCACCGCCATAGAAAATAATGATTCCAATTACGATCGGCAGTGTTAAATCTGTAAATAATGTATAGCTGAAGAACATTGTCACACTGCAGTGAACAATTACAACTACCCACATTGCCGGAAGAGGAACACGGAACCAGGCTTTTGCAAACCTGTTCGGTAATTTCTTAGGAGCAATCAGTGCAGGGAAAGTTCCCAAAAGACCAATCAGCATACCCGGAGCATTCATAATTGCAAATACCTGTTTCAGAGGAACATTCAGAGCAATCGGAACAACACCGATAATACCCATAATGATAATAATACGATATGGAATACCATGACGGTTTAATGGTTTTAAAAATCCCGGAAGCAGCCCATCGTCTACTGCTGCCCAGATAACACGGCTGTAGTTAATCGTCATAGCCAGAAGTGTAGTCAAAAGACCAAACAGCGCGCCGCATACAACGAATACACTGAACGCAAATCCCGGCATAAATGTTTTTGCCGCTGTAGATAACGGCTGGTCAATCATATCCTTCCATGGAACAACGCCTACAGAAACAAGCGCAACCAGTGAATAAAGAGCTGTACATCCCAATGTAGCTTTTGCGATAGAAGCAGGCACTACTTTTCTTGCATTTTCAATCTCTCCTGCCATGTTAACCAGACCAATCGCACCATAGGCAGCCGTACGCACATAGCTGACAGCCGTAAAAATTCCGGTCCATCCGGTTACTGTGATCAGATCCCTGAATGTAAAATACTCCATTTTCGGCAATCCAAGGAATATGTATAAGCCCAATGTCACCAATATCATAACAACCATAAGGCTTTGTACCTTTGCTGATGTATTGATATTGAAAAGACAGGCAATTGTAATCAATATAACAACAATAATACCTGCGGAACGCTGGGTCAGGAATGGAAAAATAACCGGCAGATACTGACCTGTAGAAATACCAAGCACACTGATATTCAGTGTCTCAAATATCATGTTCCATACCAGCATAAATCCCAGTACAGGTTTCGTAAATCTTGAAACATAAAGATACTGTCCGCCCTTTGCAGGGATTGCAGATGAAATACTCATATATGGCAGGCAGAGGATCATTGCACATAAACCGGCAAATAAATACGTAATCGGTGTTCCAGGTCCGGCAACGCCGATCGCAACACCTGTCATACTGAAAATACCCGCACCAATAATCTCACCGACGCCCATCAGGGTCGCGTCCATTGACGACATTTTTTTCCTTTTTTCCATACGCACTTCCTATTCCGGCCACTCACCAGTTTCCTGATGAGCGACCGCCTTTCTTATAAAATCTTATATTGGCAACAAAAGGTATTTTTATACAAATTAATTATTTGCCTTAAAAATTGTCCATGCGGCTTCTCTTTCCGTAACTGCATTCTTTTGTGCATAATCAAATGTCTTATCTACACCTCTGCGGATCACGTCGCTCAGACGTTCCATAACCGCTTCCGGAGTTGCTTCGCATTTTGCATTCTGAATGGATGTAAAGTAACAGATAGAACCCTGATTTGCAATAAAGTCAGGTACAATATGAACACCCATTTCGTGAAGAATCACATCCGCTTCTTCCGTAGTAGGAATATTTGCGCCTTCTACGATCAGAGAAGCTTTCACTGTACGCGCTGTGTCTTTGTTGATAATATCCTCTACAGCCGCAGGAATTACAATATCAACATCCAGACCAAGCCATTCATCGCGATTTCTTACTTCACATGGCTTCTTCATTTTGGAAACGTCCACTTCACCTAACAGGTTACGCGCATCCAGCAGATCCTGAATGTCCAGCCCGTCTTCATTGTAGTACATTCCATTGATATCGGAAATAGCTACAACCTTATATCCCATTCTCTGAAGATAACGGGCACAGCTTCCGCCTACGCTTCCAAATCCCTGAATCGATACTTTTGCGCCCTGCGCTCCATTTATTTTCTTCCATGCCTGGTCTGCTGCCTGCGCAACGCCAAATCCCGTAACCAGACGGTCCATGCTTAAACCGTCAACTGTTTCTTTTGCCAGCTTTGCAAGGTCCTCATTTGCTTTTTTCGCCCGTTCCGGATTATCACGGACTGACTTCGCAAGTCGGTCTTCGATTCCCAGCTCTTTCTTAATGGCACGAATGTCATCCGGATTTGTTCCGAGGTCTGCGCCAATGGTAACACCTTCACGGGTATATGGACGCATAGCTTCCAGGAATCTTCGAAGAACATCAAGATGGTCTTCTTTGTGGCAATCATATACGATGCCGGCTTTGGAACCGCCGGATACAGCCTCGGCAGCTACATATTTATATGTCATAACCTGCGCCAGTCTCTCTACCTCTGTACGATTTACAGTCGGGCTCATTCTCAGTCCGCCTGCTGATTTTTCATCTGCAATACTGTCTACAACCAGCCATCCTCTTGCATCGCTCTTTCTGTCTGACCATTCAATCACTAAATACGGATCTCTCTTCATACCATTTTCCTCCTTATCCTTTTACTATCAGTGCATCTACTGCACAGACACCGTTCTCATATACAAATACCGGATTCATATCCAGTTCACTGATGACATCCTTCTGTTCTACGGCAAGATTTCCAAGACTTACCAGCATCTTCGCCAATGCATCTACATCTAATGGTCTGGAACCTCTGTATCCTCCAAGCAGAGGGTATGTTTTCAGTGACTTAATCATCTCTGTCGCCTCATCGTATCCAAAAGGCGCAGGATATAAAGCGCTGTCTTTAAATAATTCAACAGATACTCCTCCAAAACCAACTAATACCATTGGTCCGAACTGGGCGTCTCTGTGAATACCCAAAATCATTTCAGTTCCCTTTTGAAGCATCTGGGCTGCCAGAACGCCTCCAATTCTTGCATCCGGCACGTTCTTTTTCGCATTTGCAAGAATTTCATGGAAGGCTGTTACCGCTTCTTCTTCCGTCTGAATGTTCAACCTTACTCCTCCGATATCCGTTTTGTGAGGAATGTCCGGCGAATCAATCTTTAACACTACAGGGAATCCGATTTCTTTTAATGCCAGTTTTAATTCTTCTTCGTTTGCCGCAACCTTCTCTTTCGGAACCGGAATACCGTATTTTATCAGCATTTCTTTGCTGTCATGTTCTGAAAGAATTTCTCTTTCCCCTTTTCCGCCCTGTTCCGGCACTGCGTCCTCCAGAGTTCTGAAAGACGGATCATACTGACAAAACTCCACATAACGGCGAATCGCCGCCAGTCCGTATTTCGGATTTTCCAGCATCGCAATATGATTGGACGCATAATACTCACGCAATTCTTCGTCACGCTTTCTGGAAAAACCGGACAGGATTACAATTGGTTTTGTTCCTGTTTTGTTAATCCCAATCAGCCTGTCTGCCAGACCAAAGTCAATTACTCTGTCCTGAGCCGCTACTTTTTCCGGAGGATTATGTCCCATGGCAATCAAACCGATTCCGTCTTCCTTCATCAGCGCCCCTACAGCAGCCTCATAATTATCATGGTCGCGAACCAGCGCAGACGTCATATCAAGAGGATTGTTAATGGAAGCAAACCCCGGTAGCCTGCTGCGGATCACTTCTATTGTTTCCGGAGAATAATCCCCCAGCTCCAGCCCCTGTCTGAAACAGGAATCTGCCGAAATAGCCGCTTCTCCGCCTGATACATTACAAATTGCAATCTGACCGGAAGAAACCTTTTTATCAAGAATACTGAACATCAGGCATGTTTCCATCAAATCTTCCATGTCATCCACACGGATTACCCCGTATTTTTTAAACAACGCATCAAAGGTAGCGTCTGAGCCTGCCAGACTTCCCGTATGTGCAGTAGTAGTCTGCTGCGCCTTTGCGGAAAGACCAACTTTTAAGGCAACAATCGGTTTTCTTTTCTTTGCAGCCTTTGCCAGTATCCGGACAAATTGCTTTGGTTTTTTTACTCCCTCCAGATATACTGCCACAACTTTCGTTTCATCGTTATCCACCAGATATTCCAGATAATCTTCTACTCCGACAACTGCATTATTCCCACTGGAAATCAGATAAGAAAAATGCAGATAAGGAATGGTGGCAAGCATGGAACAAATCTGTCCGCTCTGGGAAATAAGACCAATGTTTCCTTTTTTCTTCCTCTCTTCCATTCGAAGGCCAAAAGCAAATACGCCTTTTTCATTATTGATAAATCCGCCGCAGTTTGGTCCGCAGATCGGCATATCAAATTCTGCTGCTATTTCAGCCAGTTCTCTTTGTGCGATTTTTCCTTCTTCACCAGCTTCGCTGTAACCGCTTGCAAATACAACCGCGCCTTTTGCCCCGATATCTCCTGCTTCCCGAAGAAGTCCATTTACTGTATTCATCGGCGTACACAAAATCACAAGGTCAACAGGTTTCCCTATATCTGTCAATGTTTTATAACATTTATGTCCAAATACCTCTTCTCTCTTTGGATGAACCAGATATACCTCTTCTCCCAGATCACCTTTCAGTATATTGTCGGTTGTGTATCGTCCAAAGCCGGATTTTTCACTGGCTCCTACAATCGCCACACTTTTCGGACATAACATGTCTTTTACATTCATATGTCACCTCTTTAGACTTTCTGGCTGAGGCCCACCTGAAGAGCTTTCTTGTTAAACTCTACCATCTTTTCTCCCTTAGGTGCAAAATATTCTTCCAGAGCAACTTCTGCCGCTTCAGTGGAAACCATCGGCACATGGGATAAAATCACTCCTACCATTACCACATTCGCAGCGCGGACATTTCCCAGCTCCGCTGCAATTTCTGTTACCGGAGCATATACCACATGGATATCATCTCTCGTATTTTCTTTGTGAATCAGGGAACTGTTTACAAACAAATATCCGCCGGGTTTCAGTTTATCATAAAATTTCACATAAGAAGGTTCATTAAATACGACCAGCACATCCGGTTCATCTATATAAGGACTTCCTATTTCTTCATCTGCAATTTTCACGGAACAGTTTGCCGTACCGCCCCTCATTGTTCCTCCATAAGATGGAAGCCAGCAAGTCTGTTTATCCGCTCTCAGTGCTGCATTTGCCAGTATCACGCCTGCAGCCAGGACACCCTGTCCACCAAATCCAGCGATTAAAATCTCTTTCATGAACGAACATCCTCCTTCTTAACCATCTCTCCATCTACCATTACATTATCAGCCATCACTCCAAGAGGATAATATTTAACAGTTTCTTCTGCAATGTGTTTCATAGAGGCAACAGGACTCAAGTGCCAGTTTGTGGGACATGGGGATAAAATTTCCACCATGGCAAAGCCATCTCCGTTTAACTGCTTTTCGAGGGCTTCTCTGATATATTTTTTTGTTTTATTAATTTCTGCAATATTATGAACAGAACCACGGGCAATATAGGCAACCGGTAAAACTGCCAGCATTTCAGAAAGCTTAATCGGCATACCTGCCAGAGACGTATCTTTGCCAAAGGGTGAGGTTGCAGTTTTCTGATTCGGCAGTGTAGTCGGCGCCATCTGCCCTCCTGTCATACCGTATACTCCATTATTAACAAAAATCGTCGTTATTTTTTCATTTCTTGCAGCCGCATGGATGATTTCCGCTGTACCGATTGAGGAAATATCTCCATCCCCCTGATAGGTGAGAACTACATTTTCCGGTCTGAGACGCTTAATTCCTGTTGCAACTGCAGGAGAACGTCCGTGAGGTCCCAAAATTTTATCTACCTGAAAATAGGTACTCATAATACAGGAGCAGCCTACTGCCAATGCGATGATTGTTTTTTTCTCTACTTCCATTTCTTCCAGAGTTTCTGCAAGAATGCGATTGATAATGCCGTGACCGCAGCCAGCGCAGAAACCGGAGGTTGGATTTAATATTCCAGGCGCTTTAAATGTTTTACTCATCTAAAATACCTCCTTTTCTTTCCCGTCTAAGATGTTCTGAACCATTTCAAGAATTTTCTGCTCTTTCGGCGGCGTCATTCCTGTCGGCATCAGATAAACAGGTTTCTCTCCATGTACGGCTAAGGCAACATCTTCTACCATCTGTCCGATTGCGCTCATTTCTACGGACAGGAAGGCTTTTGCAGTTTTACGAACTTCTTTGAAAACCTCCATTGGGAACGGCCATAAGGAAATCGGTCTTAACAACCCTATTTTAATCCCTTTTTCCCTTCCCATTCTGACTGCACGTTTACAGATTCTGGCGGAAATTCCGTATGCTACCAAAACAACGTCTGCGTCGTCTACCTGATATTTTTCATAACGCTGTTCATTCTCTCGCATCTTTCTGTATTTTTCCTGAATAAAAGTATCATACTGAGGTCCGTCATATGCGGCGGTGCGGTAATATCTGGCTTTTCCTTCTCCCATGCCTTTCAATGCCCACGGCTTTTCCGGATCTACCGGCTGCATTTCCGGAAGTTCAACTCCTTCCATCATTTGTCCAAGCGCGCCGTCTGTGAGGAGAATAACAGGTGTAAGATATTCTTCTGCTTTATCAAATGCCAGCGCAATCAAATCAACACTCTCCTGAATCGTGTGAGGTGCAAATACAGGGAGCTGATAATCTCCATGACCACCGCCCTTGGTAGCCTGAAAATAATCTCCCTGTCCCGGAGAAATAAGTCCTAAACCGCTTCCGTAACGACAGACATCTACAATAACTGCCGGAAGGTTCTGGGATGCAATGTAGGAAATGCCTTCCTGTTTCAGTGAAAAGCCCGGACCGGAAGATGCTGTGATAACTCTGTATCCGGTGCTTGCAGCTCCAAACAGCATTGAAATTGCAGAAACCTCGCTTTCTGCCTGAATATAACTTCCGCCTACCTGTGGCATTCTCCCTGAAAGATATTCCATAATTTCTGTCTGAGGGGTAATCGGGTAACCGCAGTACAGACGACATCCAACACGAACAGCCGCTTCTGCCAAAGCTTCATTACCCTTCATTAAAATTTTCTTTCCCAAATCCAGCACCTCCTTTTAATTGATCTCGAATACAATGTCCGGACATATGGTATAGCACATACCGCATCCAACACATTTCTCTTCATCTACCTGAACATAGACAATTCCCTGAGCATTCATTTTTTCTGAAAAAGAAAGGGCTCCTTTTTTACACGTTTCCACACAATACCCGCAGCCCTTACAGCGTTCCTCATGTATTACAATTGCCATTTCCATCCTCCTTCTCTGAATTTGCCTGTTTAAATTGGTATATTGGCTCTACCAATTTGTTCAAAAAAATTTCACGCGCGTTTATTATTTAATTGGATTTTACTATATTTTTCATTTTTAGTCAATACTAATTGTATAATTTACACACAATTTTATAAATGTTATTTTTATAACAATCTTTTGTCAGAATATTTTATTAATTATTGGTTCAACCATTAACTCTATGCAGATATTTTACAGCCCACGTGAGTTCCGGCGTTGAATTCGAGTCAGCCTTGACTGGCATAACTCTTATTCAGTTCTCTGCACATCGTAAAATCCCATAAATAGGGCAAAAAAAGACAGGGTGCATATCATTTGATATGTTCCCTGTGCTTTACGGATATTACTCAGAATAAATCCAGCATAGCATCCAAATATATTTTTTCCCTAACGTGCAGTTGATACTCTGGTTTCGTCATATAGAAGAGCAGAAATTCCAGAATCAAAGCGCTTCCAAGTCCTCTGCCTTCGATTTTAAAATTATTAAATCCCATTGGCAAGTAGATATTTTTTATATCATCTGTTCCAATAAAACCCGGATTTTCCATTGCTTTAGAAAAGCGATAGCCTTCCCTCGCATCCGGAGCCGTACAGCGGTGATCCGGACAGTTTTCTCCAAGATTTTTGCGGCTGACTGCCTCGTAACAGAGCTTCCTTTCCCTGCATCCAAACCAACAGCATTCGTTGCATAAGAATTCCACTTTCTCTTTCTGGTTTTGAGACAGTGTATTCCATTTTCCCCAAGCCTTATTTAAACGAAAATCCGGTACAACGTAGAGAAATTCATCTCTCTTTATTTCATTCACCAGCTCCTCAAAATCTGTCAGCACCTTTGTCGTAGAGGAAACAAAATATAGTTCCGGATAATTCCTTTTCAGATAATCTAACAGTAAATCTGAGTGTACAATAACGCCATTTCGTGTTCCCTGAAGTTCTGAAAACAGCGTACACAAAGTATTGCATTTCTTATCCAAAAGATGCTCTTCTCTCAAAAGAGAATTGCTGAATGTTAATCGGGCTGAAATTCCGTATTCCCTCATCAGAGCCAGAACCTCCTGCGGACTGCAGTCTCCTCCTCCGACACGCCCTCCGCCCCAGATACAATCTGCCGGAGCACCATAAACAGAGCCAATCTCACACCAATCGTAAAAATATTCCCTGTGCTCACGATATAAAGGCAAAAACACACAATACAGTTCATAGAATTCAAACAAACCGGGGAGGTGGTAGTATGCCGTATCTTTTTTTAATTTATCCATCTTGTTATTTCCTTGGTTTTTCTTTCTCAAAATGTGAATATATTGACTTTCATTCATTACAAGTTATGCTTCCATCTCAATCATATCAAATTCCTCATCATGCAACTTCCACCTTTCCGTCTTTTTGTATACAGATTATATCACAGACTGTATACTTTTCTCTTTCTCAAATTCGATGTAATGAGACTTGTTATTTATGACATACAATTCATAACCACACTGATCATCATTTCCTTTTCTTCCGGTCTGGATTCTGCAATCATAATTGTCAATGCAACTAAAGTAGCATCTTCTATTTTCTTTTGTCCATCTACAAATAAAGCGTCATTTTTATCAAGAAAATAAAGAAACATTGTTGCAGCAATTCTTTTATTTCCATCGAAAAAACTATGGTTCTTAGTTACAAAATATAGCAGATTTGCAGCTTTTTCTTCCAAAGATTCATAGACATCCATTCCTCCAAATGACTGATAAATATTTCCGATGCTGCCTTTAAAAGAATCATCCTTTTCTTTACCAAACAGATTTGATTCATCCCCAAATCGCATACTTTGAATTACATCCATACATTCCTCATAGGAAAGAACATACGTTGCACGATTTCCTTCAGGTCGTGTCATATTCTGGTGATCATAAGAATCCAACAAATCTAACGCATTGCTGTATTTTTCTATTACAGAAAGAACCTGTCTGCTGTCCAACTCGTTTTCGGTCCGCTTCATAATTCGTATCACCTCACCTAACTGCCTGATACGATTATCGTTTACTGCATAACCTTTTAATATGTATTGCTTAAGAACAGAATTTGCCCAACGCCGGAATTCAACACCTCGTTTTGATTTTACACGATAGCCAACGGAAATGATAACATCCAAACTATAATACGCTACTGGCTTATCTGAATTTGCAATATGCAAAAAATGCATATTGCTTTTTTCATCAACCTCTTGTTCTTTAAAAACATTCCTAATATGTCTTGAAATCACAGACTGGTCTCTTCCAAATAGTTCTATCATTTGATTTTGATTCAACCAAACCGTCTCATTATCTACCGCTACAGGAATTGTTATCATTTTATCTTCTGTTTCAAATATTACAATTTCATTTTTGTTCATGCTCATCCTCCAATTCTATCCCTTTTTCTCTCAATATCTGCTGCGCCTTAACATAATATGTAATTAATCTAAGTACATACTCCGGCATTTGTCTTCTTCCTGCCTCCCACTCCTCTAATGTTCTTAAAGGAATATCCATATACCGTGAAAATTCCGTTCTGTTCATATCTAACATCTCACGAATTCCCTTTAACGTACAAATCTGTTTTTCAATACTCTCTTTTTTATCCATCTCGCACTCCTTACAAACCACTCATTGCGTGTATATCATATCACAAAATATAAATAAATACAATATTTTTCATTTTCTATTGACTTATTCTAATACATTATGTACACTTAATATTAAGAAATGAGTTTTACGACCGTACAGTTTTTACTCAAGCGGGCTACTCGTTTCTTTTTTTGTTCTCAGAAAATCATACAAATATAACTTTCCGTCTTCGTCATGTCTTACCAACATTCTCATTCTGAAAACATTATATCTCTCTATTTCTCCATAATCATTATAGACAGGCAACGCTAATCGAGTATCATATCTATACCAGCCATATTTTGCTTTTAGGTTTGAACCTTTTAAAATCGTTTTATCTTTTCCGTGTGTAAATTCATCAGGAAAATCTGATCCAATATATATTTTCTCCGCTGTTTCAGTAATTTCCGAATATTCTCCAATGTATTCTTTCAAATAGTCTTCAATTTCCTTCCATTCTTCTTTCTTCTTTCCTCTTTCCTCTAAATCTTATATCATTGATTAGGACAATTTTCTTTCCTTCGGGATCTGTAATTATTGTTACATTTTTGTCCAAATACGTTACCTCCGCTTCTTCGATGAATTTTGGAAATTTAATGATTGACTTATCAAATAGATTTCATGTGATGAATGATAAAAGAACATGCAGCATCAGATTATTGTATATTCTTACAATAGCACATTAACTATTTATATTCAATCATTTTTTAAATATATTGACCTACTTTACTTAATTTTAATTTCTATTATAAAATTTAACAGAAAATTTATTTCATTTTCCGGATAACTCACATCCTCATCTATCCCATAAAACCAGATAAAAAATGAGTCTCTCACGAGTGATTGCCATTGAGGACAACCGTTTTTAGATATAAAACAGCCATGCACGTAAATGCATGGCTGCAGCCCCCTATGTAAAATTAATATTTAGTTCTTAAATTTATCCTTGAAAAAGCCCATCAAAATCAAAATAATCCCAAGAATTGCTACCGGAATATAAATAACATTGGGGATATGATAAACAAATCTATCAATTCCAGACATAACGATATAAATAATAATTCCCACACTGATTAAAATGCTTTTATCTTTCATAATAAATCTCCTCTACAAACAGAAAGTTTTGAACTTCATTATAATTTTTTCATCATCCAATCTGCCGAAGCATATTGTCCATTTGTATATTTCATATTATCAGGAAATGAACCGTATTTCTTAAAACCAATTTTTTCATACAGAGCAATCGCACTTCTATTGTCAGAAACAACTTCAAGTTCAGCTTGTTCAAATCCCAATCCTTTTGCTATTTCAAGCACATTCTCTAACATACTTCTTCCAATACCATATCCACAAAATTCCTGATATAAAGCAATTGCTACTTCACACCTATGGGAATATCGCTTATATTTGCCTATTGGATTCAAAGAACAATTACCAATATGTTTTCCGTTTAATGTAGCAATTAGCATCAATGATTTATTCGAATCCAAACAATGATTAATAAATAATATCTCTTGTTCATGCGTAATAGTAATTTCATCGGGTTCTCGAATCAAATATGGTGTTTCTGCAGAAGTAACTTCCAAATACTTTATCAAATCATCTGCATCATCTGGTGTTGCATTACGTAGCACTATGATTCTTCCTAATTTGTCCTTGATTTCAATAGGTTCGAATTTCAAGTTTAATCTCCTCCTCATTCAGCATTACAAGTTCATCTATATAAATCTTACAACTTCAAATTTTTCAGTCCTATTATAATATACTCCCCATCCTAATCCAAAACGGTAATTCAAAAAAGCAAACAACACAACGGTTACCATCTCATTACCTACATCTTCTTATACATCCAATCCATCTCAAAAAAACTTCGCTTGAACTCCATACTCCAACATATCCTCAATAAAAATCCCATAACAGCTTGTCGCATCCTGCACGAAAAAATGGGTTCCTGCTCCAATGACTTTGCCGTTCTGGATGATGGGCGAGCCCGACACGGGTGTTCGTCATCAGAGACAACATTTTTTAAGCACAAAATAGCCGCGCGCCAAAGATGCACAGCTACTATGTATGCTTCTTGTTCAGTTTGACAATTTGGATGCTATCGCTTTTTGTATGTATCAATAATAATATTCAGATTTCTGTCCAATGTATCTGCACCATCCAATCGTATCACTTTACATTTAAGGGATTTTATCCAGTTCTCATGCTGTTGCAGAGTGCAGCCGCCAATCCCATAGTCGTATCCGGCAATATCACTTAACATCTTTTGATGCTCTTCATACATATCTCCACCTTCTAAAACACGTTTGCCAAACTGTTCAAGTTCCCGCTCATATACACGTTTTACACGGATTTTTGCATCTGTATGGAGATGTACGACCAATTCAAAACAAGAATCAAAATATTCATGAAATGAATCCATAGAGCCTGCCATTACAAAGTGCTCACAATTTGATATCGCCTCTTGCAACCTGCTGATTTTTTCAGCCTTGGGATACATTGCAGAAAAAGGAATCTCCGTATCCTTCCGCCAAATATACTCGTCAATATCCACAAAAGTATATTCTAATTCTTTGGCTACTAGCTCTCCCAGCGTTGTTTTTCCAGCTCCTGAAGAACCCGTTATCATAATTCCTGTTGCCATTATCATACCTCCTAAAACAGAAACTGCATGTGTCTTAACTTTTCTTCCGGTCAAAGCCTGTGAAGATTTGTCAGGTTGTAAAATTCAAAGTTTTCTAATTTTATTGTACCATGAACACTTTTATTTTTACAGTACAGACAGCAAAAATCACAAAAGCAGACAACGCAATTTTTCCTATTGCGCTGCCTGCACGAAAACATGGGTTCCTGCTCCAATGACTTTGCCGTTCTGGATGATGGGCGAGCCCGACACGGGTGATTGTCATTATGGACAACATTTTTTATTCCAAAAACAGCCATACACATCAAGTGCACACTGCCCTATGCTATTAAATGTATTACATTCTAATTTCTGTATGGAAATACTGTTCTTGAAATTCAATTTGCTGCATAATTTCATCTTTTGTAAAAGACACATCTTCTGGTGCTACAACCCACTTATCTTCTACATCATCAATTCTGTGAATAATTGCAATTACTTTTCCAATAAATTCTTTAATTGGTTTATCGACTCCCAGAATATATGCATCCTGTTCTTCACCATCAAGAGCCATAACACCTGGAACATATCCATAATTAATCGGATAATATAGATCTTTATACTCTGGATGTGATGTCCCAAGTGGTCGATCAACAATAACTTTTACAATACTACCAATCGTTTTACATTTACTGTCTTTATATACGCTACACACTTGTTCCAACTTTTTGTAATCCAGTGCTGACTTCACATAACCTGCCGTTGTATCATTAATCGTTTTCTGCTTATACAAAAGTTCTGCATTTGAAATGATTTTCTCACGATTCTTACGAATGAAGATCATTTCATTTTGTACAAGATCTTTATATGTACTGTCTGTTTCATTTTCTAAATCATACAATTCTAATTCAGTCTCCGGAACCGGAATCATATGACTAATTCTTAATGTTCCTTTTAGTTCTTTTTCTCCTGCGGAATTCTTTACAACAATACGTATAATAGGCACTATACTCTTTTTTATTACTTTACTATTTCCTGCAATTTGGTAATCAGAATCTTTTGGAGAAGACATCGGAATGTAATAATTATATTGTTCAATTTTAAGTACCACTCCCAAATACTTTCTTGTATGTGTTCTGGAATCTATTTTATTGGAATATACGTTTGGAAAATCCTTACGCAACCATTCAACATATTCATCCGAAATACTGTATAATTTGAATTCTTCCATTCGCATCTCCCTTCATTCTTCAAACAGAGAAAAAAAATGGGAGCTTGCGCTCCCTTAGAGTTTAAAATTCTCCACTTATATGGCAGGAGCTCTCCCGAGTTTAAAATCTTCCACTTATATGGCAGGAACTCTCCCGATGATAGCTTCTCTATCTATAACTATTATATGCAATAAATCGACTAATTGCAATATCCATTTCTAATACTTATACGAAATTTTATTCTACTCCGTCCAAGCCCACCTCGAAAAGCTCTGCTTTCCTCGGTATTTGGCTTTCGCCAAATCGTCCACTCGCAATAAAAGAGCGTTCACAAGTAAACTTGCAACGCTCTTATTGCTCCTGTACGGCTTGGACTCAATGCTCCAGCATATTCTCAATAAAAATCCCATATCCGCTTGTCGCATCCTGCACGAAAACGTGGGTTACTGCTCCAATAACTTTGCCGTTCTGGATGATGGGCGAACCAGACATTCCCTGAACGATTCCTCCTGTTTTTGCGAGGAGGAGAGGATCTGTGACATGGATGACGAAGCTTTTATTGGTATCCTCGTGGTTTAAGTCAATTCTTGTAATCTCAGCGGAGTATTCTTTTACCTCACCGTCCACACAGCTAAGGATAGACGCCGGACCAATTTCAGCCTCCTGTTTATACGCCACCGGATAAGGTCTCAGAGTTATCCCGTCTCCGGGTGTCTGATGATAGCTGCCAAAAATGCCATTCTTACTATTGACCTCAATACTCCCCAGAATTCCTCTGGGTTCATAACGAATCAGACCTGCCAACTCTCCGGGACTTCCCTTACATCCCTTTGTCACCGAGAGAACCTGCGCTTTATAAAGAGCGCCTTTATTAATCTCAAGAAGCTTTGACGTATCTACATCACTGATTCCATGTCCCAAAGCTCCATAATGTCCGTTTTCATCTACAAAAGTCAAAGTTCCTATTCCCTGAGTATCATCTCTCACCCAGATTCCCAGCTTATATTTTCCTCTTGCATCCTTCACAGGTGTAACAGATACGGGAACTATTTCTCCCTCTCGCTTAATCTTCAGAGTCACTTTCTCTCCATCCAGCTCATTAAGTTCTTTCATAAGTTCCTTTTTAGTGGAAACCGTTTTATCATTGAACGCCATAATGTAATCTCCGGGTTTTACAATATTTTTGGACGGCTCCTGACTCTTTCCCTCTCTTGAAACAATTTTTCCTGTATCTATAATCAGCACACCTTCTGTTTCCATGTAAATCCCCACCGTACTTCCGCTTACCGCTACTTCCCGAACAGTCTGCGGAGTCACTTTTACCTCCTTAAAGGGAATCACTCCAAGAAACTTGCAGGGAAGAATATAGCTTTCCTCCTGAGATACTGTGATTGCATCCTCAAACTCCACCAGAGGATTATCCAGAAGCTGTGACACCTTCTCCTCCTGTCCGCGGCTTACATGAATCTCATCAGGAATCTTTCTGTCCAGATATCTGTACCCCAGAAAAGTTATGGCAAGAAGATCGAGACACAGCGCGCAAAGCACAAATATCCGATATTTCTTTCTTCTGTTCATCCAGTCACTCCTCTCGTAAAAAATAAGATTTGCTTACCATAAAAAAAGCATACCGGAGAATCACTTCTCTCCTAGTATGCTTTCTTCATCCCTATTTCAATCTTGTATTTTTATGTACCTGTGCCAATTCTTTCATTTCTCTGGCATTTTCAAGAACTGCATCTGTGATTCTTGTGCCTCCGAGAAGTCTTGCAAGCTCGCGGATAGAATCCTCTCCGCAAAGCTTATGAATTTGGGTAATCGTTTCTGTATTTTCCAAATGTTTCTCAATTTCGTAATGACAGTCCGCCATAGCTGCAATCTGAGGAAGATGCGTAATACAGAGAACCTGATGATGATTCCCGATCACCGCCATCTTTTCGGAAACCTTCTGCGCTGTCCGACCGCTGATACCTGTATCAATCTCATCAAAAATCAGAGTTTCAATGCGGTCCCTGTCTGCCAAAATCGCCTTGAGCGCCAGCATGATTCTGGAAAGCTCACCTCCGGAAACAATCTTGCCAAGAGGCTTCAGACTCTCGCCCGGATTCGTGGAAATTTCATATTCCACCTCATCTGTGCCGTTATCCGAATAATTCTTCTTCCTGTTAAAGGTAATAGCAAACTTTACCTCCTGAAAATTCAAATCATTCAAAGCTTCTATTACTTTTTCTTCCAGTTGTCTGCTATATTGTTTCCTGATCTTTGATAATTCATCCGAAAGCTTCTCAAGAATCTCTTCTTTCTCAGCCACCTTTTCTTTCAGGTTCTGGTAATTTTCGTCATATCTGCGAAGCTTTTCCAGTTTATCTTTCTGCATCTCCTGATAGGCAAGAATATCGGAAATATGAGGCCCATACTTCGCCTTCAGTCCGTTAATCTGATCCAGACGACGCTCCATCTCGTAAAAAACATCTTCCTCAAAGCTGAATCCGTCAAGATAGGAAGACAATTCCCTGTTAAAATCATTGAGAAGGCTGTCAACATTGCCCAGCACTTCCTCCATAGGAGAAATCTCCTTATCGAAAGCTGTAACTCTGGAAATCTCCCTGAGCGCCTTGCCTACAGTCTCCCCTGCGCCCTCGCCGCTCTCATATCCCGTCAGAGCATGGACAAGCTGAAGAGAATCCACAATCTGCCTTGCATGATTCATCTTCTTATACTGACTCTCCAGTTCTTCATCTTCTCCAGCCCGAAGTTCTGCTTTCTCAATCTCTTTAATCTCAAACTCCAGAAAAGCGGCTTCGCGATTACGCTGCTCTTCATCCATATTCATGGACTGCAGTTCTCTCAGACAGGTTCGATACTCTCTGTATGCAGCGCGGACTCTTCCCTTCGCCGGAAAAATCTCATCTCTGCCGTAAGCGTCCAGAATTGCAAGCTGTTTATCCGGGTAAAGAAGAGACTGGTGTTCATGCTGACCGTGAATATCAAGAAGACAGGCTGCCGCTTCCTTCATCCGGCTTACAGTACAGGTTTCCCCGTTTATCTTACTGATGCTGCGTCCCTCCATAATCTTTCTGGACAAAAGCACCTGTCCGTCCTCCGGATAAATATCAAGCTCTTTAAGAGCTGCCGCCGCCTTCTCATTCTCCACCTGAAACAATAACTCTACCAATGCATAAGGGGCGTTCTCCCTTATCATATTCTTAGAAGTCTTTCCACCCAGAATAAGCTGCATGGAGCCAAGGAGAATGGACTTACCGGCTCCCGTCTCACCAGTGAGAATATTAAGTCCCGGGCCAAATTCAACTTCTATTTCCTCTATAAGTGCAAGATTCTTTACATGCAAATGTGCTAACATATTCCCTCCGACAATTTCCGGTTCTGCCCATACGGGCACCAATATTTTCGTCTTTTGCAGATTGATATGAACAGTTGTTCTGTTCACTTAAGGACATTATAGCACATACGTTCGTTGCAAACAAGTGTTCTTTTTATTTTTCGTCTAAAATATTTCTAAGCTTTTCCACCACGCCGAGAGCCTGATCTGAATTCTTCGTCGCGCACATGATTGTATCATCTCCTGCGATACAGCCCAGAATCTCCGGCCATTTCAAAGCGTCAAGAGCTGCCGCTACTCCCATTGCCATTCCCGGAACAGTCCGTATCACAACAAGATTCTGTCCCACATCCATATTCAGGAGAGCATCCTTTAACACACGGGTATATTTTTCCCCAAGTGTGTTTGGCTCATTGTGCAGGATCGCATAACGGGATTTCCCGTCTTTCCCTGCCACCTTCGTCATTTTCAGGGCGCGTATATCACGGGAAACCGTAGCCTGCGTCACCTTGAAGCCAGCCTCATTTAACCTTGCAGCCAGCTCCTCCTGTGTATCTATATCATATTGATGAATCAATTCTATTATTTTTTCGTGTCTTGCAACTTTCACGATCCGCCTCCTAACTGTCACGCATTTTCCGGCGCAGCACCTCGACAAAACTCAGATGATTCAGTTTCAAAATCCTGGTCTTTACCCTCGCCTGACGAATCTCAATACAGTCTCCTGTTACCATTGGCACAAATGCATCTCCGTCAAAAGAGGCAAGCCCCGTTTCACAGTCTACATGTCTGCCCTTGCCAATCTCCACAGTAATCACATCATCTGCCGGAAAAATAATACTTCTGGTATTCAGTGTGTGAGGGGCAATCGGCGTCATAATCATCATGGAAGCATTTGGAGATACAATAGGTCCGCCTGCAGAAAGGCTGTATCCGGTAGATCCGGTAGGTGTGGAAACAATAATTCCGTCTGCATTATAAGAATTAAGATATTCGTCGTTCACATAATTTTTAAAACGGACAACCCTCAGATGACCGTCTCTTCCTATTACGATATCGTTCAGGGCAATTCCCTCTCCGATAAGCTCCTGTCCGCGAAATACCCTTCCGCTTAACATCATCCGCTCTTCCACTTCGTAATCCCCTGCCATAAGCTGGTCAAGAGCCGGATAAAGAGATTGTATATCCACTTCTGCCAGATAGCCGAGATTTCCCAGATTAATACCAAGAAGAGGAATCTCTTTATGAACCACATCCCTCGCTGCCTGCAAAAGAGTTCCGTCTCCTCCGAGAACAATGATACATTCTGTTTTATCCGGAATCAGTTCAGGATCTGTATAATGATAATTTCCGCTGCCGCCGCGTCTGGCATGCTGAATACGGCACTCTTTTCCGTGCTGCCCGAGATAGTCCGCAATTTTTCTGGTAATTTCCTGTTTCGGATCCTTATCACTGTTGGTAATTATATAAAACCTGTCCATAGTCTTTCCTTAATCCAGTTGGCCATGAGCCTTCGCAACAATCTCCTCCACAGATACAGTGAGACTGTCCGGCACTTCCGTTCCTTCCGGATGCTTCTTAAGATGAAGGAGATACTCAATATTTCCCTCCGGTCCCTTAATTGGTGAAAAGTCAAGGTGCATCGGTTCCATAGAGATACTCATGGCAAAATCTTTTACTTTGCAGATAACCTCTTCATGTACTGCAGGATCGCGCACCACGCCTTTTTTGCCCACCTTTTCTCTTCCTGCCTCAAACTGAGGCTTGATAAGGCAGACAATCTCTCCCTCCTCCGTAAGAAGATTCCTTACAGGGCCAAGAACCTTGGTAAGAGAAATAAAGGAAACATCAATAGAGGAAAAATCCGCAGGCTCCTGAATATCCTCAGGCGTCACATATCGAATATTTGTCTTTTCCATGCAGACAACTCTTTCATCATTTCTCAGCTTCCAGTCAAGCTGACCGTATCCAACGTCAATGGAATACACCTTCACTGCGCCATTTTGAAGCATACAGTCTGTGAAACCTCCTGTGGAAGCTCCCACATCCATACACACCTTTCCCTCAAGGGAAACATCAAAGTTATTCATAGCCTTTTCAAGCTTCAGCCCGCCGCGGCTCACATAAGGGATAACCTTCCCTCTTACTTCAATCTTTACTGTCTCCGGAAACATTGTTCCCGCTTTTTCTTCTTTTTCGCCGTCTACATAAACTTCTCCGGCCATAATGTATGCTTTCGCTTTCTCCCTTGAAGGTGCAAGGGAACGCTCCATCATCAGCATATCCAATCGTTTCTTCATTTCAAAACCTCACAATTTTCTATTGCCTGCCGGATATCAGGCGCGCTGAGTCCTATTTTTGTACGCAGGCTGTCCACATTTCCCTGGGGTACGAAACGGTCCCAGATTGCAGCCGTCAGCACTCTTGTCTCCGGATGGCAGGCTTCCATATATGCGGCTACGTGCTCACCGTATCCGCCGTTTTTCACATTCTCTTCCACTGTGACAATCAGCCTGTGATTTCGGGAAAGCCTGTCCAGAAGCCCTGTGTCAAGAGGCTTTACAAATCTGGCATTTACAAATGTAGGCTCATAGCCGTCTTCACGGAGTCCCTGTACAACCTGCTGGCAGACAGGAATCATACTTCCTACTCCAAGAACTGCGATTTCTTTTCCCTCTTCCAGAACCTCACTCCTGCCAAGCTCCAGTTCTGCCTGATGCTCCGAAAGTCCCTGATATGCATTTCCTCTTGGATAGCGGATTGCGCAGGGACCGTCATACTTCACTGCAAATTCCAGCATATCTTCCAGTTCACGGGCGTTTTTCGGAGCCATAACTACCATATTCGGCATCATGGAAAGATAAGAAAGGTCGAAATTTCCCTGATGGGTTTCACCGTCTGCTCCTACCAGTCCTGCCCTGTCAACAGCAAAGATTACATGGAGTTTCTGCATACATACATCGTGAAGAATCTGATCCACTGCCCTCTGCAAAAAGGAGGAATAGATTGCCACAACCGGAATCACTCCGCCAAGAGCCAGCCCTGCCGCAAAGGTAACGGCATGTTCTTCCGCAATTCCCACGTCAAAAAAGCGTTCCGGAAAATTTCTGGAAAAGCTTTTCAGCCCTGTTCCCTCTCGCATAGCCGCAGTAATTGCAGTCAGCTTTTTATTTTTTTCTCCAAGAAGCACCATCTTCTTTGAAAAAACATCCGTATAAGAAAGCGCATTCTGTGACGACAGAGGATTTCCGCTTTTAATCTCAAAAGGTCCTGTCCCATGAAATCTGTCCGGCTGGAGAGATGCGGGTTCATATCCCATTCCTTTCTTTGTCAACACATGGACAACCACCGGACCTTCCACTCTTTTCGCTTCATTCAAAAGCTTCATCATCTGACGCATATTGTGACCGTCCACAGGTCCAAGGTAGGTCAGTCCCATATTTTCAAAAAGCATTCCCGGAATAATAAGCTGCTTGATGCTGCTTTTCGTTTTTCGCATGGTATCCACCACTGCAGTTCCCACCTTCGGAATCTTTTTCAGGGTTTTCGTCACATTCAGTTTCATCCCTGTATAAGCCTGAGCTGTCCGAAGGGCGCTCAGATAAGTGGACATTCCTCCCACATTTCTGGAAATGGACATATTGTTGTCATTGATTATAATAATAAAGTTCGTTTTCAGCTCCGCCGCATTATTCATGGCTTCATATGCCATACCTCCTGTGAGCGCGCCGTCGCCGATAACGGATACCACATGGTGTTTCTGGCCAAGCAGATCCCTCGCCCTGACATATCCAAGCCCTGCGGAAATGGAGTTGGAACTGTGTCCTGTATCAAAAGAATCACAGTCACTCTCACTTCGCTTCGGGAATCCGCTCAGTCCCCCTTCTTTACGAAGATTCTTAAATTCCTCTTTTCTGCCGGTAAGAATCTTGTGTGTATAAGCCTGATGCCCTACGTCCCAGATCAGTTTATCCTGTGGGAAATCCAGCACATTGTGCAGGGCAAGGGTCAGCTCTACCACTCCCAGATTCGATGCCAGGTGTCCTCCGGTCTCACTTACGGATTTAATAAGAAACTCCCTGATTTCATCAGCCAGCAGCGGAAAATCAGCCAGTGGTATCTTATGAATATCATTAGGCACCTTAATTTTTTCCAGAATCATTCGTATCCTTCTTTCATTTTCTGCGGTTTACAAGTTTTGCAACAAGCAAATTCAGAAATTCATTTTTTTGTTCAAGGCTTTCCAGAAGGCTTATCGCCTTTTCGGAAAGCATCGCAGATTCTCTCTGAGCGCCTTCCAGCCCAAAGAGCGTCACATAAGTAACCTTATTATTTTTCTCATCGCTGTGAACCGGCTTGCCCAATTCCTCGCTGGTGCTTGTCACATCCAGAATATCATCCTGAATCTGGAACGCAAGACCGATATCCCGGGCAGCCTCTTCTATAATTTCCACAGCTTCTTCCGGCGCTCCGGCAAGGACAGCTCCTGCCATCATAGCGCACTCGATGAGAGCTGATGTTTTGTTTTGATAAATATAATCCAGAACTTCTTTTTTTACCGGTTTGCCGTCATTTTCCACGTCTACACTCTGACCGCCAAGCATCCCGTGAATTCCCGTCTTATCTGCCATAATGCGAAGCGCTTTGACAACCCTGTCTTTTTCCTTCGTCATGTCAAAGGCTGTAAGCATTACCTCATAGGCATAATTCAGCAGCGCCACACCGCTTAACACGCCCATCGCTTCTCCATATACCTTATGGGTTGTAAGCCGTCCTCTTCTGTAATCGTCATTATCAAGAGCCGGAAGGTCATCGTGAATCAGTGAGTGCGTGTGAATCATCTCCATCGCAGCCATGAATGGCTCCACAACCTCTTCACTGCCCCCGAAAAGGCGGTAAGTTTCCTGCATCAGCACAGGTCTTAAACGCTTTCCGCCTGCCAGCATACTGTAATTCATCGCCTGAGCCATCGTTACAGCAAATCCTTCCTCTTTCGGAAGATATTTCTTTAAAACAGTTTCTGCTGCCTGTGTTCTCTTATTTAATTCCTCTTGAAAATTCACTAAATGTCCCATCCTCATTCATCTGCAGCATCTTTTTTTCCACAGTGTCCAGTTTCCCGTTACAGAACTTCAGAAGCTCCATTCCCTGCTGATAGAGAAGGAAGGAATCCTCAAGGGAAGTCTCTCTGTCCTCAAGCTTCTGTGCCAGAATATCCAGTTCCTGAAATGCCTCCTCCAGGCTTAATTCCTCTTCCTGCGTATTCTTAATTTCCGCCATGAATCCTCTCCTCCTTTCTGATACTGCATACCTCTGTTTCCATGCATCCGTCAGTGACTGAAATGAACAGTCTGTCTCCAACCTTTGCCTGTTCTACACTTGTCACTGCTTTTTTATTTTTGTCCGCCACATAGGAATATCCCTGATTCAGCTTACGAAGAGGGGAAAGTCCTGCAAACCGCTCCAGATAAACTGCAAGCCTATGTCTTTTATCCCCGATTTTGCTCTCCATAGCTCCCTGAATTTCCTCTTCCAGATCAAGAAGCTTCTGACGCATCTCCCTGATTCTGTTCTCCGGGCTTAAATACATAAATTTTGTCTTACAGGTGTCAAGCCTGCTCCTCTGTAAATCAAGTTTCCCCCATATGGCACGATGCAGCCGCTCCCCGTAAGATGCCGCTGCCTCTACAATACTTCTGTAATCGTCCACTGCCAGCTCTGCCGCTGCCGAAGGTGTCGGCGCGCGGAGATCCGCCACAAAATCCGCAATGGTAAAATCTGTCTCATGTCCCACCGCAGATATTACCGGAGTCCTGCATTCAAAAATAGCACGGGCTACGCTCTCTTCATTAAAAGCCCACAAATCCTCAATCGATCCGCCGCCTCTTCCAACTATGATCACGTCCACTCCTGCCTCATCCAGCATATGGATTCCCTTCACAATGCTGGCAGCCGCTCCTTCCCCCTGTACAAGGGCCGGATAAAGAATAATCTGAAGATAAGGATTTCTTCTGTAAGAAATATTCCGGATATCCTGAACTGCCGCTCCCGTCGGGGCTGTCACTACGCCAAGACGTCTGATAAATCTTGGAATCGGCTGCTTATATTCCTGCGCAAACATTCCCATATCCTCAAGCTCCTGCTTCAGGGCAAGGAATCTTATATACAGAGCGCCGGCTCCTTCCAGAGTAATCTCCTTTGCATAAAGCTGATAGCGTCCGTCCCTTTCGTAAACATCCACAGAGCCGCCCACAACCACCTTATCTCCGTCCTTCATCCGAAAAGAAAGCCCTCTGCGCTGCCCTGCAAACATCACGCAGGTAAGAGTACCTGTCTCATCCTTCAGGGAAAAGTAGACATGTCCGCTGGTATGGTATTTACAGTTGGATACTTCTCCCTTCACATAAACCTTCTGCAGAAAAAAATCCTGTGTGAACATATTCTTTACATAGCGGTTCACCTGTCCTACAGAATAAACATTTTTCATTCTTCTACACGGGCAATTTTACCCAGAATACCGTTTACGAAAGAACCTGACGCCTCTCCTCCGAAGCGTTTCGCAAGCTCTACCGCCTCATTGATGGCAACGCCTGTAGGAACATCGGTGTCGAATTTCAGCTCGTAAACAGCCAGACGAAGTGCAGTTAAATCCACACGGCTCATACGTTTCGTCTTCCAGCCCTTACTTGTCTCATTAAGAAGCTCATCAATCTCTCCCAGATGCTCCAGCACATTTTTATATTTCTCACTCATGTATTCCGTATCTTTTTCTTCTACTTCTTCCAGGCTGTCGAAATACATGGCAAGCTGCTCATCCATCTCTTCCTCAGAATTAAATTCAGCCATAAATAATAGTTTAAAGATATGTTCTCTCTGTTCTCTTCTACGCATATATCCTCCTAGTACCAGTTCGTCTTTTATATAGAAAAAAGGAAAGGGTTACTTTCCTTTTTCATTCTCCATATCTACACTGACAATGCGGATGTTTACATCTGCAACTTCAAGTCCTGTCATATTTTCGATGGATGATTTTACCTTCTCCTGAACCTTCTTGCTTACTTCCAGAACATTCCTTCCGTACTCAATATTCAGGTTCAGATCTACTGTGACTACCCCCTCAAGAACGGTGACTCTCACACCTCTGGACAGGTTCTTCATACCAAGCTTGCTTACCAGCTCATTGGTAATATGACCTGCCATGGATGCAACACCTTCCACCTCTGTCGCTGCCAGACCAGCCACGATTGCAACTACTTCATCTGCAATGTGAACTTCACCAACACCGCCTAAGTCCTGTATTTTATATGTTGTTCTCTTTTCTGCCATGTGAAAACCCTCCTACAGATTTATTTATAACCGGTAATCTCTGTACCTTCACAGTTTTATAATCTTTGTATATTATACCAAATAGGCGAATAAAATAAAAGGGTTATTTCATTATTTACTGAATTCTGTCAGCACAAGTCCCGGATTTCGGTCAAGAGTCATGCCCACGCTCCATGCGTTCACCCACAGAAGAAGCGGATTGCCTTTAAGATCTGTTACCTTCTTCATATCAGAGGTTCCGACAATCTTCTCCACATTGACTTCCTCTTTATTCGCAATCCAGCGGATATGCTCATAAGGCAGGTTCTCCAGACGGATTTCCACATTGTACTCGTTCTCCAGACGGTATTTTAGAACATCGAACTGCAGCACGCCGACTACTCCAACGATGATTTCCTCCATACCTGTATTAAACTCCTGAAAAATCTGAATTGCACCTTCCTGGGCAATCTGATTAATGCCTTTTACAAACTGTTTACGCTTCATTGTATCAAGCTGGCGCACTCTGGCGAAATGCTCTGGCGCAAAGGTAGGGATTCCCTCGAACGCAAACTTCTTGCCCGTCGCGCAGATCGTATCGCCGATGGAAAAAATGCCCGGGTCAAAAACGCCGATAATATCGCCTGCGTAAGCCTCATCTACAACGTGACGGGATTCCGCGATCATCTGCTGCGGCTGAAGAAGACGCATTTTTTTGTCTCCCTGAACGTGGTATACCTCCTGAGATGCGTCAAATTTGCCGGAGCAGATACGCATAAACGCGATTCTGTCTCTGTGGGCTTTATTCATATTTGCCTGAATTTTAAATACAAAAGCTGAAAAGTCATCGTCCATCGGATCGACTTCTCCGCAGTCTGCCATTCTCGCAAGAGGAGAGGATGTCATCTTGAGGAAATGCTCAAGAAAAGTCTCCACACCGAAGTTTGTAAGCGCAGAACCAAAAAATACAGGAGTCAGTTCTCCTTTGCTTACAAGCTCCATATCGAACTCTGCGCTGGCTCCGTCCAGAAGCTCGATTTCATCCAGAAGCTGCTCCTTCTGCTCCTCATCCATAATCTCATCAATGCGGCTGTCGTCCAGATCAATTTCTTCAATGACACCTTCCTTTGTACCCTTCTGGGTATCAGAGAAAGTCAGCACCTTCTTAATATCACGGTCGTATACACCGCGGAATTTCTTACCTGAGCCAATCGGCCAGTTGATCGGGCAGGTAGCGATTCCCAGTTCCTTCTCAATCTCATCAAGAAGGTCAAAGGTATCGTTGGCATCCCTGTCCAGCTTATTGATAAAGGTAAAAATCGGAATATGGCGCATTACACATACTTTAAAAAGCTTTCTTGTCTGCGCCTCAACACCCTTGGAAGCATCAATGACCATGACTGCGGAATCTGCTGCCATAAGAGTACGGTAGGTATCCTCGGAGAAATCCTGATGACCCGGTGTATCCAGAATGTTGATGCAGTAGCCGTCATAGTGGAACTGCAGAACAGAAGATGTTACAGAAATACCTCTTTCCTTTTCAATTTCCATCCAGTCTGAAACTGCATGGCGGGCGGTTGCCTTGCCTTTTACACTTCCGGCAAGATTGATAGCTCCGCCATACAGCAGGAATTTTTCTGTTAATGTAGTTTTACCTGCGTCAGGGTGAGAAATGATGGCAAATGTTCTTCTCTTTTCTATTTCTTTCGTATACTTCGACACGTTTGGCCTCCTAAAAACTATATCTTTCATCGTAATAATCATTTTGACTCTTTATTCTATTATATAGAAGGCTTGACTGTCAAGGGGCTTTCACCACTATTCAATCGGTTCCTCATAAATCACATCGGAATCAGCAGCCTCTGTATCTGACTCTGCCTCCGTCTCTGTTCCCTCCGCTGTATCCTCACTGCTCTCATTAAGAGGCGTAATTACAATCTGCTCTGCCGCTATCCCTGTTTTGCGTTTCACAATATCCTCAATCTGGGCGCGCTGCGCCAGAGAAAGCTGGCTGTCCGGCACCACGATATCTGCAGTTTCTCCTGTCAGATTCACAACTACATTCTGAAATCCCTTTGCTTCGAGAAGAAGTTCTGCTGCCGCTTCTTTCTCTGTCAGCTCTGTCATGGAAACCATCGTATTGACAGCAGTCTGCTTCTGTTCATCCTGAAGCTCCTGATTATTGATGATATCCTGTAAGTCTGCCTTGTTCTGCGAACGGATCTGTTCTCTGCTCAAACGCGCCTGAGCTGCAAAATTCATAGAACCTGTAAGTACGGCTTCCCCCGGAGTTTCTGTCTGCGGACCTTCCATCTCCGCAGGACTGCCATCTGCCCCGTTCTCATCCAGAAGGGCTGTTTCATCTGTCAGGTCGAAATCCACATCCTCCAGGATGCTGCTTCCCTCTGTACTCACTTCCTGATCCTTACGTCCCAGATCCACATCTGCGAAATTCAGATATCCCGCCACAGCGATCAGAATCGCAAGAGATGTAATGATCATCTGATTCTTTTTCATAATTTTTTTCACGCCTGCTCTCCTTATTTCAATTTCATTACTTTGATTTTATGAGCTTCCACCTGAAATAATGCCTGGACAGCCTCCTGAATCTCCCTGACTACAACAGGACGGTCTGCGCCCTCTGCCGCAATGAGCACTCCTGTTACCTTCGGCGTTCCGGAATAATAAAAGCCGCCTGCATCTTTTTCCTCATCTGCCATCACCATAACCTTCACCTCTCCTACCCCCTCCACTTCCGACAGAAGCGCTCTCAGTTT
Source organism: uncultured Blautia sp. (assembly GCA_958367245.1). Classification (GTDB taxonomy): domain Bacteria; phylum Bacillota; class Clostridia; order Lachnospirales; family Lachnospiraceae; genus Blautia_A. Next base: position 64,445 of record CATXEA010000013.1, read on the forward strand.
CTCTTCAAGAACTGTATTTTCCTCCTGATGTACGCTTTCCTGCTGCGCCTTTTTTTCTTCTTTATGGGATACCGGAAGGGCTGCCACTGCCAGAAGCAGTCCCAACAGAAGAAACACTACCCACTGTCCGGTTCCCAGATTCCGAAATTTTAATTTCATACTCTCCTTCCCCGATCTCGCAATCTTCCAGAAGTCCATCCCTGATTCCCCTTTCTTCCTGAGGGGTCGGCTTTTTTTCCAGACACAGGACTGCCATTAAATTCTCCCCTTCTATATTTACTTTTACTTCTGCCAAACCTATGCCTCTTTTTTTCAGAGACGCCCCTATTTTTTTCTCAAGCTCCAACTCATACCCCTTCTCCAGATAGATTTCCTGAAGATTTGCAAATTCCTCCTGCTCCCGCATCCTGTTTTCCTTTGCAAAATTCGCCCTGAAACTTTCCATCAGGTTTCCCCCCTGACCTAGCAGAGAAAAAACAGGCGTACTCATCATAAAGAGCAGCAGAAGCCCCATAAAAAAACGGACATACTTCTCATATTTTCCATCCGGTACCAGATGTATGGCTGCGGATAACAAAATATAAAAGACTGCAATATTTTTTACCCACTGATATAATTCCTCTTTCATAAATTTTCCTTATCCCGTTCCCGCCATCAAAACCAGAAATGTCAGCATACACAAAGCTTCCGCAGTAATCAGAATCCGAAGCAAAATGGCGCATCCTTCCCCGAAGGTACTTAAAGCGCCCACAATCCTTTTGTCAGATACCGGCTGTGCAAGCGCAGCCAGAAACCGATACGAAAGAGAAAGCATTCCCAGATGTACCAGAGGATGAACTCCTATGAGAATCAGCACAATGAGCACTGCCACACCGAAGCTGTTGCGCACCAGCACAGCGCTTGTCAGTATCAGCTCTGTAACTGTATTCACGGCATTTCCGATTCCGGGAATGGCGCCTGCAGTCTTTCCAAGAGCGCTTCGTTTCAGAGTGTCCATCACAGGCGCGATCAGATTTTTTACAACCTGAAGACCAAGGGCAAAGCCTATCAGGGTTTTTAATCCCCAGTTTATTGCCGTTTCCAGCAGTTCAGCCATCTTACTGAGCATTTCCTCCCTCGACAGGTGATTTACCAGCTTCAGAAGAATATATAAATTTGTTCCCGGCAGAAGAATCGTGAGCAGAACCCATTGAATCATCCATACAAGAAGGAGGACTCCCTCATAGAAAACAGCCGCTGTACAGGCTCCCCCTGCCGCTGCCACAGTCATAAAATAAGCAGGAGCCAGAACCTCCATAAACTTCGAAAGCCTGAAAAGATTTTCCGAAAGACTGCTGCCAAGAACAGAAAAATTCTCCATAAGCATCATAAAAAGAAGCAGATATACCGCATAAAAGCTTACTGTCCCAATCTGCCCGTTTTCAAATATATCTGCAAAATTTGAAAAAACTGCCGCAAGAAGGACCAGAAGCAGGATTCTGAAAAACGTCCCCTTCTCCCGTTCATATCCTGAGAAAAAAAGGCCGCGCAGAAGTTCCCACGCCGCCTCTTTTGAAAGGATTTCTTTTCCTGTCATCAGTTTTTTCAATGCTTCTTTGAAAGAAAAATCATTCTTTCCAAGCATGTCGTCTATCATGTTCTGGACTCCCTCAAGCTCCAGACTGTCAATCAGTTCTTCCTCCAGTTCCACAGTAAAGGAAGACTCTTCTCCTCCCTCAGTCTGTCCTGTCTCTGAAGCCCTTGCCTCCGTCCTTACAAACATAACGAGACAGAGCACAGCCACCCATATCTTCAGCCGCCTTATCATACAAGGAACTCCTGTATTGTTTCAAGAAGCGCCAGAAGAACCGGCATACTTAAGACCATCACGGACAGCTTGCAGAACAGTTCAATCTGGCTTCCGATAGCCTGATAGCCCGCATCCTTACATATGGAGGAGGAAAATTGTCCAATGTAGGTAATTCCAATCATTTTTACCAGAGTGGAAATATAATTTCCGTCTATGGGAAGACTTTCTCTGATTTTATCCAATGTGTGAAAAAGGTAAGTGACTTTCCCCACGGCAAGCCCAAGTATCAAAAGACCGATTGCCATGGTAATAAAAGAGGCGTACTCCGGTTTTGTGCTTTTCAGCAAAAAGCCAAGCATCACACCGCACACGCCAAGAAGTGAAATTTTTACAATATCCATAGATTCCGGCTGCCTCCTTTACAATATGAAAAGCTGTTTTATGCTCTCGAACAGCTCATAAATGTAGGGCACAATCCAGAATAGCACCATCAAAAGCCCCGCAAGGCTTACAAGAAACGCCTGCTCCTCCCTTCCGCTGTGTTTCAGAACCTGGGAGAGAACGGAGACCAGAATTCCCACTGCCGCGATTTTAAAAATAATACTGACCTCCAACACATCCTCCTTTCTTCTTAAAACACCAGAACTGCAAGTAAAATACCAAAAAGAATCCCCAGGCTTGTACACACCTTTTTTCTCTCCGGCAACTGACTCTTAAGTGTTCTGATGGATTCCTCCACTTCTCTCTCGTAAAGTTCAAGTTGCCTCATCTGCATCTCAAAATCCAGATAGCCAAGGTGGTCGCCCAGGGAAAATAACTGTTCCTGTTCTTCCTTTCGAAGCCTAAGCTCCTTTAAATATAGTTCTGCATTTTTGCGAAAAATCATACCAAAGTTCTGACCTCTGCGTTCCTCTGTCTCCTGCGCGGTCTTTCGCAGAAACGTCCCGTAGACACCGGGAAGTTTCGCCGCCGCTCCTGCCATTGCATCAGAAAGAGACGCATTTCTGCAGCGAATCTCCCCCTTCAGCAAAATCACCATGCGAAGAAGCATTTCCTTTGCTTTCAGTCCCGCGCTTAATTCCCGGCTTTTTGCAAAGCCAAGTCCGGCGCCGGACACAACAATCAGAATCAGACCATAAATTCTAAGCATATGCACTCATTTTCATACAGGGATTTCCGTTTCTGTCAAAAATTCCTTCCACATAACCTGCCCTGTCCCTTTTTCCAAGGATGATGTAACGCTCAAATACCCGTTCTGTCATCAGTTTATGAAAGAACGGCTGATTCAGCACATCGTCAAGGGAATAGCCGTGCGCAGTTGCAATCAGCTTGCAGCCGCAGTGAATGACAGATTCCACTGCATGGAAATCCTCCTCACAGCCAAGCTCGTCCACAGCCACCACATCGGGAGACATAGAACGCACAAGCATCTGCATCCCTTCCGCCTTCGGACATCCGTCCAGAATATCCGTGCGCATCCCCAAATCGTTCTGCGGTATTCCCTGATAGCATCCGGCAAGCTCACTTCTCTCATCCACTACTCCCACAGTAAGCCCCGGCTGTTCCTCCGTGCCGTTGCTTAACTGGCGGATAATATCGCGAAGCAGCGTTGTCTTTCCGCAGCGGGGAGGGGAAATAATAAGAGTATTCACTGCGTCTTTCCCTCTTCTGAGATACGGCATCACCTCGTCTGCAGCGCCCTTAATCTCATGGGCAAGGCGTACATTGATGCAGGAAATATATTTCATTCCTTTCACCTGACCGCCGTCCAGAATCACCTTTCCGGTGACTCCCACACGATGTCCACCCTGTACGCTCAAAAAACCCTGACGCACTTCATCCTCATAAGCATAAAGAGAATAGCCGCTGACATACTCCAGAGTTTCCTGTAAATCCTCCCTTGTGACAAGATACTGCTCTTCCCCCGGCTTACGCAGAAAACATTCTCCGCCATCGTAAGTCAGAAACAGAGGTCTTCCCACACGGAGACGTATTTCATATAATTTATCGTAATCAAGATTTGCATCCATAAGCCTCTGCCGGATATTTCCGGCAAAAAGGTTCTCAATCTGCTGACCTTCTATTCGTCTCACCTCTCTACTTGTAATATATGTGGACAATCTTTTTTTATGCGTAGCTGTTTCCATCCTAAAGAATCACTTTTACATGCTCCCATCTCAATTCCATAGGATTCATTGCCCACACTGCGCCGCTGTACCCGTCTTCCATGTCAAGAAGTGTCCAACAGCCCTCATTCATGGGGATTGTCCGCATATCTCTGGACAGACCTTCTCCCGTCCATTTTATATAAGCTTCCCGCAGCACCCACTGGGTAAAAAAAGTTTTTACCGGTTCGTCCCCGTCGAGGATTTCCCGAATCATTTCTGCAGGAACCATCCGCTCCAGCATTCTGTTATAATTCGCCTTTCTGTGAACCTGAACGTCGATTCCGACCTCCTGATCTGCAAGAATACAGAAAACATATTTACCGGAATGGCTGATATTATAATGAACCTCCGGACGCAGGGACAGAAATGGCTTGCCATGCTCCCCTTCTGCTCTGGGTTCGAATTTCAGTTCATACCCGTATTCTTTTTTAAGCCCGGTTTCCAGAAGCTTCTCACCGATCATATGCTCCAGATGCTTATTTTTATAATCCTCTTCTATTTCCGTAAAATAAATGACACCTTTATTCATAAGCCTGCCTCCTCAAGAAATCTTGAAGGTTCCTTTTCTCTGTCATACTGGCGTTTCACGCTGCACAGCATAAGCTTTTTTTTCGCCCTTGTCATGCCCACATAAAACAGCCTGCGCTCTTCCTCCAGCGCTTCTGCAAGAACCGCTTTTTTGTAAGGAATATTCCCCTCATTTACATTCAGGATATATACAGCGTCAAATTCCAGTCCTTTCACAGCATGGAGCGTTGATACAGTCACTCCCTGCCCTCTGCCTTTTTGCTTCTTCGCCTGCTCTGAAAGTTTCTTTGTGTAATCCTCCATATGGGCTTCCCAGTCTTCCAGACTCTTCATCCCTTTCGCGCTCTCCTGAATACGGTCAAGCGTTTCCAGCAGTTCTTCCGGTTTTATTTTACGATATTGTGCGTATTCGCGCAAGTATTCTTCGTAACCCATTCCCTTTCTGATGAAATTTATCTGGGCAAAAGGCGCCATAGTACCCAAAATACGAAGATGGGTTTCCAATGTGGTGATTCTGTCGCACATCCAGTCCTTATCTTTGTAAAATTCCTTCAGGGCGCGAAAGCTTACGACTGCATCCAAAAGAGCCTCCCTTGCGATATAACGATTGGGCCGGTTCATAATCTCCAGAAAGGTCTTTCTGCTTCTGTCTCCCGCCGCCATATGAAGATATGCAAGAAGGTTTCTGCATATCCAGTGCTGAAAGAGATTGGGAAGCTGCTCTTTCATAATAAAAGGAACCTGATATTCCATCAGCGCGCCGATCAGCCCCTCTGCCTCCTGATTCGTCCTTAGAAGAATGGCAGTATCATCCGGCAGTTCTCCCCTGTCCATACGTTTCCTTATCTCAGAAACAACGAAAGCGTATTCCTGTCCCGGGTTTTCGAATTCTTTATATCTGACCGGTTCTCCCTCCTCATTGGGTGTAGACAGTTTTTTCCTGAAACGCTTCTTATTGAAGTCAATAACCTCCATCGCGGTTTTGAGGATTTCCTTTGAGCAGCGGTAATTCACATCAAGAAGCACTGTTTCCGCTTTTGGGTAATCCTTTGTAAAATTCAGCATAATCTCCGGTCTTGCCCCGCGGAAATGATAAATGGACTGGTCGTCGTCCCCGACAATAAAAAGATTATCCTCCGGTGCAGCCAGCATACGGATAATCTCATACTGAAGTCTGTTAATATCCTGAAACTCATCTACAAGAATATAGGCAAACCGTTTCTGCCAGATTCGAAGAATATCCTTTCTCTGTCTGAAAAGCTCATAGCAGCACAGAATCATATCGTCAAAATCCAGCTTCCGTCTCTCTTTTAATGTTTTTCGATAGCCCTTGAAAATATCACGGAAAATCTCGTCTGAGCAGCAGGACGCGTAGTAATGTTCCAGAGAAATGCCTCCCCCCTTCACAACACTGATTTCCCTTGCTACTTCTTCCAGAAAATCTCCCTCCTGCTCCATCTCCTGTCCGTAAAGCGCCGTCATTTCCCGGAGAATCTCAAACTTTTCTTCCTCTGAGAGTATATTCGCAGCACCAAGCCCATAGGCAGCTTTCAGGATTCCGTAAAATATGCCGTGAAAGGTTCCAAAGGTCACTTCGCTTTTTTCTTTCCCCACAAACTTCAAAAATCGCTCCCGCATCTCCAGAGCCGCAGCTCTTGAAAATGTTACGACAAGAACAGAAGACGCAGGTATCTTTCCCTGTCCTGTCATATATGCAGTTCTCTCTGCGATTACGGAAGTTTTCCCCGAACCGGGGCCTGCCAGAACCATCATAGGTCCTGACAGGTGAGCGATTGCCCTTATTTGAGATGGATTTCTTTTCATATGATTTTTCAGCTTAATTTTTCGATTGCCGCCTTTACACGTTTAATTGTCTCATCTTTGCCGATAATCTCCATAATCTCTGTTGCCCCGGCAGGTGTCATCTGTTTGCCGGAAACAGCAGTACGAAGCGGCCACATTACAAAACCATTCTTATAGCCGTGCTCTTTTACAAAAGCGCTTAAGGTTTCGAATAACGGATCGTTTCTGTAATCTTCCTGCGCTTCCAGAACAGGCAGTACCTCTTTTAAAACTGCAAGAGAGGTTTCTTCATTTGTTTTCATCTTTTTGTGACAGTACATGGAGCTGTCGTATTCCGGTACTTCCTCAAAGAAATCTATAAGAGCCGGAATATCAGGGAAGGTTTCGATTCTTGTCTGAACCATTCCTGCAATTTTTTTGAAATCATAATCCTTTTTCAGCACTTCTTTCATGTATGGAAGGGCTTTTTCAAAAAATACGTCCGGATCCATTGCCTTAATATATTCGCCGTTCATCCAGCGAAGCTTCGCGATGTCAAAAACAGCCGGAGATTTGTTGATATGATGATAGTCAAAGGCTTCTACCAGTTCCTCAAGAGTGAAAATCTCTCTGTTGTCAGACGGGCTCCATCCAAGAAGCGCCACATAATTAATGATCGCCTCGGAAACAAATCCCTGCTCCAGTAAATCTTCGAAAGAGGAGTGACCGGAACGCTTGGAAAGTTTCTGATGTGTCTCGTCTGTGATGAGAGGACAGTGTACATATACCGGAACTTCCCATCCGAAAGCTTCGTAAATACGGTTGTATTTCGGAGAAGAAGAAAGGTATTCGTTTCCTCTTACCACATGTGTAATCTGCATTAAATGGTCGTCAATTACATTTGCAAAGTTATAAGTCGGATATCCGTCGGATTTAATCAGGATCAGATCTTCCATTTCCTCATTGTTTACTGTGATGTCACCGTAAATCACATCGTGGAAAGTTGTTGTGCCTTCTGTAGGCATGTTGAAACGGATTACATAGGACTCGCCTGCTGCAAGACGTCTCTCTACCTCTTCTTTCGGAAGATGAAGGCAGCGCTTGTCATAAATGGAAATCTCTTTTCCTGCTACCACTCGCTTCATGCTCTCCAGCTCTTCACCCTTGCAGAAACAATAGTATGCGTCTCCCTGTTCGATGAGCTGTTTCGCATATTTCAGATAAATACCTGATGCCTGACGCTCACTCTGAACGTAAGGTCCGAAGCCCTTGTCTTTATCCGGTCCTTCATCGTGAAGAAGACCTGTCTTTTCCATGGTGCGGTTGATGATGTCTACAGCACCTTCCACATAACGCTGCTGGTCTGTATCTTCGATACGGAGGATGAAATCTCCTCCCTCATGCTTGGTGATCAGATATGCATATAAAGCAGTTCTTAAATTACCTACATGCATTCTTCCTGTTGGGCTTGGTGCAAATCTTGTTCTCAGTTTACTCATAACTTATCTCCTATACTTTATCTGCCGTCTGTTTCCTTCCGGCAGGTATTCTTCCATTTTTACTATGAAATAACGGGTATAAATGTACCCACAGTTCAGTATTATATACCTAATTCCCCCTCTATGTCTATAGAATTTTTACATAGTTTAAGCCCCGCACTCAGGCGGGGCTCAGATTTACAGACCTCTGAATCTGTCGTATTTTCCGGCAGCGATTTCTTCGCCGCTTTTATCTTTAAACTGTTTCAGGAATTTTTTCATGCAGATTTTCATATACTCGGAAATCTCATCGAGATTTTCTTCTTCTGCCGGAGACTCCTCCGGAATAATCCGCTCTATCATGCCCATTTCCATGAGCTGCGCTGCCGTTACCTTCATCACCTCTGCTGCCTCAGGCGCTTTCCTGCTGTCTTTCCACAAGATTGAGGCAAAGCCCTCCGGAGAAAGAATCGTGTATGTGGCATTTTCCATCATCCACACCTCATTTCCCACAGCAAGTGCAAGCGCGCCTCCGCTTCCGCCTTCTCCGATTACAATAGAGAGTACCGGAACTTTCAGGTCTGACATTTCCATAAGATTGCGGGCAATGGCTTCTCCCTGTCCGCGCTCCTCTGCCTCCAGTCCGCAGAACGCTCCCGGCGTATCAATAAATGTAATTACCGCTCTTCCAAACTTCTCCGCCTGCTTCATAAGGCGAAGCGCCTTGCGGTATCCTTCCGGAGAAGGCATTCCGAAGTTTCTGCTGATGTTCTCCTTCGTGGTTCTGCCCTTCTGAATCCCGATCACAGTCACAGGCTGTCCGTCCAGAGACGCAATACCGCCTACAACTGCCCCATCGTCGCGAAAAGCTCTGTCCCCGTGAAATTCCATAAAATCATCAAAGACAGCAGAAATATACGCAAGCGCAGATGGCCGGCTGCTGCTTCTTGCAATCTGCACCCTTTCCCAGGCAGAAAGCGCGCCTGATTTTTTCGCTTTTTTCTTCTTTCCGAAAGTTTCAATCTCCCTTGCAGGCTTCTCCATCGGAAACTCCCCATATCCGCCTTTGAAACTGTGCATTTTTAAAAGCCGGATTAATGTCTTTTTCATATCTTCCCTTGGCACAATTCCATCGATTATTCCATGTTCCAGAAGAAACTCCGGTCTTTGGAACCCTTCCGGAAGCTTCTGCCCGATAGTCTGCGCGATTACACGGGGACCTGCGAACCCTACCAGCGCTCCCGGTTCTGCAAGAATCAGATCTCCCAGCATGGCAAAGCTTGCAGTCACTCCCCCTGTTGTAGGGTCTGTAAGAACTGAAAAATAGGGCAGCCCCGCTTTGGAATGGCGTTTGATCGCCGCAGAAGTTTTCGCCATCTGCATCAGCGATACCATACCCTCCTGCATTCTGGCTCCGCCGGAACAGCAGAACAAAATCACCGGCATTTTGCGTTTTGTCGCTTCCTCAAAAGCTCTTGTGATTTTTTCCCCCACAACATATCCCATACTTGCCATCATAAATCTTGCGTCCATCACACCGATAACTGCCGCCATCCCGCCTATGGAAGCCTCCCCTATGAGAATGGCTTCGTCGAGATGCGTTTTTTCCTTCAGCTCCCTGATTTTTTCAGGATAGCCCGGATATTCCAGCGGATTGCTGTTTTCGATTCCTGCAAACCATTCTGAAAAAGACCCTTCATCTACAAGAGAGCGGATTCTCGTCTTTGCCTTAATACGGAAATATCCGCCGCATTTCGGACAGACGTAGGAGTGATTGCGAACATCCTCCTTATAAACAGTCTCTCCGCATTTCGGGCATTTCACCCATAAACCCTCAGGTACGGAAGGGATGGCTTCCGTTTCTTCTTTCGGCGCTGTCTTTTTAAAAAATTTTCTCAAGTCTGCCATTTTCCTACTCCTATTTTAAACAGGAACTCCGGATTGTTCCTGTAACTAAAGATAAGTTATAAATCCGGATAATGTTCCGGAATAAATCCTGTCGTAATATTTCCTTCCCGAAAATCAGGGGTATTTAAAAGCTCATACTGAAAATCAATATTTGTCTTCACACCCTCGATCACTACTTCTCCCAGTGTACTGACCATCTTTCTGATCGCGCTTGGACGGTCACGGTCATAAACGATAACCTTCACTATCATGGAATCGTAGTTAGGCGGAATGGAATATCCGTTAAAGACTGCCGTATCCATTCGCACACCATTGCCGCCAGGCAGGTGAAGATTCGTAATTGTTCCCGGACAGGGCATAAAATGGTTCTCCGGGTCTTCTGCATTGATTCTGCACTCGATTGCATGTCCGCGAAGAACGATGTCCTCCTGAGCAACGCTGAGCGGCTCCCCTGCTGCCACACGAATCTGTTCTTTGATTAAATCCACACCGGATACAAACTCGGAAACAGGATGCTCTACCTGAATTCTGGTATTCATTTCCATAAAGTAGAATTCTCCTGATTTGTCCAGAAGAAACTCAATGGTTCCCGCGCTTTCGTATCCCACTGCTTTCGCTGCTCTGACTGCGGTATCTCCCATTTTTTTGCGAAGCTCCTCCGAAAGAGCCGAGCATGGAGATTCCTCTATCAATTTCTGGTGACGTCTCTGAATCGAACAGTCCCTCTCTCCGAGATGTACCACATTACCAAACTTATCTGCTACAATCTGCACCTCCACATGTCTCGGACATTCTACGAATTTTTCCAGATACATGGTATCATCTGCGAAAGAACGAATAGATTCCTGCTGTGCAGTACAGAAAAACTTTTCAAATTCTTCCTCGTTTCCGGCTACGCGCATTCCTTTTCCGCCGCCTCCTGAGGATGCCTTAATCATCACCGGATACCCAATCTGCGCCGCTGCCTTTCTGGCTTCCTCCACAGTAAAAACAGGCTCCTCTGTTCCGGGAACAACAGGCACCCCAGCCTGACGCATCGTATTTTTTGCCTCAGATTTATTTCCCATTCTTGAAATAACTTCCGCTGAAGGACCGATAAACGTAACATTACATTTCCGGCACATTTCTACAAAACGGCTGTTTTCGGAGAGAAATCCAAATCCCGGATGAATCGCCTGCGCCTTCGTGGCTACAGTAGCGCTTAAAATACGCTCCATGTTCAGATAACTGTCTGAAGAAGCTGCCCTGCCGATACAAACCGCCTCGTCTGCAAGCTGTGTGTGAAGGGCGTCTCTGTCTGCCTCAGAATAAACCGCAACTGTGCGGATTCCCATTTCCCGACATGCGCGAATGATACGCACCGCAATTTCTCCGCGGTTTGCAATCAAAATTTTACTAAACATCTGTTATGCTCCTACTGCAAAGGTAAGCTCTGCCACAACGGCAACCTTACCGTCCTGATTTACCGCCTTTGCCCTGCCGACGCCAATCGGTCCTTTCTCCTTAATGATTTCCACTTCCAGAGAAAGCACATCTCCGGGGACTACCTTTGTCTTGAATTTTGCATTGTTAATCGCACCGAAATATGCGATTTTTCCCTTATTTTCCGGTTTGCTTAAAATCGCTACAGCTCCCGTCTGCGCGAGCGCTTCCACGATCAGAACTCCCGGCATCACCGGCTCCTGCGGAAAATGTCCTCCAAAAAACGGTTCATTATATGTCACGCATTTACGTCCCACTGCGCGTACTCCGGGTTCCAGTTCCTCAATTGTATCAATTAACAGAAACGGCTGTCTGTGGGGAATAATTTCCATAATTTCTTTTGTTGACAACTTCATAACAGTATTCCTCCTTTACTACCCGATCACGAACATCGGCTGTCCGAATTCCACCATCTGCTCGTTTTTTACAAGAATCTCTTTCACTGTCCCGTCATATTCTGATTCAATCTCATTCATTAATTTCATCGCTTCCACAATTCCGAGAACCTGTCCTTTTTTTACAGTATCTCCTTCTTTGACGAAAGGCTCGCTTTCCGGAGATGCAGACTGATAAAATGTTCCAACCAGCGGTGATTTCACTATGTTTCCTGTTCTCTCTTCTGCTTTTTCTTCTTCCTGAACCGCAGCCGGCTGTACTGCCGAAATCTGAGGCTGCGCCAGAGGAGCTGTCACTGTAATCTGCTTTGTCTCTTTGTTTGTTTCCATGGAGATTTTTGTCTCTCCGTCCTGAATCTCGAACTCTGTCAGATTAGAATCACTGACTGCCTTTATAAGATCTATAATCTGCCCAAATTCCATTTTTCGTCTCCTATTACAGGTATTTCCTGTTATTCTGCATTTTTTTTCAGAAGAATCGCTGCGTTGTGACCTCCAAACCCAAGAGAATTGCTCAGCGCATACTGAATCTCCATCTCTACAGGCCCTTTTGTCACATAATCAAGGTCACATTCTTCATCCGGCACCTGATACCCAACTGTTTCATGGATAAAGCCCTCCTGAAGCTCTTTTACACAGGCAATGGCTTCCACTGCTCCGGCTGCTCCCAGAAGATGTCCAATCATAGATTTGGTGGAGTTGATTTTCATTTCCCCTGCATGTTCTCCAAATACAGTTTTAATCGCCTTTGTCTCAAAAAGATCATTGTGATGTGTACTTGTTCCATGTGCATTGATATACCAGACGTCGTCTGTGGAAATTCCGGCTTCTTTTATCGCGTCTTCCATTGCCCTTGCTGCTCCGGAACCGTCTTCAATCGGAGAAGTGATATGATAAGCGTCTGCCGTTGCTCCATATCCGACTACCTCTGCAAGAATTTTTGCGCCGCGCGCCTTTGCATGTTCCAGCTCTTCCAGAACAAGAACACCTGCGCCTTCGCCCATTACGAAGCCGTCTCTCTCCTTGTCAAAAGGTACGGAACATCTTTTCGGGTCTGTGGATGTGGAAAGCGCAGTAAGGGCAGCAAATCCGCCAAGACCGATCGGAGTAATCGCAGCTTCCGTTCCGCCAGCAAACATAACGTCTGCATCACCGCACTGAATACTTCTGAACGCCTCTCCAATGGAGTGAGTACCTGTTGCACAGGCAGTCACTACGTTAATATTTTTTCCTCTGAGTCCAAGCTGGATAGAAACATTTCCTGCCGCCATGTTGGAAATCATAAGAGGGACAAGAAGCGGATTAATTCGATTCGGTCCCTTTTCTGTCAGGGTTTTGTATGCAGTCTCCACAACCTGAAGGCTGCCGATTCCGCTTCCCAGACTGCATCCTACACGGAAAGCGTCTTCTTTTTCCATGTCAAGACCGGACTCCTTCATCGCCTCCTTTGCCGCTGCAACAGCAAACTGGCAAAACGGCGCCATACGTTTGGCAGCCTTGAAATCCATGAAATCTTTTGCCTGAAATCCCTTTACTTCCGCTGCCAGATGCGCTTTGAAATCTGTCGTATCAAAATAAGAAATCTCGCCAAATCCAATTTCCCCTTTTTTGACATTCTCCCAGAATTCTTCCACATTTAAACCAATCGGGGTAATTGCCCCCATTCCTGTAATTACTACTCTGCGCATAAAAACCTCCTATATGTTCATGCCGCCGTCTACACTGATGACCTGACCTGTAATATAATCTGCTTTTTCGGAAGCCAGAAATGCAACCATTGCCGCAATCTCCGACGGCTTCCCGAATCTTCCCAGCGGAATCTGTTTACATGCTGCCTCTTTTATGTCCCCGGAAAGAACCTCTGTCATTTCTGTATCAACAAATCCGGGCGCAACTGCGTTTACCGTAATCCCACGGCTGCAAAGCTCTCTTGCCATAGTTTTCGTAAGACCGATTACTCCCGCCTTTGACGCTGCATAATTAGCCTGTCCCGCATTTCCCAGAATACCGGAAACCGAGGAAATGTTGATGATTTTTCCGCTTTTTTGTTTCAGCATCTGCCTTGAAAAATGACGTATCGTATTGAAAGTTCCTTTTAAATTAACATTCAGCACTGCGTCAAAATCTTCTTCTTTCATTTTCATAATCAGATTGTCACGGGTGATTCCCGCATTGTTCACCAGAATATCCAGTCTTCCGTGAGTTTTGACGATATCCTTTGCCATCGCCTCACAACTCTGAAAATCACTGACGTCGCACGGATAAAGGAATGCTTTTCCTCCTTCTGACTCAATACTGTTTTTTACTTCTTCTGCCCGTTCCCGGGAACCGTTATAATTTATAATAACAGACGCCCCCTCTTTTGCAAGCGTCATTGCAATCTCACGGCCAATTCCCCTGCTTGCCCCTGTGACGAGAGCTACTTTATTTTCCAACATTTAAAGGCACTCCTTTGCTGCTTTTTCCAAATCTGCTACTTTTTCCACATTAAGGACTTTCACTGTCCTGTCAATTTTTTTCATAAATCCTGCAAGCGTTTTTCCCGGTCCAATCTCAATAAACGTATCCACGCCTTCTTCCAGCATTTTTTCCACACACTGCTGCCAGCGCACAGAAGAAGAAACCTGCTGTACAAGAAGTTCCTTTACCAAAGACGGCTCTTTGACATACTGCGCCGTGACATTTGTCACATAAGGAGTGGTGAAATCACAAAGTTCTACGTCTTTCAGGGCTTCTCCAAGCTTTTCCCCTGCTCCTTCCAGCATTTTTGAGTGAAAAGGCCCGCTTACCTTTAACGGAATGATTCTTCTTGCTCCGGCTTCCTTTAACGCCTCTCCTGCTCTGTCCACCGCTTCTTTTTCTCCTGTAATGACAATCTGTCCGGGACAGTTGTAATTGGCAATAGAAACAATTCCCTGTGTTTTTTCACAGATTTCTTCAATGAGAGCTGCATCTGTTCCCATAACCGCAGCCATAGCTCCGCCCTCCGGAACTGCCTCCTGCATGAGAATCCCTCTCTTGCGGACTGCTGCGAAAGCGTCTCTTTCGCTCATAACGCCGGAAGCAATCAGCGCGCCGTATTCACCAAGGCTCAATCCTGCATTTACCTGAGAGCGCACTCCTTTTTCTTCCAGCGCGCGAAGCATCGCAGCTTCCACTGCCAGCATTGCGATCTGTGTATATTCTGTAATATGGATATTTTCATTTTCCTCAAAACAAATCGACGGGATATCAAGCCCTGTCACTTCTGATGCCGTATCAATTACCTTCCTTGAAACAGGAATCTGTTCATAGAAATCTTTTCCCATTCCTACATACTGGGCTCCCTGTCCCGGAAAAACAAATGCAATCTTGCTCATATCTTTATCTCCATCTATTTTTATTATTAAATTATTTTGAATTAAAATATTTTGAATAACAAAGTAATTGTTCAAAAATGTATCTCCTCGAAACCTGTCAGGGTTTCAAGGAGATTTCTTTCATTAGGCTTCTACACCTTTATTTTTCAGATAATCAACAACTGCACCAACTGTTGTAAGTTCTGTAAGCTCCTCTGCCGGAATTTCAATTCCGTACTCATCTTCCAGAGCCATTACAAGCTCAAATAAATCAAGAGAGTCTGCTCCAAGGTCGTCCTTGAAGGAAGTTTCAAGTGTGATAGTTGCTGCGTCACAGCTTAACTGCTCTGCGATCATTTCGCTCATTTTCTCTAACATTTCATTTTCTCCTTTTATCAAGTATCTTTGTCTTGCGCAATTACTTTGATACCCAAAGTATATATGCTTCGCCCCTGTTTGTCAAGAGTATTTTTTTCCATATTTTTCTTTTATAAAATCTGTTCCGGCTCTTCGAATCTGATTTGTCTTGCCACGCTCAGAGCCAGTCCCATCTCAGCCATCAAAAAGAGAATGGACGTACCTCCATAGCTGATAAACGGCAGGGTTACGCCTGTATTGGGCAGAAGATTTACAACAACCGCCACATTGAGGACAACCTGCAAAGCTATATGGATAAAAATTCCGCTGACCATCAGGGAACCAAACATATCCGGCGCGTTCTGGGCGATAAAGAAAAGTCTGTACAGCAGATATCCGTATAAAAGCAGTACGATAATTCCTCCGAAAATCCCCAGTTCCTCTAATATAATGGAAAATATCATATCATTCTGAGCCTCAGGTACGCTTCCAAGTTTCTGGATACTGTTTCCCAGCCCCCGTCCAAAGAGTCCTCCTGAACCAATGGCATAAAGCGCCTGCAGCGTCTGATATCCAAAGCTGTCTGCATAAGCCTCCGGGTGAAGCCATACCAGAATACGGCGGATACGGAAATTATCATTTGCCACAGGGTCTACTGTTGCATTCAGAAAAAAGACCCCGCCTGCAATAAGCGCCAGCACAACCAGAAGAATGATAATAAAGACTTTAAAATCCGGATGCGCCACAAAAATCAATCCTGCCGTAATACAGAAAATAATAATCGCGGTACTTAAGTTATCTGTAAAAACATGAGCAACCAGCGCCAGAAGTCCTCCTATACCGCCGAGAACCATACAGGCTTTCAGAGTTTTTATCTGTTTCCCCATCTGCACGATCATGTACGACAAGCATACAATAACCGCAATTTTTGCAATTTCCGACGGCTGGAAACGGATCGGTCCGATTTTAAGCCATCTCTGCGCGCCGTTGGCGGAGCTTCCCAGCGGCGTCTTTACCAAAACCATCAGCGCCATTGATGTTATATAGAGAAACGTGGTAAAGAAGCTCAGAATATGATAATCTATCTTCGAAATCACAAGCGCTATTATGATACAGGCAACACTGATTATCGCCTGTTTTTTAAAATAGTACATATCGTCGCCCCAGTCAATTTCTGCCATATAAGCGCTTGTACTATACAGCATAACCAGACCGAAGCAGGTTAAAAGCACAATAACAGCCACCAGATTATAGTCATAATAATCGCTTTTCTGTCCCAGCAGCGATTTTATCTGAAAGCCCTTTGACTGACGTTTCCGTGCTCTGCTTTTTCCCATTCAATCACCGATTCTTTCTAATATTTCTTAATTTAGTGTTTCGCCTGTGCGCATTCCTGCACACATTGGGACTATTATAGCAGAGTTCCTTTGCATAAGCAAGAAAAAGCTCCCATGGCATTCCACAGGAGCTTTCTGTTAGCTGCTGTTCCAAGCAGCTTATATTGTCCGCTTCGCAGACGCTCTTTTATTTCGTCAGCATAAGAAGGATTTCATTGCTTCTCTGTACAAATTTCGTCATTGCTTCCGGAGAAAGCTGTTTATGACTTAACATAGCCAGATCATAAAGCTGTTCGCAGATAACCGGAGCTTTGTCAGTATCTTTATTCTCTGCAAGATATTTCACAAGAGAATGGTTTGCGTTGAGAACCAGAGTTTCCTGTCCTCCGAACATATTCGGATCCATTCCGTACATATTGTACATCTTCATCATATCCTGCATACGACGGCTTTCCTCAGAAAGTGTCATCATTGCGGAAATGCTCTCATTTTTCAGATTCTCAACCTTTACTTCCAGATTTTCTTTGCCGAGAGTCTTACGGAACAGTTCTGTCAGAGTTTTGACTGTCTCTTCGTCGGCTGCTCCCTCTGCCTTCATTTCTTCGGAAAGATCTGCGTCAATTCTCTTGAACTGTACTTCCTGATTTTTCTGCTCCAGATGAGAAATAAACGGATTATCAATGTTATGTTTCAGAATTACAGCATCCTTACCTGCTTCTTTAAACATATTGATGTACTGGCTCTGCTGAACCTCGTCTGTCACATAGAAAATCGTTGTTTTTTCCGGCTCTTTCTTTTCGTCGGATGTTTCTTCTGTCTTCTCTTCTGCTGTTTCCTCTACTGTTTCCTCTGCAGTCTCTTTTTTATTTGCTTCGATGCAGTCTTTCAGTGTGAGATATTTGCCGTCCAGATTCTTGAAGAGAACGTAATCGCTGATTTTATCCGCAAATTTCGTATCTTTAATGCATCCGAATTTAATGAACGGGCTGATGTCATCCCAGTATTTCTCGTAGGATTCACGGTCTGTTTTACACATTCCTGTAAGCTTGTCAGCTACTTTCTTGGAGATATATTCGGAAATCTTCTGAACAAATCCGTCATTCTGCAGCGCGCTTCTGGAAACATTCAGCGGAAGGTCAGGACAGTCGATCACACCTTTCAGGAGAAGAAGGAATTCCGGAATCACTTCTTTGATATTGTCTGCAATAAATACCTGATTGTTGTACAGCTTAATTGTTCCTTCGATGGAATCATACTCTGTATTGATTTTCGGGAAGTACAGGATACCTTTTAAGTTAAACGGATAATCCATGTTCAGATGAATCCAGAATAACGGCTCCTTGTAATCCATAAATACTTTACGGTAGAAATCCTTGTATTCCTCGTCTGTACACTCATTTGGATGTTTCATCCAAAGCGGATGTGTATCGCTTAAAGAAACAGGACGTTTGTTGATTTTTACCTTATCTTTGGCAGGAGAAACCTCTACAACTTCTTTTTCTCCGTTTTCATTCTCTTTTTCCTCTGTCTTGGCATCTTCATGGATACGCTCTACAACAACATCGTCCTCTTTTAAGTCTGCCTCGTCGATAGTCTCATACTCCTGAGGAGCATTCTCTTTGGAGAGATAAATGTTAACAGGCATGAAAGAACAGTATTTCTCAAGAACCTCGCGCATACGATATTCATTAGCAAATTCCAGACTCTCTTCGTTAAGGAAAAGTGTGATTTCCGTACCTACTGTTGTTTTATTTCCTTCCTGAATTTCATATTCTGTTCCGCCGTCGCAGGTCCAGTGTACAGGTGATGAACCCTCTGTATAGGAAAGCGTATCAATGTGAACCTCATCTGCTACCATGAACGCAGAATAGAAACCAAGTCCGAAGTGTCCGATCATCTGGTCCTCAGTTGTTTTATCCTTATATTTCTCAAGGAACTGAGTTGCTCCGGAAAAAGCAATCTGTGTAATATATTCTTCTACTTCGTCTGCTGTCATACCGATACCGTTATCAATAAATTTCAGCGTTTTCTTCTCCGGATTGACAACAACTTCAATTTTTGCCTTATAATCGTCAGGGAAATTATATTCTCCCATAACTTCCAGTTTTTTCAATTTCGTAATGGCGTCACATCCGTTAGATACAAGCTCTCTTACGAAAATATCGTGGTCTGAATACAACCATTTCTTAATAATCGGGAAAATGTTGTCACTGTTGATTGATAAGTTTCCATGTTTTACAGCCATGCTGCCCACACTCCTTTTATTTGTATTCTTCCGGACCTTTCTATGGTCTCAGTCGTTTTTCTCTTTTTCATATCACATATAGTAATACCATTACTTCAAAAAGTCAAGAAAAATTTAGCACTCATTTTAACAGAGTGCTAACAATTTGTTTTTTTTCGCAAAAATACCGCCCTCCTAAGAGGGCGGCTGGAACTCATTTCCTTATTTATTTCTTTTTCTTCTTGTAGACTACTACGCCTGCGATACAGATTACCGCTACAATCAGTATAATCACAAACGGCATGATTGCTGTTGTGTCTCCTGTCTCTACTGCGGATTTCTTATCCGGATTTTTCTGCTGTGCAGATGGAGTCGGTGTTACGGTTTCACCCTGTGCGATGGAGAAGTTCACCTGTTTCGTGTCGTTTTCTCCTTCAGCCACCCAGTCTTCACCGTTGTATTTCTGACGCTCGAAGAGAACCTTCAGTGTGTAATTTCCGGCTTTGGTAATGCCGAAAGTTGCGCTGTACGGAGCTCCCTGCCAGCTATTGGTATTGATAACTTTCCATTTCTGAGGCTCGTAACGGACATCTCCTGCCCTCGGACTGGTATTTTCCATACCTGCGCCAAATGCCTCAAAGGAAATCTTGGACTGTGTTGTGTAGCCCTCTGAAGAAATTCCGGTAATTTTATTGTTGGAAGGATCTGGAATCTTCGGCACATAAGCTGCCTTTACAGATACCTTCACAGAAGTAGAAAGACTCACCTCATTCGGATTGGAAACACCTTCCGGAAGGCTGATTTTACCTTTTACAGTAAAGTTTTGAGCCTCTTTGAGAGAACGGTCATATGCACAGTCTTCTACATTCCATTTTACTTTGGCTTTCATTTTTCCTTCTGTTGTCGTAATTGTGACAGTGGAAGGAAGACCAAGCCCCTTCGCAGATTTCTCAGCGCCATTTTTTACATCTTTCACTGCAGACGGCTTCTGCACTTCCAGAAGCTCGATTGCCGCTGCATTTACAGTAAATTCCACATCCACGCTTACATCTGAGCTTGCACTGTTCGGTATGAAGATTGTCTCAACATAAGTGCTTGCCTCCAGTCCTTCCTTCGGACGGATCGCGATTGTACATTTCTCACCCGGCTCAAGGACTTCCATAGAAGGATTTCCGATACGGAAATAGTCGCTGACCGGTTTCTCGATGGTAACCTGCGTATTGCCTTCATTTGTAAGAGTAACAAGCTGTTTTTCCGGAGCTTTGTAACCGGCGTCCACTTCTCCGAAGTCAAGAACTGCCGGAGAAATCGTAAGCTTGTGAACTTCTTTCTGAGATACTTTTATTACAGCAGGAATCTCTGCAAGAGCTGTTTCTGTATTATCTTTCCGGAAAATCTGAATCTTTTCCTGATATTCGCCTGCTGTAAGCCCTGCTGCCGGCACTGCTGTGAAAGTTGCCGTCTCTCCCGGAGCCAGCTCTTCAGCGGAAACTGCCCCAAGGTCAAAATACTCTGCAACAGGCTGCGCAAGAGCAATTGTCACATTTCCTTTATTTGTTATGCTCACTGTGACAGGCTCAACCTTTTCATATCCCTCTTTCAGGGAGTCAAAGCTGACAGACTGCGGATTCAATTCAACTGCAATCTTCTCTTCCGGAGCTGTAACCGTCACATCCGCATTTACAATTCTTGTAATATCTGCGCTTTCTTCGATGCCAAATACAAGCTCCTCTTTGTATGTGCCTTCTGTAAGACCGATTACCGGTCTGATATTAAAGGATACCTGCGCGCCTTTTTCAAGAACAAGGCTTCCTTCTGTTCCTTCAGGAATGATTTGAGTAATTTCAAATGTCTTAGACTGCGGAACCTTCAGCGTAAACGTATCTTCGCCTGAATTTGTGAGAGTCACAGTCCAACTGCCGGCTACTTCCTGATAACCTTCTGTAAGATTATCAAATGTCACTGCATCCATATCTGCAGTAAGTCCATAAACAGGAGCTTTCACAGCATCAACTGTCATCTGAACCTGGAAAGATACCTCTGTTCCCTCGTCTGTTTTATAAGTAACTGTATCCAGATATTCTCCGGCTTCCAGTCCTTCTCTTGGCTGAACCCAGATTTCAATTTCCTGCTGAGGCTGAAGCGGTTCTTCGATATCCTTCGCCATGACATGCTCCGGTGCAACAGGCTGGAAGTTAAGAACTCCTGTACCTGTATTTCGGATTACCAGAACTGCGGCTGAATCGCTCTCTTTTCCGGGAGTTACTGTTCCAAGATTGATTATTCCGTTTTCAGTTCCTGTCACTGCCTCGGCCTGATAAGTCAGCTCCTGTGTCTGTCCGGAATCATCTCCATTAAGCTCTTCACTTATTGTGACGTCAAGCTCTTCTCCGTCAGTGCTCTCATCTCCGCCTTCCAGAAGCTCACCTTCAAATTCTTCCTCTGAAGACTGGGTGTTCTCCCCTGGAGCGACCTCTGTCTGAAGCTCTCCTTCCGGAATTTCTTCCTCGTCCCATTCCTCTTCCTCAGGAACTTCTTCTGTCAGAACATCGTCTACAGGCTCTTCTGCTGCCGGAGGAGTGATTGCTGATTCGCCTTTCTCGGCGGTTTCTGCATCCACAAGGGCTTCTGCCTCTTCCTCTGTCGCTGTCACCTCAGGAGTGACCGCCTGCAGGGTTCCTGTAAGACCCAGATCTTCTTTTCCTGTAACCTCAAGCACAAGCTTATATCCCAGGTCTTCTTCCGTAACCTTATATTCTTTCTCAGTTCCTAATTCTTTTAATTCTTCTTCGCTGATTTTTCTTGACCATTTAAAGCTTACGTCCCCGTCTGTGATACCTTCCGGTGTCGCCTCGGCAAAATCTGCTTTCAGCGTTGCTCCGACAACCGGATATCCGTAAACCTTCAGCTTACCTCCCATTTCTCCGGAAGGCGTCGCAAAAACCATAGACGGAATCATGGTGATTACCATAAAAGCTGCCATGATGATCGCAAGCAATCTTCTTTTTTTCTCCATATGCCATCCTCCTTTTCTGTTACAGTTCTATTAATTATTGTAACTTATTTTTATAAATATAACAAGTGGAGTTTTATTCTGCTTTTATTATAACCTATGTTCTTTTTCACATGTAATCTGCAGTTTACTTTCTTTTTTTCGCGGCATACTCTACCGCTTAAGTTGAAAAAAACTGCTCTCCGGCTTTTTCTCCTGACTGCGCTGTTTAGCCTTCTACAATAAGATATGTTCCGTCCGGCAGTGCGAAAACCTCGCTTGCCTCTTCCAGCTCTTCCAGAGACATACCGTCCACATCTGCTCCCATTTCTTCCAGATATTCTTTTACCTCTTTTAAGCTATCCACAACAACAGCCATGCAGTCTTCCAGAAACGCTTCCGCCTCCTCATAAGACTCTGCCACCGGCTCGTCAAAGAGCTGCCCCTGGTTTTTCAAAAAAGTCATAATACATTCTTCTGTGTACATTGTCATACCTCCATTTTATTGTTTTTTATTTTTGTTTTTTATTTTCATTCCGGTAAATTTTCAGAAGGTCTTCCGGTTTCTCTGCAAGAATATCCGCTCCGTTTTCCTCAAGTTCCTTTCTGTCACGGTATCCCCACAACACCCCTACAGTAAGCATTCCGGCAGCCTTCCCTGTATTCATATCTGTACCTGTATCACCGATATACATACATTCCTGCGGCTTTACTCCAAATTCCCCGGCGATAAAAAGAGGTCCGTCAGGAGCAGGTTTCCGCCGTATTTCCGGCTTTTGCCCCAAAACCATATCAAATTCACCGCCAAATAATTTCTCAATCACCTTCCGCGTCGCCTCATGGGGCTTATTCGAGCAGACTGAAATTTTCACCCCCTCTTTTTTCAGTTCTCTGATAACTTCCGCAACTCCTTCATAAGGAACTACCTTATACAGGGGATCCTCGTCAAATTTTTCCCTGTAAAGGCGCTCGCATTCCTCGAAGCGCTGCAGCTGCGGGTCTCCGGCATCTTTGAGACACCTCTGAACCAGAACGCTTGCTCCTTCTCCGCAGTAATATTTAAAATTCTCCACAGGAAGAGTCTTTAACCCCAGACTGCTAAGTACCTCATTTGCCACATAAGCCATAGAATCCAGTGTATAGGACAAAGTTCCGTCAAGATCAAATACGCATGCTTTTATCATTTTCTTATCCTCTCAGTTCAATATTAAGTTTCTTCATTTCCTGCAGCAGTCTTGCCACCGGAAGTCCCACGACATTATTGTAATCTCCGTGGATTCCTTTTACATAAACTCCCCATAGCCCCTGAATCCCGTAGCTTCCCGCCTTATCCATCGGCTCTCCGGTTTCTGCATAGGCACGGATTTCTTTTTCTGATACCGGATAAAATTCCACATCTGTGCATTCAGCAAAGGTGTGCGGCTCCCATACATCATTTTTTCTCTCCAAAACAGATACGCCTGTATATACCTGATGGATATTCCCCTGAAGTCTGGTAAGAACAGCAATCGCATCTTCTTTGTCCAGAGGTTTCCCCAGTATTTTATTTTCGTAGACAACGACTGTATCCGCTCCTATGACAAGTGTTCCCTCTTCAGGATTTTTCAGGGTATTTCCAACGCATATCGCTTTTTGCTGCGCCAGTTCCATGACCGCTTCCTCAGGCATTGGAGCAGTAATTTCTTCCTCTCCTCCTGCGGGAATCACAGAAAAAGACACCCCTGCTTTTTTTAACAATTCGCTTCTTCTCGGCGAGGCAGAAGCCAGTATTATTTTTCTCATATTATACACTTCCTTTATCCTGTTAGCATATAGTATATCTTTTATCTGTAACAGGCGCAACTGATTTCACAAATCATTTTTCATAAAAAAAGTTAGCCCTTTTCTTTTTTATCAAAAAGTATTACAATAGAGGTCAGAGAACACAGAAAGGAGTCAGGTATTATGGCAAAAATCAACAAATACTGGGGACTTGTAGCTTTAGGCGCTGTCACAGCGGCAGCAGCAGGCGCAATGGCGGCTGTAATTATGAAAAAACGCTCCTGTGAAGAGGACTTTGATTTCGAGGATGACGAAGATTTTGATGAAGATTTCGATATTCCTGCCGAAACAGAAAAAGAGCCGGAGGAGAAAGAAGCTTCAGAGGCTTTTGAATCCTGGGATGCTGTTGCTTCCAGAGAAGAAAACGCCGTAAAAGAAGAAATCCCGGCCGAAGAGACTGCAGAAGAGGAAATCTCTGAAGAGACCGCTGAACCGGCCGCTGAAGAAGAAATCGCTGAAGAAGTTCCGGTTGAAGAAACCACAGAGGAGGAAGTCTCCGAAGAGACTGAGCTTCCAGAAGAACCAGAAGCAGTTTCTTCTGAAGAAACTGAAGAAAAATAATCGCCTGATCTGTCAGCCGACTGTTTCAGAGCATAGAAAAAAAGGCATTCTGTGAACGTATAATATCACAGAATGCCTTTTTAATCATATATTATGCCTCTTTAATCTCAAGAACATCCATTGGACAGGCTTTTACACAGATACCGCATGCAATACATTTGCTTGCATATTCGCTGTCTTCTGCTTTTACCATTACGCCGAACGGACATGCTTCCACACATTTGCCGCAGCCGATACATTTCTTCTTATCAATCATGTAAACACCTTTTGCGTTCTGTTTGATTGCGCCTTCCGGACAGGCTGCTGCACATTTACCGCACTGTACGCATACGTTTGGCTTCGGTGTAACGCCGTCTTTCTTTACGCCGATCTGGATGCAGGATTTGTTTGTGTTGAACTCTTTATAAAAAGCTTCAGCACAGGCAACTTCACAGGCTTTACATGCCATACATGCGTCTTTTTTTGCTACATTAAGTTTTTTCATTTCGTTCCCTCCACTTTTCGCACCCTGCAAAAATTACAGGGTGCTGATTTTCCTTTTTGTTCTTTATTTGCAATTATATTGCTTACCTTATCATTTCGGCAGTTTGAAAGAGCTCTTCAGAGATACGATACGGTTAAATACCGGCGCTCCTTCTTTGGAATCATGGATATCTGCACAGAAAAATCCGTTTCTTACGAACTGATAGCTGTCATATCCCTTCGCTTTCATAAGCTCCGGTTCCACATATCCGGTCACCTTTGTAAGAGAATTCGGATTCACATTAAGAGAACCGTCTTCTTTATTGTATACGCCCTTTTCCTCGTCTACGATATTCTCGTAAAGACGAACCTCTGCCTTTCCTGCATTGGACGCCTCTACCCAGTGAATGGTTCCTTTTACCTTTCTGCCGTCCGGCGCGTTTCCGCCCTTTGTTTCCGGGTCATAAGTACAGTGTACAACTGTTACATTTCCATTCTCATCTGTCTCATATCCTGTACAGGTCACAAAATAAGCGTTCATCAGACGCACTTCTGTTCCCACAAACATTCTTTTATATTTCTTCGGCGGATCAATCATGAAGTCTTCGCGTTCAATATAAAGTTCTCTGCCAAACGGAACCTGACGGCTTCCGAGAGCCTCGTTTTCCATATTATTCGGAGCTTCCAGATATTCCACCTGTCCTTCCGGATAGTTGTCGATTACGAGCTTAACAGGGTCGAGAACTGCCATAAGGCGCGGACGTTTCAGTTTCAGATCCTCGCGGATGCAGTATTCAAGCATTGCATAGTCTACAGAACTGTTTGCCTTTGACACTCCGCAGAGGTCTACAAACATCTTAATAGATTCCGGTGTAAATCCACGGCGGCGAAGCGCTGCAATGGACACAAGACGCGGGTCATCCCAGCCGTCTACGATTCCGTCCTCTACCAGTTTTTTGATATAACGCTTACCTGTAACAACATTTGTCAGGTAAAGCTTCGCAAATTCAATCTGTTTCGGAGGATGAGGGTATTCCAGCTCTCGTACCACCCAGTCGTAAAGAGGTCTGTGGTCTTCAAATTCCAGCGTACAAATGGAATGGGTGATTCCCTCAATCGCATCCTCAATCGGATGGGCGAAGTCATACATCGGGTAAATGCACCATTTATCTCCTGTATTGTGGTGTGTCATATGAGCAACACGATAAATAATCGGGTCACGCATGTTCATATTCGGTGACGCCATGTCGATTTTTGCACGGAGAACTCTTTCACCGTCTGCAAATTTACCGTCTTTCATCGCCTCAAAAAGTTCCAGATTCTCTTCAACGCTTCTGTTTCTGTATGGGCTGTCCTTACCGGGTTCTGTAAGAGTTCCTCTGTATTCACGGATTTCTTCCGGTGTCAGGTCGCAGACATATGCCTTGCCTTTTTTAATCAGCTTCACTGCTGCTTCATACATCTGGTCAAAATAATCAGACGCAAAAAAGAGCCTGTCCTCCCAGTCAGCGCCCAGCCATTTAATATCCTCTTTAATTGACTCTACGAATTCTACTTTCTCTTTCGTAGGGTTCGTATCATCAAATCGCATATTGAATTTACCATTGTATTCTTTCGCAAGACCGTAATTTAAAAGAATGGATTTCGCATGTCCGATATGAAGATATCCGTTTGGTTCCGGCGGGAAACGTGTATGAACGGTGTCATAAACTCCTTCTGCCAGATCTTTGTCGATTATATTCTCAATAAAATGTTTAGAAACTGTCTCGTTCTCCATTTTACCCCTCCTGGTTTATTCTATTGGCTTTCGTTTCGTTACACCCCACTCTCAATGGTGTGCAAATCGAAACTTTAGATTCTTCATTTTAACATAAATAACCGCAGAATAAAAGATACTATTACGAAAAAATCCCCAAAATACGCAAATGATTTTCCTCCGCAGGACAGCCGGCAAACTTTTTTGCAAAAATATGTTGACAACCCCTGAAAAATCTGCTAATATAAACAACTGTGAGCGGCACAAACCGACACAAGCTGATGTGGCTCAGAGGTAGAGCACTTCCTTGGTAAGGAAGGGGTCACGGGTTCAATTCCCGTCATCAGCTTTATTTTTTTGCGTAAAATCAAGGGTTTGCGCGATTCTTCACGAGTAAGTTACTCAAAAGTTACTCAAAACCTTTCTGAAAACAGGTATTCACCAAAAACATTTCGAACAATTTCCTAATACTTGTCAACCATTACTGTTTATGCTACACTGTCATGGAACAACCGTGTTACAGGGTGGCTGACCTCTAGTAAGCGCTTAAATCTTGGGTAGCTTTACTGTCTACGTTTTTAAACTCATAATGA
>CATXEA010000014.1 GCA_958367245.1 uncultured Blautia sp.
CTCCCTTCCACAGCTGGTTTCTTATTTCCGGAAAACGTTCGAATAGTTTTCTGCCAGTGATCGCCTTCACCACATTCGAATAAATGAACGGTAAAGCCCTTATCCTCAGCAATCTGCTGCACCAGTTCCTGCAGGTATTCTTCAATTTCCGGGGTTAATATCTTCCGCCGGTATTTCACTGACCATACCATATGGTAATTAATATTACACACACAAGTCCTATAATGTATTAGATTTTCTTTCATGCATATAGTATAACACAGTGGGCAAAAACACGCAATGATTTATCGAACATATTTTCGATTCTTTATATATCTGTTACAGCATTAAGGAGGAAAAAAATAGTAGGGAGAAAATACAAATAATGTTAAATGGGGATTATGAATGCTATTTCCTTTGTGCAGATATGCACAATCCTGCACTTTCATCTCGGTAATTGAATTGCCGAGAATTCCCGCATATTGTCCCAACCGTCCCAATACCGATATTCTTTTTAACCTCTTTCTTATCTTTTCAATCTGTGATATTCTGATACATAATTCAAGTCGAATGCACATGAGACTTGGCGCTCGCTGTTGTTTCTTCAATCACCTCCGGCGAGAATTACAGAAAGGACCCTACGATATGAAACAAAAAATACTTGTAATTGAAGACGATTCAGATATCAATTCTCTTTTAAAGAGGATTTTGGAAAAAGAAGGATATGAAGTAGAGACTGCCTTTTCCGGTACGGAAGGAAAATTGCTTCTCTCCATGCAGGAATTTGATCTGGTACTCACAGATCTGATGCTTCCCGGCATGTCCGGAGAAGAACTCCTTACAGAGCTTCGCCGTACCCGTCATATGCCGGTCATTGCCCTGTCTGCAAAGGCAGGACTGGAAGATAAGGTTCATGTGCTCGGTCTGGGAGCAGACGATTATATCACAAAGCCCTTCGAAAAACAGGAGCTTCTTGCAAGAGTGCAGGCTCAGCTTCGCCGGGCAGGCGCATATTCCTCTCCCCAGACTCCCCTGCATGAAAAATCCGAGCCTCTCACCTGCAAGGATTTAATCCTTTATCCGGAATATTGCAAAGTAACCCTCAAAGGGCAGGAGCTTTGCCTTACCACCCATGAATTTCAGATTTTAAAGGTTTTTATGGCTCATCCCCAAAAGGTCTTTTCCAAGGAAGCCCTCTATCAGGCGGTCTGGAATCAGGATGCCTTTGTGGAGGATAATTCTGTCAGCGTACATATCAGCAATCTCCGAAAAAAAATCGCCGCTGTTACAGATGAAGAATATATAAAGACTGTATGGGGACTTGGATATAAAATTCTTTAAACTTTCTTTATCTTTTCCAAAGGACTGCTTAGAACTTTTCCTTTATGATAAGTTTCAGTACAGGGAACAGCAAAGACAACTGCAATACCATTTCCCTGCAAAAGAAAGGAGTACAAACCATGCAGGATGCAATTCTTACTATGAACCACATAAACAAATCCTACGGGAATACACAGGTCCTTAACAATATTGATATGGAAATTCCCCGAGGCGCAATCTACGGACTTGTTGGCAGCAACGGAGCCGGCAAATCCACTCTGATGCGCATTATATCCGGTCAGACACAATGCAGCAGCGGAACTTTTTCCCTTTTCGGAGAAACAGTAGACAATAATCACCCGAAAGTCCGCCATCGTATCGGAACGCTGATTGAGAATCCCGGCTTCATCCATCATATGACTGCCGCCCAGAATCTTGAATATTTCCGTATTCAGTTTGGCGTCCCCGGCAAAGAACGGGTAGACGAGCTTCTCAATCTGGTGGGGCTTTCCCATGCAGGAAAGAAAAAATACAAAAACTTCTCTATGGGAATGAAACAAAGGCTTGGACTTGCTCTGGCTCTGCTTCATTCCCCCGAGTTTCTGATTCTGGACGAGCCCATCAACGGTCTGGATCCTGAAGGCATCAGGGAATTGAGAAATCTTTTTCTGGAACTGAATCAGAAAAGAAATATCACCCTGCTGATTTCCAGTCATATTTTGTCAGAATTGGAAAATATAGCTACGGAATACGCTTTCCTTTCTGAAGGAAACCTTCTGGAACAGATTTCTGCCAGAGAACTTCAGAAAAAATGCAGCGCCTACATTGATCTCGAGGTAAGCGACGCCAGACAAATGTGTACCGTTCTGGAAATAGAGCTTAACATCCACGATTATCAGGTGCATCCTCAGGGACATATTCATATTTTTCATGCTATGGGACGTGAAGAAGAAATCACACGAACTGCCATCCTGAAGGATGTTTCTGTCAAATCCATTTCCAAACATTCCGATGCTCTGGAAACTTATTATATGCGTTTAGTGGGAGGGAAAAAAGATGTTTAATTATATAAGAAGTGAATGGTATCTGATTCGCCACAACCGGTCTTTTCTTGTTTCTGTTGGTTGTATGGCAGGGCTTATGCTCCTGTTAATCCTTTTGGCTTATTACAGCTTTGTTACCTTCGAAAAAAACGGTTCCGAGAGTTTCTATCTGTCTCTGCTGTATACAACAGGTACTTCTTTTTTTGCTCCTGTCACTCTGATTATTTCCGGAAGTCTTGAAAATGATGAATTCAAAAAACATCATACTCTGAAATCTTCCGTATCCTTTGGATTTTCCAGAGAGGAGCTTTACCTCGGAAAACTGTTCGCACAATTGAGCGCCTGTACTCTTGCCTATGTATCTCTGGCCCTTTTTTATTTTGTTACAGGGCTTTTATTCCTTGGAGTGCCGGACTCTGATTCTGTCATTTTTTATATCCGGGCGCTTTTGGGAATATATCCTCTGTGTCTTGGTTTTTATGCAATGGTCTTCTGCTTTCTCCTTAATCTCGGAGGAGGATGGGGCGGTGTTTTAGCTGCTCTTGGAGCCACTTACGGACTTCCCTATTTATTTTTATTCCTTGGTCAGAAAGTACCTCTTCTGCAGATTCCGGCATACTATAATCCGGTAAATATGATGAAGACCCAGTGGACCGATCACTCAGCCTTCTTTTATTGGGATACGCCGTCCGGAATGGGGCTTTGCTATCTGACTGCCGCTGTTTACTTTATTCTTTTTACAGCCATCGGTCTTTACTGGTTTAAAAAGAGAGAAATCCGCTGATACAAAAAATCCATACCACTTGGGGAGGTATATCATGCTTATTCTTCTATGTATTTTTCTTGGAGTTTCCGCACTGTTTGTTATTCTGAAGCTTCACGGACTTCATAAAGCCCTGAAGAAGCTTACAGCCGAACTCCGGGAAATCAATCAGGATGAACCTGTTCACCGTCATCTTCAGCTTCCGGTTCCTGACCGGGAGCTGGAGCTGTTTGCCGAGGAATTAAATCGCTATCTTTCCTGTTCCTTTGACAGAAGCTTTGCACAAAAAAAGCGGGAACAGGACGTCCGCAGGGAAATCACAAATATTTCCCATGACCTGCGTACTCCGCTTACCAGTATCCTTGGCTATCTGGAGCTTCTGGAAGACAGTCCTCTTTCTCCTGAACAGCAGGAATATCTGGAAATCATCCATAACCGTTCCAGTCATTTAAACACCCTGATTTCCCAACTTTATGAATACGTTCGTCTGGAAAGCCGGGAACTGAAACTGAATATAGAGACTCTGGACCTCCGTCTTCTGCTTCAGGAGCATTTGCTGTCCTTTTATCAGGAATTTGAAGCAAAAGGAATTTCACTTATTCCCCGGCTTCCAAAAGAACCTGTTTTGGTTCGTGCAGATTCGGATGCTCTTATGAGGATTCTTCATAATCTCACCTCCAATCTTTTAAAATATGGAGCAGGCACTGCTGCTGTCTCTCTGACCTCCACCCCAAAAGAAGCCATCCTCACCTGTTCCAATCAGGCTTCGGATTTGACAGAAGACAATGCCGCCCATCTTTTTGACCCGTTCTATACTGCCGACAATGCCCGCACTACACAAAAAAGCGGTCTTGGCATGACAGTGTCCAGACTTCTTCTGGAACAGATGGGCGGAAGCATGGACGCCCATCTGGAAAACGGAATCCTGACTATCACCTGCCGCTGGGTCGCTGCATAATATTTTGTTTATTCTTCTCCGTCTGTAAACTCAATCGGCTCTGTTTCGTAAATGAATTTAACATTTCCGTCCATACCGTGTTTTCTGTCGGTGAAAGTTGTATATTGAGCCTCTGAAGAACTGATTGCCTCGAAGCGGTCCAGAAGGTCGCGGAATTTTTCATTTAAGGTATCGTTTAATTTCTGGATTCCTTCTTCATGGAATTTATTCTGTCCGTCTTTGAGTTCAACTGCTCCGTCCTTTAATTCTTTAATTCCATCCTTTAACTGTACGCTGCCGTCTGAAAGTTTCGATGTTCCCGCAGACAGTTCTTTTGTTCCAGATACAAGGCTTGATGTTCCGCTCTTTAATTCAGATGCGCCCTGAGCCAGAGTTTCTGAACCTGTCGCCAGTTTTGATGCTCCTCCTGTCAGTTCACCGCTCTTGGATGAAAGCTGGCTTGCACCTGTTTCCAGCGCCCCTGTATTCGCAGCCAGAGTGCCTACGCCGCTCTGAAGCTGACCTGTTGCCTCACTGATCTGGGAAAGCCCTGCTGTCACGCTGTCCTTTGCATCCTGAAGCTTCTTCGCCCCATCAAGAAGAGCCTGCGCATTTTTATTATTTTCTCCCTGAAGAGCCGCAAGTCCTGCTGTAATCGTTTTTCCTGATTCTGCCAGCTTGTTGGCTCCCTGAACCAATTTATCCGTATCTGCCTGTGCAAGCTTACTGTATCCGTCCTGCAATGTCTGGTTCGCGCTTTCAAGCTGCGCCGCTCCCTGAGTAAGAGCCCCGATTCCTTCCAGTCCGCCTGCATTCTGGGAAAGACCGGACAAAACGCCGGATATAGTCGTCATACTTTCAGAAGCTGTTCCCATATCTGCAGAAAGCTGTCCGCCTGCGCTGGCTGCCGCAGAAGATGCCGCTTCTGCCTGACCGTAAAGAGACGCTGCAATTGCTGCCAGTCCGCTTGTGTCAATACCGGTTTCTCCATCCTCCGAAGCCGGTACAGAAGCAATCCATGACTCAATCTGCGCAGCCGCAGACTGCATGGCTGCGGCATCTGTTCCCAGCGCCGTCGCCATAGTCTGACCCTGAACTGCCGCATCTCCCATAGCTGCCGCTGCATTTGCTCCAGCCTGAGTAACCTGTTCTGTCGCTGTTCCCACACTTTCCGCCAAACTTCCAAGCTTACCTGCCGCCTCCTGGATTCCGGCAACCTCTGTGCTGATTCCCGGCACAATCTGTCCCACTCCGCCTATCAGCTCCTGAATTCCGCCAGCATACTGTCCTACGCCATTTGCCAGAGTATTTACGCCATTTACATATTCTGAAAGTCCGCCTGCAAGAGTCGATGCTCCATTTACATAATTTGTAAGCCCGCCTGCAAGCGCATCTCCGCCGGCCACATAAGTTTCCACACCTTTTTTCAGGGTATTCATTCCCTGTGCATACTCGCCCATTTTTTCATCCAGAGTGCTGACGCCGCCGGTAAACTGTTTCACACCGGAAGAAAGCGCATCTGCTCCTGAAGTATAGGCACTGACGCCGCTGCTTAAGGTTTCAGCCCCTTTATTCAGCTCCTGTGCGCCGCTGTTAAGCTTATCAGCGCCCTCGTCAAGTTTAGTTGCTCCATTGTCAAGCTCTGATACCCCTGAACAGAGCGTTCCGATTCCTTCATAAAACTCCTGATATTTTTCATCGAGCGTTTCTGTTCCGTCAGAAAGCTTCTTTGTTCCGTCTACCAGCTTTAAGGACGCCTCCTTTAAATCCTCCAGCGCATCCTTAAGGTCATCCAGTCCGCTCATCTCACCCAGATCAAGATTTTCAAACATATCTGTTACTGCCATGGTAAATACAGGGTCCATCTCACATTCCGTTACATCGGCTTCCATTGTAAACCCTTCCGGAATTGTAATTTCTTTGGCAATATCCTCCGGCATATTAAGGCTTTCTTTTAAACCGGGCATTGCAATTCCGGCAATCATTTCCCTGTTTCCGTCGGAAACGACCTTTCCGTTATCAATCGTTACATTTGTAAATTTATCTGCCGGAAGGAACATTCCGGATACCATGACGAAGGGTGAATAAATCTCCGTTTTTTTACCATTTATAGTTTTTACTGTCTTTGCGCTGTTTGTGTAAGACACAACCATTTTCAGATGACCGCTCTTGCCCGCCAGCTCCTGAGGCGTTATTTCCGCCCCGTCCAGATAATATTTGATGTCCATCTTCACAGGAAGCTCTTTGCCCGAAGTTCCCTGATAATAAATATCAGCTCCCTCAGTATCCCAGGTAAGGTCTTTTCCATTCTGGGTAAAAGTTTCATCGCCCTTAATATTCTTAATATTTTCCAAATCTGAGGAATCTTGAAGCTGTTCTGAGGAAGCTCCTGAATTTTTCAGCCAGTCGGAGACTGTCACCTCTTTTACCTCACCGTCTGCAGTTGTATTTACATAAACGGTTTCTTCTTTATATACGGTACCGTCTGCTGCAAGAACGGGGTATGCGCTTAAAACTGCTGTCATTCCTGCTGCCAGAGCTGTGATTGCTTTCTTTCTGTTTCGATTCATAACTCAACACTCCTTATTTATTTTTCTTTTTACGAAAACCACATGAAGTTCTGCAAATGATAGGGTCAAAAATCATGAACATTGCCGGAAGTACCAGCAGAACCACCAGCGTACTGATTACAGCTCCTCTTGACAGAAGATTCGTAATACCGCTGATCATATCTACCTTTGAATACAGGCCTACCCCAAATGTTGCTGCAAAGAAGCTGCATCCGCTGATAATGATTGATTTCATTGAAGTACGGTGTGCAATGGATATCGCTTCTTTCTTTGACTTTCCAAGCCCTCTTTCCTTCTGATATCTGCTTGTCATAAGAATCGCATAATCGACCGTTGCGCCAAGCTGAATCGTTCCAATTACAACGCCTGCCACAAAGACAAGGGTTGTTCCCTGATAATAAGGAATCGCCATATTCACGCAGATGGCAAATTCAATTACAGCTACCAGTATGATAGGCAGGGAAATCGATTTAAACACAATCATAATAATGAGGAAAATAGCTGCTACAGAAATGATATTTACATTTCTGAAATCCACATCTGTAACATCGGCAAGGTCTTTTGTCAGTGGCGCTTCCCCGATTACCATAGAACCCGGACTGTATTTCTTTACGATTTTCTGAATTTCCGCAATCTGATTGTTTACCTCGTCTGTTGCAGTTTCATATTGGGAGCAGATAAACTGAAGCTCGTACTTATCGCTTCTCAACATCTTTTTTACATCCTTCGGAATCATGGAATCCGGCAGCGCAGGTCCTACAAAGGAATCCATTCCCAATGCCCAGCGCACTCCGTCTACATTCTTCAGTTCAGCCAGCATCTCGCTTTTATCTTTAGCTTCCAGACCGTTTTCCAGAAGAACCATATGTATATTACTCATGTCAAAGGTATCTTTTAATTTTGCGTTTGCCACATTGCTGTCAAGGTCTGCCGGAAGGGATTTATCAATATTGTAATAAACCTCTGTATGACCGTTTCCGTATATTGCCGGATATAAAAGCACAAGGAAAATCACCAGCCACACCTTATAATGTTTTGTTATAAATGCAGATGCTTTGGAAAAATCCGGGAGCAATGCCTTATGTTTTGTTTTTTCAATTGCTTTGTCAAAAATAAGAATCATGGACGGAAGAAGCGTTACGCAGCAGATTACGCCGATGACAACTCCCTTAGCCATAACAATTCCCATATCTTTTCCAAGTGTGAAGCTCATAAAGCACAGGGCAATGAAGCCTGCCACTGTTGTCACGGAGCTGCCCACTACTGATTTGAATGTATTGGAAATAGCATGTGCCATAGCCCGTTCGTTTTCTCCCGGGAATCTCTCTTTGTTTTCCTCATAACAGTTTACCAGGAAAATGGAGTAGTCCATGGTAACTCCCAACTGCAGTACGGCTGTCAGAGCCTTTGTAATATACGAAATCTCACCAAGAAATACGTTGCTTCCCAGATTGTAAAGGACTGCGATTCCGATACTCAAAAGGAACAAGACCGGAACTACTAAAGAGTCCATTGCCAAAATCAGCACAATCAGGGAAAGTCCTGCAGCAATCACAACATATGCCGGCATTTCTTTGATGGCAAGACTTTTAATGTCTGTAATGATACCTGTCATACCGCTGAGGAAGCAGCGGTTTGCCGTAATTTTGCGGAGTTCTGTAAGCGCTTCCATAGACTCGTCGGAAGAAGTCGTATTGTCAAACAGCGCGATCATCATTGTCGCGTTCCCGTTGAAAAACGCCTCTCTCAAATCTTTCGGCAGCATTTCCACAGGTACGCTTAAATCCATAATGTCGTCATACCAGAGAACGTCTTTTACATGGTCTACCGCTTCAATTTCATCCTTCAATGCAGCCGCATCCTTTAGCTCCATATCTTCAACTACAACCATAGAAAAAGCGCCCATACCGAATTCATCTACAAGGATATCCTGCCCTTTCACAGTTTCCAGATCATCCGGCAGATAACTTAAGATGTCGTAATTGATTCTTGTTGCCGCTATTCCCATACAGGAGGGAATAATCAGCAGCAATCCGATAAAAAGGATCAGCTTCTTATGCTTTGCAATCCATTTTCCTGTCTTAATCATAATTTTCCCATCTTTCCTTTTTCTTTTATTAATGACCAACAGTCATTTATATTGTATGGAGTGTTATACATCAAAAATGACTGTTAGTCAATCTTTTTTCGGCATTTCACAAAAAATTAACATATTGACTTATAGTCAGTTTTATATACAATAGGGATATATAAGTTTTTCACGAAAGGAAATTGCAGAGGAGGCAAATTTCAAATGGGAAAATTGGAAGAGAATAAAAAAGTAAAAAAGGATGCTTTGTTTAATACTGCCTTTGAACTTTTCACAACGAAGGGAATCGCCAAAACTACGATTTCCGATATTGTGGAAAAGGCTGGTGTCGCCAAAGGAACTTTTTATCTTTATTTTAAGGACAAGTTTGATATTCGCAATAAGCTGGTTGCCCACAAGACAGGGGAACTTTTTTTCCATGCTCACGAAGCTCTGGAAAAAGCGGCTCTTTCCAGTTTTGAGGAACAGATTCACTTTATTATTGATTTTATTCTCACAGAGCTGGATCAGAATCATACGTTGCTGCTTTTTATTTCCAAGAATCTGTCCTGGGGCGTATTTAAAGGGTCATTTGAAATCGAGATGCCGGACGAAGGATATCACTTTTATCAGTCATACCTGAAGCTGCTGGAAAAAACCGGAAAGCATTATAAAAACCCGGAGCTGCTGCTGTTTACAATCATTGAATTGGTGGGCAGCTCCTGCTACAGTTGTATCCTCTATCAGCAGCCTGTAGGGCTGTCCGAATACCGCCCTTATCTTCACCGGAGTATTGATAAAATCATGGAGGCATTTGGTTCGTAAAGATTTTCTAAAATAAATTTTTCCATAAAAACAGCAGCCGCAAAACCTGATAGGAACTGCGACTGCTGTTTTTTTTATATTTTCTTTAAAATTTCTCTTTTATACTGCAGAAATTCGTCTGTCAGATTGAAGTCCTGTCTCCGCGGCTTCGGCTCGCGAATGATAATCTCATCCGTGATACTGCCTGTTTTTCCGCTCAGAAGATAAATTCTGTCAGACAGAAGAATCGCCTCGTCAATATCGTGAGTAATAAAAATCGTTGACAGATGAATCTGCTCCATAATATTCAGATACCAGGTATGAAGACTGCTCTTCGTAATCGTATCCAATGCAGAAAACGGCTCATCCAGCAAAGCTACATCTCTGGAAAACATATAGGTACGCATAAGCGCAGCTCTCTGACGCATTCCGCCAGAAAGCTGGCGGGGATATTTCTTCTGCGTCCCTTCCAGCCCAAACTCCTTAAAATACGGCGCTGCCTTTTCCCTTGCCGCCTTTTTCTTTTCTCCCTTTATCAAAAGGGGCAACGCTACGTTATCCTCTATCGTCCTGTAAGGAAGGAGGAGATCTTTCTGCAGCATATAGCTAATGCGCCCCGGCTTTCCTGTGATATCCTCTCCGTCGAGAAGCACCTGTCCGCTGTCCGGCAGGATCAGACCGGAAATCACATTAAAAAGCGTAGTTTTTCCGCCGCCGCTGACACCCAGAAGACAGACAAGCTCTCCCTCGTGAAGTTCTATATTCACATCACGCAGAACCGGTTTGCCGTCAAAGGATTTATTCACATGTTTTACTTCTAAATGCGACATAAATCTGCCTCTTTCCTATTCCGGAAGATATTCGTTAGAGAAACCTGCATTTTCCGGAATCTCTGTTTCTACAAGCTGATTTTCATTAAGCCACTGATAGAAGCCGTTCCATCTTTCAGGATCGATATATCCCCACTGTTCTACCTCTGCCTTATACTTGTCTGCAAGATACTCCTGACTTGCCTGCACAAGAGAAGGATCAAGTTCAGGCGCTGCTTCACAGAGAATTTCGGCTGCTTCCTGAGGTTTTTCAATGGCAAATTCATATCCGTCGCGCAGAGCCGTCAGAAATTTCTTTGCTGTTTCCGGTTCTTTTTCAAGGAATTCGTTATTTGCTATTACTACAGGTGTATAATAATCAAATACAGGATTAATATCTGAGAATGCAAAATAATCTGTCTCAAGACCTTCCTGCTCCATCTTTACGCCTGCCCATGCATAGAAAATCCAGATAGCGTCCACCGCTTTACTCTGAAGCGCAGAAACTTCATCTGTCACTGTGCTGGGCAAAAGCTCTACCTTGCTGTAATCGCCGCCGTCACCTTCTACCACATTTTGAATCATAGCAAGCTCGATCGGACCGTTCCATGTTGCATATTTTTTGCCTTCCATACCTTTCGGCGTATCCATCCCCTCTCCTTTACGGGAGACAACACCGGAAGTATTATGCTGAATCAGAGCTGCGACCGCTGTTGTGGGAATTGCATGATCCCCTGCCACACCGGGCGCCATACTGTCCTGAAAAGAAATACCAAACTGTGCTTTTCCGGAAGCTACCAGCGTGTCCGCGCCGTCTTCCGGCGGCTGTACAATTTCCACTTCAAGACCCTGTTCTTCAAAAAATCCCTGCTTCTGCGCTGCGTAAAGCCCTGTATGATTTGTGTTCGGCGTCCAATCAAGAACAAATGTGATTTTTTCTTTTTCTTCTTCGGCAAAAACATTTACCGGACTCATTGCGGAGACACACAGTACCGCTGCAAGCCCTGCTGCCGCTAATTTTTTAACTTTCATGCTTTTTATCCTCCCATGGCATACATTTTTTCTGCAAAAAATCTACCAGTTTCATAAGAATCAGACTGATAAAAGATATCAGAAAGATTACTGCAAACATTTTATCAAAAGCAAATGCCTGTTTTACCCTCGTCATATATACTCCAAGTCCTGAAAATCCGCCCAGCCATTCGGAAATCACCGCTCCCACCACAGAATACGCGGCGGAAATGCGAAGACTCGCAAAAAAATGGCTCATAGCTCCCGGAAGCTTGATATAACGGAAAATCTGAAATTTCGTAGCTCCCATAGAACGCAGAAGATTCATGGTATCTTTATCTGCGGAACGGAATCCGTCGAGAAGTCCCACCGTAATGGGAAAAAAGGTAACAATTACAATCAATATGACCTTCGGCATCATTTCGTATCCAAACCACAGTACAAGAAGCGGCGCAATAGCTACTGTCGGAATCGTCTGGGTCAGCACCACCAAAGGGTAAACTGCTCTGTACAGAATTTCAAATCTGTCCATCAGTACAGCCATAATAAAACCAAAAGCAACGCCGCACCCAAGTCCCAGAAATGCTTCTGCCAGCGTCACGCCCAAATGCTCCATCAGAAGAGGAAATTCCCTGATGAAAGCCTGCACTACCTGCACAGGCGACGGCAGCATATACGAAGGCACAACTTCAAACGCTGAAGCAGTCTGCCATACTGCCAGAAGTATCACAATAGCTGCAATGGTACTAATCTTCGAGGTGATGCTTTGTAACTTTCCTTTCAATGGTAAGAACATCTCCTTCCGGCTTGTAAGTAACCTTGATATATGCGGCTACAGACGGCGCGCCTGCGCGGATCGCGATGTGCTGGCATTCTTTTACAATATCCATCAGTTCATCGTAATCTCCTTCAATCGCAGTCTCAAAAGGACCTACATAGCAGTTTAATCCCGTGCTTTTAATATAGGCAATTACCTCATCTACCACACGGATCAGTTCCTCATCGTCTTTTGTTTCAGGAAGTACCTGAATTGCTACACTTGCGTTCATTCTTTTTCCTCCATTTGTTTTAATTAAGAACAAAGCGGATAAGTTCGCTTCGAACTCCCTCAATCCTTGAGGGACTTGTTCCGCTTTGCGCGCCAGATGCAGACTGCCATGGGCAGTCATATTCCGCATGCATCTGGTCGCATCCTCGCGGAGCATTTTTTGTTTATCAGGAAAGTTAGTACAGAACGTATTACTTTCCTGATAAATAAAAAACCTGTAGGAAACCTACAGGAATAAATTCTCGGCGTATGATAACCGAAGCCTGATATGTTCCCTCCGCTGGCATTATCCAGTTCAGGTTAAAGGGTCAGATACGAATCGGTATCAATCTCAGCCTGCGTTCGCAAGCCCCCCTGTTTTATATTATAGAAATATTTTAACATGTTGTTTTGGAAAGTCAAGAACAAATACTGTGCATTATGGCATAAAATGTTTGTATCCTGTTTTCCGAATCGCTGTTTCGGAGTATAATAAGACTAAACAATAATTTCGATATTTCAGTAAGAAAGGAACCAAAAGATGAAAGCAGTAATCGCAATGGATTCTTTTAAGGGAAGTTTAACTTCCATAGAAGCCGGAAAAGCAGCCGCAAAAGGCATTTATAAGGTTTATCCTGACGCAGAGATTCTTGTAAAACCCCTTGCAGACGGAGGCGAAGGAACTGTCGATGCTCTCGTAAACGGTATGGATGGAACCTTTGAAACTGTCAGGGTTACAGGCCCTCTCGGTCAGCCTGTAGACGCCGTATACGGAATTCTCAAAGAAAACCGGACAGCCGTCATGGAAATGGCGCAGGCAGCAGGGATTACCCTTGTAAAACAGGAAAAACGCAATCCTCTTCACACCACAACCTATGGCGTGGGAGAAATGATACGGGACGCAATTCAGAAAGGATGCCGCCGTTTTCTTATGGGAATCGGAGGCAGCGCCACCAACGACGGCGGAATCGGAATGCTTCAGGCTCTTGGCTATGATTTTTTGAATGAAAAGGGAAATCCCGTTGCTCCGGGCGCAGCGGGATTAAAAGAACTTTCTCTTATTTCCGACACTCATGTTATTCCGGAATTAAAAGAATGTGAATTTCACATTGCCTGTGATGTAACGAATCCGCTTTGCGGAGAGACTGGCTGCAGCGCTGTCTTCGGACCACAGAAAGGAGCCGCCCCTGAAATGGTCAGAGACATGGATCTGTGGATGAAACAATATGCCGCTCTTGCCAGAAAGCTGTCTCCGAAAGCGGATGCCTCTATTCCCGGAACCGGAGCTGCCGGAGGGCTTGGATTTGCATTTCTTGGATTTACAAATGCAGTTCTCGAATCCGGAATTCATATCATCCTGAAAGCTGCCCATATGGAAGAAGCCATAAAAGATGCGGATTTTGTGATTACCGGAGAAGGTCGTCTTGACAGTCAGACAGCTATGGGAAAAGCGCCGGCAGGCGTTGCTTCCCTTGCAAAAAAATATCACAAACCTGTTCTTGCTTTTTCCGGTTCTGCTGCAAAGGATGCCGTCCTTTGCAACAAAAACGGTATTGATGCATTTTTCCCGATAATAAGAGGAGTCTGCTCCCTTGAGGAAGCTATGAATCCGGAAAACGCCCGACAAAATATGACTGACACCGCAGAGCAGGTTTTTCTTCTGATAAAAGCTTTAAGATAGCCTCTGATTTATCACAAAATATCAATATGTTCCCCGTTCAGGGCTTTATTCATGCTGCGGACCGCACAGAATTTTCCGCACATGGAACAGGAATCGTCATGCTCCGGAGAGCGGTCGTCGCGGATTGCCTTCGCAGTCTCCGGATCAAGCGCACATGCCCACTGACCTTCCCAGTCAAGAGCCCTGCGGGCATCTCCCATTTTATCGTCAATTTCTCTCGCACCGCGGATACCTTTCGCAATATCCGCTGCATGAGCTGCAATTTTGCTTGCAATAATCCCCTGTTTTACATCCTCAAGATTTGGCAGCGCCAGATGCTCTGCAGGCGTTACGTAGCACAGGAATGCAGCGCCGTTCATAGCTGCTATTGCGCCTCCGATTGCTCCTGTAATATGGTCATATCCAGGCGCAATATCCGTAACAAGAGGTCCCAGTACATAAAAAGGCGCTCCCATACAAATGGTCTGCTGTACCTTCATATTGGCTGCAATCTGGTCCATTGGCACATGTCCCGGACCTTCTACCATTACCTGTACATCTTTCTCCCACGCTCTCTTTGTCAGTTCTCCCAGACGTACCAGTTCCTCAATCTGACATACGTCTGTGGCATCTGCCAGACATCCCGGACGACAGGCGTCACCAAGAGAAATCGTAACATCGTACTCTCTGCAGATATCAAGAATTTCATCGTAATATTCGTAAAACGGGTTCTCCTCCCCTGTCATACACATCCACGCAAATACAAGCGAACCTCCTCGGGAAACAATATTCATTTTTCTCTTATGCTTCCTGATCTGCTCAATAGTCTTGCGGGTAATGCCGCAGTGGAGGGTCACAAAATCTACTCCGTCCTCTGCATGGAGGCGGATTACATCAATAAAGTCCTTTGCACTCAGAGTATCCAGATCTCTCTGATAATGAATCACACTGTCGTACACCGGTACCGTACCAATCATTGCAGGGCACTCCTGTGTAAGTTTCCTGCGGAACGGCTGCGTGTTTCCGTGGCTTGATAAATCCATAATTGCTTCCGCCCCCATATCTACTGCAGAAAGCACTTTTTTCATCTCCACATCATAATCCTTGCAGTCGCGGGAAACGCCCAGATTTACGTTGATTTTTGTACGCAATGCAGAGCCGACTCCCTCCGGATTGATACAGGTATGTCTTATATTAACCGGAATTACTACCTTGCCTTCTGCCACCAGCGGAAGCAATTCATCCGCAGACATATGCTCTTTTTTCGCTACAATTTCCAATTCCTTTGTCACAATCCCTTTACGGGCAGCCTCCATCTGTGTTGCATATCCTCTGTTTGTCATAATCTTTTTCTCCTGTTGATTTTTATTTTATTCAGCAAAATCGCTTTTTATATCAAACCCGTGATTCATTGGTCCGCTTCCTCTTCCCAGATCGAGCATTGCCTCTAACGCTCCTGAAATATATTCCTTTGCTCTGCGCACAGACTCCTCTATTCCATAACCTTTCGCCAGATTGGAAGCAATCGCGCTGGAAAGAGTACATCCTGTTCCATGTGTGTTCGAATTGTCAATACGTCTTCCCTGAAACCATTTTTTTCGCCCTCTGACATACAGCAGATCATTGGCATCACTGATTCTATGCCCTCCTTTAATCAACACTGCACATCCGTAATCGTCACAGATTTTTTCAGCCGCTGTCTCCATATCTTTCTCATTTTTAATATTCATTTTCCCAAGTATCTCTGCCTCCGGAATATTCGGTGTCACCAAAAGAGCCAATGGAAGAAGACTTGTTTTCAGGGTACAGATTGCTTCCTGTTTTAAAAGTCCGGAGCCGGAAGTCGCAACCATCACAGGGTCAACAACAATGTTCGATGCATGATAAAATTTCAGTCTCTCTGCGATTACTTCTATGAGGCTGGAGCATGATACCATTCCGATTTTTACAGCATCCGGACGGATATCTGTAAAAATCATATCTATCTGCTCCCTCAAAAACTCCGGCGTAACCTCATAAATTCCCGTTACTCCTGTTGTATTCTGCGCAGTCAGCGCGGTAACAGCGCTCATCCCGTAAACCCCATTTACTGTCATTGTCTTCAGGTCAGCCTGAATTCCCGCTCCTCCGCTGCAGTCGCTTCCTGCTATAGAAAGAACGGTTTTCATAGTTGTTTTATCCATTGTCGTATACCGCCTCTCTCGCTTTTTCTTTTAATTCAACTGCCGCTTCTTTTATATTTTCTGCTCCGAAAATTGCAGATACAACGGCGATTCCATCCATTCCTGCGCCTTTAATTCCGGAAATATTTTCA
Organism: uncultured Blautia sp.; assembly: GCA_958367245.1. Taxonomy (GTDB): domain Bacteria; phylum Bacillota; class Clostridia; order Lachnospirales; family Lachnospiraceae; genus Blautia_A. Next base: position 16,306 of record CATXEA010000014.1, read on the forward strand.
CCGGTAATTCCTCCAATCGCAACTGCCGGAATCTTTACACTGGAACAGATTTTCTGCAATTCTTCTCTGGTAATTCGAATCGCTGTTTTTTTTGTTGAAGAGGGAAACACTGCGCCTACTCCAAGGTAATCTGCTCCGCTTTTTTCTGCTTCCTTTGCCTGTTCTACAGTCTTGGCAGTTGCTCCTATAATAAAATTCTTCCCTGTCAGTTTCCTTATTTCTGCAACCGGAGTATCTGTAATCCCCACATGAACTCCGTCCGCGCCGCTCTTGAGCGCCACCTGTACGTTATCATTGATAATAAGGGGAACATTGTATTTATGGCACAGGTTTCGTATCTCCACAGCTTCTCTGATAAAGTCTTCTTCTTTCAGGTTCTTTTCCCGAAGCTGCAGAATGGTAATTCCCCCCTTTAACGCCTCTTCTACCTGCTCATACAATGTCTGTTTTTCTTCCCATGCACGGTCTGTAATCCCATAAAGAAGCAGCATTTCTTTTTCAAATTTCATCTTTTTTCTCCATTGATTTCAGTAATTTTGAAACATCCGGACAATTCATCAGACTGCTCATCAGGCAGACTCCCGCCGCTTTGTCTCCTCGTATTTCTCTCACATTTTCAGGGGAAATTCCTCCAATTGCATAAACAGGAATATCCACTGATTCACACACATTTTTGAGAAATTCATGCCCTCTTCCGGGCAGTCCCTTCTTACAGTCCGTTTCAAAAATATGTCCTGCTATTATGTAGGTACACCCCAATTCCTGCGCTTCCACAGCCTCTTCCACACTGTGACAGGAGGTTCCTATTTCTTTAAATTCTGTTTTTTCTGACCTGCTCAATGCACGAAGCTGTTTCATAGGAAGATGAATATTGGGACATCCCAATTCTCTTGCAGCACCTGTAAAACTGTGGAGAATACAGTTCACTCCTTCTTTTTTGCAGATATCCATAACTTCAGATGCAAGCTTTACATAAGCTTCAGGCTGCATATCTTTCTCTCTGAGAATAATCCCTCTCGGATGAGCTTTTGCTATTTTTTTTATCCGCTCTGAGAAAGGCTCTATACAAAGTTTTCGATTCGTCACACAAATTATATCAGACATAAAGATAATCATTCAGAACGGGCTGCAGACCTTCTTTAGCAATATCCTCATACATCTTATCAAAGCTTCTTCCATCTTCGATTTCGAATTGCTCATCCCCCTGACCGCCTTCTGTTTCCTTTCCTGTATATTTACTTTCGTGATCTCCGATTCCTGTTGATACGCCTGCCGAAACCTTTGTAGCTGCAATCTTTACAATACCGTTTCGAAACTCTGCACTCTCCCTTGAAGATACTGTAATTCCCACATAGGGAAGAAAAATACGGTATGCACAGATAATCTGGCAGAGCTGTGTTTCTCCTACATCTAATGGATTTATTTTCTCATTATTGATAATCGGCCGCAGTCTCGGACATGACAGGGACATTTCTGCATGAGGATATTTCCTCTGAAGATAATATACATGGAGAGCGCTTGCCAACGCATCTTTACGAAAATCAGAAAGTCCCAGAAGCGCAGAAAATGCCACTCCTCTCATTCCTCCGCGAAGGGCTCTTTCCTGTGCATCAAAGCGGTACGGCCATACGCGCTTATGCCCCATAAGATGAAGTGTTTCATACTTTTCCGTATCGTATGTCTCCTGAAAAACCGTCACATAATCTGCGCCGCATTCATGGAGATATCTGTATTCCTCTGTATTTACCGGATATATTTCAAGTCCGACCATTCGGAAATATTTGCGCGCCAGCTTACATGCCTCGCCTATGTATTCTACATTGCTCTTACTTCTGCTCTCTCCTGTCAGAATGAGAACTTCTTCCATTCCGGAATCTGCAATCACCTTCATTTCATGTTCAATCTGTTCCATATCAAGCTTCATTCTGTTAATATGGTTATAGCAGTTAAATCCGCAGTATACACAGTAATTTTCGCAGTAATTTGCAATATAAAGAGGAGTAAAAAGATATACTGTATTTCCGAAATGTCTGGATGTTTCTTCTCTGGCTCTCTGCGCCATCTCTTCCAGAAAAGGCTCTGCTGCCGGTGAAAGAAGCGCTTTGAAATCTTCAATGGTACAGGTTTCATGCTCCAGCGCAGTACGTACGTCTTTTGCTGTATAGGAGCTATAATCAAAGCTCTCCATCTGAGCCATAACCTGCCCGCATATATCCGATTCAATCACCTCCATACCGGGCATATATTCCATATGATTTCTTCGGCTGGAAGGATCTGTTTCCAGTCTGTGCTTCTTCTCCAGAGCCTTCTCAGATAAAAATTCCGAATCAACAAAAAATTGATTTTCCATGAGTAACCCCCTTTAATTTCTTAAAAATCCCGTCAGTGGATCAGATGCAGACGCTCCTCTTGTCAGAACCCGTCCAAGTCCTGAAAGATATGCTTTCCGTCCTGCTTCAATTGCCTGACGAAATGCAGCAGCCATCAGAGTCAGGTCTCCGGCTGTTGCAAGAGCTGTATTTGCCATAATCGCAGCCGCTCCCATTTCCATTGCTTCACACGCCTGAGAAGGCCTTCCGATTCCCGCGTCAACAATAATCGGAAGATCAATTTCGTCAACAAGAATCTGGATAAACTCTTTTGTCGCAAGCCCTTTATTAGAACCAATAGGAGACGCCAGAGGCATTACAGATGCAGCCCCAACATTTACCAGTTCCCGGGCAGCATATAAGTCAGGGTACATATACGGCATGACGACAAATCCTTCCTTTGCCAGAATTTCTGTTGCTTTTATCGTTTCCTGATTATCCGGGAGAAGATATTTGGAATCTCTCATAATCTCTATTTTTACAAAATCACCGCATCCAAGTTCCCTTGCAAGTCTTGCAATGCGAACTGCTTCCTCTGCATTTCTGGCTCCTGAGGTATTCGGAAGAAGCGTTACGCCCTCTGGAATATAATCCAGAATATTTTCCTGTTCCTTTGTGTTTGCACGGCGGACTGCGAGAGTAATTATCTCCGCGCCTGCGTCTTTTACTGCCGCTTCAATCAGTTTCATAGAATATTTTCCTGACCCCAGAATAAATCTGGAATTAAATTCATGTCCTCCGATAATTAATTTGTCATTGTTTTTCATGGTTATCTCCTTCTTTCTGATGTATTTTTTCAGGCGTCTGTTTCCTCTGCCAGAATACGCAAAACCATATGAGCCTGATGGGAAGCGCAAATCATAACTCTGGACGCTGTCAGTCCTATGGAATCCTCCACCTCGCTGCATCCGTCTCCGCAAAGATAAAAATGCTTCATCACCTTTCTTGTGCGAATACTGTTTGCAGACTCCAGACCTGCCATGCCGGAAGCTGCAATCAGATATTTGTCCGGCATTTTTTCCAAAACACCATTTACCAGCATGGCTTTTGCTTCAGGATTATCAAAAGCCTCACAGATAATATCCGCATCTTTCAGGAGCTCACAAAAATTCTCTTCTGTAATCTTTGCTGTGAACACTTCCTGCCTGACATATGGATTAATCTCCCTTAGATTTTCTGCCAGCGCTTCTGTTTTAAACTGCCCGATCTGTTTCGGCTTATATTGCTGACGATGAAGATTGGTAAGCTCAACTTTGTCATAATCTATCAAAATCAGCCTGCCGATTCCTGCTCTTGCAAGACACAGTGCAATACAGGAGCCAAGACCTCCAAGACCGCAGACTGCAACCGCGGCATTCTGGAACCTCTCCTGAAGCTCTGCCCCATGACGTTTCGCAAGCGCGTCCTTCCACTCTTTTTCTGTCGGTATCTGCATATCAGCCTCCTCCTACGAAACTGACAATCTCCAGAGTATCGCCGTCTTTTAAAATTGTTTCCTCATACTGTGCTTTGGGTACGATTTCACCATTTCTCTCAACAGCGACACGGGCAGCGTTGTAATTTACTGACACCAGATATTCCATAATCGTCTTTCCGGAAAGAGCCATTTCCATGCCATTTACTGTTACCATTTCTTTTCCTCCATTTCATCAAAATTGTTATTATATAAAGGAACAAAGCGGACAAGTCCGCTTCAAACTCCCTCAATCCCTCAATCCTTGAGGGACTTGTTCCGCTTTGCGCGCCAGATGCAGACTGCCATGGGCAGTCATATTCCGCATGCATCTGGTCGCATCCTCGCGGAGCGTTTTTTGTTTATTAGGAAATTAGTACAAAATGTGCTAATTTCCTAATAAACAAAAAAGAGTCCCCGGATTTGGGAACTCTTCTCAAGCATCGTGTAATCTTCCTACGTTGGCATTATCCAAATCAGGTTTAAGGGTCGAAGGTTTACCTTCCTCTCAGCCTGTCTCACAAGCTCCCCTGTATATTCAATTTATTATTTAAAGTTTAATTACCAGAATAAAGCGGACAAGTCTGCTTCGAACTTTTTAAATCAAAAAAAGGAGACACTCCCGTGCCTCCTGTAAAAATTCGATTATAACGATTTCCTACGGCGGCATTATCCGCATCAGGTTTAAGGGTCGAAGGTTTACCTTCCTCTCAGCCTGTCCCACAAGCTCCCCTGCGTCTTTTTAATTATATATGATTTTACACCTGTTATCCGTGAATTGCAAGCTCTGATTTTATTTATTCAGATATTTTTCTTTCATCTCGGCAACTTTTGCCTTATATGCTTCGCTCTGTTTCTGCTGCATAAGATTTCTTCTGATTGTTTCCTTTACCTCATCAAACGCAGATACGGAAGCTTCGCTTTTTTTCTCCACTTTAATCAGATGATAACCAAACTGTGTTTTCACAGGACCGATTACCTGTCCGATTTCTGCTTCGAATGCTGCTTTTTCGAATTCCGGTACCATCTGACCTTTTCCGAACTCGCCCAGATCGCCTCCTCTGGAACCGGACGGACAGGTGGAATACTCCTGCGCTGCTTCTTCAAAGGCTTTTCCATTGTTAATTTCACTCAGGATATCGCTGCATTTCTCCTCAGAGTCTGTAAGAATATGCTTTGCGCTTACAGATTCTCCCTTTGTGAAGTGATGCTGGTTTGCATCGTAATATGCTTTGCATTCTTCTTCTGTAACAGTTACATTTTTCATTACACTGTTAACGGCAAGCTGCGCAAGAATATCTCTTGTTGCATTTTCAACCATAACTTTGAACTCATCTGTCTCGTTCATTTTTTCATCCTCACCAAGCTGCGCGAACATATGTAAGGCAAGAAACTGCTCTTTAAACTGCTCGCGGAACTGAGGATTGGAAAGATACGGCTGCTGTTCCTTTGGCACTCCTCTTAAAAAAGCTTCAAACTCTGCCTCTTTGATTTCTTTTCCTGCAATTACTGCAATTGTTTCACTCATTGTTAATTTCTCCTGTTCATTGGTAATATCGTTTTATTTTATCCTTTTTACAGGGATTCTGTCAATCCTTAAATGGTACTCCCGAAGTGTTAGGATTGCCTTTTCGTTCACATAACGGACAAAACGCACCATCTTTTTCCGACTTCAGATTGTCTTTACAAAAAAGCAAAAATAAGCAATGTGCAAAATCCATATTCCCACTAATACCACACATCCTGCCAGAATTCCCTTCGCTCCCATCATCAAAAAACCTGTTATCATAAGCACTGTCATTACAAGCATAATGCGAATTTTTGTTTTCCAGGTCATGCCACGACCAGCCACATAGTCCTCCAGATTTTCCTTATAAAGCTTCGTACTTACAAACCAGTCATGCAGTTTTCGGGAACCTTTTGAAAAACCAACTGCAGCCAGAAGAAGGAACGGAACGCACGGCAGTATGGGTAATACTGCGCCTGCTGCACCAAAACCTAATCCCACAAATCCCAACACAATCCACCCTGTTTTTTTAATGTTCATATGCGTTCTCCATTTCTCTTTTATGCTCTGTTTCGTTCATACATTCTGCCGTTTTCCACACGATAAATGCGATCTGCGATTGACATCGTAGATTCCCGATGAGAGACAAGAATGATGCTTTTTTTATGCTTCTGTTCTTTTAAAGCTTTCAAAATAATTCCCTCATTGATACTGTCCACATTGCTGGTCGGCTCATCCAGGAGAATCAGTTCACTTCCTCTTAGGAAGGCTCTGGCAAGTCCGATACGCTGTTTTTCCCCGGCAGAAAGATTATCTCCAAGAGCTCCTACTTTTGTCTGATATCCCTCCGGAAGGGAAAGTATCCATTCATGTACTGCTGCCTGTTTGCAGGCTTGTTCCATTTCTTCCATTGTAGCATCCGGTTTTGCAATACGAAGATTCTCTTCTATGGTTTCGTCAAATAAATAGGTAATCTGGCTGACCATAGTCACATTCTCCAATAAACTCTCTGTCTGAATCTTTTCAATATCGATTCCATTGTAAGCAATCTCTCCACTGTCCTTCTTCCAGAATCGAAGCAGCAATTTTAAAAAGGTGGATTTTCCACATCCGGATTCTCCCACAATTCCAATGATTTCTCCCTTTTTCGCATACATACAGATGTCTGACAATACCTGTTTCTGCCCGTCATAAGAAAAGCAAAGATTCCTTACTCCAAGATTTTCAAACGCAAAAGTTCTTCCATTTTCCACCGGAGTAACTGCCGGTTTCTCTGAAAGAAGATTCAAAACCCTGTCTCCCGATGCAAATGTCTGCGTTAAGTTTCCCGGAAGCGCAGAAATTGCAATGACCGGTCCAAAAGAACCAAATACTGCAGCCACCCCGATCACCATTCTTCCCATGGAAATCCTATTGTTTATCACAAGCAGGATTCCCACTGCAAGCGTAGCAAAAATAAAAAGAGAGACACAGAGTTCTGTTGCCGCGGTTGCTTTGGCCGTTTCCAGTTTCATTTTCTTTGTTTCATCAAGAAGAAGCCGGGAACGTCTGTTGACTTCTTTTTCCCTTTCTTTCCCTGCCCGATTTAAAACAATATCACGGATTCCTTTTATACTGTCCAGAAAATAGGCATTAAACAAGGCAAATTCCGCGCGATAACGAACCCCGGCTGCTTTCAATCTGCCGGAGGAAACTACCGGTATAACAATTCCCACTACGGCAAATCCCACTGCGGCAACAAGCGCCAACCACCAACTGGATACTTTTCCCACAAACATAATAACCCCTACGGATACCACAACAGCAATACAAATGGGAGAAATTGTGTGGGCATAAAACACTTCTAATGTTTCTATATCAGACGTGATCATGGCAATGATAGAACCTTTTTGTTTACTCTCCAGCTTTGCAGGACAAAGTATGCGCAAAGCAGAAAAAATTTTATCCCGGAGAACCGCAAGCAGTCGAAATGCAATATAATGATTGCTATACTGTTCCAGATACCGGAGCAGACCACGAAGAAGCCCGCACCCGATTGTCAGTGCCACAATCCATCCATAGGACAAGGGAATACTCTCCCCTAACGCTTTTGCGATTCCCACTGCACCTAACAGAGGAACGCCCATGGCACAAAGAAAACCGGCTGAACCATTCAGAACAGCAAGAAGTATGATGTAGGAAAGACTTCCCAAAAGCAAAATAAGATTTGCCATGATTTTCCCTCCGCTTCGACGAAGTATTTGTTTTTTACTCATGCACTCACCTCCGCATATCCTTCTTCCAACTCTTTCTGTGTCATAAACAATCTGGCGTAACCGCCGTTCTTCTCCATTAGTTCTTTATGAGTTCCCTGCTCTTTCACCTCTCCTGTCTCCATATAATAAATCTTATCGGAAGGTACCACATTGGCAAGACGATGTGAGATGACAATTACTGCCTTAGACCCGGATAATTCTCTGATATTTTTCATAATAATAGTTTCACTTTCCACATCTATATTACTGGTTGCCTCATCAAACACATACATATCTTTATCCGCCACCAGATTCACAGCAAGCGCGAGCCGCTGCTTCTGACCTCCTGAGAGATTTGCTCCATCTTCCATGATTTTTTTATCCAATCCCCCATTCTCACGAACGAATCCGGCAAGGTTCACTTTTTCCAAAGCTGCGTAAATTTCCTCATCCGATACTTTTTTATTTCCCAGCTTAAAATTCTGCCGGATAGTCTCATTAAAAATATAGGTATTGTAACTTACTGCAGCAAGATGTTCATAATAGCTTTCCCGTGACAAATTTTCCAGCTTTTTGCCGCCAACGGAAACACTTCCGGATTTCGGACGAATTCCTCCCAAAAGTATCTGGACAACTGTGGATTTTCCACAGCCGGACTCCCCTACAATAGAAGTCATACCCTTCCGGGGAAATGTCATCGTCACATTTTTCAAAACATCACGTCTGTCATCATAAGAAAAATTTATATTCTCCAGCTTCCAATCCATATGAGACACCTTCTCCTCTCCCCAGATTGGCTCTGGGGTTGCAAGAAATGACAAAATCTTATTTCCTGCACTCACCCCGTTCATTGCCACATGAAAGGCTGCTCCAAATGCACGGAGAGGAAGAAAAAATTCAACTGCAACAAGAATCAGAAACAGTGCCAGAAAAGGAGACAGCGCCCCTTCCGCTACTTTAAGAACAGCGAATGCGATTCCAACACCGGCTCCTCCGTATGCAACAAAATCCATGATCGTAGTACTTGCCAGTTGCATCACCAACACCTTCATTGTAATTTTACGAAATTCTTCACTGGCATTGTTCATCTTTTTCTGCTGCGCTTCGTCTGCCATAAAAATTTTCAGTTCCTTCAGCCCCTGCACACTGTCCAGAAAGCCATCTCCCATAGAAGTATATTTTCCCCAATATTTCTCAAAAATCTTTTTTGCATATCTGGATACCGCAACAATCGACACCGGAATCAAAGGCACACAGGCAAGAAGAACCAAAGCTACACGCCAGTCAATCCACACAGTTATGAAGAACAGAATAAACGGAGAAAGCGTTGCATAAAAAAACTGGGGAATATAAGTCGTATAATATAAATCCAGTTGTTCCACACCTTCCATGGAAATCTGCGTCAATCCAGCCATACTCATTTCTTCTGAGGAACCGGTTCCCAGTTTCACGATTTTATGATAGATTTTCTCACGAAGCTCCTTTTTCGCATTCCTTCCAAGAATATCTTTCAGCCTTCCCACCCGGCGGGAAGCCCCGTATCGGACAGCCGTTCCCATAATTCCTAATACTGCAGGAAGTAAAAAATACTCCGCATCTCCTCCATATGTACCGTACTCTGACGCCAGATAGATTATCCGGCAAATACAGGCAGTAATTGTAAGATTGGCAAATAATCCTACAATCATCCATGTCACCGTATACAATATGTATTTTTTGTTATCTCCTAAAAGATGCAAAAGCTTTTTGTCAATCACCTTTCTGTCCTCCTTGTTTTTTAGTTAGTTTTATCTAACCTTTTGTAATAAAAACAGCAGTTAGTTAAATCTAACTGCTTGAATTATTATAAAAGAATTCAAAAAAAATGTCAATATAAATCCTATATTTCTTTTCGATAAAATCAAAGAGGGCTTTCAAAACCTTCTGTTTCCTTCAGCCCTCCCTGATTTCTTATCGTTGCTGCTTCTTATCTTCTCTCAGCAGACCTATCTCCTGCACTCACACTCTGACGGACAACTGCAGCTTGCCGGCATATCAAAGCTTGGGTTAAAGGCATAGAAATTCTTCGCGTCAAGTTCCTCCTGCAAAGAGCGAAGCGCTTCACCGAATCTCTGGAAATGCACAATCTCCCGGGCGCGCAGGAATCGGATCGGATCTGCAATTTCCGGAATATCTTTTACAGTTCTGAGAATATTGTCATAAGTAGAGCGTGCTTTTTGTTCTGCAGCGAGGTCTTCGAACAAATCTGTTATAGGATCTCCTTTACTCTGGAATTCACATGCATTGAAAGGAATTCCTCCCGCCGCCTGCGGCCAGATTCCCACTGTATGATCTGTATAGTACGGTCCAAAACCGGATTTCTCTATTTCTTCCATCGAAAGATTACGGGTAAGCTGATGCACGATCGTCCCGATCATTTCCATATGCGCCAGTTCCTCGGTACCAATGTCTGTCAGTGTAGCGACGGTCATCTGATTCGGCATGGAAAATCTCTGGGACAGATAGCGCATAGACGCTGCAATCTCTCCGTCCGGTCCACCATACTGACTCATAATAAATTGTGCAAGCTTCGCGTTTGGCTGGGTGATTTTGATTGGATACTGAAGTCTCTTTTCATAATTCCACATGGCTTCTCATCGACCTCCTTCCATCTGCCACGGAAATGGCTGTGTCATCCATTTCCAGGAAGACGACTCATTATATACCGCATCATCAACTGTCAGCGGACCATAGCAATGCGCGTATTCTTCCATCAATTCTCTGCGCACCTTCGCAGCATCCCTGTAATAACAGAGGGCTTCTTCATGGCAGGGATGCGTATCCAGAAACAATAAAATGTCGTCTACTGCAAAGCTGACTTCGTTAATTTTACACAAAAGCTGCTCTCTGGAAAGATTTCTGTCCATCATCTTCTGCCACCTCTCTTTCCGCAAAATGGCTTACAGAGTTCCGGAAAAATTGTTCCCATCTGAAGCGCATGACCAAGCCCGAAGGTGGTCGTAAACTGTTGACAGGGCACATATGCCATAGCCGGCTCCAAATGCGCAAGATGTGTATACATTTCCGCATTTTTGCTCTTTACTCCCGGCATTTTACAGTTACACTCTTCTATTTTTGAAACACAGTGCGGCGGTCTTACCGGTCCGGGTCCGGGTATTACACAATCCGGTCTTGGCATTGGCTTTGTCATGCCGCAGGTCCGGTTATAGGGACGGCAGCCCGCACAGTTCATCTGATAATTTTCCATGAACAAATCCCTTCTGACAATTTTTTATGATTCCCTATATTTTATGTACTGAAAAGAAATATGTGCGCATAGAGCCCCTGAACACAATTCCAAGATGTTAGGGTCAAAAGATGCCTGACGAATTGTTTCGTGCCATGCACTCCCACAATTCTGCCCCAAATTCGGATATCGTGGGGCACACACCCCACTTTTATCCTCATATTGGGGCGGGTCATAAAGGCATAAAACCACTTATGTGCAAGCACAACGTGATTTATGACCTTTTGACCCTGGCATCATTACAAAAATATATGTTTCAAATTCCATACATCAGTGCTATAATGTCTTTATTCAATCTTTATATAATCTTTATTTAACCTTAATGTTATTTTTATATAATCTTAATCTAAGATTGAATCAGACAAAAAATCACACTTTTGGAGGAATTATGCAGATTATTATTGTTGGATGCGGTAAAGTTGGAAGTACCCTGGCTGAACAGCTTCAGGAAGAGGAAACGGACATAACCCTTATTGATGTATCAGCCGAAAAAGTCAACACTCTTTCCGAAAATATCGATGCTATGGGAATCGTAGGAAACGGAGCCAGCATCAATACCCTGATGGAAGCCGGCATTGAAAATGCGGACATTATGATTGCAGTTACAGGTTCCGACGAACTGAACCTTCTGTGCTGTCTCATCGCACAGAAAACCAGCCGTTGTCACACTATCGCCAGAGTGCGAAATCCGATTTACGGAAATGAAATCGGCTTTATCAAGGAACGTCTCGGAGTAAACATGATCATCAATCCGGAGTTTGCAGCAGCTCAGGAAATTTCCCGACTGCTCCGCTTCCCTTCTGCCATAAAGATTGACACCTTCGCCAGAGGCAGAGTTGAGCTGTTGAAGTTCAAGGTTCTCCCTGAATTTAATCTGGACGGATTGAGTGTCTCCCGCATTACAGAGAAGCTTCAGTGCGATGTCCTTTTCTGCGCTGTAGAAAGCGACGGAAGAGTTGCCATTCCCGGAGGAAATCATATTCTCCATGACGGAGACTTTGTTTCTATTTTGGCATCTCCACAGAACGCAGCCCTGTTTTTCAAAAAAATCGGCCTGAAAACCCATCAGGTAAAAAACGCTCTTATCGTAGGCGGAGGAACTATTTCCCATTACCTGACTTACCTGCTTCAGGACATGAAAATTAATGTAAAAATTATTGAGAACTCCAAATCCCGCTGCGAAGAATTAAGCGAACTTCTTCCTGATACGACCATTATAAACGGAGACGGCACGAACCGTTCCCTTCTTCTTGAAGAGGGACTTGAAAATACAGAGGCTTTTGTCGCCCTGACAAACCTTGACGAAGAAAATATCTTCCTCTCACTTTTTGCCAAAAATATGTCAAACGCCAAGCTTGTGGCAAAGGTGAACCGCCTCGCTTTCGACGATGTGATTGACAATCTGGATATCGGAAGCGTAATTTATCCGAAATACATAACGGCAGACTGTATTCTCCAGTATGTCCGCGCCATGCAGAACAGTATCGGAAGCAATGTTGAAACTCTTTACCATATTCTGGACAACCGTGCCGAAGCGCTGGAGTTTGCAATTAAAGATACCTGCCCTGTCCTTGGTATACCACTGTCCGAACTGAATCTGAAAAAGAACCTTCTTGTAGGTTCTCTGAACCGCGGCGGCAAAATAAAAATCCCTCGCGGAAGCGACACCTTACAGGTCGGAGATACTGTAATCATTGTAACTACTCACAAAGGCCTTCGAGATATCAGTGATATTCTGGATAAATAAAGGAGAAAAAACATGAACTATTCCATTATCATCTATATCATCGGATGGATTTTAAAACTGGAAGCCGCATTTATGCTTCTTCCGGGCATTACAGCAATTATTTACAGAGAAAAAACCGGCTTTGTTTTCCTTATCACTATGGCGCTCTGTCTGGCAGCGGGCATTCCCCTCACCAGGAAAAAGCCGAAACAAAAAGCCTTTTACACAAAAGAGGGCTTCGTGACTGTTGCCCTGAGCTGGATTGTACTCAGTATTATGGGCGCAGTTCCCTTTGTACTGAGCGGCGCAATCCCCCATCCCATTGACGCGCTTTTTGAAACAGTTTCCGGTTTCACAACAACAGGAGCCAGTATTTTGAGTGATGTGGAATGCCTTCCCCACTGCGTGCTGATCTGGCGAAGCTTCACACACTGGATTGGAGGTATGGGCGTTCTTGTCTTCATCTTAAGCCTTCTGCCGCTCACCGGCGGATACCATATGAATCTGATGAAAGCAGAAAGCCCCGGTCCGTCCGTAGGCAAGCTTGTTCCCAAGGTACAGTCCACAGCCAAGATTCTCTATTCCATCTATCTTGGACTTACCCTGCTGCAGATTATTCTCCTGCTGTGCGGAAAAATGCCGCTTTTTGACACTCTCTGTACCGCATTCGGAACTGCCGGAACAGGAGGCTTCGGTATAAAAAACAACAGTATTGCAGGCTACAGCACCTACATACAGGTTGTTGTCACCATTTTTATGATTCTTTTCGGTATTAACTTCAATGTGTATTTCTTTCTTCTGACAAAGAAATTTGCACAGGCTTTCAAGTGCGAGGAAGTTCGTTATTATCTGGGAATCATTGCTGTTGCCATTATAATTATCACATTTAATGTCCGCCATATGTTCGGAAGCGTAGGCGAAGCGCTGCAGCATGCCTCTTTCCAGGTAGGCTCTATCATTACAACTACAGGTTTTGCAACCACAGACTTCAACCTGTGGCCGCAGGTTTCCAGAACAATCCTTATTATTCTGATGTTTGTGGGAGCCTGTGCGGGAAGTACAGGCGGCGGCATAAAGGTTTCCCGTTTTGTTATTCTGTGTAAGACCATCCGCAAGGAGCTTCACCTTTATATTCATCCTAATGCGGTAAAAAAAATCAAGATGGACCAGAAAGTAGTCCCTCACGAGGTAGTGCGCGCCACCAATATTTTCCTGATTGTATATGTCCTGATTTTCTTTGGCTCTGTATTTCTCATTGCCTTTGACAATTTCGACTATACCACCAATTTTACGGCAGTGGCTGCAACCCTCAACAACATCGGTCCCGGTCTTGAGCTTGTAGGCCCAACCCAGAACTTTAGTATTTTTTCCTATTTTTCAAAAAGCATTCTCATCTTTGATATGCTTGCAGGACGACTGGAAATTTTCCCTCTGCTCCTTCTTTTTGTAAAGGACACCTGGAAAAAATTCTGATTCCCCTGTCTTTCCACTAAAAAAGACTGCTTCAAAAGCAGTCTTTTTTAGATTCCGTCATAATCAAACGCCGGTATAAAGCTTTCCTTCGCAGTCTCTCCATCCTGAAAAAAGCCGTTTTCAATTCCCATAGACAACGCAGCATCAAGAACCTTTTCGTATTCTCTGGCTGTTACTCTCCTGTTCAGTTCCGTATGATTCTCGTGACAATAAACAGGTGTATACTGATTCATAATACTGAGATAAATTTCATTCCCATATGTTTCATGGAGATATTCCAGAACCTTCACAGAGTTTTTCGTATGTCCGGGGAGTATAAGATTCCTTACGACAGTCCCTCGTCTGATATAACCATCTTCCCCAAATTCACATTTCCCAGTCTGTCTTACCATTTCTTTTATGGCAATTTTCGCAATCTCAGGGTAATCCGGAGCATGAGAAAGCTCTGCTGCCAGATTCTCTTCCATATACTTGAAATCCGGAAGATATATGTCTACATATCCATCCAGCATCCGAAGTGTTTCCACCTTTTCATATCCGCCGCAGTTATAGACTACGGGAAGGCGCAGTCCTCTGAGCCGTGCTGTATCAAGAGCCTCCACGATTCCCGGCACATAATGCGTTCCGGTAACAAGATTGATATTTGCCGCCCCTTTTTCCTGAAGTTCCAGAAAAATCTCCGCAAGCCTCTCAGACGTAATTTCACGCCCGCTGCTGCCAATGGCAATCTCTCTGTTCTGACAATAACTGCATCTTAAATTACAGCCTGTAAAAAATACAGCTCCTGAGCCTTTTTCTCCGGAAATACAGGGTTCCTCCCACATATGAAGAGAAGCGCGGGCAGCAAAAATCCTGCTGTCCATTCCGCAATACCCTTTCTTTCCTTCCAGACGGTTTACATGGCAGTTCCTCGGACAGAGTGTACAGTCTTTATATAGCTGCATTTTCTTTGTACTCATCCAACAGCCTCATCAGCTCTTCTACCGCTTCTTTACCTGTAGCCCAGCTTGTGGCAAAACGTACGACTGTATGTGTCTCGTCATATTTTTCCCAGAAACTGAAACCGACTTTTTTCTTCAGTTCTTCCATTTCCCTGTCTTCAAGAATAATAAACTGCTGATTGGTAGGCGATTCCAAAAAGAAACGATATCCTCTTTTTGAAAAGCCCTCTTTGAGAAGTTCCGCCATGTCAATCGCATGTTTACTGATTTCAAAATACAGATTATCTGTAAATAGGGTATCAAACTGAACTCCCAGAAGACGTCCCTTGGCAAGAAGCGCTCCGTGCTGTTTGATTCTTGTGAGAAAATGCTTCGGGGTGTTATTTTTCGTAAATACGACAGCCTCACCGCAGAGCGCTCCTACCTTGGTTCCTCCAATATAAAAAGCATCACAGTATTTGGCAATCATCGGAAGGGTCACATCTGTTTCTCTGCTCATAAGTCCGTATCCAAGACGGGCTCCGTCCAGATAAAGAGGGATTTCATACTTTCTGCAAACAGAGGAAATCTCTTTTAATTCCGCCTCTGTATACAGAGTTCCGTACTCTGTCGGGTGGGAAATATAAACAGCTCCCGGAAATACCATATGCTCATAGCTGTCATCCCCGTAAAAGGTTTCAAGATAAGCAATCAGCTCGTCTGCATGGATTTTCCCATTGTGCTGAGAAATGGCAAGTACCTTGTGCCCCGTATATTCCACAGCTCCCGATTCATGGGCATTGATATGTCCTGTAGCTGCGCTTACCACTCCTTCATAACTCTCAAGCAGGGTATCAAGAATCGTGGCATTTGTCTGAGTCCCTCCCACTAAGAAATGTACATCCGCCTCCGGACACTGGCAGGCTTCTTTAATCTTCTCTTTTGCACGTTCACAGTATTTGTCTGCTCCATAGCCTGTAAGCTGCTCCATATTTGTCTCAACGAGGCGCTGCAGAATCTTTCCATGAGCGCCTTCAATATAATCGCTTTCAAATGACAACATCTTTCCTGTCTCCTTTATCTGATACATTCAAATTATTTTATCATAAAAATCCCGGCTTTTACACCGGGATTTTATGCTTTTTAACTTTTTATGGAAGCTTATTGGTTATAAGCTCTGAAGCTCGTCCTGACATACCGGACGGATGCCGTTCTGCTGAAGAACTCTGATGGCTTTTTCGTTATCCTCCACACGGAAAATCATATATGCGATTCCTTTCTTTCTTGTTGTGAACGCATACATATATTCGATATTTACATCATTATCTCCAAGCACACTGATTGCCTTGGAAAGAGCTCCCGGTTCGTCAGGCATTTCCACTGCCAGAACCTTGGTGATGGAAATGATATAATCTGCATCCTTTAATACTGTAGACGCACTGTAAATGTCATCCACGATCAGACGGACAATGCCGAAATCTGCTGCCTCTGCCAATGAGAGCGCCCGCATGTCAATGTTGTTCTGTGAAAGAACTTCTGTCAGTTCCGCCAGTCTTCCCGGCTTATTTTCCAGAAAAACGGAAATCTGTTTCACTGTCATGTTTTTTCCTCCTTATTTATTCTGATATAAATTACGTTTATCAATTACGCGAACAGCCTTGCCCTCGCTTCTCGCAATCGTCTTAGGATTAACAAGCTTCACCTTCGCATAGATACCAAGCATCGCTTTCAGCGCTGCTACAAGTTCTTTCTCTTTATTTGCCACAACGCTCAGACTGTCTGAGAACATTTCCGGTGTCATTTCAACCTGAACCTCAATGGTATCGCTGTTGTTTACACGGTCTACAATAATCTGGTAGTTTGCTGCATATCCCTTGTTCATAAGAACTGTCTCAATCTGTGACGGGAATACGTTCACGCCTTTGACAATGAGCATATCGTCGCTTCTGCCAAGAGGCTTGGTCATTTTTACGTGGGTTCTGCCGCAGGAACATTTCTCTCTGCTCAAAATACAGATGTCGCGTGTACGATAACGAAGCAGCGGAAATGCCTCTTTCGTAATACTGGTAAACACAAGCTCTCCCTTTTCGCCGTCCGGAAGAACCTCCCCTGTCTTCGGATTAATGACTTCCGCAATGAAATGGTCTTCGTTTATGTGCATTCCGCCCTGCGCGGAACATTCGAACGCAACGCCGGGGCCTGAGATTTCTGTGAGTCCGTAGATATCATACGCCTTAATTCCAAGTTTCTCTTCCACATCGCGGCGCATCTCCTCTGTCCATGCTTCAGCGCCGAAAATACCTGCCTTTAATTTGATTTCGTCCTGAAGTCCTCTCTCATGGATACTCTCTGCAAGATACGCAGCATAGGATGGCGTACAGCAAAGAATCGTAGAGCCAAGGTCTGTCATAAACTGAATCTGGCGGTCTGTATTTCCGGATGACATGGGAAGAGTCAGACAGCCTACTTTATGGGAACCGCCGTTTAACCCCGGACCTCCTGTAAAAAGTCCATAACCATAACTTACATGGCAGACATCATCCTTTGTTCCGCCTGCTGCAGTGATAGCTCTTGCACAGCAGTCTTCCCACAGGTCTATATCATGCTGGGTATAAAATGCCACCACTCTGCGTCCTGTAGTGCCGCTTGTAGACTGAATGCGGACACACTCGCTAAGCGGTCTTGCCAGAAGGCCGTATGGATATTCGTCCCGTAAGTCGTCTTTCGTAATAAAAGGTAATTTATGTAAATCGTCTACAGACTGAATGTCTTCCGGAGATACCCCCATCTCTTCCATTCTCTTTCTGTACATCGGCACATTGTCCCATACGTTTCGTACCTGTTTCACAAGTCTTTCACTCTGCCATTGACGAATCTGCTCTCTGGAGGCACACTCGATTTCCGGCTGATAATATCTTTCCATGTAGTTTCTCCTTTTCTGTCCCTCTATGTAAATAGCATTTATATTATTAATACTATAACATTTTAACGCTTCAACGTAAAGATGTTTTTTATAAAAAAAAGTTGATTTTTTTCATAAACCGGTTAGAAAATCAGCAAAAACGCGGCTCCCGGAGAAGTCTTTTCCAAAAACCGCGTTCTCACCTTATTCATATTTCACAATTTCTTTTTTCAGACGCTTCATAATTCTTTTTTCCAGACGGGAGATGTAAGACTGGGAAATCCCCAGAAGGTCAGCCACTTCCTTCTGTGTACGCTCCCTGTTCTCTCCTTTTCCAAGACCAAATCTCAGTTTGATGATTGTCTGCTCTCTTGGGGTAAGCTTGGAAATTGCCTTTGCCAGAAGGCTGATCTCAACCTCTTCCTCCAGACGTTTGGAAATCACATCCTCGTCTGTCCCCAATATATCTGACAAAAGCAGCTCATTTCCATCCCAGTCCACGTTAAGCGGCTCATCAATGGAAACCTCCATTCTTGTCTTACTGTTCCTTCGAAGATACATGAGAATCTCATTCTCTATACATCTGGACGCATAGGTGGCAAGCTTGATATTTTTGCCTGTATTAAAGGTATTGATTGCCTTTATCAGCCCTATCGTACCTATGGAAATCAGGTCCTCCACCCCAACTCCTGTATTGTCAAATTTTTTTGCAATATATACTACCAGTCTGAGATTATGCTCGATGAGCAGAGACTTTGCCTCCTGCTCCTGCTCTGTGCCAAGCTTTCCAAGAACGTATGCCTCTCTCTGAGGTTCCAGAGGCGCCGGAAGGACATCGTTCCCTCCAATGTAAAAAATCTCCCGCGGCCTGTTTATCATAAATTTCGAGACCACCTGAAACGGATAATGATTCGCGTATGCTGCTCTCATATTCATAGCTTCTCCCCCTCTTATTGCAGTAATCGGAAATTTAAAAGTACTTCATATTCCTTACCCAAAGCAGAAGGCTCCGTAAGAAGAGCAAGCACCGGCCTGTCTATCTCTACCATCTCTTCAGGAGTCTGAATACAAAGCTTCTCCAAGGTAACTGCAAGGGTCACTCCATCTCCTCCTATGGTTTTATAAGTCAGGAAATGAGGGTGAAGCCCTGCAATCTCTGTATTTTCAAACTCCCCCGGGTTCTCTCTCAGGTGCTTTAATTTTTCCGCCGTGTCGCGGGGCAGAATTTTTTCCAGAACCTCCTGACTGATAATAGAAACAGGAGACGTTCCGTCCATAAGCAGATTTCCGGAATCATAAAATCCGCAGAACGGCTGTTTTTTTCCCTGATAGGACAAAGTAACCGGATACATATTTCTCATGCGGACGCGCAGGGAATCTGCAAGATAGCCAAGGGACATCAATCCCAGGTAAACGCAGGCTGCGAACAAAAAAAACAGTTTTCCGGTTATTTCATGCCCCGCAGTTACTGCTTCCAGAAATCCTCCGCACAAAAAAGCTGCCAGATAAAGAGTCACCATTGCCTTTACAAGCAGCCCCCCTTTCTTCAGTCCGCACCCCAGCATCACCATTCCAAAAGCACAGCCGCCATGGAGTAAAATTACTGCCGGTAAATACGCATCTGCGGGAAGGTATATCAGGAGACAGGAAAACAAGGCTCCCAATGCTGCTGCAAGAAGCGTTCTTTTCCGGCTTCTCCTGCAGCGAAAAACAGTTCCCACAAGACGCAGAAGAATATAATCCATCAAGAGATTCGTCGCAAACACAACATCTATGTATACTTCATAATACATAAAAACCCCCTATGACCTGTCAATCCTTCGCTTTGGTAAGTGAATTCATTATAGGTGATAGGGGGTGCGAATTTTGTCAAAACCGGTAAGAGACGTCCCAGAATTTCTCGTAAGGTTTCGACATTTCTTCTTTGTTTTATGTAAACTTACTTCTCTTCATTTTTTACATGAAGGGCGTTCATCATCCTTTTCAGTTCTCTCAGCGGGAGCTGTCCCGGTGCGGAAGCCTCTCCCACTGTACCGAAGGTAATACAGGAGCCGAAGTTTTCTCCTGCAATGCGGCTTATCATTCCTTCATCTCCCATAGCCATGGAAATCAGCGGCTTCTCTGTGAAATTCTCCGCCATATCGCAGGTTGCCTGCATAATTGCAGCCACATCGGCAAAATCTTTTGGCATCACCGCCATTTTCAGGATATCTGCTCCTGTTCTGTCCATAATTTTAAACCGTTCCAGAAGAATCTCTCGGATATCTGTCTTCAAAAAATCATGCGATGAGGCAACCACTATGGCATTTATCTCATGGAGTGACTGTATCAGCTTTACCTTTTCCTGTTCGTCTCCAAAAACCTCAACATCAATAAGGTCTGCTTTTCCGGACCTTGCTGTATCCATATTATAGTTTACATAATCTTCTGTCGAAATCTGTATATTTCCGCCTTCATTTTTGGTACGAATGGTAAATAAAAGTGGAATCTGACCCAAAATGTCGGAAAGCGCGTTCAAAACTTCCTCTCTTTCTTCCCTGTCTGAAAGTCCTTCGAAGAAATCCGCCCGCCATTCTGCAAGGTCTGCTCCTGCCTCTGCCACTGCCCTGGCTTCCTCAAGAATCCTCTCTTTTCTCTTTCCTGTAAGGGGAACACAAATTTTCGGTATTCCTTCCCCAATAGTGATATTTTTAATCTGAATTGGCTTTGTCATAAGTTGACATCTCCTTTATAGTAGAATAAAATAATTGCAGTAAATAAATAAAAACAAACGACAGAAACGGGGGTACCAGCACATGAATATTACCGGACATACAAGGCTGACTGCTCTGCTGGGCAGTCCTGTCTCTCACAGCATCTCGCCTCTGATGCACAATGAAGCCTTTCGCCTTCTTGGCCTTGATTACGTCTATCTTTGCTTCGATGTAAAAGAAGACGCTTTGCCAAAAGCCGTTTCCGGCTTAAAAAATTGCGGCATTCGGGGCTTTAACCTCACTATGCCAAATAAAAACAAAATCGTAGAGCTTCTGGACGAGCTCTCTCCTGCTGCACAGCTCATCGGCGCAGTCAACACAGTAGTCAATGAGAACGGACGGCTGATCGGCTACAATACTGACGGTGTGGGGTATATGCAGGCAGCCCGTGATGCAGGATACGATCTCACCGGAAAAACCATTACCCTTATGGGTGCAGGCGGCGCTGCCACAGCCATTATTGCTCAGGCAGCTCTGGACGGGGTAAAAAATATCCACATTTTTGCCAGAACCACAAGCCGCTTCCACAAACGTATTCAGGCTCTTGCAGATAATATCAACGCAAGTCTCCCCTGCTGTGTCAGCCTTCACGATAATGACGATAAAGCCGCTCTGAAAAAGGCTCTGGATGAAAGCTTTCTTCTCATCAACGCCACCTCTGTCGGCATGGCTCCAAACACAGACGCCTCCATTCTTACAGACACTTCCCTGCTCAGACCGGAACTTATTGTCTCCGATGTCATCTACAATCCGCAGGAGACAAAGCTTCTTTGCGATGCAAAAAAAGCAGGCTGCCGTACTTTCAACGGCATGTATATGCTTCTTTATCAGGGCGCCGAAGCCTTTAAGCTATGGACCGGACAGGAAATGCCTGTGGCTGAAATCAAGGCGAAATATTTTTCCGGCGTTTAAGTTTCCCATTAAGAAAAGGGCTGTTTTTACACAGCCCTCTTTTCTGTATTATTTGGATTCTTCCTGAACCTCAATTTTACGGATTGTCTTATTTTTGATTTCCTCTTTGATTGCTGCAAGGAATTCGCCCAGCTCTTTCATTCCCTCGTCGCCAAGGTAACGGCTTCTTACGGATACTTTGCCCTCTTCTTCCTCTTTTGCGCCTACAACAAGCATGTATGGTACTCTTGCAAGACGGGCTTCACGAATCTTGTAACCCATCTTCTCAGAACGCTGGTCAACAGAGCATCTGATTCCTTCTTCTTTTAACTGTGCTTCCACTTTTGCTGCATAATCATGGAATTTCTCGGAAATCGGAATGATACGAACCTGTTCCGGACAGAGCCATGTCGGGAATAAACCTGCATATTTCTCAATAAGCCATGCAAGAGTTCTCTCGTAGCAGCCCATAGATGTACGGTGGATGATGTACGGACGTTTCTTATCGCCGTTTTCATCAATATAGTACATATCGAACTGTTCTGCAAGAAGAGCATCCCACTGAATCGTAATCATCGTATCTTCTTTTCCGTATACGTTCTTTGCATTGATATCGACCTTTGGTCCGTAGAAAGCAGCTTCTCCCACGTCTTCCACAAATGGGATATTCAGTTCCTGAAGCATCTGTCTGATATGACCTTCTGTCTCTTCCCACACGGAAGCGTCACCAATGTATTTCTCTGTGTTAGTCGGGTCCCACTTGGAGAGATGGTAGGTTACGTCCTCTTCTACACCGAGAACCTGAAGACAATACTGTGCAAGGGCGATACAGTCCTTAAACTCTTTTACCATCTGGTCAGGTCTTACAATTAAGTGTCCCTCAGAAATTGTAAACTGGCGTACACGTGTCAGACCGTGCATTTCACCGGAATCCTCGTTACGGAAAAGTGTGGATGTCTCGCCGTAGCGCAGCGGAAGGTCACGGTAGCTGTGCTGCTCTGCCTTATATACATAATACTGGAATGGACAGGTCATCGGACGGAGTGCATATACCTCTTTGTCCTTCTCCTCATCGCCAAGTACAAACATACCGTCTTTATAGTGATCCCAGTGTCCGGAAATCTTGTAGAGGTCGCTCTTAGCCATCAGAGGTGTTTTTGTTCTGATGTAGCCGCGTTTCGCTTCCTCATCCTCGATCCAGCGCTGCAGTTCCTGCATCATAATCACACCATTTGGCATAATCAGAGGAAGTCCCTGTCCGATTACGTCTACTGTTGTAAAAAGCTTCATCTCGCGTCCGAGTTTATTGTGGTCGCGTTTCTTTGCCTCTTCCATACGCTCTAAATGCTCTTTTAATTCTTCTTTAGATGCGTAGGCAGTTCCGTATACACGGGTAAGCATCTGGTTTTTCTCGCTTCCTCTCCAGTATGCGCCGGATGCGGAAAGAAGCTTGAATGCTTTTACTCCTTTTGTGCTCATCAGGTGAGGACCTGCACAGAGGTCTGTCCAGTCTCCCTGTGAGTAGAAAGAAATCTCTTCTCCTTCCGGAAGGTCTTCAATAAGTTCTACTTTATATGGCTCGTTTTTCTCTTTGAAGTATGCGATTGCATCTTCTCTTGATTTTGTGAAACGCTCAATCTTAGCGCCTTTTTTGATGATTTTTTTCATCTCTTTTTCGATGGCATCAAGGTCGTCTCTGGAAAATGGCGGACACTCAAAGTCATAGTAGAATCCTGTATCAATAGAAGGGCCAATGGCAACCTTTGCCTCCGGGAAAAGTGTCTGTACTGCCTGAGCAAGTACGTGGGATGCTGTATGGCGAAGGGCTGCAAGACCTTTTTCATCCTTCGCTGTAAGGATATTTACCTCGCAGTCGCAATCTACGACTGTTCTCAAATCTACGACTTCACCGTTTACTTCACCTGCACATGCAGCGCGGGCAAGACCTTCACTGATGTCAGAGGCAATGTCGATAATGGCTTTTGCTTCTGCATATTCTTTTTTGGAACCATCTTTTAATGTGATAATCATTGCATTTCTCCTTTTTCATTAAAAAATATTGTGTTGTTCTGTGCAGGGGCGGGTCTGTCAGGTCTGCATAATATGTTGCGAACCTTTTTGCCAAAATAAAAAACGTCCCTTACAATGCATCTGCACTGTAAGGGACGAATATCTCATACTCGCGGTTCCACCCTGCTTGCTCCCGGCTTATCCGTAAGCCTGAGCCACTTATTCGATGGTAACGGAATCACCGGACCGGATTAGGGCCACTCAGAGGTAGTTTTCGGCTGCTTCCCCATAAGACACTTCCAGCAAATGTGTCTCTCTCTGTATGCTTTCACAGCTTACTCGTCTCGTCAACGTGTTATCTTATGTCTATCCCCATTATAGTCACGGGATTTTTATTTGTCAATCGTTTTTTTATCACAACATTCTTCCCGATAATGGGTAAACTGTAATATCTTATCTTCCGCAGCAGTGTTTGTATTTCTTGCCGCTTCCGCATGGACACGGATCGTTACGGCCTACTTTGTGTGGTTTCACGATTGTGCCGGATTTTTTCTGCTCCATGTAGAGCTCTTTTCTCTTTTCTTCGGAGAAAATCGCATCCCACTGAGGAAGCTCGTAAAGCCAGTCTGCCTTTGCATCTACCATGTTTTTGTAAAGGAGTTCCTTATCGAAGCATAAAGATACTGTTGTGTTCTCATCCATAGTTTCGATTGGGTTCGGAACCTTCAGGGAATCGTTGATTCCATCAAGGAAACCTACCATTGTGAGAACTTCCTGACCGTATTTTTCTGCTAACTCTTTAACAGTACCTGTTACAACTTCATCCGGATTGGAGAGAAGCTGCTCGTAGATACCTTTTTCGATATTGAAGTAGGTTGCCCAGAATTTCTGAAGCTGGCTGCGGTCTGCTTCCTGATTGTACGCCATTGTACGCCACTGTTCTAAGATTGTTTTATCACTCATTTGTTTTATCCTCTTTTCAAAATACTTATTCATTGGTTATGTGAAGAAGAATCTCCACACAGGCTTACACATTATAGCATCTTTTGGGGCAAAAGACAAATTAATTCTTTATTAAAACGCGCTCTATCGCTGACTGCCTGTAAAAAAGAGCGCAAGTGTTCCCGGACCGGAATGAGCGCCGATTGTCGCGCCTACATAGTTGATTATCATTGTTTTGACACTGTATCGTTCTCTGACCTTTTCCGCCACAAAATCAGCGTCTTCCATGCAGTCACCGTGGCTGATGAAAACTGTATCAACCTCGTAGCCCTGTGTCTTTTCTTCCATTGCTTTCACCAGTTCAAGAAGGGCTTTTTTACGGCCTCTTACTTTTCCGACAGGAACAAGCTTACCTTCGTTATCCACATGAAGAACCGGTTTTATATTCAGGACACTTCCCACGACTGCGGCGGTTTTGGAAAGGCGGCCGCCTCTGCACAGATGGAAGAGGTCGTCTACTGTAAACATATGAATCATATGAAGTTTGTTCTCTTCTGCCCATCCGGCAACTGTATCCATATCTTCCCCTGCTTCTTTTTTCTGCTGGGCAAGATAGACAAGAAGTCCCTGTCCCAGAGATGCGCCCAGAGAATCTATGACTATAATCTTTCGCTCCGGATATTCTTCCATCAGTTCTTCTGCTGCAATTTTTGCACTGTTGCAGGTTCCGCTCAGTCCTGAAGAGAATGCAATATGAAGGATATCCTTCCCTTCTTTCAGATAAGGTTCCATCATCTCTCTTGTATTCTCCGGATTCGCCTGAGCAGTTGTAGGCAGAGAGCCATTCCGCATAGCTTCATAAAACTCATGCTCAGGAAGAAAATTTCCCTGTGTGTAATCCTTCCCGTCCATAGAATAGCTTAAATACGTACAGCCTACCCCATGTTCCCGGTAATATGCTTCCGGAAGATCTGAATTGTTGTCTGTTGTAATCACATAGTCTCTCATATATTTTTCCCGCCTTTCTTATGAGTACCGGACAATTACGTCCATTATAGCAGTTTGCGGATACTTATACAATCCTTTTTCTTTTTTTAGACATCCTGCGCGCCCTTTGTACAAAGGATTATTTATTTAAGACCTCAAGCGCCGCCTGAAGCTGGTTGTCTTCCTCATGGGTAATCTCGTCTTTATTCAAAAGATTCGCGTCAAGTTTTACCTCCACATCCGGCTTGATTCCTACCTCGTGAATGGAATTGCCCTTCGGTGTAAAATAGTTGGATACCGTCAGCTTCACTGCACTTCCGTCTGTCAGAGCGCTGATAGACTGTACGACTCCCTTCCCATAGGTGGTTGTTCCGACAATAGTTCCGATTCCATAATCCTGCACTGCCCCTGCAAAAATTTCTGAAGCGCTGGCGCTCAGCTCGTTTACAAGAACTGCCAGAGGAATATCTATCGGATGCTTGCCCTCACATGTTTCTTCACTTCTGTTTCCATATTTGTCTTCCGTATAAACAATCAGTCCCTCCGGAAGAATTTCATTCAATATATCGCACACAGAGTTCAGAAGCCCTCCGGGATTATTTCTCAAATCCACCACCAGCTTCTCCATTCCGGAATCCTTAAGCTCCGAAAAAGCCTTCTGATACTGCTGACAGGTTACTCCTTTAAATTCAGATATGCGGATATATCCTGTATTTTCATCCAGCATTTCGTGAAACACGGAGGGAAGTTCTACGTCTGTAATAGGAACGGTAATCTTCATCGCCTCTTCCACGTTCTCCCTGTGAATCGTAAGAATTACCTTCTCACCACTTTTTCCTTTAATCATATCCGCTACGTCTTTTACTTCTTTTTCCGTAACATCTTTTCCGTTCACTGCGCTGATTATATCATCCTTTTCCAGACCTGCAGCCTCTCCCGGTCCTCCTTCGTAGCAATCAACAATCCGCATACCGCCTTCTTCATTTCTCTGCATCAGAATTCCTATTCCCACATATTCTCCCTGAGTGGAGGAATTTTCTTCTGCATATTCTTCCGCAGTATAATATCTGGAATACGGATCTCCCAGACCGTAAACAAGACCTGTGTAGATTCCTTCTTCCAGCTTCTCCTTATCTGCATCTTCCAGATAATATTTATCTATCATATATTCCAGGGATGCCAGCTTATTCACAAATCCCATATCTGTCAGCACAGAACCTCCCAGCGCCCTGCCGACTCCAAGACCGATTCCGGCTTCCACGCACAATACACCGATAACGCCTGCCAGAATCCCTTTTTTAAATTGTTTGTTTTCTCGTGACATTCTATCTCCTTATAGACGAATAGAGGAAAAGCTGTCGGTTTCCCGACAGCCAGTTTCCTCTTTGCATGTATCTGTTTGTGCAATTACACTCTCAGATGTTTTCTTGTTGTAATGATACTTCCGATAAATCCGATTCCGATTCCAAGGCCAAGGCCAATTGGAAGAAGAGTCTTATATATGTCCCAGACAGGGATAAACTGTACTACCCCCATAAATACGCTGAATTTCGTAAGGATATATTTCACAGCGCTGTTATACCCGAAGAAAAGAACGAGAAGCGGAACAGCAGCGCCAACCATTCCCAGCACCATACCCTCGAGAACGAAGGGCGCTCTTACGAATCCGTCTGTAGCTCCAATATATTTCATAATTCCAATCTCTTCCGAACGAACAGAAATACCTACTGAAATGGTATTGCTGATCAGGAAAATAGAAATCAGCAGAAGAACTGCAATGATTGCAATGGAAATATAGGATACCAGTCTGTTGATGCTTCCCAGCATATCTGCCGCATCCTTAGACTGATTTACCTCACGCACTCCTTCAAGACCGGATACATATTCTACCAGCTCCGCCTGTCTGGTAATATCGTTCATATAAACCTGATAGTTCGAAGAGCCAACAAGAGGGTTGTCATCCTTGAACCCTTCTGCTCCTTCAGAGCCCTCGAAATAAAACTCGCTGAAATATTCCCATGCTTCCTCTGCAGATTCATATTCCACACGGGCAACCTCCGGACGGCTCTTTATCGCCTCTCCGACCTTATTTATTTGCTCCTCTGTAGCGTCTTCCTGGAAAAATACCGTAATCGGCACTTCCTCTTCCAGCTTATGCGCTACTGCATTGACATTATTTACAATCGAATAAAAAATTCCAAACAGAAAAATACATGCAGCCATTGTCAGAACAGATGCAATGGAAAACATCCAGTTTCTCTTTATATTCTTAATTCCCTGCTTCAGGGTAAACCAAATTGTACTAGGCCTCATGATATCCTCCCTCTTTCTCGTCGCTTACGATATCACCTTCGTGCATGGTGACAACACGCTTCTTCATGGCGTTTACGATTTCACGGTTATGAGTTACTACAAGAACTGTAGTTCCTCTCTCGTTAATCTGTTCCAGAAGCTTCATAATTTCTTCCGATGTTTTAGGGTCCAGATTACCTGTCGGTTCATCGGCCAGTAAAATATCCGGACGGTTTACAAGAGCTCTCGCAAGGGCAACTCTCTGCTGCTCACCGCCTGAAAGCTCATCCGGATAGGATTTATATTTCGCAGGAAGCCCTACCTCCTGAAGAACCTCCGGCACACGTTTCTTAATTACACGGGTCGGCCTGTTGATGACACGCTGGGCAAAAGCTACATTCTCATATACATTCCTGTCCTTTAACAGACGGAAATCCTGAAAAACAACTCCAAGCTTCCTGCGGTATTTCGCTACCCGCCTGTGCTTCATCCCTTCCAAGCGTTCCCCGCTTACAGTAATGGTTCCTGATGTGGAATCAAGCTCCTTCATCAGAAGCTTAATCAGAGTAGACTTCCCTGAGCCGCTGCTTCCCACCACAAACACAAATTCACCTTTATCAACATGCAAGTTCACATGATTCACAGCCGGTTTGCCGGGACCATAGGATTTACTTACATCTACCAAATCAATCATAATCTTACCTCCATAGAGAAAAAAGACTCTTTGTTTTTTGTAACATAATTGTAATATATGTCTTTGTGAAATGCAACTAGATTTTTCGTAAAAAATTTGTGAACTTTTTCCTGCTGCAAGAGCGCTCCTGTATTCCTGCAGCAAAATACGCCTGCCGCATCTCAGACACAACAGGCGCACTTTTATCTTACATATACATTGGGGGGAAATTAATACTCCAGTGTTTCCATATATTTCATGTATCTGACAACCATCAGCGCAATCTTGAACGTAATCGCATCCTCAAATACCCTGAGGTCAAGCCCTGTACTCTTCTGCAGCTTATCAAGTCTGTACACAAGAGTATTTCTGTGAATATAGAGCTGTCTGGATGTTTCGGATACATTCAGACTGTTCTCGAAAAACTTATCAATGGTAATCAGAGTCTCTTCATCGAAATCATCCGGAGATTTGCCGTCAAAAATTTCTTTAATAAACATCTTACACAGAGGAATCGGAAGCTGATAGATCAGACGGCCGATACCAAGAGAGCTGTATGCAATAACCTCTTTGTCCCCGAAGAAAATCTTGCCTACATCAAGAGCCATACGCGCCTCTTTATAGGAGCGGGAAACTTCCTTCAGCTCATTTACAATGGTTCCGTATGCCATATGCGTCATACCGTCATTGCCCATTCCAAGGGTATCCAGAATTGTCTGAGCAAGCTGATCCATCTCCGGATATCCTTCTCCCTCTTCCAACTCTTTTACGATAATGATGCTCTTCTCGTCTACAGCAGTGATAAAGTCCTTGCTCTTACCGCCAAAGAGACTCTTCACACTCTCCATAGAGCTGTGGTCTTTCTCCTTAGGCATTTCAAGAATCATAACAACACGGCGTACGTCTGCTTCTATATGGAGCTTCTTCGCGCGGTTATAGATGTCTACCAGAAGCAGGTTATCCAGAAGAAGATTCTTGATAAAGCTGTCCTTGTCGAAGCGCTCTTTATACGCAACGATCAGATTCTGAATCTGGAATGCAGCCAGCTTTCCAACCATATAGGTATCCTCATCTTCACCGTGGGCAACCAGCACATATTCTAACTGATAATCATCACAAACCTTAAAATACTGGAATCCCTTTACAAGCTGGCTCTCAGCCGGAGATTCCACAAACGCCTGCACATCACTGCCGGAAATTGAGAAATCGGCAAATGTGCTTGCCAGAACCTTTCCGTCCACATCTACAACACAGAATTCCGTTCTGGAAATTTCCTTTAATCCTTCAAGAGTATTCTGAAGTACCTGATTCGATATCATCCAATTCAATCCCTTCTCATCTAAAGTGTTTAATAATCTTTAAATCTAACCACAAAAACTTATACCTTCCATATATTTTAATACAAAATCACCAAAAATGAAAGAGGAAAGGTGAAAAAACTTACAATTTTTTATGGATTTTTTGTTAATTATTTTCTATGAAGCCTTCTCCGTGTACTTCACGGGCGTCTGTCACAATGACAAAGGCATTCGGATCGATTCTGTCCACCAGTTCTTTCAGTTTAATAATTTCTTTTTTGCTCACAACGCAGTAGAGCATCAGTTTCTTTTCTCCTGAATACATTCCTTTTGCCTCAATCCCCGTAATACCGCGGTCAAGATCTCTGATAACCGCCTGAGAGATGGCTTCCGGTTTCTCTGTAATAATATAGGCAGCTTTACAGAACTTGATACCTTCCATAAGACCGTCTGATACCTTCGTCACAAGGAATACTGCAATAATCGCATACATTGCCTTATGCATACCAAACACATACATACCTACAATAACGATCAGTCCGTCGATAAACTGCATGATCTGCGCAATCGAATAATGTTTCAGATATTTCTGAATGATTGCAGCCATCATATCTGTTCCGCCTGTAGTGCCTCCTCCGAGAAAGACCATACCGATTCCAATTCCAAGAAGCGCGCCTCCGTATACTGCTGCCAGAAGCAGGTCGTCTCCCGCAAGATTCCACACCGGCTGAATGGCAAGCCAGAGAGAAAGTGATATTTCACCAACAAGCGCTTTTTTTACAAATCCAAAGCCTCTGATTTTTAAACCGATCAGGAACATGGGAACATTTAATGAAAAGTTGGTGACCCACAACGGAATTCCTCCGTCTATGAGAGATTCCGTCCATTTCTTAATGATAATGGCAGCACCGGAAAAGCCTCCGGTTACAAGTCCGGCTGAATCAAATACAGAACTGATCGCCAGCGCCATCAGTCCGGTTCCTGCTATAATCAGAAAGTATTCTATATACCATGGTTTTTTTCCGCTTAACTTCATATTTACCTCTTTTCTTCCATATCCGGGAACTGCCTTAATATCCGGCTGTCGCTGTACCACTGCACAGCGATTTTTGCCCTGTAAATTACAAGAACGGAAACAGCCTTATGCTGCTTCCGCTCTTAGTTTAACCCTCTTTTCCGGGCATATTTGTGAAATGAATAAAATGATAGCTTTCCATTATCTGGAAATACTTGATGATTCTCGGATATAAAGGCTCTGCCTTCTCTCCAAAGTGCTCTTTTACAAGAGCTGCAATCTCATTCACCGTCTTTTCTCCGTCTATGAGAGGCCAGATGAATGTTCCGTTATCATCAAGATGTACTTTCGTATATCTCGGCTTATTGAACACCTTCTGCGCGATGCTGTTGAATAAGCCTGTATTTTCCACCTCCAGAATGGTGCGACCCTTAAGGTCGTCATGCCAGCGGAGGTTCTCCGAACGCTTCGGAATCAGATCCAGATAATTAATCTGCGGTTCATTTTTTTTCTTTTTTCTGCTCATTAATTTTTCTTCTTTTTCCATAAGGAGAATTTCAGAAGGCTAAGTACGATCAGCGCCATTATAACCACGCCGCCGATATTTCCGAAGCTGATTCCCCTTGCGGAAAGATCAAATACACCAGACACACCAAATACAGTCAGAATTGCAAGAAGGATACCTACCAGACCCTCGCCGGCAATCATACCTGCACAGTACAGAGTACCGTTTGTAGACTGAGCCTCTTTTGTCTTCGCGTCTGTTTTCTTTCTGCCGTCCATTAATCCACGGATCACACCGCCGATCATGATAGTTGCATTTAAGTAGATCGGAAGATAAAGACCAATGGCAAAAGGCATTACCGGAACACGGAGAATCTCAAGAGCCAGTGCAAGGAATACACCGATAAACACAAGACCCCATGGAAGGTTTCCGCCCATGATACCTTCAACGATCATCTTCATCAGCCCTGCCTGAGGAGCCGGTACTTCTGCACCGCCGTAGCCCCACGCTGCATCCAGAAGGTAAAGAACGCCGCCGATTGCAAGACCTGCCGCTACAACACCGATAAGCTCTCCAATCTGCTGTTTCTTAGGAGTTGCACCTAAAAGATAACCGGTCTTTAAGTCCTGTGAAGTATCGCCTGCGATTGCCGCAACAATACAGATAACAGAACCGATTGCGATTGCTGCAGTCATACCTGTAGCTCCTGTATCGCCTGTAGCTTTGATTGCCATTGTAGCAATCAGAAGTGTTGCGATCGCCATACCGGAAACCGGGTTGTTGGAGCTTCCTACAAGACCTACCATACGGGAGGATACTGTTGCAAAGAAGAAGCCGAAGATAACGATAATGGCTGCGCCAAGGAAGTTAACCGGAATAGCCGGAACAAACCAGATAATGAATACCATCGCAACAATACCGATCAGAATCATGTTCATTGGAAGATCCTGCGCTGTTCTTGCTGTGCTTGTATTCTTTCCGCCCTTCATGCTCTTCATGGAATCACGGAAGGTTGTCACGATCAGAGGCAGGGACTTGATCAGGGAAATGATACCGCCTGTTGCGATAGCGCCTGCACCGATATATTTCACATAGGTACTCCAGATTGCTGCTGCGCCGCCCTCTGCGTAAAGCTCGGAAATTGCAACTGTTCCCGGATACATAACTGTATCAGGTCCGAACAGGCAGATTAACGGGATAATTACCATCCATCCGACAAGAGAACCTACAAACATGAAGGAAGCGATTCTCGGTCCTACGATGTAACCAACGCCCATAAGAGCCGGATATACTTCCATACCGATCTCGCCCTTAAAGGATTTAAAAGCAACTGCAACGTCTGCCGGAATAACCTTCAGACCGTCAACAATAAATTTGAATGCCGCTGCAAGACCCATACCGGAGAATACTACAGAAGCATTTGCGCCGCCCTCTTCACCGGCAAGAAGTACGTCTGCGCAGGCAGTTCCTTCCGGATAAAGAAGAGTTGCATGCTCTTTTACGATCAGAGCATTACGAAGAGGTACCATGAAAAGTACGCCTAAGATACCGCCGCAAAGCGCGATAAGTGTGATTTCAATAAGGCTTGGCTTTTCACATACGCCTTCTTTTGCCCACAGGAATAATGCAGGCATTGTAAAAATAGCGCCGGCTGCAAGTGATTCACCTGCGGAACCGATTGTCTGGACAATATTACTCTCCAGAATGGAGTTTTTCTTCATGATAACGCGGATAACGCCCATGGAGATAACTGCTGCCGGAATGGAAGCAGACACAGTCATACCGACACGAAGACCAAGATAAGCGTTGGCTGCGCCGAATACAACTGCAAGAATCACACCCATGATAATGGATGTAACCGTAAATTCCGGTGTGATTTTTTCAGCCGGGATATACGGTTTGAACTCTTTATTATTGTTCATTGTGTTTCCTCTCCCTTTGTATATTTTTTGACACAGAATACATTATAGCCAAATCTTTTCTCTTTTGCAAGTCATTCTTATTATATCACTTTAGAAAAATATGACAAAATCGAATCTTTATTTTTACCATTTTTTGTATATCATGCATCAAAATCAAGCTGTTTTGTGAGATAACGCCCTACAATCTTAGAGAAGTTCACAATATCCCGAATGTACGCAAAGTCCTTCCCGAATATCTTTTTTTCCGTTGCAAGGTCCTTTTCCTCCCCTGCAAAAACACCGAGAACACTGACTCCCTGACTCCTGAGACGCCGTACCTCCGTAGCTGTATCATTGACTGCATACTTCCCCTGATAAGGCTGCGGGTTTCTTGCATTTGGACGATTCACAATCACATCATACGGTTTCCCGTCGCTTAAAATAATAAGGATTTTTTTCTCCTCCGGACGAGTCAGAAGACTTTGTCCCACTGTCCGGATCGCAAGTCCGTCTCTGTTATTGGAAGAGGTCACATAGTTAAAAATATTTTCATTTGCTGTTCGGGGATCGTCGTACTCCCGAAAACGGTGAAGAATCGTGTAATCCCAGAACGTACAAAAGCTCATAACTCTATGGGGAAATTCCACATTGCTCAAAGCCTCGCTGATAATATATGCCTGCAGCGCCACCTCGCCCTGACGGCTCATCTGCGAACCGCTGGCATCGATCAGAACATCCACCACGAAGTCAGAAGCATCCGCTTTCAGATCCCTCCTGAAAAGATTCGCCTCGCTGCTCCTTCCAATCCTCCACAGGCGCGAAGGTACAATAATCCCTCTGTCAGAAAGCACCTCCTGAGATTCATTCCGAAGTACAAGCGATTTCTTCAGTGTCTCTGTAAGCGCGTTGATGTTGCGTTTTACAATCCTGTGCTTATCATGGTAAAGCCAGATATTTTTATTTCTCAGACGAACCGCATATTCATACTGATAATTGCGCTTTACCGGATTTTTGAGGATTCCTTCTGTAAAGTAAAGGCTGCAGTCACTGTGAATCCCGGTACACATCTGCCGGTTGATTCTATTTTCTTCCAGTTGTGTGAGATAGGTCTTTCCGAAATTCAGTTCTACATAAGTATGAGCCTTTTCCAGAGCTTCCGGAGGAAGAATTGTAATCTTGTGCTTCCTCTGACGCTTTTCTTCCATTTCTTCTGTAACAGCTTTATTTTCCAGATCTGTAATCTTATTGGAAATCTGTTCCATATAACTTTCCAGAGCTTCCTCATAAAGCTCCTCTGTGAGAAAATCCTCCCAGTCATATTCTGTCAGTTCTTCAAGCGTAACTGCCATCACTCTTTCAAGATTTCCGTGTTTTTTCTCGAAATCCGGTTCTGCTGCCGTATTATATATTTTATCTATAATTGAAATAAGTTCTTTTGTGTCTGCGGCATTTCTGGATTCATAGACCATATCTCTTATTTTCTTCAATCGGGCATCCACTTTGTGAGCGCCGTTTTCAAGCCTGTCTCTCAAAACTGCAATCTTAAGCCTTCCCAGAATATCATCCCAGGTAGGCATAGTCTCAAATTCCTGCTCCAGTATATCCTCAAACGCCTGCCTCTGCATTTGACGTACACCCGGACGCTCCCTGCATATTTTCTCTCCGATTGCTTCTTCTATGCAGAGCTGGGCAACAGAAGTTAAAGCTCCCTCATCTGCCTGGAGAAATACTTTTTTTACCAAATAGAGCCCCAGCAAATCTTTGTCAAAAAATTTCGCCAGAGCTCCCTGTTTGATTCCGTCATATAAGGCGATTGCTTTCGAACGCATAAACACGCTCACGTCCACCTTCATATCCAGCTTATAATCGCCGCTTACTGTCCACAGAAGATTCCGGATACGATTCTCCAGCTCGAACCGGATATCTTCTGTTTCCTGTATATTTTCTTTATTCATAGACATCGTCCCTTGTCCAATCCTCCGGAATTCTGGTGTACACCACATCCTCCACGATTTCTTTTTCAAAGATATCGAAGGTCTTATTTACTACGCCCATTGTCACTGCGCGTCTCGGAGAAAGTCCTGTATCTATGATTTTCATAGCTGCAAGAAGCCCTCTAAGGTCCAGCGGCTTCGTGGAAATTTCACTGTTCGCCGCCTTAAGCTGTAAATCCAGAAATACTCCGATAAACTGCTTCACAGCATCCGCCTTTGCTTTCGGAAACATCCGGCGGAAAATAAAATCCATTGATTCTTCTGTCTGGGCAGGCATATCGATTACCAGAAATCTTGATACAAGAGCCTCGTTAAGCTCCTTCGTGCCTGCATAGCCGTAATTCATAGTTCCAATAAACCTCGTTGCAGGATGAAGGTCAATTTTATCATATCCCGGCACATCAATGGAGCGGCGGTAGTCCAATGTCGCATGAAGAACGGACACCGCGTCATTTTTCGCCATATTGATTTCATCAAGAATACCGAAACCGCCGTACTCCGCACACTGATAGATACTTCCCTTGCGAAGCTTTACTTCATTGTCTGAGAAAGTATCTGTACCAATCAAATCTCCGCTGTTTGTATTTACATGGAAGGAAACATTGTAGGAGGGCCTGTTAAAAATCCAGGCAAGGTTCTCAGCAAGGATATTTTTGCCTGTTGCCTTCGGACCTGTGAGAAGAAGATTTTCCCCCATTAAAATTCCGGCAATTGCCATTTCCAGAATCTCTTTTCCGTAAAAGGGAATTGCAGGCTTCACAATTCTGTGTGAAGCCTCTGCCGGCGTCTCATAGGTTCTTCGAAATTCCTCCACCTTACGGATCAGTCCCTCGTCTACTCCCTGTTCTTCCAAAAATTTCAATTCATTCATCGTCGCTTTTAAACCTCAAAAATCAAATCGCCATAAGACGGCATCGGCCACATTTCCTTATCAACGATCATCTCAAGTTTGTCAACAGGAGCTCGAAGCTCTCCCATTGCCTTAAATACTTTCTCTTTACAGAATACTGCTCTATCCCGTCCTTCCGGATGATTTGGAATCTCTGCCACCAGTCTGCCGAGCTCACGCATGGCAATATTTGTCTTTTTCAGAAGCTCGGATGATTTCTCCAGAAGCTCAAGCTGTACGCTTACATCCATCGGACCTGCCTGACGGACTGCATTGATGGAGTTGGCAAGCACAGTTGTATACTTGATAACTGCCGGAATAATCTGCTTGGTAGCAATATCTATCATTGTCTTGGCTTCAATATTTATCGCCTTGGCATAAATCTCATACTGGATTTCTGCACGGGATTCCAGCTCAGTTCTCGTAAACACCCCGAAATCCTCAAATAATTTGACAGATTTTTCAGTGGTAAGCGCAGGAATCGCATCTACCATAAACGGCAGATTCGGCAGTCCGCGGCGCGCGGCTTCCTCTGCCCACTCCGGAGCGTAACTGTTTCCGCTGAATACGATGCGCTGGTGCTCTGTGGCATATTCTTTGATAATATCGTGAATTGCCATTTCCATATCCTCTGCTGCTTCCAGACGGTCGCAGGTATCACGGAATACCTCTGCAGTAATAGTGTTGAGCACTACGTTGCAGGATGAAATAGAATCACGGGAACCCACCATACGGAACTCGAATTTATTTCCTGTGAACGCAAACGGTGAAGTACGGTTGCGGTCTGTAGCATCCTTCATAAAATCAGGAAGGGTTTTTACACCTGTCTCAAGCTTCGCTCCCTTTTTACTGTGAGTCGCAGTTCCCGTGCTGATAAGCTGTTCCAGCACATCCTCAAGCTGCTCTCCAAGGAAAACAGAAATAATTGCCGGAGGAGCTTCATTTCCTCCCAGACGGTGATCGTTTCCAACGTCTGCTGCAGATTCCCTGAGAAGGTCTGCATGTTCGTCTACAGCCTTTAAAATACAGGTCAGTATCAGAAGGAACTGGATATTGTCATGGGGAGTTTTTCCCGGATCCAGAAGATTAATTCCGTCGTCCGTTGTCAAAGACCAGTTAT
The DNA here is from genome assembly GCA_958367245.1 of uncultured Blautia sp. Lineage (GTDB taxonomy): Bacteria > Bacillota > Clostridia > Lachnospirales > Lachnospiraceae > Blautia_A. The sequence goes on from CATXEA010000014.1 coordinate 53,446, forward strand.
TGTGCTTACCTGAACCGCTCACTCCTGTAAACGGTTTCTCATGGAGAAGGCAGCGCAGTCCGTGACGGCTTGCCACTTTCTTAAGAATACGCATCATCATCTGGTTGTGGTCTGCCGCAATATTTGCCGGAGCGTAGATAGGTGCAAGCTCATGCTGCGCAGGCGCAGCTTCATTGTGCTGTGTTTTAGCTGTAACGCCAAGTCTCCAGCACTCCTCGTTTACCTCTTTCATATAAGCAGAAATTCTCTGACGGATGGTTCCCAGATAATGGTCGTCCATCTCCTGTCCTTTTGGGGGCATTGCTCCGAAAAGAGTTCTGCCTGTATAGGTAAGGTCTTTTCGCTGAAGCCATTTTTCTTTATCAATAAGGAAGTATTCCTGCTCTGCGCCTACAGAAGGAGTTACTTTCTTAGATGTTGTATTTCCAAATAAACGAATCAGACGGAGCGCCTGAGTATTGATTGCCTCCATAGAACGCAGAAGAGGCGTTTTCTGGTCAAGCGCTTCTCCTGTATAGGAACAGAATGCCGTAGGAATACAAAGAGTTGCACCTGCTGCATCGTGGCGCACAAACGCCGGTGAGGTACAGTCCCATGTCGTATAACCTCTTGCCTCAAAAGTAGCTCGAAGTCCTCCTGACGGAAAAGAAGACGCATCCGGCTCTCCTTTTATAAGTTCCTTTCCTGAAAAACTCATAAGAACCTTTCCGTTCTCCGGCGCTGTGATAAAAGCGTCGTGCTTCTCCGCAGTTACTCCTGTAAGTGGCTGAAACCAGTGGCTGTAGTGTGTTGCACCTTTTTCAATTGCCCATTCTTTCATCTCATGGGCCACTACATCCGCAATCTCCATGGACATTTCCTTGCCCTCTTCTATGGTCTTTTTCAATTCCTTGTAGACCTTTTTCGGCAGACGCGCCTGCATAACAGAATCGTTAAATACGTCACATCCAAAGGTTTCCACTACATTGATATATTCTCCCATTTATGTTCTCCTCTTTCTGCCCTCTCACAGGTAGGTATCCTGCTTCGTCAGATGTTATTTTTTTGTGCTTTTAAGATACAGATTCAGTGCTTCATGGTGATTCTCTATCACCGCTTCTTTTATATTTCCGCCAAATTCCCCGTCCAGTGTCCAGGCAACTTCTTCCCTTGATTCAATCAGGAGTTTACTTGCCTTGAAGGAATAAATAAGATCAGAATTATCTTCCGCAGTCAGAAGACCTGTCATAATCTCCTGCAGTTCCAGCGGATTCTTCGGTTTCGTAATCAGTGTAACTTCGAAAAGACCATCGTTCATATCCACATTCTTTCCTGTAAGATTCTTAAATCCTCCTACAGAACGGGAGTTGGTCACCATTCCGAAAATAAAGTCGTCTTCTACCGTCAGATTCTCTGTCTGCACTTTCATGTGATAGGACTTGATATCAAAAAGTCTCTTTACTCCTTCCAGCACATAGGCAAGATGCCCGAGAATATTCTTTAAATCCTGATCTGTCTCATACGCGACATCTGTAAACAGCCCAAACGCAGCAATATAAGCAAAGCTTCTGTTATTCAGCATTCCAATGTCGCAATGGTACAATTCTTCTTCCATAATATTTGCAGCCGCTTCCGCCATATTCTTGGGCATGAACAGACTGTTGGCAAAATCATTGGTGCTGCCTGCCGGAATATACCCGATAGGAACAGAACTTCCCATTTCCATAATACCGGTAAGCACTTCGTCAAGAGTTCCGTCACCGCCGCTGCATACCACCAGATCCACTTTCTCCGCATAAAGCTTCGCCTGCTCGTAAGCATCCCTTGGATGCTGTGTGGCGCGGATAATTACCTCATAGCCTCCCTTATTAAAGATATCTACAATTTCCGTAAGAGAAGACTTGATTTTTCCTTTGCCTGCTTTTGGGTTAAAAATGAATATCAGCTTTTTTCCCATAGCGCAACACTCCTTCTGTCTATACTCTTTTTCGCTGTTATTTTTTAACATTATTACTATAAAAAAAACAGTCTGAAAAGTCAATCTGAAACTTTTTTGATAAACAAAAAACCTGTCAGGATTTATCATCACGACAGGTTTTCTGTAATAGCGAGAGGGGGATTCGAACCCTCGACACCACGGGTATGAACCGTGTGCTCTAGCCAACTGAGCTATCTCGCCATATTCAGTTATCACCGAAAATTTCGGTTAGTAGCGAGAGGGGGATTCGAACCCTCGACACCACGGGTATGAACCGTGTGCTCTAGCCAACTGAGCTATCTCGCCATATCTTTTTTCATAATAATGGGGCCTATAGGGCTCGAACCTATGACCCTCTGCTTGTAAGGCAGATGCTCTCCCAGCTGAGCTAAGACCCCATATCTGCGGTTTCGGTAGTGAAGTGTTTTTCTTTGCTTCCCTCAACCGACTTCGCAAGTATACCATCATTTGACAGCAATTGTCAATAGGTTTTTTGAAATTTTTTTATTTTTTTAATATTCGCGAAAATAGTCCCTGTACATATGCTCTTTTATGTTTTAAAACAGGAGAAATCCTGCCTTATCGGCAGGACTTTTCCCATTAAGAATATTTTATTTAAAATACTTCACACCGGACTCGAAGATCTTCAGATCCTGCTCTCCGTAGATGTTCATTGCAACGCCATTGTCACGACGTTCACTGTGTGCCATCTTACCGAGGATACGTCCGTCCGGACTTGTAATACCTTCAATTGCGAAGTAGGAGCCGTTTACGTTCCATTCTTCATTGTTAACCGCAATATTTCCGTTCGGGTCGCAGTACTGGGTCACTACCTGTCCGTTTGCAAAAAGTTTCTGAATCCACTCTTTGTTTGCCACGAAACGTCCTTCACCGTGAGAAGCAGGATTTACATAAACGCCGCCTGCCTGTGCGTCTGCAAGCCAAGGAGATTTCTTGGAAACAACCTTCGTGTATACCATCTTGGAAATATGGCGTCCGATGGTATTATAGGTCAGAGTCGGAGAATCTGCTGTCTGTCCGCAGATTTCGCCGTACGGTACAAGACCAAGCTTGATAAGAGCCTGAAAACCGTTACAAATACCAAGAGCAAGACCGTCTCTCTCGTTTACAAGCTTCATAACAGCTTCTTTAATCTTTGCATTCTGGAATGCAGTCGCAAAGAATTTCGCAGAACCATCCGGTTCGTCACCTGCGGAGAATCCGCCCGGGAACATGATAATCTGCGCATTGTTAATTGCTTTTTCGAAGATTTCCACGGAATCATGGATATCTGCTGCTGTCAGGTTCTTAAATACCTTAACATCCACTTCTGCGCCTGCGCGTTCAAATGCTTTTTTACTATCGTACTCACAGTTTGTTCCAGGGAATACCGGAATAAATACGCGAGGTTTTGCAATTTTATTTTTGCAAACATAGATATCTTTTGGAATGTAGCAGCCGTTTTCGTATGTGCTGTCTTCTTTTCCGAAGAGATACATAATTGGCTCTTCTACTGGGTTTCCTTCGATATCAAGTTTTCCACCGATGGTCGGAAGTCCTGAATCTGTCTTAAATACTTTCTCCAGAGTGCCTTTCCATGTACGGGCAGCTTCCTCAAGTGAAATTTCAGCATTTCCGTAAGAGAATTTACCATCAGCTGTTACTTCACCGATCACTGTGTAAGTAATGGAAAGCTCGCCGACTTTACCATCCGGAACTTCCATAATGATATCGCCGAATCCCGGTGCAAAGAAATCTCTAGGATCAAGGTTATGTTCAATCTTCACGCCGAATGCGTTACCGAATGCCATCTTAGCAACTGCTGCCGCAATACCGTGACGATCAAGTGCGTAAGCAGAAACAACTTTACCAGTCTGGATATCATTATGAAGTTTTTCATACTGCTCCATGATTCCTGCGTAATCCGGAAGGTCATAAGCATCTTTTGGCGCGCGCAGCCATACAAGTTTGTTTCCGGCTTTTTTAAGTTCAGGTGTGATCACATCCTGCTGCTTCGCTACATCTACTGCGAAAGAAACAAGTGTCGGAGGTACGTCAATATCGTTGAAAGTACCGGACATACTGTCTTTTCCTCCAATAGACGGAAGACCGAATCCAAGCTGTGCGGAATAAGCGCCAAGAAGCGCTGCGAAAGGCTGGCTCCATCTCTTAGGATCTTCTGTCATACGACGGAAATATTCCTGGAAGGTAAAACGGATTTTCTTATAGTCACCGCCTGCTGCCACAATCTTTGCAACAGATTCTGTCACTGCGTACGCAGCTCCGTGATATGGGCTCCATGAAGATAAATATGGGTCAAAGCCGTAGCTCATCATAGTTACTGTGTTTGTCTTTCCGTTTAATACCGGAACCTTTGCAACCATAGTCTGTGTTTCTGTAAGCTGATATTTACCGCCATGAGGCATGAATACGCTGCCTGCGCCGATGGAACCGTCAAACATTTCCACAAGACCCTTCTGGGAGCATACATTTAAGTCGGCAAGTGTTTCCAGCCATTTTGCTCTTACATCTGCCACATCCGGACGCTGTGCAAAAAGATTGCCCTCTTTATTCGGAATTTCAACTTCTACCGCAGTCTCCTGATGCGCTCCGTTTGTATCAAGGAATGCGCGGGAGATATTTACGATTTCCTTGCCTCTCCAGGAAAGTACGAGACGAGGTTCCTTTGTAACTACCGCTACTTTTACAGCCTCCAGGTTCTCTTCGTTTGCAAAAGCAAGGAATTTGTCTACATCTTTCGGGTCAACTACAACAGCCATACGCTCCTGAGATTCGGAAATCGCGATTTCTGTTCCGTCAAGACCTGCATATTTCTTCGGAACCTTGTCAAGGTCGATACGAAGACCCGGAGCCAGCTCACCGATTGCAACGGAAACGCCGCCTGCACCGAAGTCGTTACATTTTTTGATAATCTTACTTACTTCCTCACGTCTGAACATACGCTGAATCTTACGCTCAGTCGGTGCATTACCCTTCTGAACCTCTGCACCGCAGACTTCGATGGAAGCTTCTGTATGAACCTTGGAAGAACCTGTAGCACCGCCAATACCGTCACGGCCGGTACGTCCGCCAAGGAGGATGATGATGTCACCCGGATCGGAATTCTCACGGATTACTGCGCGTCTTGGTGCAGCGCCGAGAACTGCGCCGATTTCCATACGTTTCGCAACATAGTCCGGATGATAGATTTCTTTCACATAACCGGTAGCCAGACCAATCTGGTTTCCGTAAGAACTGTAGCCGTGTGCTGCACCACGGACAAGCTTTTTCTGCGGAAGTTTGCCTTTCAGAGTATCCTGCACGGAAACTGTAGGGTCAGCAGCGCCTGTTACACGCATTGCCTGATATACATAAGTACGTCCGGAAAGCGGGTCACGGATCGCACCGCCAAGACAGGTTGCAGCTCCACCGAACGGCTCGATTTCTGTCGGGTGGTTGTGTGTCTCATTTTTGAAGTTAATCAGCCACTCTTCTTCCTTGCCGTCAACATCTACAGGAACTACAATACTGCAGGCATTAATCTCATCAGATTCTTCCTGATCTGCAAGTTTGCCCTCTGCTTTAAGTTTCTTCATTGCCATCAGCGCCAGATCCATAAGGCAGACAAATTTATCTTTTCTTCCTTTATAAAGAACCTTTCTGTCATCAAGGTATCTGTTATACGTATCAACGATCGGAGCTTTATAATCACCCTCATCGAACTTCACATCTGTCAGCTCTGTTGAGAAGGTGGTATGACGGCAGTGATCGGACCAATAGGTATCAAGAACGCGGATTTCTGTCATGGACGGATCGCGTTTCTCTTCTCCCTTGAAGTATTTCTGAATATGAAGGAAATCCTTAAAGGTCATAGCCAGATTTAAGGAATCGTACAGCTCTTTTAATTCTTTTTCCGGCATTTTCTGGAAACCGTCAAAAATCTTTACATCTTCAGGCTCATCAAATACTGTTACCAGTGTCTCAGGCTTCTCAATTCCTGTCTCACGGGAATCAACCGGATTGATGCAGTGATTTTTGATTGCTGCAAATTCTTCATCTGTGATTGTTCCTTCAATCACATAAGTAGTTGCGGAACGGATAATAGGCTGTGCGTTCTCGTCTAAGAACTGTACGCACTGTACTGCAGAATCTGCTCTCTGGTCAAACTGTCCCGGAAGATATTCTACAGAAAAAACGCGGGCTCCTTCTGCTGTCTCCAGATTCTCCAGATATAAATCGTCTACAGGAGGCTCTGCGAAAACGCCTCTGCAGGCTTTTTCAAAAACCTCATCGGAAATATTCTCTACATCGTAACGGATCAGTTCTCTTACTGCTGTCACGGTTTTGATTCCGAGATAGCTGCTGATCTCATGTTTCAGTTCTTTCGCCTTTACAGCAAAAGCAGGTTTCTTTTCTACATAAACTCGTCTTACGTTGCTCATAGAAAGCTCCTTTCAAATAACTGTTGAACAACTACTGTTCATTTCGTTTACAGTAATGTCAAACCTTCAAATAGTAACAGCACCTTGCACTTTTACTGCCCTTATAGTATCATAAGAAATATCATTAGTAAAATTAATATATCTTATATCTTTCATTAGTTGTACTAATATAATATAAAAAAGCAGGAAAGGATTATTTATGGATATCAACCTTGAATTGTATAAAGTTTTTTATTATGTAGCCACAACACTCAGCTTCTCCGAAGCTTCCAGACAGCTTTTTATTTCCCAGTCCGCTGTAAGTCAGTCCATCAAAGCTCTGGAAACAAAGCTTCAGCACACGCTCTTTATCCGAAGCACCAAAAAAGTCCTCCTCACTCCGGAAGGAGAATTTCTGCTCCAGCATGTCAAGCCCGCCTTACAGCTTCTGGATGAAGGAGAAGCGCTCCTCTCCGGCGAAAAAAAGCTCAAAGGTCAGCTTCGCATCGGCGCCAGCGATACTATTTGCCGTTATTTTCTCATCGACTATCTCCACCGCTTTCATCATTCCTACCCTGATGTGGGAATCAAAGTCACCAACAGCACCTCCATCGGATGTATTGACCTTCTGGAGAAAGGTCAGGTGGATTTCGTTGTCTGCAATTATCCCAATTCCCGTCTGGACTCCAAAGCGCAGATTCAGACAGTAAAAGATTTCAGGGATGTCTTTGTAGTCAATCCGGAATATTTTCCCATTGGAAATACTGCGATTGACCTTGAGGAGCTTTTGAACTATCCCATCCTCATGCTCTCTGCCGGAAGTACCACAAGTGAATTTCTCCACCGCCAGTTTCTTTCCAAGGGACTCAAGCTTCTTCCCGAAGTAGAATTAAGCAGCAACGACCTTCTGATCGACCTTGCCCGCATCGGTCTTGGCATTGCCTGCGTCCCCGATTACATGCTTACAGATATGCACAATCTCCTGCAGATAACTTTAAAAGAGGCGCTTCCTCCCCGCCGCGTCGTCCTTGTAAGCAGCGATACACTCCCCATGTCGCAGACTGCAGAACGGTTTCTTGAGCTTATTTAAAAATATCCGATTTTCTATGGAAAAGTCCCATAAAATATAGTAAAATTAAGTATCGGACAACTTATGAAGTATTATAATTGCCCCTCAGATTTTTTGTATGCAACTTTGTATGAAGGAGGATATTTTGAAAAAGAACATTACGATAAGACTTGGATTTATTCTCTTTTTGGCAATACTGTTTTCGCTTGTTATCAATTACCTTGTTCAGTTCCAGTCTGCTCTTAATACGCGACTTAACGATACAAATCAGATGTTCTGGGAAATGAGGCAGATTCTTTCCGCAAACGAAGCTGAAACGGTTCTGATTGAAAGAGATTTTACTCAGAGCTGTCTTGTTCGCGCCAAGGCGGCAGCTTATATCATACAGCACACCCCTGAAGTGATTCCCGATTCCGCAGAGCTGGAAAAAATAGCTCAGCTTCTGTCAGTTGACGAGCTTCATATCTTTGACAGGGAAGGGACTATCTATGCAGGCTCATGTCCCCAGTATTTCGGTATGAACTTTAATTCCGGAGAACAGATGCAGTTTTTTCTGCCTATGCTCAGTGATACCACTCTGGAGCTGTGTCAGGAAATCACCCCTAATACCGCCGAATCAAAGATGATGATGTATGCGGCAGTCTGGTGCGAGGATGCATCAAATATCGTCCAGATTGGAATGAAGCCGGAACGGGTAATGGATGCAAAGAAAAAAACAGATCTTTCTTATGTATTTTCCATGGTAACCTCTGAACCGGATACCGACGTATATGCCATCGATCCCGTGTCCTTCCGTATTCTTGCTTCTACCAGAAACAACTGTACCGGATGCAGCGCTCTGGATTTCGGTTTCAGTCAGGATACTCTTTCCATAAAAAACAAAGTATTTTTTCAGGAAATAAACGGCGTAAACTCCATGTGCATCTTTGACAGTACAGATTCCCTGATTCTGGCAAGTGTACGCAGAAGCTCCATTTTATATCAGGCTCTTATAAAAAACACAATTTTCCTGGCGCTTTATGTTGTTGTACTTTCCAGTCTTGCTCTGTTCTTCATTATAAAATATCTGAACCAGAACATCGTCCGCGGCATCAATTCCATGAACGACAGACTGGTAATGATTGGAAACGGCAACCTTTCTGTCAAACTTCCGCCTCAGCGCACACCGGAAATGACAGAGCTTTCTTCTCATATCAATAATATGGTAACAAGCCTGATTAACCAGCAGACCCAGCTTTCCCTGATTCTGGATAATGTAAAGCTCTCTCTGGGTACCTACGACTATAATACCCGTACGAAACAGCTTCTCATCAATCCCCGTGCAATAGAAATTCTCGGTCTTCCCGTACACTCGCTGAACGGTTCCGTCAACCCGATTCATTTCTGCAAAAAAATGGACGCCATTCTGGCTTCTCCTTTAAATAAAGAACATAACATCTATATTGTTCCCGGTGATACCGTTCAGTATGTTCATGTGGAATATTTTAAGAACGAATCCCACATTCTGGGCATTATCATGGATGTGACAAAGGAATTTCAGGAAAAGCAGATTATAGAGTACGAGCGTGATGTGGACCTTCTCACAAACCTTTTAAGCAGACGCGCTTTTTACCGTAAAATGGAAGACCTTTTTGCCAGCCCGGACTCTCTTGGAACGGCAGTGTTTATTATGATTGATTCTGATAATCTGAAGTTTGTCAATGATACTTACGGCCATTCCAATGGCGACTTGTATCTGCAGGCTATTTCAAAAATCCTTGAGAATTTCCCGGCAACCAAGCTGGCTGCAAGACTCAGCGGTGATGAATTTATTCTGCTGCTTTACGGTTACGAGAACCGCCGACAGCTTGAGGAACTGATTTCCCTCCTCTATATTCACCGTGAAAATACATACCTCACATTCCGGGAAGATCAGATTTCTGTAAGTTTTTCTGCCGGATGCGCCTTTTATCCGGAAGACGGTCAGGACTACAGTTCTCTTATGAAGCTTGCAGACAAAAATATGTACATAGACAAAAAGACCCGCAAGGGTATCATCTGACCCCCTTTTAAAAACAGGAAGCCCCTTATTTGGAGCTTCCTGTTTTCTATAAAAGCCTTCCCAACACCTCTGCTACTGTTGTAATCTTTTCTGCTTTCCACGCGTCTGCGCCACAAAATAAAAGAGCTTCCTCTACCTCTCCTTTCGCCGCATGAATCAGCGCATCTGTAATACAGTACGGAATCTCTGCAGGATTGCAGTGCGCCAGACACTGATGACATTTGTGAGGGATTTTTTCGCCGGCATCCACACGGGCAAGAAATCTGTTTGAAATCGCTCTTCCCGGCATTCCCACCGGACTTTTCACAATACGTATATCCTCATTCTTTGCATTGATATAAGCTTCTTTATATCGTATATCTGCATCGCACTCTTCTGTTGTTACAAAGACAGTTGCAGCCTGAACTGCGTCAATCCCCATTGCAAAAGCTTCCTGAACCTTCTCTCTGGTATTCATTGCTCCGGCAAGCGCAGTCGGAATCTTTATCCCGTATTTTCCTTCATATACCTGCACTGTTTTAAGAATCGCCTTCACTTCCTCATGGTATGCTTCTTCCGTAAATACTTCCAACTGTTCTTTCGTAAATCCCAGATGTCCGCCTGCCTTCGGGCCCTCAATCACCAGAAGATCCGGCATACGTTTATACTTTCTGTCCCAGTATTTCAAAATAACTTTAGCTGATTTGTCAGTGGAAACAATCGGAGCAATTGCTGTATCTGTTCCCTCCACATAGGCTGGCAGGTCTGTAGGAAGCCCTGCGCCTGAAATAATAAGGTCTGCGCCTGCTGCCGCAGCCTCCCTAACATAAGCTTCATAATTTCTTGTGGCAACCATGATATTAAATCCCACGATTCCGCCATCCGCCAGATTTCTGGCTTTTTCAAGCTCCTTATGGATGGCGCGGAGATTGGCTGTAAGCGGCGCTTCGTCAAAATCCGGTTCTCTGAAACCAATCTGAGCAGTGGAAATAATTCCCACTCCTCCTTCCCTGGCCACAGCTCCCGCCAGATTTCCAAGACTGATGCCTACTCCCATCCCGCCCTGTATAATGGGAAGCTTTGCTGTTTTATTTCCGATTTTTAATTTCTTATATACACTCATAATAATCTCCTGTCCGATAAATAGTTTCTCTATAAAATATTTTGATATTCAAAGTATATCACAAATCCAAAAGTTGTCAAGTAATGATTATTATATAATGTAGTTTTTATTACTATATATTTTTTGTTACGCAGGCTCACGGCAAACAAAAAAGCCCTTCTGCCGGAAATTCATCCGGAAGAAGGACTTCTAAGCTGCTATATGAAATTATTCAGGCATAACCTCTGCTGCCGCTGTAATATATTCGTTATTGATGTCTGCGAAGTTTCCGCTGTCTGCTGTTGCCGCATAGGAAACGTCAATCGGCATTTTTCCGAGTACAGGAACATTGAGCTCTGCTGCAATCTCATCAATATGGCTTTCGCCGAATACCTTGATTTCTTTTCCGCAGTCAGGACATTTCACAAAGCTGTAGTTCTCTACAATACCAAGTACAGGAACTTTCATCATCTCAGCCATGTTGTATGCTTTCTTTACGATCATCTTAACAAGATCCTGAGGAGATGTCACAATCACCACACCGTCTACAGGAAGAGACTGGAAAGCAGTAAGCGGAACGTCGCCTGTTCCAGGAGGCATATCCACAAACAGGTAGTCCAGTTCGCCCCAGATTACATCTGTCCAGAACTGTTTTACCATATTGGCAAGAACAGGTCCTCTCCAGATTACAGGGGTCTCCTCTGTAGGAAGAAGAAGGTTGATGGACATAACCTTGATTCCGTTGGAAGTCTCCATTGGGAAAATACCGTCGTCGTTTGCGTTTGCAGCGCCTGTCAGTCCATACATTTTCGGGATAGACGGACCTGTGATATCCGCGTCAAGAATACCGACTTTATATCCTTTCGCTGCCATCATATTTGCAAGAGAACCTGTTACGAAGGATTTACCAACGCCGCCTTTTCCGCTGACGATTCCCACTACATGTTTAATGTCAGAAAACTTATTCATTTCTTCCAGAAAGCTCTTCGGTTTGTCTTTCTGGCTGCAGCCTTCACAGCTTGATTTTGTACATGTTGTACTGTTGCACTCTTTTGCCATTTTTCGCACTCCTTTTCTATTTACTTCATGAACCGGTCGATTGCAACTTCCAGTTCTTTGATTGCTTCTCTATCGCCATGCTCCACTGCATCTACAATGCAGTGCTCGATATGGTCCTGAAGTATAATCTTGCCCGTGTTGTTTATTGCGGATTTCACTGCGGAAAGCTGTATCAGTACCTCACTGCAGTCACGTCCGTCCTCTACCATCCGCTTAATGGATTCCAGATGTCCGATTGCCCGTGAAAGCCTGTTGATAACCGCTTTCGTATGTGCATGACTGTGATGATGCCCATGTTCGCCGTGCGTGTGCTCAATCACAGTTCCGTCTTCAAGGATATGCTGATGTTTCTCCTTTGTACCACACATAAACTTCTCCTTTCCATCTGATAGAATCTCAGATGTTTTCCTCGCGCATAGGCTATATTATACCACATCTGTCAAATCTCTGTAAAGGAACAACGCTGTTTTATTTGAGAAGTTACAATATCAAAGATAATCGTTCCGTCTGCAAGAACCGTTTTTTCATATGTAATATCTTTTCCCGCAAATTTTTTCTTAATATATTCCTCCGGTTCCTCCAGTTCCAGTTCTTCCACAAAAACATCCCGCATCTGGTTTCTCGGACATTTATTAAAAATCTCCCAGATTACTTCATATTCTTTCATTTCTTTTCTCCCCCTTTCCTTTTTTGCCCTGAAACCATTATAATTATTTTCGTATTTTTTGTCAAAAAATAATTGCACTTCGGGCAATTTTGGCTTATAGTAGATATAATATCCGAAACGATAATCATACATAGCTAAAGGAGAGCGAACCATGAAACTTTTAAAAGACCGAATCCTGAAAGACGGTACAATCAAACCGGGAAATATTTTAAAAGTAGACAGTTTTTTAAACCATCAGATGGACATAGCGCTCATCAATGAAATCGGCAAGGAATTTAAAGCCCGTTTTTCTGACTGTCCAATTACCAAAATTCTTACTATTGAAGCATCCGGTATCGGTATTGCATGTATTGTTGCACAGTATTTCAATGTACCTGTTATATTTGCCAAAAAAACACAGAGCCTTAATCTTGACGGCGAAGTATACACCAGTAAAGTAGAATCCTTTACCCATAAGAAGGTTTACGATGTCATCCTTTCCAAAAAATTCCTTGGTCCGGACGATCACGTACTTCTCATTGACGACTTCCTCGCAAACGGCTGCGCCCTTCTCGGTTTGATCGAAATTGTAAAAGAATCCGGCGCGACCTTAGAAGGCGCAGGTATCTGTATCGAAAAAGGCTTCCAGCAGGGCGGCCAGATTATCCGCGATATGGGCGTCAGACTGGAATCTCTTGCAATCGTGGATTCCATGACAGACGACTCCCTCACATTCAGAGATTAACAGAAAAAATGACAGGAGAATTTCAATTCCCCTGTCACTTTTTTTCTGTTTTTTATGCCTTTGATGCAGGAACAGCCGCGCCCTCCGGCTTGGGAGTCGGAGTTGCGGTTAATGTTTCTGAAGGCGACGGCGCAACAGAAGGAGAGGGCTTTGCGCCTTCTGTGGGAACCGGTGTCCCTGTCGGCTGCGTTTCCTTATCTGTCTTCTTTTGCATCGTCTGTGCAGGGGTCGGAGTTGGAGTCGGCAGCTTTGGCATAATTTCTTCCTCCGTATAGGTTCCGTTATCTACCATAATCTGGTAATTGTCGCCATCAATCAGTTCCGCCTCACAAGTGTAAGCTCCGATAATTTTTTTACCATTGTCATACTGGGAATAGTTATCCACCTCAACCTTATTACCTGTAAGATATCCATCCACCATTTTCACGCAGATATCTGCCAGTTCACTTCTGTCCTGAAAGAGTGTAAATCCTACTTTGCCTTCCGCAATAGCCTTTATTGCCTCCGCCTCGCTTCCGAAGCCTGTTATCAGCGGCAGGTTTTCATTTTCTGCATTGATATCTCTGGATTCAAGAAGCTCTGATATGGTATATGTATATTTGTCAGAGGCAGTACAGATAATATCCGGCGCGCCCTCTGCCGCATAAAATTCATCCAGAATACTCTGAAACCTGCTTTTCGCCGCAATCTCGCTTCCCCGCATTACGCTGGTATCGTCAAAGGTCAGCTTGCCTGATTTACATACGAGAGTTCCATCATCCAGATATTCCTGCAGCACCTCAAGGATTCCATTGTAGAAAAACAATTCTCTTACATCCTCAGGCGTTCCCATCAGAAATTCAATCGTATAGGAAAGCTTCTCTTCTCTGGCTGCCTCTAAATCTTTCAGCTTCACGATCGTTTCACCGACCAGTCTGCCTTCTGCTCTGGTGTCAAAGGCTGCATAATACTTTACAAGCTCCGTATTCATAACCAGCTTATCATACGAAAATACCGGAATCTCTTTCTCCTGCGCCTCCGCAAAAGCTTCGGAAAGCCCATAGGCATCCACAGGATTCACTACAATAGCCGCTGCCTCAGATTCCACAAGTGTCTGTATCTGCTGTATCTGCGTTTCCGTATCATTTCCGGCAGTCAGAATCTCCGCTTCATACCCTGCCTCCTCGAACTTCTGCGACAGATATTCCTCATCTTTTGTCCCTTCCTCAGGAAGAAGGATTCCAACCTTTACGGCTTCTTCCGGTTCAGCCTCTTCCTCTGTCTCTGCCTCTTCTGTTTCGGTTTCTTTTTCTTCGCTTTCGGAGCTTTTTCCCTCTTTTTCGATTTCTTCACTTTCTTTTACTGCCTCTGCAGCTTTATTCGGGCCACAGGCAGAAAGAAATACTGCCAAAGCGCCCACAAGTAAAAGAGCTGTTTTATTTTTCATACTGCGCCTCCTGCAAATCTGTTATATACATATGCATTAGCCTCCTGCTCCTGACTGTCGTCGAGAGGTGTAAGTTCCACTTTTTCTCCATATTTACGCTCCAGCGCCCGGATAATCAGCCAGTCTGCAAGCTGTGGGTTCTTGGGAAGAAGCGGTCCATGAAGATAAGTTCCTATTACATTTTTGTAGACAATTCCTTCTTCTTTAGACTGCCCGTCATTTCCAGCCCCATAGAGTACCTTTCCAAGAGGCTTATTCCCTCTGATGTCAGTCCTTCCTCCGTGGTTTTCAAAGCCCACAACAGGCATGTCGAAAAGCTCGCTTTTCAGCACAATATTGCTGATGAGACGGCCTTCTCCCTGTTCTGTACACATATCTACCAGTTCCAGTCCCGGAATAGTTCCCTTTTCCGTCTTATAATATTCTCCAAGAAGCTGATAACCTCCGCAAATAGCAATCACAACACCGTTATCTTCCACATATGTTTTAAATTCTTCCCGTATCTGACGAAGCTTCTCGCATACCAGCATCTGCTCTCTGTCGGAACCGCCGCCCAAAAGCACGATATCCAGTCCCTCAAAGCTTATTTTATCATCCAGTTCAAACGTCTTTACCTCAGCCTCAATTCCTCTCCACTGGCATCTTTTCACCAGACACTGGATGTTTCCCCTGTCTCCGTAAAGGTTCAAAAGATCCGGATATAAATGTCCAATTGTCACTTTCATCATTTCTCACCCTCCAGTTTCTTCAGAATATTTCTGGTACTGAACAAAGCTGTATAATTAACAAGCAGATAAAGATTTCCTGTACCATTGTCTATCCTGTTTCTGATAGCCTTTTCCATATCGCTTTCCAGTTCTGACGGAATATCCACATATTTCAGGCGCAGACGCATATCCTGACAGCGAATTCCGCTTACGGTAACGGAGCGAATGCTTTCATCCTTAAATAAGTCAAAATCCACATCCCAAAGCCATGAAATATCAATTCCATCCTGCGCATTGTCATTGATGGCAATAATAATATCCTTCGGAGCTTTATCCTGCATCACTGCAGAAATATTCTGGTTAAAACCTGCCGGATTCTTGGCAAGGTTTAAAGTGATTCCTGTTCCTTTGATACGGAACTGCTCCATACGGCCATTCTCCGGATTAAACTTTCGAAGCATTTCATTGAAATGTTCCGCCTTAAGCCCTGCTGTACGCACTCCTGCGTAAGCTGCCAGAATATTATATACATTATAAAATCCTTTATAATTTGCCACAATATGGGTATCTTCCACTGTGAACGACAACTGGTCTCCAACCTTTACATCTTCTGCATCAAAAGCAATTTCCGGACGTTTAAAGCCGCATTTCGGACAATGATAGTCTCCAAGCTGGCTGTAATGATAGAAATTGTATTCCAGACGCTCTCCGCAGTATTTACAGAAGCGTCCCTCTCTGATTTCACTTGCTGCATTCTCCATGACCTTTCTGCTGATTCCATAGGTTGTAAAATCATTTCCGCTGTCCATGGCAATATACGCGCTTAAAGCATCATCTCCGTTTACAATTACCTTCATATCAGGAACCTTGCGCATCATTTCTTCCAGAATATTCATGGTAATATCAATTTCTCCATAACGGTCTAACTGGTCGCGGAACAGATTGGTCAGAATCATGTAATCCGGCTTAATCGCAGGGAAAATATATCTGGTGGACGCTTCGTCCGCCTCAATACAGGCATAATCTGCATCCAGTTCTCCGTTCCATTTCGCACCCAGCACAAAAGCGGAAACTACGCCGTTAAGCATATTGGAACCTGTATGGTTACAGATTACCTTCTTACCTTCTGCTTCCAGAGCTGCGCAGAGCATGTTATTCGTAGTCGTCTTCCCGTTTGTGCCGCAGACTGCAAAGATATGCTCTCTCACCTGTCCTGCCAACTGTTCCAGAATATCCGGACAGATTTTCAGAGCAACCTTTCCTGCCCAGGTCACACCCTGACGTCCCATTTTTTTACATATATATCCAACAATTTTTGCTGTGCTTACAGCAATCATTCTTCTTATCTTCATTTTTTATTTTCCTTTTTTATCTCCAGATCTTTGTCCAGCAGTGTATCTGAACAGATTCCTGCCACACCGTTCTCCATAAATTTTTTCGCCTCAGAAACTTCATTTACTGTGTAAACATATACCTGAAGTCCGTGTTTTCCAAATATTTCCTGAATCTCCTCTGTCCAGTATTTACTGTATACTGTAACCGCCGGAATTTTCTTTTCTTTGCAGAAAACCGCAATTTCTTTTATTTCCTCCAGAGAATACTCCTGCCACAGAGAATATATATATGATGGAAAATCGTATATAAGCGCAGTTCCCGAAAACATTGCCTGATTGTAGATTTCCGGTATCAGTTGTGCGAGCACCTTCTCTGCCCCCGCATTCTGCGCAATCTTTACGTATTCACTGTAGTCATCGAGGGTTCTTCTGTAATTCCGTATAGAATATTGCTTGGAATCAATAAGTACAAATGCATCCGGATAATCCTTCAGAAGTACAAAGAAATCCTCCAAGCTCATAGGTGTATATTTCCCGTAAATCGGTCTTTCCAGAAATTCTTCTGCTGTCAGAACCTTCTTATCTTCCCCCTGCCACTGACCAAGCGGCTTGTTCCAGTTGTGACGGCAAACCCAGACTCCGTCCGAGGTTTTGGTCAAATCCACCTCAAAAAGACGTACGCCTTTTTCATAGCTGCTGATAAAGCTCTCTTTGGAATTCAGATAGCTTTTTCCATCAAGTCCTCCCAGTGCGTGAGCAATCGCCTTATAATTCTTCCATGAAAAATCCGGTGTTGCTGCCTGCACTGTCTTCTGTATCCTGCTGTTTTTATCCGCAGCCTTCTTCTGCTGTGCCGAAAGCCTGCTTCCCCCTGCGATTATCAGTGATATAATAAGAATCTCTGTCAGCAGCAGGATATTACGCAGAACACGCCTTCGATTCCGGCGGGTGTGTTTTTTACTCAAGCTTCACCTTTTGTATCTTTCCTTTCTACACATTATATATAAACATATTATATATCTTTATACTCATTTTTTGTACATTACGATTTTACGCTAAATGACGGCAATAATCAAGGTTTTAATGGGATAACACAAAAAAATAGGCTCCGCCTATTCAGCTCCCCTGCCCCTCAATCTTGAGGGGATAGGGGGTTTCTTTTTGTTGCTTTTTCGTGCATAATAGGCTTATGAATATCTTACAGGAAATCTTTACCGACTATTATGAAGAAATTAAATATACTCTTCATCCCAGAAAAACTGAGATGGAAAATATTGATAAGATGTTAAGCTGTGGAGATCCTTCCTTTGGCGGGGCAATGTATGGCTGTCCTCACTGTGGAAAACTCAAATTTGTTCCTTTCCGCTGCCACAGCCGTTTCTGCCCGACCTGTGGAAATAAATATGCCATGGAACGCACTACCAGTATGTCCTTTAAACTCGTTAATGTCAAACACCGCCATTGTGTTTTCACGATTGATGAGGAACTTCGTGATTTCTTTCTCGAAGACCGTTCTCTGCTCGATTGTCTGTTTCACTCTGTAAACAGCGTGATCTCTCGTATGTTTTATAAGCTGAATAAATCCAAAAACTTCACGCCCGGTTTCATTATGGTTTTACATACATTTGGCAGAGACCTGAAATGGAACCCACATATCCACTGCCTCATATCTGAAGGCGGATACAGCGATGATGGCTTTTGGCGGTCTGTCAAATACTTTGATTACACTTATTTACGTAATGCTTTCCGCACTGCTCTGCTTAATGAAATGGAGTCCCAAATCGGTCCTTCTTTCAAAAAAGTGAAAGCGAAATGTTACAGTGAACACAAACAGGGATTTTATGTTTATGCAAAACCAAACCTCTGCGATCCCAAAACCGTTGCGAAATACATTGGACGGTATCTTGGGCGGCCTGTCATTGCCACTTCCCGAATCGATAAATACGATGGTGAAAAGGTCACCTTCCACTACAACCGACATGAAGACGGACAATACATAGAAGAAACAGTTCCTGCCATGGAATTCATTCAGCGATTAATCCGGCACATACCAGAAAAACATTTCAAAATGATCCGGTATGGCGGCCTCTATGCCCGCCATCGTAAGATTGATTCCAGGCTCCATCGTGCCATTTCAAAAAGTAAACATCATATTTATCGCAGTTTCAATCAATGGCGAACTGCTATTCTTTCCTCTTTTGGTTATGATCCTCTGGAATGTCCAGACTGTCAACACAAGATGGTGTTTCTTGAACTTTATTACAATCACAAACGCGTATCTCTCGAAGAACTTTACGAGAAAGCAATGTCCAAATCTCGTGGAAAGCGTTCTTCTGCATAAATTTCTTCGATTTTATGATATAATCCTCTGGAAGGAGGATGAACTACTATGAAACCAAACATCGAGGAATTACGCAAAAAATACATGGATAATCCCCCGGAAGGTATGACTTCCAAGGACATTCGCCTTATGAGCGAGGATGAACTTCTGGATATGGATTATTTCTTAAATGATGATGAACTTGATGACGATTTTGATGAAGAAGATTTTTATATCTTCTAAACCAACATTCGTCCGCTTGTTGTGCCCGCCTCCGTGCGGGCCCTTTTCCATTCAAGAGAGCGCCGTAGGCGGTCTTTCCTATAAAGAAAAAAAGCTGTGTACAGACAAAGTAATCTGTCTGCACACAGCCCTGAATCTTCGCAGAATTATTAATCGAAAATTATACTAACTCGATTAATACTTCCATTGCGCCGTCACCTTTACGCTGGCCAATCTTTACGATTCTTGTGTAACCACCGTTACGTCCAACGTATTTCGGAGCAACTTCTTCGAACATTTTCTTAACCATGTCAACTTCTTTTGTGTTTTTCTTTCTGCCTGCACCTTTAGCCGGAACTTCAGTTACAGGATAGAAAACTTTCATCATCTGACGACGAGCGTGAAGTCTGGAAGGAGCGTCTTTTGTGATCTCTTTCTGTACTTCATCGTATACAGTTTTCTTCTTTCCGTCAACAACTTCTTTCACTCTCTTGCCTTCAGCATCTTTACGAGCAACTTTAGCAGTTACTGTAACTGTCTCGAAGTTATCTTTCTCGCGAACTGCCATAGCGATAAGGCCTTCAGCGATTTTACGGATTTCTTTTGCTTTTGCTTCTGTAGTAACGATTTTTCCGTTGTATAACAGATTAGTTACCTGGTTTCTGAGTAATGCTTTTCTCTGGGAAGCTGTTCTGCTTAATTTTCTATATTTTGCCATTATTTTATCCTCCATCTGTGGGACAGTGAAACACGCTTGTTCGGTCTTACTGCATCACTGCTTTGGCACCCCACTGTAATTTATATGCGCTGGAAATCTCCTGCTCTACGGCAGATTATTCCTCAGTTGGCTGAAGCTGTAAGCCCAGCTCTTTCAGTTTCGCAAGTACCTCTTCTAATGACTTGCGACCAAGGTTACGAACCTTCATCATATCATCAGAAGTCTTGTTACATAATTCTTCAACTGTATTAATGCCGGCTCTCTTTAAGCAGTTGTAGGAACGAACAGATAATTCAAGCTCATCAATGCTCATTTCCAGAACTTTTTCTTTCTCATTGTCTTCTTTCTCAATCATAACCTCAGCGGTCTTTGCATTCTCGGAAAGGTCAATGAAAAGGCTTAAGTGCTCGCTTAATACTTTCGCTGCAAGGCTGACTGCCTCGTCCGGATCCAGTGTACCGTTTGTGTACACATCCAGTGTCAGCTTATCATAGTCAGTTACCTGACCAACACGTGTATTCTCAACAACCATGTTGACTCTGTCTACTGGTGTATAGATTGCATCTACTGCAAGAACACCGATAGGCATATCGTCTGATTTGCCCTTATCTGCACTGATATATCCGCGTCCCTTGGTAATGGTAAGTTCCATTGCAAGTCTGCAGTCTTTTCCGCCATTCAGTGTTGCGATAACCTGATCAGGATTCATAATCTCGATATCCTGGTCTGCCTGAATATCAGCAGCAGTAACAACGCCTTTGCCCTCGCACTCAATGTATGCGGTCTTCGGCTCATTGTCAGAACTGTAGTTCTTGATTGCAAGGCTCTTCAGATTCATAATGATCTCGCTGACATCTTCCTTCACCCCTGGGATGGAGCTGAATTCATGAAGTACACCGTCGATCTTTACCTGGCTTACGGCTGCTCCCGGCAGGGATGACAGCATAATTCTTCTGAGAGAATTGCCAAGTGTAGTACCATATCCTCTTTCAAGAGGTTCTACTACGAATCTGCCAAATTTTCTGTCTTCGGATATTTCGGTAATTTCGATTTTTGGTTTATTAAAATCAAACACTATTTTGTTCCCTCCTTCTGGGTTAATGAAAGTTTGAGGGTATTTATTTGTAACGAATTGTTACTTTTCTAAAATCAACTTAAAGGGTTCAAAAAGAACCCTTATAAGCTATTATTTAGAATACAGCTCGACGATAAGCATCTCGTCAACCGGAACATCGATTGCTTCTCTGTTCGGAAGTTCTTTCACTGTACCTTTTAAGTTCTCCTGATCAGACTCAAGCCATTCCGGAACAAGTCTTCCACCAGTTACTTCAAGGATTCCTTTGTATCTTTCGGATCCTTTTGCTTTTTCTTTAATCTCGATTACATCGCCGGCTTTTACAAGGTAAGACGGAATGTTTACACATTTGCCGTTTACAAGGATGTGTTTGTGGTCAACGATCTGACGAGCTTCTTTTCTTGTTCTAGCAAATCCAAGACGGAATACTACGTTGTCAAGTCTGGACTCAAGCATAACCATAAGGTTTTCACCTGTCTGGCCCGGCATTCTGTCCGCTTTTTTGTAGTAGTTACGGAAAGGTTTCTCAAGAACTCCGTAGATGAATTTTGCTTTCTGTTTTTCTCTTAACTGTAAACCATACTCAGACATTTTACGGTTTGCACGTTTTAACTGTCTTGTGGATTTTTTATCAATTCCTAAATAAATTGGATCCAGAGCGAGGGATCTGCATCTTTTCAGAACAGGTACTCTATTTACTGCCATTGTTCAACAACCTCCTAATTAGACTCTTCTGCGTTTTGGTGGACGGCAACCATTGTGTGGTACCGGTGTTACGTCACGGATGCTTGTTACTTCAAGACCGCATGCCTGAAGAGCACGGATTGCAGCTTCACGACCAGAACCTGGTCCTTTTACCATAACGTCTACAGTTTTTAAACCATGAATCAGAGCAGCTTTTGTAGCAGTCTCTGCTGCCATCTGTGCTGCGTAAGGAGTAGATTTCCTTGAACCTCTAAATCCCAGACCGCCTGCACTTGCCCATGAAAGAGCGTTTCCTTCACTGTCAGTCAGTGTAACAATTGTATTGTTGAAAGAAGACTGAATGTGTGCCTGTCCGTGTTCAACGTTTTTCTTGACACGACGTTTTGCTGTCGTTTTTTTAGTCACTTTTGCCATTTTAAAACTAACCTACACTTTCCTATATTTGCTTAGTTAATATATCAACGATTATTTCTTCTTATTTGCTACTGTTCTCTTAGGACCTTTACGTGTTCTAGCGTTTGTCTTAGTCTTCTGACCACGAACCGGAAGTCCTTTACGATGACGGATACCTCTGTAGCATCCGATTTCCTGCAGTCTCTTAATGTTAAGAGCGATTTCTCTACGAAGATCACCTTCTACCATCATTGTTTCATCAATAACAGCGCTGATTTTCTTTACATCTTCGTCAGTCAGGTCTCTAACACGAATGTCAGCGTCAACGCCTGCCTGCTCAAGAATTTTTGTTGCGCTTGGTCTACCAATTCCATAAATGTAGGTAAGACCGATTTCAATACGTTTTTCTCTTGGTAAGTCTACACCAGCTATACGAGCCATGTACTGTTTCCTCCATTTTCTCTTACTGTTCATCTGAATCCTGACATTGACCTGTGGTCTTCAGTCTGTGAACAGCCTTCTTTTTTACTGAAAGTCCTGCGTCCGTACACCACTTGTACATCGGTACAAGGTGAAATGGGGTGCATCTGCGCCGCTTTCTTTTTTTAGTTCCTAATTGGGGTGCCTCGGTAAAACACCCAGCCGCAATTGGCGAATAGCGGCCTTTCCGAAATGTTGCGGCCAACGGGCCAACGTTGCCTCTCGGTATTAGGCAATACATGCTAAATAAAAAATTAACACAAAATAGTCTGAACAACCTTTCCGGGTGTTTCATACTACAGCCGCATGTTTACAAACAAGCCGGAATCAACCCTGACGCTGTTTGTGTTTCGGGTTCTCACAGATTACTCTGATAGATCCTTTTCTTTTAATGATCTTGCATTTCTCGCAGATCGGCTTTACAGATGATCTTACTTTCACTGGAAATCCTCCTTCCGCTTATTCATTAAAATCTGCAGTTTCTGAGCGCGCAAAAACAAGGTATTCGCGCGTTCGCATTATATTTTATCACCTTGTTTTCAAAAATGCAATAGTTTTTTTAATTTATTTTTAAATCAATTTGCCCCGGGCTGTCAGAACACTGCCCGGGGCTGAACTTATCATTATTTTTTATCAATAGCCTGCAAATATCTGGGCGATCGGGGAATCTGCCGAAAGGATAACGGTCTTGTCATCTCCTGTCATGGAATTCTTCAGTGCATCAAGACTTCTTACAAAGGAATAAAATTCCTGTCTTCCTTCTTCTCCGTATGCCTGTGCAAGAATCTTCATATATTCCTGCTCGCCTTCGGCTCTTAAAAATTCCGCTTTCTTCTCAGCTTCGGAAATCTGGATTGCCATTTCCTTATCTGTAGTATTGCGGATAACCTTCGCCTCGGAATTACCCTGAGCTGTATAGGTAGCCGCAATGTTGTCTCTCTCGGAAATCATCCGTTCATATACGGCTTCTTTATTGTCATCCGGAAGGTCAATCTGCTTTGTCTCGAACTTCTTAATTGTAATGCCGTACTGATCCATATTGTTTCCGATTGATTTCATAACCATCTCAGCCAGCTCTCCATCACGGCTTGTAATAACTTCATCCTGTGACATGCTGCTGATCGCATTCTTAGTCGCGTTATATACGGCTGTGTTGATTCGGCTTTCTCCGCTTTCAATGGATGAATTCAGTGTCTGTGCGAATTTCAGCGGATCTGCGATTTCCCATAATACATAGCTGTCGCTGATCATGGTCTTCTTATCTCCTGTGATAACATCAGACGGAGCCAAATCGTACAGAAGTGTTTCTTTGGGCAGTGTCGCTGCTGTTTCCAGGAATGGAATCCTCAGGCTCAGTCCCGGCTTATCAATTACTCTTTTTACCTTACCAAACTGACGAATCAGTTTATATTCATTCTGGGCTGTTACAGTTACGGAAGTCAGCCCCAATGCCATAACTACAACTGCGCCTATGATAACAGGTATTTTTTTAATTTTCATTATTTTCTACCTCCGCTTCCGCTGTCTCTGTACTGTTCTCTTCTGCGCTGTTCTCTTCCCCGCTGTCTTCCATTGTGCTTACAAAGGATTCCAGAGGCAGTACCTTCTGCACTCCATATCCGCTGTCAATGACAATCTTCATCTGAGGAAGAACGTCTTCCATTGCCTCGTAGAACATACGCTTCTTCGTTACCTCCGGATTCTTGCTGTACTCTTCATACATCGCATTGAATCTGGCAACCTCTGCTTCTGCTTCGTTGATACGCACTTCTTTTTCCGCTTCTGCATCCTGAATAATCTGGTCTGCCTTAGCCTCTGCTTCCGGAAGCTTCTCATTGCGGTACTTGTTGGCGTTATTCAGCGCTGTCTCTTTTCCCTGTTTCGCAGTCTCCACTGCTTTAAATGCCCGCATAACCTCCTGTGTCGGCGGTTCAGAATCCTGAATTGTGATGTTTACAAGCTGAATTCCAATATCCTGCTCTTCAATCTGATTCATAATCATCTCTTTAATCTTACTCTGAATCTCGCTCTTTCCTGTTGTCAGTACATCGTCTACCTTATAGCTTGCGATAACGGTACGGATACAGCTCTGGGAAATATTTTTCAGGATATTCTCCGGCTCTTCTGAGGTGTAGAGATATTTCACCGGGTCTGCGATTCTGTACTCTACAAAGAAATCTACATCAATAAAGTTATAGTCTGAGGTAATCATAACGCCTTCATTTTCGACAGTTTCGTTATTCCCCATGTCATATCCAATCGGGAACCCCTGAATGGTTGTATTTACTTTTTCTACTTTCTGAATAAAAGGAACTTTAAAATGAAGTCCTGTTTCAGTTACTGCCTTAGGTACGCCAAAGGTAGTCAGAACTGCCTGCTCCTGTTCCTGAATCTGATAAGAAGCATCTCCTGCAAGAATTCCCAGAACGGCAATTCCCGCTACTCCTAAAGCTACATGCTTCATATGCTTGCCGACTTTCGGCATCTTCCCGGGTGTTTTCCCCGATTTCTTCCCGTTCATTCCTGAAAACGGATTATTTCCGAAATTGTTAAAATCCTCCACGTTGCTCCTCCTTCATACTATGCTTATTTTTTATCTGTAAAGAAAAGAAAAAGACTTTCATTTAAGACACGTATTTCCATGCCAAAAACAAAAGTCTTGCTGATTACTCATATCGCGGGTATTTTTAATCTACCGTTCTGACGCATATATGTACCACTTCTGAAAGAAACAAATCAGGAATCTTTCATAATGGAAGCTACTCCCTTTTCTTTGATAGACACTATACCACATCTTTTTCTGAAAATCAAGTAAAACTTTCAGAAAATTAGCAAATGCTATTCTAAGATTGAGACAGTCTTGTTATACAAAAAAGACTGTACCAGCATTGATTTCAACACTGACACAGCCTTCTATTATTCACTCGCAATTATCTGCGTGCCCTTATTTATCTCGCCAGATGATTCTGCCCTTGGACAGATCATAAGGAGATAGTTCAATTGTTACCTTATCTCCCGGCAGAATACGGATGAAATTCATTCGTAACTTTCCACTGATATGTGCAAGCACTACATGTTTGTTCTCAAGTTCCACTTTAAACATTGCGTTAGGCAGCTTCTCCAGAACAGTGCCTTCCACTTCAATTACATCTGCTTTTGACATTTTTAACCTCCTATGTCGTCCAAGTTATTTCGTGAGAGTCAAAATCTCCGGATCTCCGTCCGTGATAAGAATTGTATTCTCATAGTGGGCGGAAAGTGAACCATCCATAGTCACTACCGTCCAGTCATCATCCAGCCATGCCACATCAGCGCGGCCTAAGTTTATCATTGGTTCCACAGCCAGCGTCATTCCCGGCATAAGGCGTACGCCCCTTCTTCTCTGCGGGAAATTCGGTATCTGTGGATCTTCGTGAAGGTGGGTGCCGATTCCATGTCCAACAAGATCACGGACAATACCATAACGGTATTTTGCAGCGTGGGCACCGATTGCCTTGGAAATATCGTTGAGATGATTTCCTGCTCTTGCAGCCTTCAGGCCCTCAAAGAAACATTCCCTGGTCACATCCATTAATTTACGCGCCTCAGGGGAAACCTCTCCTACTGCATAAGTCCTTGCTGCATCAGAGTGATAGCCCTTATAAATCAGTCCCGCGTCAATCTTCACTAAATCGCCATCCTGAATAATCTTCTCCTCAGATGGAATGCCGTGAACGACCTCATCGTTTAAACTGATACAAAAGGAACCCGGAAATCCTCCGTAGTTCAAAAAGTTCGGGACGCATCCCATGGAGCGAATCATCTCCTCACCAATACGGTCAAGCTCCTTGGTGCTGATTCCCGGCTTAATGTAAGGAATCAGACCATCATGGACCTTTTCCAGAAGGTGGCCTGCCTCCCTCATAAGTTCTATTTCGTGTTCTGTCTTTATTGAAACCGACATGTTACCTCCAGTGGTGTACAAAAGACACCGTGATTACTCTCCGAGAATGGCAACAACTTCCCCGAATACTTCATCCAGGTTCTTTGTGCCGTCTACTGTTTTTAAAATTCCCTGTTTTGTATAGTAGTCGATAAGCGGCTGTGTCTGCTCATGGTATACGTTCAGTCTCTTCTGTACTGTTTCCGGCTGATCGTCATCGCGAAGAACAAGCTGCTCACCGCATACATCACAAACGCCTTCTGTCTTCGGTGCAGCGTATACTACATGATATGTAGCGCCGCATTTCAGGCAGGCACGTCTTCCGGACATACGGTTTACGATATTCTCATCCGGTACGTCCACGTCAATTGCATAATCCATCTTGCTTCCCAGTTTATTCAGAGCGTCTGTCAGACATTCTGCCTGAGGAATTGTTCTTGGGAAACCGTCCAGAACATAGCCGTTTGCTGCGTCAGGCTGCTGAATTCTGTCAACAACCAGATCACAGGTCAGTTCATCCGGAACGAGAAGTCCCTGATCCATGTAGGTTTTTGCTTTCTTGCCAAGCTCTGTGCCGTTTTTGATGTTCGCACGGAAAATATCACCTGTAGAAATATGCGGAATATTGTATTTCTCCGCAATTTTCTTTGCCTGTGTGCCTTTTCCGGCTCCCGGTGCGCCTAACATAATGATTTTCATAGATAAAACCCTCCATTTCTGTACTTTTGTGTACTTTTGTGTTTTAGCAAATCAAGGCTGCGACGCACATAGCACCGCAACCTCTCATTTTTAGTTGTTCAGGAAGCCTTTGTAGTTGCGGACGAGCATCTGTGATTCAATCTGTTTCACAGTCTCAAGAACTACACCAACGATAATGATGATGGATGTTCCGCCGAATGATACATTTGCTCCGAAAATTCCATTGAAGAAGAACGGAATGATCGCCACAATAATAAGACCTACTGCACCTATAAATATAATATAATTTAAGATATTAGTCAAATAATCTGACGTAGGTTTTCCCGGACGAATACCAGGAATGAAACCACCCTGCTTCTTGATATTGTCTGCGACTTCCAGCGGGTTGAATGTGATGGAAGTGTAGAAATATGCAAAGAATACACAAAGCACAATGTACAGAATTAATCCCCAGCTATACTGAAGCTGTTTCGGATTACACCAGTTATTGGAAGACAGACCGCGAAGAATCTCACTTCCGATACCTGTTCCATTTCCTTTACCCAGAAGCTGTGCAATAACTGTCGGGAAAGACATAATGGATGAAGCAAAAATGACAGGAATAACGCCTGCAGTATTGACTTTCAGAGGAATGTTGGTGGACTGACCGCCCATCATCTTTCTTCCGACCATCTTCTTGGAATACTGAACAGGAATTCTTCTTTCTGCTCCGTTGAGAACCAGTACCAGTACTACTACAACAACGATGATTGCTGCAATAATAAGACCTGCAAGTGTACCTTTTGCAATTGTCTTGCCTTTGATAAAGTTCTCATATAATAATGACAAATCGCTTGGGATTCGTGAAACAATATTAACACAGAGTACGATAGAAATACCGTTTCCGATACCCTTCTCTGTGATACGCTCACCAATCCACATCAGCATAGCAGAACCTGCTGTAAGGCAGACAACTACTACTACACCTTTTAAGAAATTCATATCTGGAATAAGGCCCTGACGACCGAATCCGATTGCCATAGCAACGGATTCAAACAGAGCCAAGCCTACAGTCACATATCTTGTAATTGCAGTGATTTTTTTTCTGCCTTCTTCGCCGTCTCTCTGCATCTCTTCCAACGCCGGGATAGCGATGGTCATAAGCTGCATAATGATGGAAGAAGTGATATAAGGTGTGATGTTTAATGCGAAAATTGACATTCGCTCGAATGAGCCGCCGGTGAATGCATCAAAGAAGTTGAACGCATCGCCGCCGTTACTTGCAAACCAGTTCTTGAAGAAGTCGCTGTCAACTCCCGGAACCGGGAGCTGAGAGCCGATACGGATAATAAAGATCATCCATACAACGTAGAGCAGTTTGCGTCTCATTTCTTTTACTCTAAAAACATTTTTAAGAGTTTCAAACATTAGATCACCTCTACTGAACCACCTGCTGCTTCAATTTTTGCTTTTGCTGTTTCACTTACAGCATTCACTTTAACATTGAGTTTCTTTGTAAGCTCACCATTTCCAAGAAGTTTAACGCCATCAGCGATTTTGGAAATTGCACCGCTTGCAAGTAATGTCTCAACTGTTACCTCTGTGCCATCCTCAAAACGGTTGAGAATGTCAACATTAACTGCGATAATTTCTTTAGAGTTTCTGTTTTTGAAACCTCTCTTAGGCAGACGTCTGTATAAAGGCATCTGACCACCTTCGAATCCCGGTTTTTTGTGGCCGGAACGTGCTAACTGTCCTTTATGTCCTTTACCGGCTGTTTTGCCGTTTCCTGAACCATGTCCACGACCTCTTCTGAAGTTGTCGCTGTGCTTAGAACCATCTGCTGGTCTTAAGTTTGCTAATTCCATGACTGGCACCTCCTTTTGAAATTTATGCTTCTTCTACTTTTACCAGGTGCTGTACCTGCTGAATCATTCCTCTTGTTGCCGCATTGTCCGGCATTTCAACTGTTTTGTGCAGTTTGGTAAGACCCATTGCTTTAACAGTAAGTTTATGTTTCGGAACAGCGCCAATAGGAGATTTTACTAATGTAACTTTTAATGTGTTTGCCATTTTCGTATTCCTCCTTAAGCCAGAATCTCATCAACAGATTTTCCACGAAGTTTAGCAACTTCTTCTGGAGTTTTTAACTGTCTTAAGCCTTCGATTGTAGCGAGAACAACGTTCTGTTTGTTTCTGGAACCCATACATTTTGTACGGATGTTTTTGATACCAGCTAACTCGATTACCGCACGTGCAGGACCGCCGGCGATAACACCAGTACCTTCCGGAGCTTTCTTCAGGAGCATTTCTGCGCTGCCGAATTTTCCTACGAAGTCATGAGTGATAGAACCATTCTCATCTCTTGCTACTGTTACTAATTTTTTCATAGCATCCTCTTTTCCTTTGCGGATTGCTTCAGGAATTTCGGCTGCTTTTCCTAAACCTGCACCAACGTGTCCGTTGCCGTCACCAACAACAACTAAAGCTGTGAAACGGAAGTTACGACCACCTTTAACAACCTTTGTAACACGTTTGATTGTTACTACTTTATCTTCTAATTCTAACTGACTAGCATCAATAAGATTACGTTTCATGTGTTTGCGCTCCTTCCTCTTAGAATTTCAGACCAGCTTCTCTTGCTGCATCTGCTAATGCTTTCACTTTACCGTGGTAAATGTATCCGCCTCTGTCGAAAACAACGCTTTCGATACCGGCTTCGATAGCTTTTTTACCGATAACAGTTCCTAAGTGTGCTGCTGCAGCAACATCATCTGTGTGCTCTAATTCAGCGTTAACTTCTTTCTGAAGAGTAGAAGCTGATACAAGAGTTTTGTGTGCTGTGTCATCAATAATCTGTGCATACATATGCTTGTTGGAACGGAATACTGCTAAACGAGGAGTTGTTGCAGTGCCGTTTAAATGATGACGTAATCTTCTATGCTTATTCTGACGAACTAATGCTCTAGATCCTTTATTAATCATTTTCTCACTCTCCTTAATTATTTCTTACCAGTTTTACCAACTTTACGTCTGATAACTTCGTCGATATATTTAATACCTTTGCCCTTGTATGGCTCTGGTCTTCTCTTATCTCTGATTTCAGCCGCAAACTGACCAACTTTTTCTTTGCTGATACCGGATACGATAATTTTGTTTCCGTCTACTTTGGACTCGATTCCTTCCGGATCTTCCATTTCAACCGGGTGAGAGTAACCAAGGTTAAGAACAAGCTTCTTGCCCTGTTTAGCTGCTTTATAACCTACACCGTTAACTTCAAGAGTTTTTGTGTAACCCTCGCTTACACCAACAACCATGTTGTGGATTAAGCTTCTTGTTAAACCGTGAAGAGCTTTCATTCTCTTTAAGTCGCTTGGTCTTGTAACAACTACCTGACCATCTTCAACTTTGATTTCCATTTCTACAGGAAGCGCTCTTTCGAGAGTTCCTTTAGATCCTTTTACGGTTACTACGTTGCCTTCTGCGACTTTAACTTCTACACCAGCCGGAATAGCAACAGGAAGTCTACCGATACGTGACATATATTTGTCCTCCTTACTTAGATTATCGGAGAGGATTACTGAGAATCCTCTCTGTTTTCAGTTTGTCTCTATAAAAAATCTTGATTTAAAGTTTACGCTTTCGAATTACCAAACGAATGCTAACACTTCGCCGCCAACTTTAAGTTTGCGAGCTTCTTTGTCAGTGATAACACCCTGGTTTGTGGAAAGAATAGCGATTCCGAGGCCGCCAAGTACTCTTGGAAGCTCATCCTTGCCTGCGTAAATACGAAGACCAGGTTTGGAGATTCTCTTTAAACCAGTGATGATTTTTTCGTTTTTATCTTCACCGTATTTCAGTGTGATGTGAAGAGTTTTCATAACACCATCTTCAACTAAGTCATATTTTGCGATATAACCTTCGTCTAAAAGGATGTTAGCAATTGCAATTTTCATTTTAGATGCCGGAACATCTACTGTATCATGTTTAGCAGTGTTTGCGTTACGGATACGTGTAAGCATATCTGCGATTGGATCGCTCATTGTCATGTTAGTTTCCTCCTAAATTTCAGACTTTACATGTCTCATTTCTATTTTTATTACCTGTTGTGACAAATTTGTTTCTATATAATTGCGTTTCGGCTTACCAGGAAGCTTTTTTAACGCCCGGGATCTGTCCTTTGTAAGCTAATTCACGGAAGCACACACGGCAGATTCCGTATTTTCTTAAAACTGAATGTGGACGTCCACAGATTTTGCAACGTGTATATTCTCTTGTGGAGAATTTAGCTTTACGCTGCTGTTTGATTTTCATTGCTGTTTTAGCCATGAATCGTTCCTCCTATTATTTTGCAAACGGCATATTGAATAATGTCAGTAATTCACGAGCTTCTTCATCAGTCTTAGCTGTAGTAACGAAGATGATGTCCATACCTCTTACTTTGTCAACTTTATCATATTCAACTTCTGGGAAGATTAACTGCTCTTTGATACCCAGAGCGTAGTTACCTCTACCGTCAAATGCGTTCGGGTTTACACCACGGAAGTCACGTACACGAGGAAGTGCAAGGTTGATAAGACGATCAGCGAACTCATACATCTTTTCACCTCTTAAAGTTGTTTTACAACCGATAGCCATTCCCTCTCTGATTTTGAAGTTAGCGACAGATTTTTTAGCTTTTGTAGCTACTGCTTTCTGTCCTGTGATCAGCTCCATATCAGCGATTGCTGCATCAAGAAGCTTAGCGTTTTCTTTGGCTTCACCAACACCCATGTTAACAACGATTTTTTCGAGTTTTGGCACTTCCATAACATTTTTGTATCCAAATTTTTTGGTCATGGCATCCATGATCTCATTTTTGTACATTTCTTTTAATCTACTCACTTGTCATGCCTCCTCTCTCAATTAATCGATTACTTTACCTGTTGCTTTTGCAACACGTACTTTTTTGTCACCATCCATCTGGAAACCTACTCTTGTAGCTTTTCCGTCAACAACCAGCATTACGTTGGAGATGTGCAGCGGAGCTTCTTTTGTGATGATTCCGCCGTTCTGGTTTGCTGCTGATGGTTTGCTGTGTTTGCTTACCATGTTTACGTTCTCGACTAAAACGGTATTGTCTTTAACATTAACTGCAAGAACTTTACCCTCTTTGCCGTTATCTTTACCAGCGATTACTTTAACAGTATCACCTTTTTTAATCTTCATAGCTGACATTAGGCACCCTCCTTATAATACTTCCGGAGCTAAGGAAACGATCTTCATGAATTTCTTCTCACGAAGCTCTCTGGCAACTGGTCCAAAGATACGTGTTCCTCTCGGAGTTAAGTCGTCTTTAATGATTACGGCAGCATTTTCATCGAAACGGATGTAGGATCCGTCTTTACGACGAGCGCCTTTTTTTGTTCTAACTACAACAGCTTTAACAACGTCGCCTTTTTTTACAACGCCGCCTGGTGTTGCATCTTTAACTGTAGCAACGATTGTATCGCCAATGTTTGCATATCTTCTTGTAGAGCCGCCAATAACACGAATACAAAGGATTTCTTTTGCACCAGTGTTATCCGCAACTTTCAGTCTGCTTTCCTGCTGAATCATACTGGTTTCCTCCTTATTTAGCTTTCTCTACGATTTCAACCAGTCTCCATCTTTTATCTTTAGATAACGGTCTGGTCTCCATTACTTTTACGGTATCACCGATATTACACTCATTCATCTCGTCATGAGCTTTTAATTTATATGTTCTCTTCACGATTTTTTTGTAAAGAGGATGTTTTACATGGTCTTCAATTGCAACTACGATGGTTTTGTCCATCTTATTGCTTACAACCTTACCCACACGGGTTTTTCTCAGATTTCTTTCCACGATAGTTTCCTCCTATTATTTGGAAGCGTTAGCCTGCTCAGTAATTACTGTCTGGATTCTTGCAATGTTCTTGCGAACCTCTTTAATGCGGCTTGTATTCTCTAATTGATTAGTTGCATTCTGAAATCTCAGATTGAAAAGTTCTTTTTTAGCAGCTACTAATTCTTCATTTAATTCTGCAGCTGATTTTGCTTTTAAATCTTCTACGAATTTATTAATTTTCACTGTTATCACCGCCTTCTAAGTCTGCACGAGAAACGATTTTACATTTACATGGTAACTTGTGCATTGCAAGACGTAATGCTTCACGTGCGATTTCTTCAGAAACGCCTGCGATTTCGAACATTACACGTCCTGGTTTAACAACTGCTACCCAGTATTCAAGAGTACCTTTACCGGAACCCATACGTGTTTCTGCTGGTTTTGCTGTTACTGGTTTATCTGGGAAAATTTTAATCCAAACCTGGCCACCACGTTTGATATAACGTGTCATAGCAATACGGGCTGCCTCAATCTGGTTGGAACGAATCCAACATGGTTCGGTAGCAACAAGTCCGAATTCACCATAGTTGATGACATTTCCTCTAAGAGCTTTTCCTCTCATGGAGCCACGGAACTGTTTACGACGTTTAACTCTTTTTGGCATTAACATTATTTATCGCTCCCTTCCTTAGTTCCTTTTGTTGGAAGTACTTCACCGTTGTAGACCCAAGCTTTTACGCCAACTTTGCCGTATGTTGTGTCTGCTTCAGCGAATCCGTAATCGATATCTGCACGAAGTGTCTGAAGCGGAATAGTTCCTTCGCTGTAGAACTCTGTACGAGCCATATCAGCACCGCCAAGACGTCCGGAACAAGCAGTTTTAATACCAAGTGCTCCAGCCTTCATTGTTCTCTGCATTGTAGATTTCATAGCACGACGGAAAGAAATACGGTTCTCAAGCTGAAGTGCAATGTTCTCAGCTACTAACTGTGCATCTCTGTCTGGTCTTTTCACTTCTTTGATATCTACGATTAATTTCTTATCTGTGTATTTCTTTAACTCAGCTTTAACTTTCTCGATCTCAGCGCCGCCTTTACCGATTACGATACCAGGTTTAGCTGTGTAGATGATGATCTTAACTCTGTCAGATGCTCTCTCGATCTCGATCTTGGAAACACCTGCGCTGTATAATTTCTTTTTAAGGAATGTTCTGATGTTGTAGTCTTCTACCAGGTAGTCAGCGAAGTCTGCATCAGCATACCATCTTGAATCCCAATCCTTGATAACACCGACTCTAAGGCCATGTGGGTTAACTTTCTGTCCCATGCTTTTCCTCCTTATCTTTCATCCAGCACGATGGTGATATGGCTTGTTCTCTTTTCGATTCTGTAAGCTCTACCCTGTGCTCTTGGCTGAATTCTCTTCATTGTAGGTCCTTTATCTGCGTAGCATGCTGCAATGTAGAGGTTGTCTGCGTTCATTCCATTGTTATTCTCAGCGTTTGCGATAGCTGACTCAAGTAATTTCTTGATTACGCTGGAAGCGTATCTTGGGTTGTATGTCAGGATACCAAGTGCTGTCTGCGCATCTTTTCCACGGATTGCATCTAATACGTAGCAGGCTTTCTGAACAGAAATTCTTGCATAAGATAATTTTGCAGACGGTCTTGTCTCTCTATTATTCTCATTTCTGGCTCTTTTGATCTGGCTTCTATGTCCTTTTGCCATTTTAAAGTGCCTCCTTTCCTCTTGCTCAATCTAAGGGTTAACCCGCCTTGCTGCCCCTTTGGGGACAACAGGCAGTTTATATAATCAATGATTAGCGAACTCCGGATTTCTTTTCGTCTTTTCCGTGTCCTCTGTAAGTTCTGGTTGCTACAAACTCACCGAGTTTATGTCCAACCATATCTTCTGTAACGTATACCGGCACGTGTTTTCTTCCATCGTGAACTGCGATTGTGTGTCCTACGAAAGATGGGAAGATTGTAGAACGGCGTGACCAGGTTTTGATAACGGATTTCTCGTTTGCAGCGTTTAATGCGTCAACTTTTTTCAGTAAGTGAGCGTCTGCAAAAGGTCCTTTTTTCAGTGAACGAGACATGCTTTCTCCTCCTTATTATTTAGATAAAGCTTTTCCATCGCGTCTTCTTACGATGAGCTTGTTGGACTGTTTGTTTTTCTTTCTTGTCTTCAGACCAAGAGCAGGTTTGCCCCATGGTGTGCATGGGCCAGGACGACCAATACCGGTCTTTCCTTCACCACCACCGTGTGGATGGTCATTCGGGTTCATTACGGAACCACGAACTGTAGGTCTGATACCCATGTGACGTTTACGTCCAGCTTTACCAATGTTGATCAGGCTGTGATCGCCGTTTCCGACTTCACCAACTGTAGCGCGGCAAACAATCGGAACCATTCTCATTTCACCAGATGGCAGACGCAGTGTAGCGTATTTGCCTTCTTTAGCCATTAACTGAGCGCCGTTACCAGCGGAACGAACCATCTGTCCGCCCTTTCCTGGGTGAAGCTCAATGTTGTGAATCATTGTACCAACCGGGATAAGCTCTAATGGTAAGCAGTTACCAACACGAACTTCTGCTTCCGGTCCGTTCATTACCTTCTGGCCTACTTTTAAGCCTTCCGGAGCAAGGATATATGCTTTCTCGCCGTCTGCGTAGCAGATTAAAGCGATGTTTGCTGTTCTGTTCGGATCGTATTCAATAGTCTTAACTGTTGCAGGGATACCATCTTTTCTTCTCTTGAAGTCGATGATTCTGTATTTTCTTCTGCTTCCGCCTCCGCGGTGTCTTACAGTGATTTTACCCTGGTTGTTACGACCAGCATTTTTATTTAAAGACACTACTAAGGATTTCTCTGGTGTAGATGTTGTAATCTCTGAGAAATCAGAACCAGTCATATGTCTTCTTGACGGTGTATATGGGGTATAGGTTTTAATTCCCATTGTTGTTCTCCTTTCGAATTTGTTATCGTGCTTTCGTGCACATAGGCGCTATCTGTAGGAATTAAAGACCTTCGAAAATTTCGATATCTTTGCTGTCCTCTGTAAGGGCTACGATAGCTTTTTTGGATTTAGCAGTTTTACCAACTACCATTCCACGGCGTTTTTTCTTACCATCTAAGTTCATGGTATTAACGCTCTTTACTTTTGTTCCTTCGAACATTTTTTCCACAGCTTCTTTGATCTGTGTTTTATTTGCTTCCGGATGTACTAAGAAAGTGTATTTCTTCTCACCCATAGCATTCATGGATTTTTCTGTAATCACCGGTTTTTTGATTACGTCATAGTATTTAATGTCAGCCATTATGCGTATACCTCCTCGATGGATGCAACAGCATCTTTGGTTACAACTACGGTGTTATGTTTCATAACATCGTATACGTTGATTGTGTTGACAGTTGCAGTTTCAACATCTGCGATGTTTCTTGTAGAAAGGATGATGTTTCTGTCATCTGCTGCAGTTACAACAAGAGCTTTGTCTGCTTTCAGGTTTGTAAGAACCTTCTGCATTTCTTTTGTCTTAACATCTGCAAGTGTAAGAGCATCAACTACTACTAATTTATTGTCCTGAACTTTAGAAGTCAGAGCAGATTTCAGAGCAGCTCTTCTTTCTTTCTTGTTCATTTTTACTTCGTAATCTCTTGGTACTGGAGCGAATACAACACCGCCGCCAGTCCACTGTGGTGCACGGATGGAACCCTGTC